>NZ_JBHSFH010000004.1:0-562102 GCF_042653885.1 Streptomyces ovatisporus
AGCACTCGGAGGCAAGCCACCGATCAGCCGTGTGAACAACGCATCAGGTCAATACACCTAGAGGAGCGGGGCCGTCTCGTTGTGGGGCCCGGCGACGAGGTAGGGGCGGTGGCGGGCGTCGAGGTACTGGTCGGACGACCAGCCCCGGGCGGCCAGCACGTCCTGGCACGTGGCCAGGCCTTCGCGCGGTGACGGGTCGTCGCTGCCGGGTCGCTGCCGCCAGTCGACGCGTACGGATCGCGGAGCAGCCGGCCCCCGGGAGACCTGGTAGCCGCTGCGGAGGCAGCGGCGGGCGCTGCCGATGGCCGCGGGCGGCAGGCCGGAGGCCTGCAGGGCGAGGGAGACCGCGTGCAGGGGGCGTTGCCGCTCCCATTCGGCGGGCAGTCCCATGTCCTCGGCCGTGACGCGGCGGATCTCCAGGAGCGACGCCCAGGCGCGTTCGGCGGTACGAGCGTGGACCTGCCCGTCGTCGAGGGCTTCGTGGCCGGTGGCGGGGGTGAACGCGGTGGTGTCCGTACGGGGTGTGCCGGAGAGCTCGGCGCGGACGTCCCAGCCGGCGAGGGTGAGGTGAGTGCCGCCGGTCCGTCCGTGCCGTGCGGCGTAACCGAGGCGGCGCAGGCCCGCGCAGGTCTCCTCCGGGGCGTGGAGCCGGCCCAGAGCCGGGTCGGCCTGCAGGAGTGCCTGCCGCAGGCCGTCGGGCAGTTCCGCCGGAGCAGGGGGCTGCGGGCGGCGGGGTGGAGGGGCCACGTGTTCATTGTGTACGCGACACCGCCGACGTGGGGCCCTTCGGGCCCGCGCGGTGCTCGGGCCCTTCGGGCCCGCGCAGTGCTCAGCGCACGGGTTCCTCATGTCCGGCCCGGGCCGTGGACCGCCCTGCGCGGTCTCCGGAACCCACCTCCCGCGACGGCTTCTGCCTGCGCAGGAACAGGAAGAGCACGGGCACCAGGTAGAGCGTCCACACCCACGCCTGGACGACGGTCGGGTCGGGCTGGAAGTTGACCGTGCCCTTCAGCAGGATGCCGTACCAACTGTCCGCGGGGACCGCGGAACTGACGTCGAACGCCTTGTTCTCCAGACCGCCGAGGAAACGCGCCTCCTGAAGGTCGTGCACACCGTAGGCGAGGACGCCCGCCGCCACGACGATCAGCAGTCCGCCCGTCCATGTGAAGAAGCGGGCCAGGTTGATCCTCAGCGCGCCCCGGTAGAACAGCCAGCCCATGACGACGGCTGTGACGATGCCCAGCAGCGCCCCGACCAGCGGCCGGACCCCGTCGTCGGCGGCGTCCACGGACCTCCACACGAACAGCGACGTCTCGATGCCTTCTCGTCCGACGGCGAGGAACGCCGTCGCGACCAGGGCGCCCGTACCCATGGACAGAGCCGCGTCGAGGCGGCCCTCCAGCTCCGCCTTCAGATACCGGGCGGTACGCCGCATCCAGAAGACCATCCACGTCACCAGGCCCACGGCGGCGATCGAGAGCGAGCCGCCGATCGCCTCCTGGGCGGTGAACGTCAGCTCCTGCGTGCCGAATTGGAGCCCTGCCCCGAAGGCCAGGCTCACACCGGCCGCGATGCCCACCCCCGCCCAGACGGGCAGAAGCTTCGCACGGTTGTCGGTCTTGACGAGGTAGGCGACGAGGATGCACACGACGAGGCTGGCCTCCAGCCCCTCGCGCAGACCGATCAGGTAGTTGCCGAACACGACGTGTTCCTTCCGGGTGGAGTTCAGGAGAAGAGACGCCGGGCCCACCAGTCGCCGGAGTCGCGGACACCCGGCGGCACCGCGAACACCGCTGAACCCACGTGCCGGATGTACTCGTTGAGTTCCTTGTCCTCGCGGGCGAGGCGCTGTTGGAGCGGGATGAAGCCCTCCCGCACGTCCCGCTGGTAGGCGAGGAAGAACAGCCCCGCCTCCAGACGGCCGAGTCCGTCCGTGCCGTCGGTGAAGTTGTAGCCGCGGCGCAGGATGCGGATGCCGTTGTTGGTGTCCGGATGCGCCAGTTTCACGTGTGCGACGGGTGCCATCGCGGAGAGCCGCACGGGGTCGCGTTCGTGGCGGCGGCCCGCCGGAGCGCCCTCGCCCTTGCTGCGGCCGATCATCATCTCCTGCTCGGCCAGCGGAGTACGGTCCCAGATCTCGATGTTCATCCGGATCCGGCGTGCGACGAGGTAGGAGCCGCCCGCCATCCACTCCGCACCGTCCTTCTCCGCCGCCCACACGTGCCGCTTCAGTGCGGCCTCGTCGTCGCCGGAGATGTTGCGGGTGCCGTCCTTGAAGCCGAAGAGGTTGCGCGGGGTCTGGGCCATGGGCGTCGTGGACGAGGTCTTGCCGAAGCCGAGCTGCGACCAGCGGACGGCCACCCTGCCGAAGCCGATGCGCGCCAGGTTGCGGATGGCGTGCACCGCGACCTGGGGATCGTCCGCACACGCCTGCACGCACAGGTCGCCGCCGCTGCGCTTGCCGTCGAGGTCGTCGCCGGGGAAGTGGGGCAGGTCTTCCAGAGCGGCGGGGCGCCGCTTCCCTATGCCGAAGCGGTCCTCGCCCTGGGCGTTCTCGAAGAGGGACGGTCCTATGCCGAAGGTGAGCGTGAGCCGGGAGGGCTTCAGGCCCAGGGCCTCTCCGGTGTCGTCGGGCGGTGCTTCGGGCGGGCCGCCGACCGCTCCCGTGCCGACCGTGTCGCCGGCCGTCATCCGGGCAGCGGCGCGCGTCCACCGCTGAAGCAGGTCCGTCAGCGCCGCACGGTCCTCCGTGAGGACGTCGAACGCGGCGAAGTGCAGCCGGTCCTGTACGGGGGTGGCGATGCCGGCCTGGTGCTCGCCGTGGAAGGGCACTGCGCCGGCGGAAACCGCGGCGACGGACCCGGCGTCGCCTCCGTACCCGAGCGCCGCGGCCGTACCGCCCGCCGTCGCGGCACCGAGCGCCAGTCCCGCGCCGCCCCAGCCGAGCAGGGCGCGGCGGCCCGGGCGAGCGGGGCGCCGCTCTTCGGCTCCCCGGTCGCCCGGTGCGCCGGTGTGTTCCCCGGAGTCCGGTCCGGGGCTCTGGTCCTGGGAGTTCTCCGTCACGGCCGGCCCCTCATGAAGCGACTGCCGCGGCGAGCCGCGAGAGCGGTTCGGCCAGCGCGTTCACGCCGTTCGAGAGCTTCTTGCGGTCGCTCTTGCCGACGGTGTCGTACGCGACGAACCCGTCGCCCTCGCGGTGTTCGTCCAGCAGCTTGCCGATCGCGGCGAACTGCTTGTCCAGGTCTTTCGCCAGCTGGGCGTCCTTCTCGGCCGCCACCGGCTTGAGCAGTTCGTAGGCCTTCTCGGCGCCGTCGACGTTGGCCTGGAAGTCGACCAGGTCGGTGTGGCTGTAGCGCTCCTCCTCACCGGTGACCTTGCCGGTCGCCACCTCGTCGAGGAGTTCCTTGGCGCCGTTGGCCATGCTGGTGGGGGTGATCTCGGCCTTGCCCACGCGGTCGCGCCAGTCCTTGAGGTCCTTCATCAGACGTCCGGCGAGCTTCTTGTCCTCCGCGGAGAGCTTCTTCTCCTCCCACAGGGACTTCTCCAGCCTGTGCCAGCCCGTCCACTTCTGGCCTTCCTCCAGGCCGTCCACGCGCACGTCGACCTTGGGGTCGATGTCGCCGAAGGACTCCGCGACGGGCTCGGTGCGCTCCCAGCCGATGCGGGAGACGGCGTACTCCTTCTTCGCCGCCGCGACGTCCCCGTCCTCGACGGCGTCCGCGAACTTCTGCGCGGCGGGCACCGTTTCGTCGGCCTGCTTCTGCACGTAGGTGCGGTACGCGGCGACGGCGGCGTCCAGCTTGGGATCACGCTCGACGGCCGCGCCCTTGCCGCTCGCGGTCACCTTCTGGCGGATGCCGTCGCCCTTCATGCCGGGCTTGCAGGCGATCTCGTACTTGCCCGCCTTGATCTCGGTGGTGATCTCGGCCTTGGTGCCGGGGCCTATGTTCTCCCGCTCGGTGACGATGCGGTCGCCGGGCGCGTAGACGTAGACCTCGGTGACCTTGGTGCCCTTGTTCTCGACCTGGAGCTTCACGTTCCCCGCCGGGAACTCGTCGTCCGAGACCTTGCACGCCTTGTCGTCCGCGGTGACCTGCACACCACCCTTCCCGCCGGCCTTCGACTTCTCCGCGCAGCCGGTCAGGGCGACTGCTGCCAGCAGCGGAACGGCCGCTCCCGCTATGAGAGTTCGGCTTCGGGCGGAGGCGAACATGCTGTCTCCCGGTGGGCTGACGGACAGGTCGGGTGCGCCGGCGGTGCGGCGCACCAGGCGGAGCCATTTAAGCAAGGCTTACCTAAGTTGCAAAGTAGCAGGAGGCTCGCGGACTCTCGGCCGTGCCCCTGGCATAACCTCACGCCATGGACGCAGACCTCGAGTTCAGAGCCAAGGCGATAGCGCTGAAGTTCGGCCGGCAGCCCTTCCCCGTCGTCGGGATGCGTCCCCGGTACACGGCCGTCCAGGCCGTCGGCGGCATCCCCGACGCCCCCTCCCCGATCGAGCAGGTGCTGCTGGAAGCCGGCTTCGAACCGCTCAGGGACTTCAGCAGGTTCCAGATGGTCACCCACCCCGACTGGACCGTCCGCCTTCCCCTCGACGGCACCTACGAGATCGACTTCAAGGGCGTGACCCATATCACCGGCACGGTCACGACACCGCCCGAGTGGTGCGAGATGGTCCGCACGACAGGCAGCGTCCTGCTCGTCTTCCAGCGCGGCGACGGCGGTCAGGTGCACGGCGCTGACGTGGTGGAGGCCCTCGCATCCGGCAACACCTTCGCCGTCGGTGCCCGGCTGACCGGCTGACCAGGCGAAGACCCCGGCCCGGAGACAGCAGCAGCCCGCTCTTCTGGGCGGTCGGCGTTTGTTCGCGTACATCGGGGGAACCGGCAGAACACCCGCGCTGCGACTGGGGGGCTGCTGCCACGTCGACCGTGAAGCGAGGGGAACCGTGTTCGGCCGGACATGTGACCTATGGAGCAGGACGGGGCCGTACTCCGCCGGAAAGCTGTGGCGGGCGCGTGCCGAGCGGTACCCGGTGGCCGGTGGGGCGGCAGGAGGTGTGCGGCCATGGACAAGATCGTCATGATTCTGGCCGGACTGCACGACGCCGAAGCAGACCTCGCCCGCGCCTTCCGCAAGGTCGCCGAACGCCAGGAGGCCGACGAGGGGACCCACTACCCGTGCCGTGCCCTCGCCCAGCAGTGCGAGCAGTGCGCCCGGCGAGTCCGCCGCCTCGCCCGGCGCTACGACGAGGAACTCCCGGACCGAGGCGCCTCCGACGCCCTCGCAGCGGCAGCCGACTCGCTGCAGCAGAGACTCGCCGCGCTCACCGGGCGCCGTCCCTCCCAAGGGCTGCTCCTCCTGCGGGACTTGAGGGAGCTGTATCTCAAGGCCCAGCCCGCCGCCGTCCATCTGACGCTGCTGAAACAGGCCGCCCAGGCCGTACGGGACAGAGAGCTCCTCGACGAGGTGGCCGGCCTGGACGAGGAGATCCGCACGCAGCTGGAGTGGATCAGGACGCGCGTGCGGGAAGTCGCGCCGCAGGTCCTCGCATCGCAGGAGTGACGGCCGCGGTGCCGGCCCGGCGGCGCACGCGGGCAGCCGGCCACTAGGGCACTGGAGTTCCAGGGCCGGGAGCCGGAGCCCTTTCGCCACGAAGGCGGTTTTCGCATCAGTACGGGCACGTTTGTATCTCCGGCCGACGGTTAAACGGACGCCCAGTGCTTCGGACAGCAGGCACATCCGCGGGAGGCGACGGCCCGAGCCGGGAGTCTCCGTGGCTTCGCCCTGTCCTTCCGCGGAACCTGAGCTCGTAGTTCTTCGGGAGGGATGCAGTCTCATGACCGTGACGCCACTTCGTTTGCAGCCCCGTCATTCGCACGACGACGCCCCCGACACGGCTGCCGACTTCGAGAGGCTGGCGGTCCTCCCGAAGGGCCACCCCGAGGCCGACGACCTCCGCGAGAAGCTGGTGGCGGCCTGGCTGCCGATGGCGCACCGCCTGGCCCACAAGTTCCGCAACCGCGGCGAACCGCTGGAGGACCTGGAGCAGGTCGCCGCACTCGGCCTGTTCAAGGTGGTGGACCGGTACGACCCGTCCAGGGGCGTGGCGTTCGAGAGCTTCGCGATCCCCACCATCATGGGCGAGCTGAAGCGTCACTTCCGTGACCACACCTGGGACGTGCACGTACCCCGCCGTGTCCAGGACCTGCGCACCCGGGTCCGCAACAGCGTCCGCGCCCTCAGCACCGGCGTGGACGCCCGGCAGCCGACGATCGCTCAGGTCGCCGAGCACAGCGGCCTGAGCGAGGAGGACGTGCAGCTGGGCCTGGAGGCGCTGGGAAGCTACAAGTCCCTCTCCCTGGACGCGCCCGTGGGGGGCGGCGAAGGGGACGGCTTCGCCCTGCTCGACGGCATGGGCCACACCGAGCCGGGCTTCGAACTGACCGACTGGCGGGAGACGGCCAAGCCCCTGCTGCGCCGCCTGCCGGAACGCGAGCGCCGGATCCTGTTCCTGCGTTTCTTCCGCGGTCAGACGCAGTCCCAGATCGCCCGGCAGCTCGGCTACTCCCAGATGCACGTCTCGCGGCTGATCTCCGGCACGTGCGAGAAGCTGCGCCGCGAAGCGGAAGACGGCCGGGCTGCGGGGCGCGAGCCGGCCGCCGCCTGACGCGCGCCGAGCCGGGTCCCCCGCCGTACCCCGGGTACGGCGGGGGACCCGGCTCGGCGCCCTGGCCGCGTGGTCCCGCAGCGAACCGTCGAGGCGGGAGCGCGATCCGGAGTGCGATGCCGGACCCGGCCCGTCAGCCGTGGCCTGCGGCACCGCGGCTTCACTTCCTGCGTGGTGGGTACAGGAGACCGGCCGGAGCGGCCGGCAGCACAGCTCGTAGTCCAGGGGAGGAAGACGTTGTCCGAGGAAGCGGCGCCGCAGCGGAGGGAGCCCGCGGCCCGGGGAAGGGTGGCCAGGACACGGCAGTGGTTCCGCCGGGCCGGGGGGAGAGGCGGAGGTCACGAGCGCGACGCGCTGATCACCATCGGCAAGAGCGCGCTGGCCGCCGGCCTCTCCTGGTACGTCGCCAACGACGTGATGCAGGCGCAGAGTCCGGCGTTCGCCCCGTTCTCCGCCGTCCTGATCATGCAGGTGACCGTCTACCAGTCCCTGCTGCACTCACTCCGCTACGTCGGTGCCGTCGCGCTGGGGGTGTTCCTCCAAGGGGCGTTCGGCCTGCTGGGCGGACCGGACCTGCTGACGTTCGTGCTGATGGCGCTGGCGGCGCTGACGATCGGCAGGTGGCGGCCGCTCGGCTCGCAGGGTTCCAACGTCGCGACGGCGGCCTTCTTCGCCTTCTCCGCCTACCTCTCCGCCACCAGCACCGGCCAGGGCTTCATGCAACTCGGGCAGATCATCCTGCTCGTGCTGATCGGCTGCGGCGTGGGCGTCCTCGTCAACGTGCTGGTGCTGCCGCCGATGCGCTACCGCAGTGCGGAGAGCGGCATCCAGACCCTCGGGAAGACGTTGAGCGACCTGTTCGGAGACATCCATCCCGCCCTGCGGGAAGGGGAGTTGGACGAGGAGCGCACCAGGCACTGGCGTCGCCGCGCGTCCGACCTGGGACCGCTCACCGAACAGGCGCAGTCCTCCGTGCGGACAGCCTGGGAGAGCATGTACTACAACCCTCGCCGCCGGCTGCAACGGCACCACGGCCGCGCTTCGTTCACCGGCTACCAGGCGCTGGTGGACGCACTGGAGCGCGTCACGTACCAGGTGGCCTCGATGACGCGCAGCTTCGACCAGTGGCACGACGGTGACAGCGGGTCCGAGCACCGCGAATTCCTGTCGGGCTACGGAGACTTCATCGCCTCCCTCGCGCGGATCACGGAGCTCTTCAGCCGGATCGAGGAGGAGGAACTGCCGCAGCGGTCGCAGGAGGCGTGCAGCTATGCGCAGGAGGCGCAGCAGAGCCACGAGAGGCTCGCCGAGTTCGCCAAGGAGAGTTCGCTGCCGCTGGCCGACCCCTCCGAGCCGTACGGAATCCTCATCGGAGAGGCGACACGGCTGATGGACGAGTTCCAGTACACCTGCGACGTCCTCAAGCAGGCCGTCGACCGCCCCCCGGCCTGTCGGTCCTGACCGCCGCCTGTCCGCCGGTTCGCGACGTTCTGCTGCGCCGTCCGCAGGTGAGGGGGTGTAGGAAGCCGGAGCGCGGTTACCCAGACACACGCCTCACCGCTTCGGCAGAGAGGCGTTGGGGAAGTGCCTGCGTGCCGTCGGCCGGCGGCGTGCAGGTGCGCTCCCAGGACGCCGACCGGCGGACGGGGGTCAGAGCTTTCCGAGATCCGAGAGTGCGGCCTTGACCGCTTTCCGTATGGGGTGGGGCAGCGGTTCACCCTGAGTCGTGACGGTGATCTCCTCGGCCACGGTGTGCAGCTTCGTGTTGGTCTCCTGAGAAGCCGTCTTCAGCACCTGCCAGGCCTCCTCGGGAGTGCACGCGTACGTGGCCATCAGCACGCCGTGTGCCTGGTCGATGACGGGACGGGTCTCCATGGCCCGGCGCAGCTGCTCCAGCTCCGTCCGGGGTTTCTCCGTCTGCGGCTCATCTGCCTGCGGCTTCTCCGCCTCGCTCACGACGAGCTCCCCTCTCCGAAGTGACGAAGCAGGCCGGTTGCATCTCGGATCCTGTCGGGAGCATAACCACTTCCCGCGATCCCGCGAATTCAGTGCCAGACATCAGGGCCGCCCCCGCGCCACTCGATCAGCTCCGGGTCGTCGAGCCGGACAGTGCCGATGTCCATGCCCGCCCGGCGCAGGAACTCGGCCAGGTCCCGGGTGCCGTGGGCGAGGCCGAGGATCCGCCCGTCGGCGGTGACACGGCGCCCGCCGGACGGGCTGGGGGGATGCACGACGATCGGCGCAGCCATGGACCCAGCGTGCTCCACGCGGCGGCGACGCGCATCCGGAGAGGTGGGCGTGGGACGCAGGGGGCCCGGGTGTCGGGAAGACCACACGAGCGGGCTGCCCACGGAGCATTCATGCCGCTCTTCCCCTGGTCGGCGGGGGTTCGGGAGTCGCGGGCGAGTGGTCTGCGCGATTTTTGTGATCAATGCGCCTTGTGGCACTGTGGGTTCCGACAAGACCCTAGGAATGCTGCGCAAGTTGGGCATTCTTCCGCGCAAGGAGTGCACGTTGCTCACCGTCGGTGACAAGTTCCCCGAGTTCGAACTGACCGCTTGTGTCTCGCTGGAGAAGGGCAGGGAGTTCGAGCAGATCCACCACAAGACCCATGAGGGCAAGTGGAAAGTGGTCTTCTTCTGGCCCAAGGACTTCACCTTCGTGTGCCCGACCGAGATCGCCGCGTTCGGCAAGCTGGAGGAGGAGTTCGCCGACCGGGATGCCCAGATCCTCGGTGTCTCCGGCGACTCGGAGTTCGTGCACCACGCCTGGCGCAGGGACCACGAGGACCTGCGCGACCTGCCCTTCCCCATGCTCGCCGACACCAAGCACGAACTGATGCAGGACTGCGGCGTCCAGGGTGCGGACGGCTTCGCGCAGCGCGCGGTCTTCATCGTGGACCAGAACAACGAGATCCAGTTCACGATGGTCACAGCCGGGTCCGTCGGCCGTAACCCCAAGGAGGTCCTGCGGGTTCTCGACGCTCTGCAGACCGACGAGCTGTGCCCCTGCAACTGGACGCAGGGCGAGGAGACCCTCGACCCCGTCGAGCTGCTGGCAGGGGAGTGAGCGGGCGGTGGCTCTCGACGAACTGAAGTCGGCCCTCCCGGCGTACGCCAAGGACCTCAAGCTCAACCTCGGCTCCGTCATAGGCAATTCGGACCTTCCGCGGCAGCAGCTGTGGGGCACCGTGCTGGCCTGCGCCATCGCCTCCCGGTCGGGCATCGTCCTGCGGGCGCTGGAGCCCGACGCGAAGGAGAACCTGAGCCCCGAGGCGTACGAGGCGGCGAAGTCCGCCGCCGCGGTGATGGCGATGAACAACGTCTTCTACCGCACCCGCCATCTGATCTCCGACCCCGAGTACGGGACGCTCCGCGCCGGCCTGCGGATGAACGTCCTCGGCAACCCCGGCGTGGACAAGGCGGACTTCGAGCTGTGGTCCTTCGCCGTCTCCGCGATCAACGCCTGTGGGCAGTGCCTCGATTCGCACGAGCAGGTGCTGCGCAAGGCGGGCGTCGACCGCGAGACGGTCCAGGAAGCGTTCAAGATCGCAGCCGTCGTCCAGGCAGTCGGTACGACGCTGGAGGCCGAGGCGCAACTGGCCGCCTGAGCGGCCGCGGTGAGCGGAGGCGGCGCCCGGGCGGACGCGCGTGGCCGGGCCCGGACGCGACCGCGTACCGGAGCCGCAAGCCCTACGGAGAGGGTCCGCGAAACCTCGCGGACCCTCTCGACGTGCGTCCGGCGGCGCTCCGGAGCCCGCGCCGGTACACCGGAAGTCGCGCGGACCGGCCCGGGTGTCGTCCGATGGTCTCCGGGAGGTACGCGGCCCTGTGGTTCCGGGCGGTCCGGGCGTACATTCCGGACCGTGTCCCGTACCGCAGGCGACCGGATCGCCGACATCGGTCTCTTCTTCTTCGCGGCCTGCTTCGCCGTCCTGACAGCGGACGCGGTGCTCGTCGGCGAACACCCCTCTCCCGACGCGCTCTTCGCCGACCAGGCGACCGGGGCGCTCGCCTGCGCCGCGCTCTTCCTGCGGCGCCGCTGGCCGGTGCAGCTCGCCGTCGCCCTGCTGCTGGCGGGCGTCTTCTCGCACTTCGTGACGGGGGCGACGATCGTCGCCGTCTTCACCGTCTCCGCCGGCCGCTCACTCCGTACGACGGGCCTGGTGGCCGGCATCGCGTTCGCACCGGTCCCGTTCTTCCTCGCAGGCGGACCCGAGCTGGACGACCCGCGGACCGTCTCAGGCATGACGTACTTCGCGCTGGTGGCGGGGGCGATCGGCTGGGGTCTGTTCGTGAGGTCGCGGCGGCAGCTCATCGCCTCCCTGCACGAGCGGGCCGAGCGTGCGCACGAGGAGGCACGGCGAGCAGCGAGGGAGGACATCGCGCGGGAGATGCACGACGTGCTGGCGCACCGGCTGTCGCTGCTGAGCGTGCACGCGGGAGCGCTGCACTTCAATCCTGGGGCACCGGCCGAGGAGATCCGGCGAACGGCCGGTGTGATCAGGGAGAGCGCCCACGAGGCGCTCGACGACCTGCGGGAGATCATCGGAGTGCTGCGCGGGACGACGTCGTCCGAGGGAGCGCGCCCGCAGCCGGTGCTCGCGGACCTGGCGCGGCTGGCGGAGGAGTCGCAAGAGGCGGGCACGGACGTCACGCTGCGGGTGGAGACCGCCGCGGGGGCGCCGGACCGCGCCCTCGGCGGTCTCGGAAAGCCCGGTCTCAGGAAACCCGGTCTCGGAAAGCCCGGTCTCGGAAAGCCCGGCCTCGGGAAGCGCGCCCTCGGAGAGCGCGACAGCGCGAACGGCGGCCGCGCGCCGGTACCGCCTCCCGCCGTGGGCCGTACGGCCTACCGCATCGTCCAGGAGGCACTCACCAACGCACGCAAGCACGCCCCCGGGTCGCCCGTGACCGTGACGGTCTCCGGCGGCCCGGAGGAGGGCCTGACCGTCCTCGTCCGCAATCCCGCCCCGGCCGAGGACGATCCCCGATCACCGTCCGACGTACGGGAGTTCGCGCACTTCGCCCCGGAACCGCCCATGACGGCCGTCCCCGGCGCAGGTCAGGGGCTTGTCGGTCTCACCGAGCGTGCGGAACTCGCCGGAGGCAGCATGGAATACGGCCGGTTCGGCGCTGATTTCCGCGTCCGGGCCTGGCTACCGTGGGCGCCGAGACGGGGCCACCTGGAGGCCGCCGCTCCGGCCTCGGACCCCGCCCTGTGAGCGGGCCGCGGCCGCCTCCCCCCACCCGAATCGATTCCGAGGCCCCATAGGTGAACGCTTCCGCAGTACCCCCCGTCATCCGCGTGCTGCTCGTCGACGACGACCCTCTCGTACGTTCAGGGCTGCGGCTGATGTTCGGCGGGGCGCCGGACGTCGACGTCGTCGGCGAGGCGGCCGACGGCAGCGAGGTGCAGCCGCTCGTCGAGCGGCACTCGCCCGACGTCGTGCTCATGGACATCCGGATGCCGGTGGTCGACGGGCTGGAGGCGACGGAGGCGCTGCGCAGGCGTGAACAGCCGCCCGAGGTCATCGCACTGACGACCTTCCACACGGACGCACACGTACTGCGGGCCCTGCGGGCGGGCGCGGCCGGCTACGTGCTGAAGGACACCTCGCCGGAGGAGATCGTGGAGGCCGTGCGGAAGGTCGCGGCGGGCGAGCCCGTGCTGTCGCCCGAGGTCACGCGGCAGCTGATCTCGCAGGTGTCGGGCGGCGCGGACCGCGACAAGCGGGCGATCTGGGCACGCAGGCAGCTGGACGCCCTGGGGGAGCGCGAACGTGAGGTCGCCGTCGCCGTCGCGAAGGGCAGGTCCAACGCGGAGATCGCGGCGGAGCTGTACATGAGCGTGCCCACGGTGAAGACGCACGTGTCGCGCATCCTGACCAAGCTGAAACTCAACAACCGGGTGCAGATCGCTCTGCTGGCCAACGACGCGGGAGCGGACGGCGTGGACGAACGGAAACCGGGCTGAGGGCGGCTCGTCGGACGCCGTCACGGCTGAGGCGGCCCCTGGTGCAGGGACCGCCTCGTCGCCTCTCACCGGCCGGAGGCGCGGAGCCGCGGAGCCGGACGCGAAGTGCGGCAGGCGGCTCCCGGAACGCCTCTCAGCTCACCGGCAGTTCGAACCAGACCACCTTGCCCGTCGACAGGCGGGTGGCACCCCAGCGCCGCGCGAGCCGGTTCACCAGGTACAGCCCGCGCCCGCCCTCGTCGGTGGCGCGTGCCTGCCGCAGCCGCGGCAGTTGCGGCACGTCGTCACCGACCTCGCAGCGCAGGGTGTCCGTGCGCAGCAGCCTTAGCGTGATGGGGCGTTCGGCATACCGCACGGCGTTCGTGACGACTTCGCTCACCAGCAGTTCGACCGAGTCGCTCAGCTCCTCCAGGCCCCAGCGGGCCAGCGCGCGCCGCGCCAGCCTGCGTGCCTGTCCGGCGGTCTGCGCGCGCGGGTCGAGGAACCAGTACGCGACGTCGCTCGGCGCGATGCCGTCGAACCGGGCGGCGAGCAGCGCGATGTCGTCGTCGCGGTCGCCCGGGCCGAGGATGTCGAGCACCTCGTCGCACAGCGGTTCCAGGGGCGCGGAGGCGTCGGGCCGTGTGAGCCGCGCGGTCGCCGTCAGCTTCTCCCGCAGGTGCTCGATGCCCGTCCACACGTCACGCTGGCGCGATTCGACCAGCCCGTCGGTGTAGAGCAGCAGCGTGGCGCCCGCGGGGGCGTCCAGCTCCACGGCTTCGAAGTCGACACCGCCGACGCCGATCGGAGCGCCTGCCGGTATCCGCAGCACCTCGGCGCGGCCGTCGCGGTGCAGCAGCACGGGCGGCGGATGCCCGGCGTTGGCGATGATGATGCGGTGGGCGACCGGGTCGTAGACCGCGTACAGGCACGTCGCCATGCGGTCGCTGCCGAGCCGCTGCGCCTGCTCGTCGAGGTGGTGCAGCACCTCCTGCGGCGGCAGGTCGAGCCCGGCCAGCGTCTGCGCCGTCGTACGCAGCTGGCCCATGATCGCCGCGGACGTCATGGAGTGGCCCATGACGTCGCCCACCACGAGAGCGACCCTGCTGCCGGGCAGCGGAATCGCGTCGTACCAGTCGCCGCCGACCCGTGCGGTCTCGGCCGCGGGCAGGTAGCGGCTGGCGAGGTGGCAGCCGGTGGGCTGCGGCAGCTCGTCCGGCAGCATCGTGCGCTGCAGTTCGTCGGCGATGTACGCCTCGCGGCCGTACAGCACCGCCTTGTCCACGCCGAGTGCGGTGTGTGTGGCGAGCTGGGCGGCGATCAGCAGGTCGTCGGGTTCGAAGGCGGGACGTTCGGGCCTGCGCAGGAAGACCGCGGCCCCGATCACCCTTCGGCGTCCGCGCAGCGGGGCGAGTATCGCCCGGTGCCCGGACGGTACGTCCGGGTCCGTGCCCAGCAGTTCGGGGAGCGCGTCGCGGGCTGCGGGCGCGTCGGCGAAGACGGGGCGCACCCCCCGCAGGACCTCGGCCAGCGGACCGCCGTTGAGTACCTCCACGTACTCGGCGGCGCCCGCGGTGCCGTCGGAGACGGCCGAGAGGGAGGGGCCCGCCGTGCTCGCGGGATTCTCCTCCCCGGCCCGGTGTGCGCGTTCACCCGCTGCCGACGCGGCCGCCACCATGGCCGCCGGGTCGTCGGGGATGCGGTCGCTCCGGCGCAGCCGCAGCATCAGCGGGCCCGTCGGACGTTCGTCCCCCACGGGGAGGGGGTCGCGCAGGTAGACGAGGATCGCGTCGGAGTAGGCGGGAACGCTCGCCCGGCACAGGCCGAGCACGGTCTCGTCCAGGTCCATGCCTCGCGCGATGCGGCGGGTCGCGGCGCCGACGAAGCGCAGACGGTCGCCGCCGCGCCGTTCCCGTTCGGCGGCGTCGCCGTCGTCCGGCGCGCCGCCGTCCGGCTTCGGCGGGGTGGCGGGCGGGATGCCGGCGGCGGTCATCCCGCCGGTGTTCGGATGTGACACGGCACCGCTCTCCGCGGTCGAAGGTTGTGACGGAGCTTCTCGCGCCGCCTGTGGCGCGTGCGACGGCCGGGGTTCGGAGCCGGCGCCGTGCGCCGGGTCGGGCACTGCCCTGCCGGAACCCCCTCGGGCACCCGAGCCGCGCGGGCTCTCGGCACCCTGCCTCTTGGACGCCCGCGCGGACCCGGTCTGCGGCCGGGCGCCGGGGCGGGCCTGTTCCGCCCCGTCAGCACCGGGACGGGCCGCCGGGTGCGGCGCTTCGTCGTCCGCGCGCGAGGCGTGTGACGTGCCGGAGTCCCCGAACCCGCCCGGGGAAGAGGAGAGTCCGGGCAGCCTCGGGGGGCCGTCGGCGCCCGGATCGACGCTGTCCGTCCCCGGACCGCCGGCAAGGGGAGATGTGCCGGCCGGTACGCCGAAGGGGCCCGTCGCTGGGCCACCCGACGTGGCTCGGTCCACGGGCGGGACCGGCGGCACTGCTGTGCCGGTCGCAGGCTGTTCGTGCTCCGTCACGCGTTCGGTTTCCATCCATCCGGGGCTGCGCGTCTTACGCGCGTAGCAATCACTCCTCGCCTGCTACGGGCGTCGCCGGCACTGCAGGAAAAGCTGGATCTCAGGTGGTACGTCCGTACTCGCCGGAGCGTAGGCATAGGCGTCCTCCCCGACGATTTCGAATCCGGTGTCCTGAACGATCCTCCGCAACTCGTCCCGTAGATAGCCCGATACCCGAATCGTGTTGCCCAGGAACGGCAGCGTGAAGTCATCCACATCCGCTTCCACCATCGAGAGGGCCATCGGAGCACCCTCTCGCATTTGTTGGTGCAGCATGCGCAGAGCGAAGGGAATCTCCACGCGGGGCAGCATCAGCAGGGAGAAGAAGGCGGCGACGCCGTCGAACGGGCCCAGGCCCTGCTTCTCGACGTCGGCGATGTCCAGCCGCCGGAAGTCGCCCTCGGGAACGTGCTCGCGGGCCAGCTTCACCATTCCGGGTGAGAGGTCGATCCCGGTCACCCGGTGCCCTGCCTCCACCAGCTGGCGGGCCGTGGGCAGCCCCGTGCCGCAGCCGAGGTCGAGGACGTGGGATCCGGCGGGCAGTTGCTCCGCCAGCCACCTGCCGCCGGCGATCTGGCCCTCCTTGTGCGGGAAGGCCTCGTCGTAGCGGTCGCCGATCGCGTCGAAGGCCTCCGCCTGACCGTTCCGGTCCACGCCGTCCCAGTCGAAGTCCCTGTACGCGCCGCCGGTCCCGCCCTGCGGCCCCGGGGGGCTCCCACTGCCGTTCGTGCTGCTCACGATCGATCTCCTCTCTGGCCACGCGCCAAATCCCCGAGGGGGGAGGGGAGTTGTTGCAGCAGTGCGCCTACGGAGGTTGATCCTACGTTTGCAGTATGGGGGCGCAGCAAGGGGGAACGGGAGGTCGAAGCAGGCGCGTGTCGTCCGAAAGATCCGGCACATCCCCGCAAGTACGGAACAAGAGGAGCTCGGCGTGACCCGCCGCCCCCGGTTCCGGGCCGCGCGGCCCGGTGCGTACCGCCCGGGGAGGGCCCCACGGGAGCGGTGGCCGCCCGCCTGTGCACCGTAATCCGGACGGTCCGGGGTGCGACGGTCCGCTTCACGGACGCCTCGGCAGGTGTTCCGGCCGTCCCGCGGCGCTGCCCGCGCCGACTTCACGGTTCCCCGCGCCGACTTCACGGCTCTCCGCCCCGGCCCCGGAGCCGCTGTGCGCAGGGCCGGTCCGCCCGGTGCCGCTGCTGTCCGGGACGGCCGCTTCCGGCGCTGCGCCGCCCGGAGGCGGCCACCGGTCCCAGTCGTGCGGCAGGCGCGGCACCGGCCACCGCGGGTCGGGCCGCCAGTTCTCCCAGCCGTCGCGGAACGGCGGCGCCCATGAGCCGATCCGCTCCACGGCCGCGCGTCCCGCGGCACGTACCCGGGCGGCCAGCTGCTCGTCGACGAGTCCGGCGTGCTGTGCGGCTGCGAACTCGTCCTCGTCCCGCCACTCCCAACTGCGGTCCGGGTAGACGGCGATGTCGAGGAAGTGGTCCTCGGAGTCGATGCCGCCCGCCCACCGGTGACGGGGCTCCTCCAGGTTCACGTACCAGTTCTTGAACTGCCAGTCCCTCTCCCAGAACAGCCACACCGACCAGGGCTCTCCCGGGCGGGCGAGCTTCAGCACACCGGTGCCGAACCACGGCGACAGCACAGTCCTGCGGGGCTTGGTGTAGCGCGTCTCCAGCGGCTCGTGGTGCACGGGCGTGCCGTCCGCCATCTCCGGCTTGACGCAGACCGTGCCCGGCGCCACCCAGGCCGCCAGCAGGTCCGGGGTGTCGCGGACGACAGTGACGGGACGGCAGATGTGCGCGTGCCCGGAGCCGTTGGCCCTGTAGCGCCACAGGACCCGGGTGCCCGGCGCCCAGCGTGCGACCGGCCCGGCGCTGCCGCCGTTGCCGCGGTGGCGGTCCTGGTGGTCCGTGCCGCCCCGGCCGCCGTCGTGCGCGCCGGGGTCCGCACGCCTGCCGGCGCCGTGTGCGCCGTCCGCTCCCGTCGTCCCTGCCGTCTCCGCTGTCATGCGCAGATCCTAGGTGCGCCGGGACGGCACCGCCGTGAGCTGCGGCCCCACGTGACCGGCCGCGTGGACCCTCCACCGGCACGGGCGAGCGGCAGCGGACGTGCCGGGGTGCTCCGGGGGGCCTTGCGCTGCCGGCTCGCACCGGGCCGGGCCGTCGGCACGAATCCGGTCACGGATGCGTCATACGGAGGACGTCGAGCGCTTCGTCGAGCTGTTCCAGCGTGAGATCGCCCCGGTCCACGTGCCCTGCTTCCAGAACGGCCTCGCGGATGGTCTTCCGCTCCGCGAGGGACTTCTTGGCGACGGCCGCGGCGTTCTCGTACCCGATGTACTTGTTCAGCGGGGTGACGACCGACGGGGAGGACTCGGCGTACTCACGGGCACGCTCCTCGTCCGCCTCGATGCCGTCGACCGTGCGGTCCGCGAGCAGCCGCGAGACGTTGGCGAGCAGCCGGACCGACTCCAGCAGGTTCTTCGCGATGACGGGGAGCATCACGTTCAGCTCGAAGTTGCCCGCCGCTCCGGCCGCGGCGATCGTCGCGTCGTTGCCGGTGACCTGCGCCGCGACCATCAGGACGGCCTCGGGAATCACCGGGTTCACCTTCCCCGGCATGATCGAGGAGCCCGGCTGGAGGTCGGGGAGGGTGATCTCGGCCAGGCCGGTGCGGGGGCCGGAGGCCATCCAGCGGAGATCGTTCGTGATCTTGGTGAGGCTCACACCGACCGTACGGAGCTGCCCCGAGGTCTCCACGAGCGCGTCCCGCGCGCCCTGCGCCTCGAAGTGGTCGCGGGCCTCGGTCAGCGGCAGCCCGCTGGAGGCGGCGACCCGCTCGATGACGGCGGCGGCGAAGCCGGGCGGGGTGTTGATGCCCGTACCCACCGCCGTACCGCCCAGGGGCAGTTCGGCGAGCCGGGGCAGCGCGGACTCCAGGCGCTCGATGCCGTACCGCACCTGCGCCGCGTAGCCGCGGAACTCCTGCCCGAGGGTGACCGGCGTGGCGTCCATGAGGTGCGTGCGGCCCGACTTCACCACACCCGCGAACTCCTCCGCCTTGCGGCCCAGCGACTGTGCCAGGTGCTCCAGCGCCGGAATCAGGTCGCCCATGACCGCGGAGACCGCGGCGATGTGGATGGAGGAGGGGAAGACGTCGTTCGAGGACTGGCTGGCGTTGACGTGGTCGTTTGGGTGCACGGGTGCGCCCAGCCGCTCACTCGCGAGGGTCGCCACGACCTCGTTCATGTTCATGTTCGACGAGGTGCCGGAACCCGTCTGGAAGACGTCGACGGGGAACTCCTCGTCCCAGCGCCCCGTGACGACCTCCTCCGCCGCCGCGCGCACTGCCTCCGCCAACTCCGGCCGGAGGACGCCCAGTTCGCCGTTGACCTCGGCGGCTGCCGCCTTGATCCGGGCCAGGGCCCCGATGTGGGCGCGCTCGAGGCGCTGACCGCTGATCGGGAAGTTCCACACGGCGCGCTGCGTCTGTGCCCGCCACTTGGCGTCCGCGGGCACCCGCACTTCGCCCATCGAGTCCCGTTCGGTCCGGAACTCCGTGCTGTCGCTCATTCCTGCACCTCCGTACGGGGCAGCGTCCTCCACGCGGAAGGACATTCCCGGAGCGGGGCGTGTACCCCGCCCCGGTGCAGGCAGTGCTGCGCGCCGGTGCCGGACGCACGGGCAGACGCGCGCACGTGCGCACGGACAGACGGGCCGGCGGTGTTACGAGCCGGTGCGTACGGGGATCGAGGTGACGAAGGGCTGCGCGGGCCCGGGGTCTGTGAAGAAGTCGTTCCCCTTGTCGTCGACGACGACGAACGCGGGGAAGTCCTCCACCTCGATACGCCAGACCGCCTCCATGCCCAGCTCCTCGTACTCCAGGACCTCGACCTTCTTGATGCAGTCCTGCGCGAGCCGGGCCGCCGGGCCGCCGATGGAGCCGAGGTAGAAGCCGCCGTGAGCGGCGCACGCCTCGGTGACCTGGGGGCTGCGGTTGCCCTTGGCGAGCATGACCATCGAACCGCCCGCCGCCTGGAACTGGGCGACATAGGCGTCCATCCGCCCTGCCGTCGTCGGCCCGAAGGAGCCGGACGCGTAGCCCTCGGGCGTCTTGGCGGGGCCCGCGTAGTAGACGGGGTGGTCCTTGAGGTACTGCGGCATCTCCTCGCCCGCGTCGAGCCGTTCCTTGATCTTCGCGTGGGCGATGTCGCGGGCCACGACGAGCGTGCCGGTCAGCGAGAGCCGGGTCTTGACGGGGTGCTTCGACAGTTCGGCGAGGATCTCCGGCATGGGCCGGCCGAGGTCGATGCGCACGGCGTCGGTGTTGTCGGCGCCGGCGCCCTCCGTCAGCTGGTCCTCGGTCGTCTCCGGCAGGAACCGGGCGGGGTCCCGCTCCAGCTGCTCCAGGAAGACGCCCTCGGCGGTGATCTTCGCCTTGGCCTGCCGGTCGGCCGAGCAGGAGACGGCGATGGCGACCGGGCAGGACGCACCGTGCCGGGGCAGCCGCACGACCCGCACGTCGTGGCAGAAGTACTTGCCGCCGAACTGTGCGCCGATGCCGATCTTCTGCGTCAGCTCGAAGACCTGCTGTTCGAGCTCCTTGTCCCGGAACCCGTGGCCTGCGGGGGAACCCTCGGCGGGGAGCTCGTCGAGGTAGTGGGCAGAGGCGTACTTCGCGGTCTTCAGCGCGTACTCGGCGCTCGTACCGCCCACGACGATCGCCAGGTGGTACGGCGGGCACGCCGCCGTACCCAGGGAACGGATCTTCTCCTCCAGGAACTTCATCATGCTCGCCTCGTTGAGCACGGCCTTCGTCTCCTGGAAGAGGAAGGACTTGTTGGCGCTGCCGCCGCCCTTGGCCATGAAGAGGAACTTGTAGGCGTCGCCGTCGGTCGCGTACAGCTCGATCTGCGCGGGCAGGTTCGTGCCGGTGTTCTTCTCGTCCCACATGTTCAGCGGGGCCATCTGCGAATAGCGCAGGTTGAGCTGCGTGTAGGCGTCGTAGACGCCGCGGGAGAGGGCTTCCTCGTCGCCGCCGGCCGTGAGGACCTGCTGGCCGCGCTTGCCCATCACGATCGCCGTGCCGGTGTCCTGGCACATCGGGAGGACGCCGGCGGCGGCGATGTTCGCGTTCTTCAGCAGGTCGAGTGCGACGAAGCGGTCGTTGGCGCTCGCCTCCGGGTCGTCGAGGATGCGCCGCAGCTGTGCGAGGTGTTCCGGCCGAAGGTAGTGCGAGATGTCGTGCATGGCCTCGGCGGCGAGCTTGCGCAGCGCCTCCGGCTCGACCTGGAGGAAGGTGCGCCCGTCCGCCTCGAAGGTGCGGACGCCTTCCGCGGTCACGAGGCGGTACGGAGTGGGGTCCTCGCCCAGCGGAAGCAGGTCCGTGTAGGTGAAGTCCGGGCGGGACGAGCGGGGGCTGGCGGCCATCGGTGGAGTCTTCCTCTCGTACGGCTCTCGACTGCGGTGCACCTCCTTGGGTCCCCCGGGCCGGGCACGGGGGAGGAGCCAGGAGGAGAGCGCGTTGAACAGCGTAGAGCGCGCGGGCGGGCCCGTGGAGGTGAGGTCGGACTCAGCAGGACGGGCGGTACCGGTTCCGGCCACGGGTTAGGCCCTGTCTGACAAATCTCGCCTTGCTCGCGACGACTGGCACGCACATCCTCCCCCGCTTCGCGGGAGGTGCCCCCAGCGTTGTCGCATCGACCGAGTAGCCCACTACGAGGGCGATCCTCCGCCTTGCGGCTGCACGCACCATCCGTCGCGAGCACCGCCTGCGGCGGACGACGCCATTTGTCAGACAGGGCCTAGTCGCGATCTATCGCGTTTGGGTAGGCTGCTTCCGTGACTGATTCTCCGCTGGAAAAGAAGCCCGCGACCAGCCCCGAGGTCAAGGACGCCGCCCCGGCCGAAGTGGCCTCCGTGCGCGCCTCGGACGCAGACCGCGACCGTGTCGCGGACATCCTCCGCGAGGCGCTGGCGGAGGGCAGGCTCGACGCGGCGGAGCACTCGGACCGTATCGACGGGGTGTACGCCGCCAAGACGCTCGGCGAACTGGAGCCGCTGGTCCGCGACTTGCCACAGGGCCAGGGCCACGGCCCTGTGGCAAGTCGCGGCGCCGCCGCACACACCCCCGCCCCCGCATACGCGCCCGACGCGGGCTCCGCGTGCGGCCCGAAGGACAACCTCGTCGCCATCTTCAGCGGCTCCTCACGGAAGGGCCGCTACCGCGCCCCGCGCAAGATCAACGCTTTCGCCTGCTTCGGCGGCATCGAGATCGACCTGACCGAGGCCGTCTTCGAGCAGCAGCATCTGCTGATCAACGCGACGGCGATCTTCGGCGGCATCGACATCCGCGTCCCGGAGAACGTCACGCTCCGGCAGAAGGGCGCCGGGATATTCGGCGGCTTCGACGTGCGGACCGCCGAGGCGGACGATCCCAGCGCGCCGGTGGTGCTGGTGCAGGGTGCGGCGATCTTCGGCGGCGTCGACGCGAAGCCGAAACGCGGGAAGCTGCTGCGTGATCTCCGTGACCGGCTGCGCAAGGACCTTTGAGGGCAACTCCGAACCCTGCAAAGGGAGTTGAACGGGCCGACGGCAAGGCGCCACGAGAGGGTGCCGGGGCAGCTCACCGAACAGTGACCGCACGCATTCCTACGGTATGCATACCGGTGCGTACAGCGGGTAGAGCTGGGGCATCGTCTCTCGTACGGCGGCAGCGCGAACTGCCGTGCGCAGCAAGTCGGGGTGTAGTGAACCCACCGTCGTCTCGTCAGGAGTAGACCGTGCTGCAACCGCCGCATCAGTCCCTTCAGGCTGCCGCCCCCGTCCCCGCGCAGCGTGGCTCTGCGCGCGAGGACGAGGCGGGGCCCTGGCACTCGGAGGCAGTCTGCCGCCGGGATGAGGCGGGACTCTTCTTCGCTCCCTCGAAGGAGCCCACAGCGGCGCGGCTCTCCCGCGAGCAGGCCGCGAAGCGCGTCTGTGCCAGGTGCCCGGTGATGGTCGAGTGCCGCGAGCACGCCCTGGTGCTGCCCGAGCCGTACGGCGTGTGGGGCGGACTCACAGCGGCGGAGCGCCGTGTGGTCCTGGCCCGTCGCCGGCGGCGTGAGGCCGCCGCCGCGGCCGGGGACGCCGGACAGGTCTCGCGCATCGCCTGAGCGCACCCCGCGCTCGCCGCCCCTGGGCCCACACCGTCCGGGGGCTCCTTGCAGGTCGCACCGCAACCCGCGCACCGTGCGGACGCCCCTGCCGGGTTCACGTGTCCGCAACATGCCCCCGGCAGACTCCCGGCGCATGAGGATCGAGCAGGTCGCATGGGAGCACCCTGACGCCGTCGCACTGCGTGCCCGGCAGCGGGCCGAGATCGCCGAGAGGTACGGCACCCCGGACAGCGAGCCCGGTACGGCTCCGTCGGCGGTGGACATCCGTGTGTTCTCCGTGGCCTACGCGGACGGCGACGGCGAGTACGGCGCGCGTGCCGTCGGCTGCGGAGGAGTCCGCGACCTCGGAGACGGCGTGGGCGAGATCAAGCGCATGTACGTCGACCCGCCCTGGCGCGGTTCGGGCACGGCGCTGCTGCTCCTGCGCGCGCTGGAGGACTGGGCGCGTGAGCAGGGATGGAGGAGCCTCCGCCTGGAGACCGGCGACCGCCAGCCCGACGCCGTCCGCTTCTACACCCGCTCCGGGTACGAGCGGATCCCCAACTTCGGCGCGTACGCCGGCCTGGAGCGCTCCTGGTGCTTCGAGCGGTCGCTCCACGACCCCCCTGCCCGGCATGCCCCGCCGCGGGATCCCCGAGGCTCCCGGCGGCGGGACGCGGTGTAGCGAGAGGGGCCGGTCAGCGGGCGCGGTCGAAGTCGACGGAGCTGTACGCGCGCAGCTTGGACAACTTGTGGGTCGAGTCGATCATCCGGATCGTCCCGGACTTCGACCGCATCACCAGTGATTCGGTGTACGCCCTCTCGCCCCGGTAGTGCACGCCCCGCAGGAGATCGCCGTCCGTGATGCCGGTGGCCACGAAGAAGACGTTCTCGCCGCTGACCAGGTCCTCCGTGTGCAGCACGCGGTCCAGGTCGTGTCCGGCGTCGAGAGCGCGCTGCCGCTCCTCGTCGTCCGTCGGCCACAGCATGCCCTGGATGGTGCCGCCGAGGCACTTGATCGCGCAGGCGGCGATGATGCCCTCGGGGGTGCCTCCGACCCCGAGCAGCATGTCGACGCCGGTGCCCTCGCGTACGGCCATGATCGCCCCGGCCACGTCGCCGTCCGAGATGAACTTGATGCGGGCGCCCGACTCCCGGATCTCCTTGACGATGCCGTCGTGGCGCGGGCGGTCGAGGACGACGACCGTGACGTCGTCCGGAGTGCAGCCCTTCGCCTTGGCGATGCGGCGCACGTTGACCGCGGGCGGCGCGGTGATGTCGACGAACTCCGCCGCGTCGGGACCGGTGACCAGCTTGTTCATGTAGAAGACGGCGCTCGGGTCGAACATCGTGCCCCGCTCGGCTACGGCCAGCACGGAGACGGCGTTCGCCATGCCCTTGGCCGTCAGCGTCGTGCCGTCCACGGGGTCCACCGCGACGTCGCACTCGGGCCCCGTGCCGTCGCCGACCCGTTCGCCGTTGAAGAGCATCGGCGCTTCGTCCTTCTCGCCCTCCCCGATGACGACGACGCCGTTCATCGAGACGGTGGAGACAAGGGTGCGCATGGCCTTCACCGCGGCACCGTCCGCGCCGTTCTTGTCGCCGCGGCCCACCCAGCGGCCCGACGCCATCGCCCCGGCCTCGGTGACCCGGACGAGTTCCAGTGCGAGGTTGCGGTCGGGAGCCTCGGGACTGACGTCGAGCGGGGAGGGGAGGTGCTGATGATCGGTCATCGGGGCACACCTTTCTGCTCGGCTGGGCGTCTGCCGGGCTACTGAGGGTGTCTACGAGGGTACCCAGCATCCGTCAGAGTGAGCAGAGGGCCCCACGGATGAGCGCCCGCAGCCGCCCGCGTCGGCGGACGTCCGACCCGTCGTCCGGGCCGTCCCCGCCGTACGAGACGATGGGGACGTGGCAGCAGAAGCAGACAAGCGGCAAGGCAGGCGGACGGTGCGGGGCATGGTGCCCTCGCTCGCCGTCGTCCTGCTGGCGGCGGGGTTCATCTACCTCTTCGTCCCGCACGACGAGGACATCGACCCGGTCAAGCGCGTCGGCTACCGCGTCGAGCTGGAGTCGGCACGTCGCGCCGCCCCCTATCCCGTGCTGGCTCCGGAAGGACTGCCGAAGAGCTGGCGGGCCACCTCGGTGAGGTACGAGGGCGACCCGTCCCGGAGCGCCACCTGGCACCTGGGCTTCGTCACGCCGGACACCCAGTACGCGGCGATCGAGCAGAGCGACGCGGCACGCCCGGAGCGGTACGTGGCGGACGTCACGCAGGGTGCGCGCCGGACCGGCGGGACGAGCCGCGTCGGCGGTGTGGAGTGGACGCGTTACGAGGGTGAGAAGTACGACGCGCTCGTCCGCGAAGTCGGCGCGGCCGGGGACGGGAAGGGCGCCGCCGGCGAGGCGGGCAAGGGCGGGACGGACAAGGGCGACGCGGGCGAGGACGGGCGGAGGAACGGCGGCGCGGGCCACACCGTCGTCGTCACCGGCACGGCTTCCTTCGAGCAACTCGGCCGGCTCGCCGCCGCCTTGAGCGACGGCGGCGGGAGCGGCTCGCGCTGACCAGCCGGAACCGTTCCGCTCCGCGCGGACGGCCCCGTGCGCCTGCTACAGCGTCGTGCACACGTCCTCGTACGGCAGCCGCGGGGAACGCGGCCTGTACGCGTCCTCACCGGGCTTGCCGATGTTCACCACGAGCAGCGACTTCTGCTTGCCGTCGCCGAAGAACTCCTTGTCGACGCCGTCCCGGTCGAAGCCGCTCATCGGACCGGCGGCCAGCCCGGCCGCCCGGATCCCGAGGATGAAGTACCCGGCCTGCAGCGTGGCGTTGAAGGTGCCGTGCGCCTCCCGGGTCTCCGCCTCGGCGAAGAAGGTGTCCTTCAACCCGGGTGCGCGCGGAAGCAGTTCAGGCAGCCGCTCGTGGAACTCGAGGTCGACGGAGAGCACGGCGGTGAGCGGCGCGCCGGACGTCTTGGGCCGGTTGCCCTCCGACATGTGCTGCACCAGGCGCGCACGCGCCTCGGGGGAGCGGACGAGAGTGATCCGCAGCGGCGACTGATTGAACGCTGTCGGGGCGTACTTCACCATCTCGTACACCTCCCGCATCTGCTCGTCGGACACGGGCTCGTCGGCGAACGTGTGCGCCGTGTGCGCCTCACGGAAGAGCAGGTCCTGGGCGGCGGGATCGAGGGCGACTGTCATGTGCGGAAGCCTTGCCTTTGCGCGCGGTTGTTCGAGTACGGACGGTCCACCGTAAGCGGGAACCGTCCGCCGCTTCCATCGGGCCGGGACACCTCGCCCGGCGTCGCCCTGCCGGCGTGTGGCCGCCCCGACCGGATCAGTCCCGCTCGTCGGCGCCTTCCGCACCGGCCGAGTCCGCCGCGGAGAGGCCGGCTCCGGGCTCCTCGAATTCCTCGTCGGCCGCTGCCTCCGCCTCCAGCACCGCATCCAGCCGGGCGCGGGCGCCCTCCAGCCACTCCCTGCAGACCCGTGCCAGCTCCTCGCCGCGCTCCCACAGCGCCAGCGAGTCCTCCAGCGACGTGCCGCCCGCCTCCAACTGCTGGACGACGCGGACGAGTTCGCCACGTGCCTGCTCGTAGCTGAGCGCGGACAGCGCGTTCCCGGCGTCCGCCGCCGCGGCGGCCGGTTCCGGCCCGCTGCCGGGAGTCGTGTCCGAGGTCGTCTCCGAGGTCATGGGGCCACCCTAAGCGCGCGGACCGACAGTCACGCCGAACTCCCCCTCGGCGACCCTGGCCCGGAGCTCGTCCCCTTCGCGGATCTCCTCCGGCGTACGGATCACCGTGCCGTCCTCGCGCTGAAGCACCGCGTATCCCCGCTCGAGCGTCGCCGCCGGGGAGAGTGCCAGCACCCGCGCCCGCGTGTGCGTCAACTCGTCCTCGGCGCGCTCCAGACGGTGCCCCAGCGTGCGGCGGGCGCGCTCCAGCAGGTGGGCGACCTCCGCCCGGCGTTCCTCCACCATCGCGTGCGGATCGGCCATCGCGGGCCGGCTCATCACGTCGGTCAGGCCGCGGTGCTCGCGCTCCAGCACGGCGTTGATCACGCGGTAGGCCCGCGCCCGCAGCTCCCGCACCCGCTCGTGCTCCTCGCCGACGTCCGGCACGGCGTCCTTCGCCGCGTGGGTGGGCGTACGCGAGCGCAGGTCGGCCACCAGGTCCAGCAGCGGGGAGTCCGCCTCGTGCCCGATGGCCGAGACGACGGGCGTACGGCAGCCGGCGACCGTACGCACCAGCTGCTCGTCGGAGAAGGGCAGCAGATCCTCCATGCTCCCCCCGCCGCGCGTCACGATGATCACGTCCACCCCGGGGTGGGCGTCCAGCTCCCGCACGGCTTCGACGACCTGCGGCACCGCCCGTACGCCCTGCACCGCCGTGTGCCGCACCTCGAACCGGACGGCGGGCCACCGTTCGCGGGCGGTGTGCAGCACGTCCCGCTCGGCGTCGGAGGCGCGCCCCGTGATCAGCCCGATCCGGTGCGGGAGAAAGGGCAGCGGGCGTTTGCGCTCCGCCGCGAACAACCCCTCGGCCGCCAGCGACTTCTTCAGCTGTTCGAGACGTGCCAGGAGTTCGCCCATGCCGACGGGACGTATGTCGGCGGCCCGCAGGGACAAGGTGCCACCCCGCCCGTACCAGACGGGCTTGGCGTGCACGACCACGCGCGAGCCCTCACCGACGACGTCCTTGACGCGGTCGAAGACCTCGCGGAAGCAGGTGACGCTGATCGAGACGTCCCGCGAGGGGTCGCGCAGCGTGAGGAACGCCATGCCCGCACCCGGCCGCGGTGAGAGCTGGATGATCTGCCCCTCGACCCACACCGCTCCGAGCCGGTCGATCCACCCGCCGATCAGCCGGGAGATCTCACCGACCGGAACCGGAGCTTCGGGGGAGGTGATGAGAGCCATACGACGACACTAATGGCCGCCGAGGACACCCCGGTTCCCCTGCCGCTCCCGGGCCGCGACCAGGAGCGGTCCGTCCCGGTCGTCCCGCTGAGGGGTGTTGCGCACCGTCAACCGCGCGCTGGGCGGCTCGCCCTTACGATGGGACGCATGTCTGCAACGCCCTCCCGCCAGTCCGCCACAGACGCCCCCGACGAACGCCGCCGTGTCCTGCTCGCCGCGCCCCGTGGCTACTGCGCAGGGGTCGACCGGGCCGTCATCGCTGTCGAACAGGCCCTCGAACAGTACGGCGCCCCGGTCTACGTGCGCCACGAGATCGTGCACAACAAGTACGTGGTGAAGACCCTGGAGAAGAAGGGCGCGATCTTCGTCGAGGAGACGGGCGAGGTGCCCGAGGGAGAGATCGTCATCTTCTCGGCGCACGGAGTTGCGCCCGAGGTCCACAAGGAGGCGGAGCGCGGGAAGTTGGCGACGATCGACGCCACGTGCCCGCTGGTGACGAAGGTGCACAAGGAGGCCGTGCGCTTCGCCAAGGAGGACTACGACATTCTCCTGATCGGCCACGAGGGCCACGAGGAGGTCATCGGCACCAGCGGCGAGGCGCCCGAGCACATCACCCTCGTCGACGGACCGGACGACGTGGAGAACGTCGAGGTCCGCGACCCCGAGAAGGTCGTGTGGCTCTCCCAGACCACGCTCTCGGTCGACGAGACGATGGAGACCGTCGACGCACTCAAGGGCCGCTACCCGAACCTCCTCTCGCCGCCGAGCGACGACATCTGCTACGCGACGCAGAACCGCCAGACGGCCATCAAACAGGTGGCGCGCGACGCCGACTTCGTCCTCGTCGTCGGCTCCAGGAACTCCTCGAACTCCGTGCGTCTCGTGGAGACCGCCATCGCCCACGGTGCCCGCGACGGACGTCTGATCGACAACGCGGACGAGATCGACGAGGCGTGGCTCGAAGGCGTGACGACGGTCGGTCTCTCCTCCGGCGCCTCCGTCCCGGACGTACTGGTCGACGGCGTACTGGAGTGGCTGTCCGAGCGCGGCTGGGAGGACGTGGAGCTCGTCCAGCCGGTCGAGGAGCGCATGCAGTTCTCCCTGCCCAAGGAGCTGCGCCGTGATCTGCGCGCGGAGGCGGCAGCCCGCAGGACGGGCTGACACGGGGACGGACCCGCTGACGACGGCTGAGGGCCGGCTGCCCGATCGGGCAGCCGGCCCTCAGCTCATGTGCGGCGCCGGTCAGGCGATCTCGTCGGCCTCTGCCTCTTCCTGCGCCTTCGACAGAGCACGCAGGCGCGACCGCTGAACGACCAGCCCGGCCTTCCGCACGAGTGCGACGAGTCCCGCCAGCAGCGTGCCCGCGTAGAGCCAGACCGCGTTGACGGCCAGTGCGGGGAAGAGGCTCGTCAGGTGCTGCATGAAGCCCTGCGTGCCCGGCCCCCCGCTGATGAAGAGGAGCCCGGCGGTGAACGCCAGGGGGGCGGCCACGGGCGCCGTCCACAGATCGGCGGGGCGCACCCAGCCAGCGCACACCACGGTGGTCACGAGGAAGGCACCGCCGTAGAAGGTCACGGAGCCGCCGAACAGCAGCCTGTCCGTCCCGCCGGCGATCAGCATCAGCAGCACAGCGAGGGTTCCGACGCCGAGAGCCGTGAGCCGGGCGCGGGGCAGCCAGGAGAGGGCGTCGGTCAGCCTGGCCGGAACGAGGGGGAAGCGCAGTTGCGCGTGGTAGAGGGCAGCTGCTTCCGCTCCGGCATCGCCGCCGCCGCGGCGCCGGGCTCTCTGCGAGGCGGCTGCGGGCGGCTGTGCGGGAGCGAGCGGCGAGCCCCCGGGTGCGGCCGGAGCTGCTGCCGCTGCCGCGGCCCGCGGCTTGGCCCCCTTCCGGCGGCGTGCACGCTCCCCCTGCTCCTGACCCTGCGTCGGACTGTTCCCCTGCCCCTGCGCCTGACCGGGGCCTTTGCGGCCCGTATGTGCGCTGTGCTGCTGTTCCACGGCTCCAACGTAGGCGGCGTCACCGCCCTACAGCGGGGACGGACACGCGTTGGCCGTCAGTTCGAGCCGTAGACTGGTGGACCGGCCCGGTCACCGGGCCAGGTCCGGAAGCCCCTGACCGGCGGCGCGGCCCCAGGCCCAGACCGGACTCTCCCAGTCCCATCACCGCCTCATACTCGCTACGGGAAGTCGCCACGTGTCGCTCACGATCGGAATCGTCGGCCTGCCGAATGTCGGAAAGTCGACCCTCTTCAACGCCCTGACCAAGAACGAGGTGCTGGCGGCCAACTATCCGTTCGCCACGATCGAGCCGAACGTCGGCGTGGTCGGAGTGCCGGATCCACGGCTGCAGACGCTCGCCGAACTCTTCAAGTCGGAGAAGGTGCTGCCCGCCACGGTCGACTTCGTCGACATCGCCGGGATCGTACGCGGGGCGAGCGAGGGTGAGGGCCTGGGCAACAAGTTCCTGGCGAACATCCGTGAGTCCGACGCCATCTGCCAGGTCATCCGTGCCTTCCAGGACGACAACGTCGTGCACGTCGACGGCAAGATCTCGCCGAAGGACGACATCGAGACGATCAACACCGAGCTGATCCTCGCCGACCTGCAGACCATCGAGAAGGTGCTGCCGCGGCTGGAGAAGGAAGCCCGGGTCAAGAAGGACAAACAGCCCCAGGTCAAGGCCGTGCAGGAGGCCAAGGAACTCCTGGAACAGGGCCGCACCCTCTTCTCGGCGGGCCTGGCCCAGGGCAGTGAGCAGGCGGCGCCGCTGCACGAGCTGCACCTGCTGACGACGAAGCCGTTCATCTATGTCTTCAACGTGGACGAGGACGAGCTCACCGACGAGTCCTTCAAGGAGGACCAGCGCGCTCTCGTCGCTCCCGCCGAGGCCGTCTTCCTCAACGCCAAACTGGAGGCCGACCTCGCCGAACTGGACGAGGACGAGGCGCTGGAGCTGCTGCAGACGGTGGGCCAGGAGGAGCCCGGACTCGCCACGCTCGCCCACGTCGGATTCAACACCCTCGGTCTGCAGACGTACCTCACGGCCGGTCCGAAGGAGGCCCGCGCCTGGACGATCAAGAAGGGTGCGACGGCTCCCGAGGCCGCCGGTGTCATCCACACCGACTTCCAGCGCGGCTTCATCAAGGCGGAGATCGTCTCCTTCGAGGAGCTGGTCGAGGCCGGCTCGGTCGCGGAGGCCCGCGCCAAGGGCAAGGCCCGCATGGAGGGCAAGGACTACGTGATGCGCGACGGCGACGTGGTGGAGTTCCGCTTCAACGTCTAGCCGTAGGCGTCGCACCACCTCGCGGATCTGGCAAACATGCAGGTCAGATGGGGTCGCGTGCATCCGTGCGCGACCCTATAGTGTTTCCCGTGCTGGATCGGTGCTGGGTATTCTGACTTCCCGTCACCTGTTGTCTCCCCTGGTCATCCGTACCGTGCTGAATCGATGCTGGCTGTTGGCCATGTGAGCTTCGACGCCAGGTGGGGCATCAGTTGGTGTCGGGAGGGGGACTTGGACCGATACCCCACGGATTACACCGATCACGACAGAACTGGAATTGCCATAGCCGCTGGATTGCGCCCCGGGCGAATCCGACTGCATCGACACGGGGTCGCCCCTTGAACCGGTGGTTTCTGCCGCCACCGAGTTCCGCGGCGCCGCCAGGGTGGTGGTGCTCGATGAACGCATCGGAAGCCCCTCCGCCCTGTGATGCACAGCGGGATCGCGACCTGATGGAAGCGAACGTGATGGGAACAAGGCATTTCCCGAAGGAAGCGTTGTGAGTTTGAGTTCGAGCTGAGGTCCGGGATGGGTGTGCGCCGATCGTCGCAAGCTGTGGCTGCGTACCGCGGCCCGGGGCGTCCAATCGTGACAAGCGGCTTCCCGTGCATACGAATGCTGGAATGACGCGAATCGCCGCTGTTCACGGATGTCAGCACGCCATCAATATGTCCAGAGTGAGATCACCGAGGCTCTCCCCGTCGCCGCCCCATCGATCGATGCGCGGCTCGTCGAACGCCTCGGCCTGCAGCCCGACGGGCAACGCCTCCCACTGTTCGGGCTGGGCTGACCAGGTGCGCCTCCCCCAAGGGGCGGCGTAGGTGCGTGATCCGTAGAACCGGAAGGGACGTGTCGCGCCTGTCGGGATAGCCTCGGGTCGGGGTTTGTCGTGGTCGGCCACGAAGCCGTGGTGAGCGAGGGGGAGTTGTGCCTCATCCAGTTCAGGTCAAGAACCTGCGCAAGAAGCTGACCGAGCGGTTCAGGCCGCTGATCCCCATGAAGGATGTCGCCGGGCACCCAACGGAAGAGCAGATGTTCCTCAGCCGTGCGGTTGCCGCGCTGGCCGTCCAGATGGTGACAGAAAGGACGGACGAGGAGGCGGCTCAAGCGATCACGGACTGCGGCAAGGACGAAGGCATTGACGCCGTCGCCGTGCAGGGCCGGGAGATCGTAGTCGTCCAAGCCAAGTGGCACGACAAGGGGAACGCCGGCTTCGGCAAGCACGATGTCTCTGCCGTGGTGGACGGACTGCAGTACCTCTTCAATCGCGACTTCGAGCAGCTCGGCCCCAAGATGCCCCCGCACGTCGCCGATCTCACCACCGCCCTCTCTGCGCAGCGCCCACGGGTGACCCTCGTACTCGCACTGGTGACCGGCACCGAGCTGCACCCCAACGCCAGAGAGCGCCTCGTCGAGAAGATCCGGGCGCTGCACAAGCGAAACCCCGAGCTGGTCAGTCTGGAGATCATTGATCTGCCTGCCATGTACCAGGCCATCCTCGGGGAGAAGGCCCAGCGCAAAGTCGACCTCGATATCGAGCTGGCCAGTCCGGGACGGTTGGAGAAGCCCTTTCCCATCTACTACGGCACCGTCCCTGCCTCAACGGTCGCCGACTGGTACGCGGGCGAGAACGGCGACGCGCTCACGGCCCGCAACGTGCGCGATGCCCTGGACGACAGCGAGGTCAATTCGACCCTTCGGGACTCCTTGATCCGTAAGCCCGAGCATTTCCTGTACCTCAACAGCGGGATCACCCTCGTATGCGATCAGGCCGGACCCAAGGGTGTGGATCCGCCTGACCGATGGGCGCCCATCGGTTTGCACCTCGAAGGCGCCAGCGTGATCAACGGAGCCCAGACCGGGGACGCAGTATGTGCGGTGACGAAGTCCCACCCGGACCGTGTGGCACAGGCAAAGGTGATGGTCCGCATCATTTCACTGGAGGACTGCCCCGAGGACTTTGGGGACCAGATCACCATCGCGGCCAACACCCAGAACCCCATCGAGGCACGAGACTTGAGGTCCGTACAGCAGGAACAGACTGACCTGCGCGAGGACTTCCAGCTGTCCTTGGACCTGACCTACTCAGTCAAGCGGGGCGAGGCCGAGCCCGAGCGGCACGAGGGCTGCACCATGGAGACGGCGGCGCTCGCTCTCGCCGCCGTTCATCCTGACTCTGCTTTCGCGGCCGAGGCGAAGCGGAATCCGTCGCTGCTTTGGGGGAAGGCCAACTACCAGAAGATCTTCGGTTCACTGCCAACCGCCCACCGGGTGTGGCGCTGCGTCAATCTGTTCTGGGCCGTGGGCGACGCCCTGGACGGGCTCAGCGAAATCGACGGCAGGTCAAGCCGTCGCGTGGCGCAGGTGGCCGAGCATGCCCAGTTCATCCTCACTCATATTCTGTTTCACACCATGGAAGCGGTCGATCTGGACGACGAGGACCTCGAAGCGGCGTGGCGGGAACGGCTGTTCCAGGTTCCGGAACGGGTGCAGCAAGCAGCGGCGCACCTGGTCGACGTCATCGACGCGGCGTACGGACGGACCAGTCAGGTCGCCAAGGCCGTCACCTTGCCCGAGCGGGCCAGGGACGTGGTCAGCCGCCTCATTGATCTTCTGGCCGTGGGCGAGGAGGCTGAACCTGCTGCGACACCAACGGCCGTGACGCCGCCCGAGGCCGAGGCGGTGGTCGGAGCCGAGTCAACGGCAACGGCCGAGCCCACGTCCACTGCCCGTGAGGATCTCCTCCTGCGGCCGACGGTCGGCGGGCGCAGTACGCGTGCGGTCACCACGATCTTCACGCTGGGCCTCATCGAAGAGGGCACGCGGTTCGAGTTGCGGCCCGACACCGAGGCCGAGCACAGGAGCCTGCCGCGCTGGGTCCAGGAGGATCCGCGGCGTGGAAGGGCGGTTTGGCAGAACAGCAAGAGTCAGCCCCTGCTGTGGGAGGCGGACGGCCAGGCGTATTCACCATCCGGTTTGGTGCGCCGCATCCGCCGCGAGGCGATGGGCAACGACCAGCAGGTGCAAGGGCCGAAGTACTGGGTTGGCCCGGACGGACGTTCCCTGGTACAGATCGCCGAGGACGGTGGCGCAGAGACGGAGGAAGACGCCGCGGACTGAGGCCGGCGGTCTCGTGACCGGCCCCTGGCCACTGAAGGGGCGCGGAGCGGAGAGGACCCGTTCCGCGCTGGCCTACTCTTGGGCGGTGCCACCGGGGCTGCGGTGGACGACGTGAACTTGGGTAAGACGGGACAAGGCGGGCGCAATCGCGATGGCTGACGAACAGCTGGGCTTTGACATGCCTGGGCGAAATGACGGGATGTCAGGGGCGTCTCGGGAATCCGGAAATCGGAGGAAGTGGGATGAGGAGGTCACGGGCAAAGTGAGAAGGGAGGAAACCTCCGAGGAGGGCGCGGGACCGCGCCAGCTCCAGGACGACGAGGTCTTCGACTTCATTTCCGGCGACAAGGTGGTGAAGCTCACCGAGGCCGAGGAGGTGCGGCAGCGCATCGCGAAGGTACTCGTCTACCAGTACGGCATCGCCCCGACCGATATGGAGCGTGACTTCCCGATCCCGGTACTGAACCCGGAGACCGGCCGTAGGACGCGTCGCCGGGCGAGCATCGCGATTTTCAAGCCCGACGCGAAGCACGAGCGCGAGAACATCCGCCGGATCGTCATCACCAAGCCCCGCCCCAAGGACAGCCGCACCGTTTCCAAGATCCGCACGTTCGCGCACGCCAACGAGCAGGTCGAAGAAGTCGCCAACATGATGTTCGGGGCCGGGCCTGAGTGCCAGTACGGCATGTGGACGGACGACAAAGACCTGTACTTCATCCAGCGCGACCCGCACCGGATCGAGGATGAGTACCTGCCGATGCTGAACTGGCCGCGCGGCGACGCGACCCAGTTCGACGCACAGGGTGACCGCTCCTCTCTCAGTCTGATGCGCCGTGCCGATGAGACGATGCTCCGGTTCGCCTTCCGCCGCTGCCACGACTACATCCACGGGAACGAGGGTCTGCCCAAGGACGCCGCGTTCTGGCAGCTCCTCTACGTCCTGTTCGCCAAGATGTACGACGAGGAGCGGGTACGCGAGAGAGGCCAGGACGCCTCGCGCTTCTACGTCGACTCCTCCGACCTGAGGCTCCTCGCCAGCAGGGACACGGGAAGCCCCGAGGTCGCCCGGCGGGTCAAGGAACTCTTCGATGAGGTCAAGAACGACTACGCCGCACAGAACCAGTTCAGCCAGCACGACCGGCTAACTCTCAACGACGCCGCGCTCACCTTCATCACCAGTGAACTTTCCACGTACACCCTGCACGGCACTTCACTGGATGCGCTGGGCACCGCCTACCAGGAACTCGTCGGCGACAATCTGCGCGGGGACCGGGGCCAGTATTTCACCCCGAACGTCGCCACTCGGTTCATGGTCGAACTGCTCGACCCACAGCGCGACGAAACCGTTCTCGACCCATGCTGCGGTACCGGCGGCTTCCTCCGCGAGACCCTGCTGCATGTGCTGCACCGGGACTTTCTGCCGGACTTCGGGCGAGGGCTGCCCGTGCACGAGAAGGCCCGCCTGGAGACCCAGCGTCGCCCGAATCTGGCGGAGTACGCCCGAGAGCGGATCTTCGGCATGGACTTCGATCCCTTCCTAACCCGCGCCGCCTCCTTCGGCGTGATGATGCTGACCGGTGTCAAGGGCAACACCTTCCAGGTGGACTCCCTCCAGTTCCCCCGCATGGGGAAGCACATGCCGGGCTATGCCGCCGCCATGGAACGCCGGGACCGCGTCGAACCCGGTCAGGTCGACGTCCTGTTCACCAACCCGCCCTTCGGCACGGACATCCCGGTGACCGGACCGGTCCTGGACCTGTTCCGCAAAGAGGAGTCGGGCATGGAGAAGGAAGCGAGCATCGCTTACGGCTGGGGCAGGGCAGCAGACGGCTCGCTCAAGCGCGGCAAGGAGGCCACGTCCGTCCCGCCGGAGCGGCTGTTCGTACAGAAGGCCGTCGAGTGGGTCAGGCCCGGTGGCCGGATCGGCATCGTCCTGCCCAACGGCATTCTCTCCAACCCGGGTCCCGACGACGAGGCGGTGCGGCAATACATCCTCGACGAGTGCTGGGTGATGGCCAGCGTCGAACTCCCCGTGGAGCCCTTCGTGTGGGGCGCCGGCGTCAACATCCTCACCACGCTGCTGTTCCTGCGGAGGAAGACCGACCGGGAGAAGGTCGAGGATCGGTTGCACGACAACTCCGTCGACTACCCCGTGTTCATGGCCGTTGCTGAGAAGGTCGGCCACGATCGGCGCGGCAACCGGTTGTGGGTGCGGAACGCCCGGGGCGAGTACGAGTGGCACGAGGAGGAAGAGGATGACGAGATCCTCATCAAGAACGTCTCGGTGACACGGCGGATCACGCGGCGGAACAAGATCAGTGACAACGACCTGATGGACCTTCGGGATCGGCCTACTTACCATGACCGGCCCAACGTCATTGACAAGTACCACGAGTTTCTGAAGGATCACGGGCATGAACTCCCCTGGGCAAAGGGGGAGAAGGCGTGAAGGTCGCCGAACGGGGCAACCCCGCCAGGCGGGAATGGCTCAGCAGGCAGGGGTTGCGACTGGACGCGAAGCCCTACCTGTCGGGGTCGTTCGCGACCCACCGGCTGCTGGAACAGCTGCCGGTGGAGAAGGTTCCGCTGAAGGAGGTCACGGCGGGTCACGCCGGGGGTCTCTACAATGGACCGCAGTTCAGGCGGGTGTACCTCAACGACCCTGAGCACAGCGTGCCGTTCGTGGGCAGCAAGGACATGCTGGTCGCCGACTTCAGCGCATTGCCGCGGTTGCGAAAGGCCGACGCCGAGACACGGCAGTTGAGTTACCTGAGACTGGAGCCCGGCATGACGCTGATCTCTTGCTCGGGGTTCAACGCCGGGCGGCGGTCCTACGCCCGCCCGGACATGGCCGGTTACTGGTCTTCGCAGGACGTAATCAAGGTCGTACCGGACACCCAGAGGATCGGGGCGGGATACCTGCACGCCTTCCTCGCCAGCCGGTTCGGGGAAGCGCTGGTCAGGGGGACGGTGTACGGCTCGGCCGTCAAGCACATCGAGCCCCACCACATCGAGGACCTTCCTGTGCCGCGCTTCGGGGACGCGGTGGAGAAGGAGATCGACGAACTCGTCCAGGAGGCGGCCGAGTTGCGGGCCGAGTTCCAGGCAGACCTCGACGCGGCGACGCGAGATCTGTTCCGGACGGCGGGGATCGAGGATCTACTGGACCTGCGGTGGCATGCAGAAGGGCGGGATCTCGGGTTCGCGCAGAGCGGGATTTCGGCGACGAGCCTGCGGGCGCTCAACTTCCAACCACGAGCGCGGGAGATTCTGAAGCGGTTGTCATCCGTGGAGCATGTGACGTTGGGGGAGGTTTGTGCGGGGGGCCGGTTGCGAACCGGCAAGCGGTTCAGGCGTGTTGAGGCCAGTCCTGAATATGGTGTCCGATTGATCGGGCAGCGGCAATCATTCTGGATTCGACCAGAAGGGCGCTGGATCAGCGCCGATCAGGCACCTGATGACATCCTGCAGCAGGATGAAACGGTCCTTGTGGCTGCTCACGGCACACTGGGCGAAAACGAGGTGTACGGGCGGTCGGTTATGGTCACGGGTTCGTGGTTGGAGCACGCGTTCAGTCAGGACTTCGTGCGTGTCGTCAGTGGCGACTCCGCCTTCCCTGGCGCCTACCTGTTCGCGTTCTTCCGCTCAGAGGCCGCGTTCCGCGTTCTGCGCTCCATGAGCGTCGGGGGGAAGCAGCAGGAGTATCACACCACGCTGCTCCGCGAAATCCCCGTCCCCGTCCTGACCGAGGCCGACCGTGACCGCATCACAGCCACCGTCCGCTCTGCCTACAAGAAGCGGGACGAGGCCGATCGTAAGGAGGATTGCGCCCTCGCCAAGCTGGAGGAGGCCGTCACCTCCGAAGCGTGACCAGGACCCTATCCCGCAACTGCCTTACAGCGAGTTGTCCTTCACGCCCTCGACGAATCGCTGCCACGCGCCGTCGCGGAGCATGAGGACCGGACCGGAGGTGTTCTTGCTGTCGCGGACGGGGACCGTTCCGGGACAGCTGTCCGCGATCTCGAGGCAAGCGTCCCCGTCCTGGGGCCCGCTGTAGGAGGATTTGCGCCAGCGGGCGGTGCTCAGATCCGGGGTTGCTCACATCGCTCGAACTTCTCCATCATCGTTTCGATCAACGCCGCAGGCTTTCTTGTGATCGTACTCTCGCACACACCACTTGACGGTTTCCTTGTCGTCGAAGACCTCTCCTTTCCTGGGACCCTTCCTGGTACACGGTGGCCGAGTTGTCCGGGAGCGTGAGCAGGAGAGCGTGCCGCTCATCGGGGCGCAGTGCTTGCTTCGAACGTAGCGACCTGGATGGTTGTCGTGGAGGTTGTTCACCAACGGCAGCAGCGCCGCGAGCTGCTCGCACATCACTGCCGGACGCCCACGGCCTGTCGGAGAGCTCCTTCCCCGAGAATCCACCAGAAGTCCGGTGGGCAGTCTCGACGGAGGATCTCCTGGCGACCCAGGCGGGCCGCCACCAGGTCGTCGATCTCCCCGGGGCTCCTTCCCGGCTCGCCTTCGGTGAACCGCGCCCGCATGTACGCCTCGGTCTGGAGAAGTCCGGGGATGATGCTCGCGCCGAACTCCTGAACCCGCGCGGCCTTCGCCTCCAGCTCCAAACAGCGGTCGAACCGCCGGGGATTGTGCTCCTGCTTGAGGAAGCCCACACCCCCTGGAACAACTCGCCCGTCCCGAAGGACAGATCCAGCTTCTCCGGAAATGGCGGCAGCGGCAACCGCTCCGCGATCTCCACACCGTGCAGATGCGTCCTGCTGTATTTGACGATATCCGACAGCCATTCCAGGGAGAACCCGGCGAGCTGGCGCTGGCGGCGGAGTTCGGCACCGCACAGATCGCGTGCGGAGCGGGCGGGGGTGAGTTCGCGGGGGTGTGCTGCCATGGATGGTGCTCCCTTGCCGTGTTGAAGTGCGTTCCGCGTCCCTGTCGGAGGCGGGTTTCCCCTGCGCACGGTATCCACGGACGGTGACGCTGAGGGGTGCGAACAGTAAAGGCGTCAGGAGGCGTCCTTGACATCCTGTCCGGCACCTCGGCCCCACCCCTCGAGCCAACTTGCCCATGACACACGGGGCGAGCCATGCGGCGGTGCGGCATCGTGATGGATCACCTCGACGGGCACGTGTGGCTGCGCCGCAGCCGAAGTGAAGTGCTGTGAAAACCGTTACAGCGGCCGGTTTTTGGTGTTCTGTCAGCGGCGGGTCTTAAGGTGTCGGGTGTCGGGCGACACATCTGACGGCGTATGAGATCCAGGGGCGGGGGAGATGGCCCAGATCATCCCGATCGGTGAGCCGGCTAACGAAGCCGAGCTCATGGTGCTGCGCCATCTGCGGGAGCACGCGCCGGACGACTGGATAGTCGTTGCCAACTTCGAGTTGCCGTACGGGCCTGGGCGGCCGGTGTTCGAGGTGGACCTGGCGATCATCGCGGACCACGCCGTCTACCTTGCGGACACTAAAGGCGTGCACGGGCGGGTCGAGGTGCGGGGCGGGCGCTGGTATCCGCAGGGGGCGCCGTTTGCCAGCCCGGCGCGCAAGATCCGCAGCCATGCACGGGTCGCCGCGACTCTGCTCGGGCAGTCCGGGGCCGGGGGCGGCAAGCTCGGTTCGGTTTGGTGCGAGGGGCTGGTGATCCTGCCCTACCCGGGCTCCGCGCTGCACGATCCGGACGGTCGCGACGAGCCGAGTACCCATCACCTCGACGAGTTGGTGCCGTTCCTCAAGCGTCACCTCCCGCCCGGGAACAGACCCACTGGGGATATCTCTGCGCTGCGTGCGGACCTGGCGCGGGTCTTCCAGGCGGAGACTCGCCCGCCGTCCGGACGGCGGCGCTTCGGCCACTACGAGGTGGTGGAGGCCCTCCACGAGGCCGACCCGGGCGAGCAGGCCGGGGACGATGATGATCTCGCCAGCCGCGTCTCCGTATACCGGGTACGGTTGGCGGACCAGCCGCAGTCGGGGACGTACATCCTCCAGGCCCACGCCGTCGACCCGCTGCTGCCGGACAGCGAGCGATCCACCGCGCACGCGCGCATCGGCAACCCCATCCAAGCGCTCAATAAGCTTCCGGCTTGCCCGAACATCGTCCCGTGCGTCACGTCGTTCCCGCTGGATGAAGGGGAGGGGTACGCCGTCGTCCTGAAGGATGTCCTTGCCGAGGCGTTGCGGGTCAAGCTCGACGCGAAAGGGCAGGGGGCGCTCGGCGCCGACGCCAAGCGGCGCATCGTGGACGGGGTGCTCAGCGGGCTTGCCGTCGCGCACGCACACCGCGTAGTGCACCGGTACCTCAGCCCGGATACGGTGCTCGTCGGTCGCAACGGCGTCGCCATGCTGACCGGCTTCGACTACGCGCACCCTGGCCCCCCTCGCCCGCGCGAACTCACCCGCGGCATGGAGGCGTACAACCACCAGATCCCGGCCTACCTCGCCCCCGAGTGCCACCAGCGTCCCGGTACGTTCTCTCCCGCTGCCGACCTGTACGCGGCCGGCGTGCTCTTCCACGAGCTCTACACCGGCGAGCTGCCGTCCCTGGAAGCAGGCAGCATACTGCTGGACAGCCTCGACGAGGCCGACCGCATTGGCCCCGAACTCACGTTCATCATCCGTGGATTGCTGTCCGCCGATCCCGCCGACCGGCCACTCGCCCGTGAGGCGATCCGAAGGCTGGAGCAGGCCGACGCCGGACGCTCCCGCGCTCAGGTCCGGCGCCAGGAGCTGGAGCAGCCCGGTGATCCCTTCGACTGGCGCAATCCGCGCAGCTACGCCGACCTCCCGGAAGGTTTTCGGCTCACCGAGAAGTTCCGGGTGCGCAGCCAGCTGGGTCAGGGGCAATTCGGTGTCGTCTACCGGGTGTTCAACACTCTCGACGACACTGACGAGGTCCTGAAGATCCTCACCAAGGGACGCGAGTCCGCCGAGGAACGCCTCAAAGTCGAGTACCGCATTCTGCGGAAACTCCCTCCGCACCCCAATCTCGTGCGTCTCATCGATGCCGAGTGGCTGCCCAAGAGCGGTTTTCCCTACCTGCGCATGGAGTTCGCCGAAGGGAAAGACCTGAAGCGCGTCCTCGACGAGAAGCACACTCTCGGTCCGGCCGACGTAAGCAAGCTGCTCGATGACTGCCTGTCCGGCCTTTCCCATCTGCACGTCAACGGTGTCTTCCACTGCGACATCAAGCCCAGCAACCTTCTGTGGACAGTGGACGGCGCCCGCATTCTCGACTTCAACGCGGCTGTCTCCTCTGACTCCACGCTCACCCCCGTCCTCGGGTCGCCTCGCTACCTCGCGCCCGAGGCCACCGGTCTCAAGCGGCCCAGCCGAGAAGAGCTCACCGATCTCGACCTGTTCGCCCTGGGCATCTCCGCATACGAGGCGCTCACCGGTCGCTATCCGTGGAAAGACCAGGAGACCCCGCCGCGCGGCGCGGAGCCGCTCGACCCGCGAAGGCTGCCTGGACTCGCCGATCTCGCGCCCGAGTTCACCGCCGTCCTGCTCCGTGCCCTCGCTCCGCGCCGCTTCCAGCGCTACCGCGACGCCGAAGAGTTCCACTCCGCGCTGACCGCCGTGCAAGAGGTGCGGATCGTGCCACCCGCCCCAGCAGCGAAGCCCCACACAGCCCCGGGCGCTGACGACACAGCGGGGAGCAACCCGTTCGTCAGCCACCTGCAGACGCTATACAGCCAGAACGCCCGCACCAATGCGGGCACCCGCGGCCAGGACCCGGCAGCGCTCCCCCTCTACGTCGAAACCGCCCTCGACACCCGGCTGCGCCCTGACGTCCTCGCGGGGCGTCACCGGCTCGTGATCATCACGGGAAATGCCGGGGATGGGAAGACGGCCTTCCTGGAGCACCTCGCCGACGAGGCGCGCCACCTCGACGCCGTCTTCGGCGAACCCCGCGCCAACGGTGACGACTTCACCCTGAACGGCCGTTCCTTCCACACCAACCACGACGGCAGCCAGGACGAGGGTGACACAGACAACGACACCGTGCTGGACGCCTTCCTCGCGCCCTACCAGGGGGAAGACCCCACCGCCTGGCCCGAAGACCAGACCCGGCTCATCGCCGTCAACGAAGGCCGGCTCGTCGACTTCACCACCCGACACGAGGACCGCTACCCGCTGCTCGCCTCTACCGTCCAGGAAGGGCTGCGCACCGGCCGTGCGGCGCACGGCCTCACCGTCGTCAACCTCAACGCCCGCGACATCCTGGCCGATCCGGAGGGCGCCGGGTCGATCATGCATCGCATGGTCGCCGCTCTTGCCGACGAGCGGCACTGGGAGGCGTGCGCGTCCTGCACCCTCGCGCCGCGCTGCTACGCCCTCCACAACGCCCGAACCTTTGCTCACCCCACAGCCGGGCAACAGGTCACCGAGCGGCTCGCCACGCTCTACCGCACGGTGCACCTGCGGGGCCGCCTCCACATCACCCTGCGCGACCTGCGCTCAGCCCTCGCGTACACCTTCACCTCTGGCCGTGACTGCGCCCAGATTCAGGCGCTGTACGCGAGAGACGAGCCCGCGGCAGCCCAGGACATCCTCGACAGCCTGTACTTCACCAGCTGGGCCGGAATCCACACCGGTGAGACTGCCACCGGTGCCCCCCGTCCCGGCGAGCGTGACCGGCTCCTCAGCCAGCTGCGCGAGCTCGACGTCGCGGCCGTGCCCACTCCACAGCTCGACCGGCGCCTCGACTACGCCGGCCCCACCGCCGACCACGCACTTGTCTCCTTCGACCAGCGCGGCGACCTCGACGAGCGGTTGCTCACCGCGGGCTTCCGGGCCCTTCCCCGCACCCATCTCGCCGACCGTGCCCAGATCTCCGCACACCGCGCCTACCTTGCGGCCGCCCGGCGCCGCTTCTACTTCGAAAGCCTCGACGCCACACGCTGGACCAGTCTGCTGCCCTACCAGGCCGCCGACCGCTTCCTGCGTCTCTTGGCCGCCCGTCAGCCCGGCCCCGAGGAGCTCGACCAGGAGCTCGCCAGGCTCATCGAGGCGATCAACCGCGGGGAAGGGATGCCGCGCGCCGTCGGCAGGTGGGGCAGACATCTCGCGCTCCAGGTGCGCTCCGTGCCCGGCGGCACTCTGCGCAGCCACCGGCTGTTCCCTGCCGACAGCTTCACCCTCGCTGTTGCCGAGCCGCCCTCCTCGTCGTATGTGGAATCCAGCCCCCGCGAACTCGTGATCCGGCACCACCCCGAGGGTGGCCAGGCACACCGTGCCCAGCTGGTCATCCGCCTCGACCTGTATGAGCTGCTCGACAGGCTGCACCGAGGTCACCAGCCCGGCGTCGAGGACCGCCAGGGGCAGAACCTCGCCCTGGCCGTCTTCAAGAACGCCCTGGCAGCCACCTCCTACCAGGAGGCCCTTCTCAATGCGCCCGGATCGCCGCCCTACCAGCTCAGCCGACTCGCCGACGGTGCCCTTCGCCTGGCCCCGGCGCTGCCGCACGCTGACGAGCCCGGCCCTGGCAGACCTGACACCGGCCGAGCGGATGCGGAAGGGGCGCGCTGATGGCACTGCGCCGACGCGACACCGAGTTCAAGCACCTCGGTGTCTCCTATTTGGACTTCAAGCGCGTGCAGATGGACCGGGTACTCACCGGCTTCCTCATGCGCCTCAACCACAAGGGACTGACCAGCCGCATGGTTCGGCGCAACAACCTGTCGGTGCCGGAGTTCGCAGGCGAGTTCACCGACGAGCGCCATGCGGACAAGTTCCAGGGTTTCGCTGATCACCCCGACATGGCCCGGCGGTGGGTCGAGACCCAACTCCTCGACATGGTCAACCGAGGTAGGCCCACCCAAGCGGTCGCCGGCCTGCGCCCCCTGCATGGCCTCACCTACAAGTTCCGCGACTACTACCACTCCCGCCCCTACGGAGCCGACGCCCAGCTCTACCAGATGCTGCGATACGCCCGGGGCCCCTACGGCGCGCTCGCGCTCGACCAAATCCGGAGGTTCTTCTTCACCGGTCTCGACGCCACGAACTCACCACCTGCGCAGGCAGCTCCCATCGACATTGAGACCCAGGCGGTCCTCCACCTCAATAGCCAGGTCAGGGCGGACAGCCCGCACAGTGTCAAAGGCTGGTACTCGGCACCCCCGCTGTGCGTGGGACAGGCCGACCTCCTTGCCGACGATGTCGTACGGCTGCTGTCTCTCAAGGATCTACTGCCCCGAATCACGATGGTCGAGTACCTGAAGATCCTCTTCGCCTTTCACCTTGCCCTTGGCCAACTCAAGACGATGAAACTGCTACCGCAGGCCGTGGCCCGTTCGGCGGCCGACCCAGCCTGCGGCCATGACCGCTGCCCGGCCACTGCCGACGCAGCTGATCCGCTCGCCGGATGCCCCTTCCGCGTCGGACTCTTCGTCGACGTCGCCAGTGTGCCCGGCACTCCGGTCGCCGAACTCGCCGAGCGCAGCGCCGAGCACTGGCTGCGCCGCATCCCCGACTTCGTCCGCGCCGCCTACGGCGTCCGCAAGCTCGATGAGTTCGCCGAACACCTCGTCGGCCAGGGCAAGGAAACCAAGCCGGCACGAGGGCATTTCACCGTGCCCGAGCTGCTGCGCTTCGGTACCGACGACTACAGCAGGCCGCGCGAGGAGTTCTTCGGCTCCCGGCTCACCTCGATCACGGACGACACCCCCGTCAGCGAGCAGCCGGAGGAGGTCCGTCCCCTGCTGGACGAATCCATGAGGCTCGATCCCTTCGAGCGGTACCTAGAACTCCTGATGGCCTACCGGGGCCACTACCACCACAAGTACATCATCGACACGATTGACGCGCTGCTGCTCAAGAGCAGGCCAGGGGCGGCAATCGCCCAGCCCCACGGGGGCCATCGCCGATTCGTTCTGGACAGTGCCCTGCTGGAGGTGCTGGTGCAGGTGGCGCTGCTGCGTGTCAACCCCCGCGGCAGCTCCTCCCCGTACACCCACCACACCGTCTCCCTCCGGCTCGACGAGTTTCTCGCCCTGCTGCGTAACCGGTACGGCCTGTATGTCGACCGCTTGCCGGTTTCTGACGGGTTCAGCCCGGCGGGCATTGAGGAGCAACCGGCTTTGCAGGCCAACACCGAGGCGTTCACGACGCGGATGCGTGAGATCGGCTTCTACGACGACCTCTCGGACGCCTATCTCACTCAGGTGATCACCCCGAGATTCACGATCACCGAAGACGGCCAGGTCACTACGGGCGGAAGGTAGACGCGGACATGGGACGCGGACTGGTGGAGATCACAGAAGCCAACTGGCGGCAGGCCCTTGAGCACGTCATGCTCCCGCGTCTTGCCGAGCTGCTGCGCACTCGCGAACCAGGCCACTGCATGCGCATCGGCGCTCTCGATGCTGAGCTCGCTGCCCGCCTTACGCGCGGCCTGCGTTCGGCCGTGCCCGATGCCCAGGCGTACACCCTGGCGAACAAAGCCAACGGTGACGACACGTACATCACCAGCACCAAGCTCGTCGAACTGCGCAACCCAGATGAGCAGGGGCAGCTTCGGCCACCGCTGCTGGTATTCGTGCCGCCCGGGACCAAGGCCAGCGCGGAAGACTCCTTCTCCATCGCCACCTTCGAGGAAGTCTCCCTGCGGGAGGTGCACACCTGGCTGAAGCGGAACCTGCTCAAGGATGTCCCCGAGCTGCTGGCTGCCGGTGTCGAACAGCTCCTCGCCGAGACGGCCGACGCCGGAGACCGGACTGCCGCCCGGTATCTGCTCACGCTGAAGGAGAACGAGTACCACCCGGAGGCCGCTGGAGCGAGCATCCATCTGCTGGGCCTCATCCCGGACTTCCACCTCTACGCCGAACCGTCCCTGGTTGTCACCAAAATTCAGCGCAACAGGCGGACCGTAAAGAAGCTCACCGAGAGCTCTGCCACCGACCGGCAGCGCATCCTCGCTCTCGGCCTGCCACGCAACTCGGACGAACACCAGCTCTTCCTGCGCCGCCTCGTCGATTTCGCGGCAGCGACAGGGCTCTCCGATCCGCGGCGCTGGTGCCGGGCCATTGCCGCCGATCCGGAGAACTGGCCGCTCGCCTTCCACCACTGGCCGCAGGAGAACGACCCGGCCGACCAGAACGTACGCATCGAGGTCGACGACCTGAACGCCCTGCCCAAAGCCGGCGAGAACAGCGAGGACCTGCGAAACCACCCAGCCCTGGACCGGCTCTTCGGACAGCCCTACCTCTTGCCTGGAGGGCTCTCTTCCCTGCCCGTCACCTTCACCGTGGAGCCCGAGCCCCGAAGCATCACCGGAATCAAACGCTTCAAGATCGAAATCTGCGTCGAGACCGGAGACGCGGACGACAGTGCCCCGGTGGCCACCCCCACGGGGCTCACCGCGTCCGTGCCCGTGACTGTCAAGACCAAATCGGTACTCAAGAAACCCGTCAAGCTCAAGAAGGGACGCCGGAGCGCCGATTGGGAGGAGGGCTGGCACTTCGTCCGTGTCACTCCTCTCGACGGCAACGACGACGTGATGAATCTCGCCTCGGGCGGGCAGACCGCGGGCCGCAAGCCGTACGAGAGCGACCGCTTCTACGTGATCCCCGAGGGCGAGTTCGACGAACCGCCAGCCCAGCGCGGCCAGCACGCGCCCGGCCTCGCCCAAGCGGTCAACCGGCTGCGCTTCACCGCGCTCGCTGACGGACGCTCCCCCGACCGCGTGCAGTGCCGCGAGGTCGGTTGGGGACCGCGGAGCAGTCCTAAGACTCGGTCGCTGTTGGCGTCGTTCGGGCCGGCGGGACGCGTCACCATCGACCTGCCGAGAATCCTCGCTGACGCACAACAGCGCATCCTGCGCGATCCGTACGCCTTGTACGGGCCGGAGGTCACGGTGGACGCGGCGGGGGTTGCCACCCTCTCCGAGCCCACCGAGGCTACGGCCAACGCGCCTCTCGACGGCCCCCTGCGCGACTATGCCCTTGCGAGGGCAGAGCTTTTCAGCCGCTTCATCGTGCGCGAATCCCCGGACGGCACGGGAGACGTCCTGGTCGTGGAGGGGGTGGATCCACGGACGCTGCGCGAGGCCGTGGAGGCGTACGCTGAGGCGTATCTGTCCGCTGTCACTGCCTGCGTGCGGGCCCTGGACCGGCCCAACACCCCCGATGCTCAGCGGCGGTTGGCCGCACTGCACGGCCTTCTGCGCACCGACACCCTTGCCGTCCGCCTGCACGACACGGACGGCAGCCGACGCACTGTGATTCTGGTCGCGCCGACCCACCCCCTGCGCCTGCTATGGCTGAGCGGGCAGGCGGCCTTGGCCGACCTCTGGCTCGGCAGTCTCGAGGGGACCTCGGGGGGAGTAGTCCGAGCGCGGCTGGACAGCCTGGAGCGGCGGCTCGCTCCGCTGGGCTATCCGCTCGCTGTTCCGCTGGATTCCGGGGAACTCGCCTTCGCCAGCAGCCCTTTGAGCGACTACTGGCAGGTGTGCCTGCCCAGCGAAGCCGAAGACCCCCGTGAAGTAGTGGCGCGGGTGGCGGACGCGATGGGTGTCGACGCGGCGGCAGCGGCGGGCGGTGTGAGTGGAGACGAACTCGCCGACCGCGTGGAGAAATACATCCGTCTCCATCCCTATGTCGACAGCCTCGTGATCAACGCGCTCGGCGCGGGCCACGGTGAACTCCTCGCCGACATGCTGATCTCCCTCCAAGAGCGCCGCCACCTGTCCCATCTCCACTACACCGTGCGGCTCTTCGCCGCCGCGCCGGACGATCCGTGGACGGGTTCCGCTCTTACCGATCTGATGGCTCCGGCGAGCGGTTCGCGTTCAGCGGCCGCCGAGGCGTTCGCAACCCCTGGAGACCACCCGCTGCGACCCAAGCTGTCGGTGGTGATCCGCGATGCGACGGAACTCTCGACGTCGGTAGACGACTTTCCTGCGCACCTCACCTTCCTCTTCAACCCCTTCGGCGGTGAGAGCCATGACATCGCGCGTGGACGCGAGGGCACCGGGCGGGTCGCCGTCCACGGCCTCGTTCAGCAGATGGCCACCGAGTACCGGGAGGACGACGAGATCGCCGAATGGACCCGGCAACCCCGGCACGGTGTGACCGACCCGGTCACGGGGGCCGAGACGACGGGAGACCTTCTCGCAGGCCTGCCGAGAGTGCTGTCCGCTGCCCTGGTCGCGGCGAGCGCCGGCGAGCACCGGCCAGGGATGCTGCCGCAGATAACGGTCCGCCTGACCTCGGAGGACCGGAACCTCCTGCACGATGTTCACCGGATGAGTGACTGGGTCGTCACTGTGGACCGCACCCTCGGCGTTGAGTACTTCGATCACGGTCGGCGCGGACGCGCAGAGTACATCATCGACCATACGACCACGTCCCATGGCGGACTCGGGCACCAGATCGTCGTCTCCTCAAGGTCGTTGGACGAGATGAAGGCGCTCCTCGGACCCGTCCTCGCCGACCGTGCTCTCGGCATCCCCGAACGGCACATCCGGACCTTCTTCGACCAGTTGCGGGAGCTGTCCGGCAGCCTTGTGTTCAAGCTCGCGGCACTCGGTGAGAGCCAGCGCACCGAAGTCCTCGGTCTCGCCCTCACGCGCCTCTACCTCGGGGCACGCAAAGCCTTGCGCAACCAGATCCTTGTCCCCCTCGACATCCACCCCGAGCTCTACGATGAGGAGCGCAGTCGAGCAGCGGCGGGAGATTCGGAAGTCCGACTGCACCGTACGGACCTTGCCCTCTTCGATCTCGATGCCGAGCGGAGGACAGTGGTCTGCCGTCTGCTGGAGGTCAAGTGCCACACTGGCGGGGGCATCAGCACGTACCAGAGTAAGCGACAGCAGATCATCCGCCAGATCGAGAACAGCGAGCGCGTCCTCGGTCGGCGGTTCGACCCGGTACACGGACGTGCCGACCGTCCGCTCCAGAACGTAGAGCTGCGGGCACTACTGGACCAATATCTCGCCCGCGCAGGTCGGTACAGACTCTACGACCAGCAAGCAATGGACGAGGCACGCTGGCTCCTGGAACGCCTCGACCACGGCTACCGTCTCGAATTCACCCGCAGTGGAATCGTGTTCGACCTTTCCAAGGATGGCCTCGACACCGACCAAGAAGAGGGGGTCGCGTTTCACCGCATCGGCCGGGACCAGGCGGTGCGCCTGCTCGACGCCATAGAGACGGAATACCTTCCTGACTCCGCGAATGCCGCTCGGGTTGAGCCCGAGCTGCCGGGGCTGGAGGCACTCGACCGGCTGGCCGATGATTCCACCGCTGGGGCAACCACCCGGCTCAAGCCCCGCGCGCGTAACCGGCACATCCCCGAGGAACCCGCTCCTCTGTCCGACGATCCGGACGAGGACGAGACTGAGCTCTCCGGTGTCGCAGACGGCGACAGGACTGATTGTGTGCAGGACGCCGCACCGATGGTCACCGATCAGGTCGCGAGCGAGCGGGATAGCCGCGGGAGTTCCGCCGGCACGATCGATGAGTCTGGATCGGCAGCTCTCTCGCCGCATGCGAACACGCCCGAGAAGCAAGAGAAACAAGGTGACACACGTGGGAGCTCCGGCCCGGAGGGCGCCCTACCCAATGTACCGGAGACCGGGGATCCGGACATCGTTCTCGGCGTCTCCCGCCCGTCCCCGCAGTTCGGTCTGCTCGGCATGAGCGCAGGGCGCAACGTCGCCCTCGACCTAAATGAGACCCATGCGATCAGCCTGTTTGGAGTGCAGGGCGGCGGCAAGAGCTACACCTTGGGATCGGTGTTGGAGATGGCGAGCCTGCCGGTGGCAGGGGTCAACCGACTGACGAGCCCGCTGGCGAGCATCGTCTTCCACTACAGCGAAACCTCGGAGTACGAACCTGAGTTCCTCAGCATGATCCACGCCAACAGCGACGAGGGGCAACGAGAGGCCCTGCGCCGACGATACGGCGCACAGCCCGCCGGCCTGGATGACGTCGTCCTGCTGGTTCCCGAGGAATACGTGGAGGAGCGTCAGGCCCAGTACCCTGACGTTCTCGTGCATCCCCTGGCCTTCGCCGCGGCCGAACTGAAGATTGCCCACTGGAAGTTCCTCATGGGAGCCGTCGGTAACCCGTCAGGATATATCCGGCAGATGGGCAGAATTATCAAGGCGAACCGAGCCGATCTGACTCTGGACGCCGTCCGCCGCGGAGTCGAGGATTCGCACCTCGATGAGCATCTGAAGAGAAAGGCCAGGGAACGGCTCGATCTCGCGGGCGATTTCATCGATGATTCGGTGCGCATCAAGGACCTCGCGAGGCCGGGCCGTATGATCATTGTAGATTTGCGCTCCGACGACATCGAGAAGGACGACGCGCTCAGCTTGTTCGTCGTCCTGATGCACCTATTCTCCGAGACGACCGATGAGGGGCATCTCTTCAACAAGCTCGTCGTCTTCGACGAGGCTCACAAGTACGCCGACAGCGGTGATTTGGTGAACGGACTAGTGTCAAGCGTGCGCGAGATGCGACACAAGGGCATGTCCGTGATCGTCGCTAGTCAGGACCCGCCGTCAGTGCCGTCCGAGCTGATCGAGCTTTCCACCCACATGGTGTTGCACAGGTTCACATCGCCAGCCTGGCTGAAACACCTTCAGAAGGTCAATGCGGCGTTGTCGGGCCTGAACCCGGAGAAGTTGGCTGCGCTCAGACCGGGCGAAGCTTACGTGTGGTCAGGGAAGGCGACGGATGAGGCGTTCGCCAGGGGGGTCGTCAAGGTCGATTGCCGCCCGCGCGTGACGCAGCATGGGGGAGGGACGCGGACTGCCCTTGGGTAAGAGACGATGGAGTACGAAGTGCCTTGCCAATTCTGTCTATTGGAAGCCTGAAGAGCTCTCCTCAAAACAGGTCACAAGACACTTCGCTGATTCTGCCCCGTCCTGGCCGAACCCCACGCGACGGATCCGGCTCAGCAAGCAGGGCTTGATCAAGTTCTGTAGTTGCCCGGGTCGCTGGTGATGCCCAGCCCTGGATTGGGGGTGCTAGTTGGGGTTCGACCTGGCAGAAGGCGTCGGCACCCACCTGGGAGAAGCCGGGTATGAGCAGGTCACGTGCGATGCCGGGCCGGTGCCGCAGGGCCTGTCCGGCAGATGACGCAGGCGCTCACTTCGGCGTGCGAGCGGCCGTGCTGCCCGTCGGGTCCTTTCAGGCTGTTCACGGTCCGGTCGGCTCGGCGGCAGGCGGGGCCTCGCGGCCGGAGGGAGGCGCCGAGGAGGTCGCCGACGGGGGGTCGGCCTCCGAAGGATGGCGCAGGGCGACAGTGGGGTCGATGGTGTAGCGGTTGCGGCGGCCGACCCGGGTCCGGGTGACGCTTGAGGAGATTCCTCCCGATACGGGAAGGCTCTTGGCGTTATGACCCGAATGTTCTCCTGGCGTGCCCCCGGCAGCGCCCCGCCCCGCACGGGCGGGCCTCGCCCAGCCGGTGGCGGCGGTGCTGACCGACCGGATGGACGACGTGGCGGTGGCCGAAGCCGCCGCCCGGCTGGCGTTGGCCCGCCGCGGCCCGCTGCTGCTGATCGTCGTGATGCCCCGCGCCCGCCGCAAACCCGCAGGACTGGACGCGTTCACGCTGATCGGGGCCGCGGCCCTGCGCGGCGGGTCCTACGTACACCCGGTCGCCCCCGCCGCCCGGGCACCCTGCGGTCAGTCTCGCCCTGACCGCCCCTCCTGCTCGTGACCTGGCCCGCCCTGGGAGAGGAACCCTTCGCGATGAATGACCCGTCGTTTGCCGTCCCGGTGTGGGTGTGGGCCGCGGTCACCGTCGGCATCGGCATCATGCTCGCCGTCGACCTGCTCGCTCACCGCGACAACCACGTGATCGGCTTCCGTGAGGCCGCCATCTGGAGCGGCGTCTGGATCGCCATCGGCCTCGGCTTCGGGCTCATCCTCTGGGCGTGGCAGGGCGGGGAGGTGTCCTCCACCTACTACGCCGGCTACCTGATCGAAAAAGCCCTGTCGATCGACAACGTCTTCGTCTTCGCGCTGGTCTTCTCCTTCTTCGCCGTCCCCGACGCCTACCAGCACAAAGTCCTCTTCTGGGGCGTCATCGGGGCGCTCGCGGCGCGGCTGGTGTTCATCTTCGTCGGCGCGGAGCTGCTCCAGGTGTTCTTCTGGACCGCCTACCTCTTCGGCGCGTTTCTGCTCTGGACCGGCTACAAGATGGCTGTCTCCAAGGACGAAGAGGTCCACCCCGACCGCAACCCCATCGTCCGCCTGGTCAAGAAGCTCATCCCGACAGACCCCAAGTTCCACGGCGACAAGTTCTTCCTCCGCGTCAACGGCAAGCGGGTCGCGACCCTGCTGTTCGTGGTCCTGGTCGCCATCGAGGCCACCGACTTGATCTTCGCCGTCGACTCCGTCGCCGCCGTCCTGGCCATCACCACCAGCACCTTCCTGGTGTGGACCGCCAACGCCTTCGCCGTCCTGGGCCTGCGCAGCCTGTACTTCTGCCTCGCCGGACTGCTCCGCCGCTTCGCCTACCTCCACTACGGACTCGCGGTCCTGCTCGGCTTCGCAGGGATCAAGCTGATCCTGTCCGAGACCCCGGTCGGGAAGCTGCCCATCCCGCTCACCCTGGGTGTCATCGCCGGCACCATCACCGTCTCCATCGCCTGGTCGCTGATCGGTACCCGCAACCAGCCCACCGACAGCGACGACGACCCGGCCAGGACCGGCGGCGGTTCCGGCGGCGGCGGGACGGCTCCCGCACCCGGTCAGCCCGGTGCCCCGCGCCGCTCGGACGGGAAGGACGGCCGATGACCACGACCTGTTTCGGTGCGTTCCGCTTCCACGGGTGGGCGGCGGTGGCGTACGGACTCCTTGTCCGTGACGTACGGCCGGTGACGTCCGGCACGGCGTCCCGGAGGGGGCCGGTCTCCGCGGGGACCGGCCCCCTCCGCGTGTCTCTTCCCGCGGTACGGCGGGGCCGCCCGGGGCACGGCCCGGGTTTGTTTGCGTATCCGTGGTTCCGCCGGTCCGTATAGGCCCGTCCGTACACGCGCGAGTACTTTCCGGGTGATCGACCGCACGGGCTTGCGCTTCGCGCCCGTTCTATCGCGGCGACGTCCACGACGGGCAGAGCGTGCCGACGGGGCTCGTCGCGCCCCCAGACGAGGAGTTTGTCATGCGCACGTCGTTCAGAAGACTCGCCGGGGCTTCCGCCCTGGTGTTCGCCCTGGTCGCCGCGTACCCGGCCGCGGCCAGCGCGGGTGAGGGCGCCGACTCACCGCGTACCGGGACCGCCCGGGTCCAGCAGGTCTCGGGCGACTCGGAGTCCACCGCGGACGCCGAGGGCGCGAAGGCCGCCGAAGCCGAGGCAGCCAAAGCGGACAAGGCAGCCGAAGCAGCCGAGGACGGGAAGGCCCCCGGTGACGGGAAGATCGTCGACGGCGTCTCGCCGAAGCTGAAGGAGAAGCCGGACGGCCCGAAGGCGGCCTGGGGCTACCAGATCATGCCCTCGTGCGCCGGCCTCGAGGGCCTGATCCGCCAGGGCGCCAACTTCTGGCAGGGCGCCACCGAGACACCCGGCAGCGGCAAGCCGGTCGAGTGCACCACCAGCCTCATCGCCGACTGCTTCGGTACAGCCAACGCCGTCGGGTGCAACTACGGCCCGGGCCAGATGATGCTGCTCTCCACGCAGGTGAGCGACTTCGCGCTCCTCGCCGCGCACGAGTTCGGACACGAGTGGCACCCCCACTCCGCGGCGGGCTGCATGAACTGGGCGAGCGCCTACGAGGTCATGCGACCGACGATCTGCTGACACCGACCGGTGGCGGGCGGGCCGGACGCGTACGAGGCGTCCGGCCCGCTCCGTCGTCAGCTGCCCGTGCCTGTGTCCGGGCCGCGGTCCGCCCGTCCGCGCGGCGCCCGCTCCGCCAGCTCCTGCCGGAGGCCGACGCCCAGCTTGCGCATGGCCCGCGAGACGTGCTGCTCCACCGTGCGCGGCGACAGATGCAGCGTGGCTGCGATCTCCCGGTTGGTGAGCCCGCCGGCGGCCAGTTCCGCGACCTCGGCCTCACGGGGGGACAGCTTCTCCGCGTAGGCCGGACGCCCCCGGGGCCGCCTCCCCGCCGCCGGGTGACGGGCGCGCAGGGCGGCCCGCACGCGTGCGGCGTCCCAGGAAGCGCCCAGGCGGCTCAGCACCTCCACGCAGGCGGTCACTTCCTCGACCGCGGCGTCCACTGCGCTGCCCGTACCGAACGCGCAGCGGCCGGCACCCTCTGCCATCAGCGCCTGCGCATACGGGTACGAAAGCTGCCCGTAGGCCGCGCCCGCCTCCCTGAACAGGGCCAGTGCCTCCTGCAGTTCACCGTCCGCCTCCGCCAGGACGGCGCGGCACTGCAACAGGGCGGCATCCGCCGCAGGGGCGTCCCGTCCGGTCAGACCACTCGCGAACTGTGCCACCAGTCTCCCCGCGGTCCGGCGCCGGCCTGCGCGGACGTGGGCCTCCGCGGCCCAGGGCGCCAGTTGGGCGCCCCAGACCCACACCCCCTTCTCGGCGAGCCACGTCCAGGCCGACGCCGCCGCCGACGCCGCGGACCCGGTGTGCTCCCGGGCGAGGAGAAGCCGGATGCGGGCTCCCGCCGCCGTGGCGGCCACAGGCGTCTCGCATCCCTCGTAGGACGAAGGGTCGCCGGGCGGAAGCCAGTCGTCCGCCGCAGCCCACTCGCCCTTCGCCAGGGCGAGCAGGGCGAGTACGACGCGGGCGTTGTGGGTGATGCCGTCCTCCGCGACCATGCCCGTGCACCGTTCCGCGAGACCGTCCCAGGAACCGGTGAGCCAGTCGCGGAAGAGGGCGGTGCCGCTGCCGACCCGTCCGAGGAACGGCGCGTCGCTGCGGGCGGCCAGCTCCAGCCCCTCACGCAGCAGTCGGGCACCACGCCGGTGGTGGCCCAGGTACACGGCGCCGCTCGCGGTGTTGCAGAGGGCCCGTGCCGCCTGCTGAGCGTCCGCAAGGGCAGAGCTGTGCCGGGGGAGCCGTTCCACGAGCGGCCAGGCGCCGGGGTCACCGGTGGTCATCAGCAGCGTCGCGCGGCTCGCGGCGGCTGCGGTGAGCGCTGTGGAGTCCTGTGACGCGGCGGCCGCCTCCTCCGCCCGCCGCAGCCAGCCGGAGTTCTCGGACAGGGAGGCACCGGGGAAGAACGGGTTGGCCAGCGCCGCCATCGCCAGCGTGGCCAGTGCGGGACGTTCCGACAACTCGCCTACAGCGCGCCGCACTTCCTCGCGACCCTCGTGGAAGCGCCGTTTCTGGTTGTGCAGCAGCAGGCCGAGTTCGAGCCGTATCTCGCCCCTGACGGCAGCCGGGAGCGTCGGGTCGGCAACGGTCCTCTGCAGCACCTGGACGGTTTCCTCCGTCCGCAGGCCGAGCGTGGCGCCCCGGGCGAGCGCCAGGGCCAGCCGCGCCCGCCTCTCCGGGGGCGCGTTTCCCTGCGCGAGCGCCTGTTCCAGCAGGGCGACGGCTGCCTCGTCCTCCGTGACGGTTCCGCCGCCGTCGCCGTCAGCCACGTGCTCCGTGGCCCGCAGCCACTCCTCGGTCCGGCCGCAGCCCTTCCAGTGGCGGGCGACGCGGGCCCAGGGCACGGACTCGCGGGCGGTGAGCAACGTCGCCGCCCTGTGGTGCAGTTGCTCACGCAGCGGCCCGGGCAGTTGCCGGTACACGGCCGACGCCGCGAGGGGGACGTCGAAGCCGTAGCGTCCCTCCTCCGTCTCCTGCAGGGCCGAGGCGTCCAGCGCCGCGACGAGCGCGGCCCGTCCGTCGTCGCCGTGCAGCCCCGCGACGGCGGCCAGGTCCTGTGCGTTCTCCGGCTGGCCGACCACGGCGGCCGCCCAGACGATCGGACGGTGCTCCCCGGGCAGGGAGTCGACCTGGCCGAGCACCGACTCGGCCAGCCGGACGGGCACCCCCACCTCGTCCACGTCCCTGACGGTGAAGTGCTGCTGCTCGCCGCCCGCGTCCCGCAGCATCCCCAGCAGGTCCACGAGCACCTGCGGCACCCCGCCGGAGCGCTGCCGCAGGCCGGTGACCAGCTCGCCGGAACAGCGTTGTGTCCCCAGCAGCTCCTCGGCTGCGCTCCGTACTTGCTGCTCGTCCAGGGGTCTCAGGCGCCATCGCGCCACCGACAGCCGCGCCGGGTAGTCCACTGCCTGTCCCAGCGGCAGCCCCCTGTTGGCCAGTTGTCCGGGCCGGTACGTCAGCAGGGCCGCGAACCGCCCCGCCGGTGGTTCGCGCAGCAAGCCGCGCAGCACTTCCAGACAGCTCCCGTCCGCGTGGTGGACGTCCTCGGCGACGAGGAGGACGGGGCGGACGGGTCGGACGGATCGCACGGCGTCGAGTGCCGCTGTGAGAGTCCGCTGGGCGCTCGCTCCCGGCCCGGCGGCGGCCGGCGCCACGGCCTGTGCCGGACCCTCCCGGGAGCCCGGTCGCACCGGCTCGGAGACCACGACGGCTCCGGACGCCCGGAAGGAGACGGTCAGCCGCGCCGCGGACCGCGCCTGCGGCAACCGGGTCAGATGCTGCACCAGCCGGCTCTTTCCCATGCCGGCGGCTCCCTCGACCAGCAGCAGCGTAGGGTGCCCGGTCCCGTCCAGCGCCTCCGTCAGCCGCGCCTCCCATGCCCGTTCGCACACGACAGGCCGCTCCTCGTCATCGTTCCTCCCCGTGACGTTCGGTACGGGGAGGGGCTCGCACGCCTCCGCTGAGGTGACCGCTGCCTATCACACCGCCGCAGGGACGGACCAGGGCTCGCACCGGAGCCCCGGCCGCACCCCCACCGGAGCCCGGCACCGAGCTCCGGCCGGAGTCAGGGGTCCGGGGTCCGGAGTCCGGAGTCGGAGTCCCGCGTCCGACGCCCGCCCGGCACGGACGGTTGAACGCCGCGGCAACCCGTCCGGACAACCGTCCGTACCGGTCGGACGAGCACGCACGAGCAGCGAGATGTGGAGGCTTCACGGCCTTGTGTGGAGGCTCTGAGCAGCTACTCATCACTTCGGGTGAAACTCTGGGCGTACGTTGCGAGTCTCAACGGTGAGTTGCGAAGCTGTTGCCCATTGTCAACTTGACTACTTGTCGTGACTCTCGGGAACGGGGAGGGCACTCGTGCCATTCGGTGAACAGCCCGCCTATCTGCGCGTCGCCGGGGACCTTCGCCAGAAGATCGTCGGCGGTGATCTGCCGCCCCACACCCGGCTGCCCTCCCAGGCCAAGATCCGGGCTGCGTACGGCGTCTCCGACACAGTCGCCCTCGAAGCCCGCAAGGTGCTGATGGCCGAGGGGCTCGTCGAGGGGCGCTCCGGGTCGGGCACGTACGTGCGCGAGCACCCGGTGCCGCGCCGCGTCGCCCGTACCGGCTACCGCGCGCTGGGCGAGTCCACGCCGTTCCGGCAGGAGCAGTCCGACGAGGACGTGAAGGGCACCTGGGAGTCGCGCAGCGAGCAGGAGGACGCGAGTCCCCTCGTCGCGGAGCGGCTGCGCATCGAGCCCGGTGAGCGCGTGATGCGCACGCGGTACGTGTTCAGGGTCGAGGGGGAGCCCTCGATGATCTCCACCTCCTGGGAACCGCTGTGCGTGACGGGGCGTACCCCCGTGGTGCTGCCCGAGGACGGGCCGCTGGGCGGCAAGGGCGTCGTGGAGCGGATGGCGGCCATCGACGTCGTGGTGGACAACGTCGTCGAGGAGGTCGGCGCCCGCCCCGGACTGGCGGAGGAGATGATCGACCTGGGGGGCGTTCCCGGGCATTCGGTCCTGGTCGTGACCCGCACGTTCTTCGCGGGCGGACGCCCGGTGGAGACGGCCGACGTGGTGGTCCCGGCGGACCGCTTCCGTGTCTCGTACCACCTGCCCGTGAAGTGACGTCCGACGGCCGGGGCCGCGCTGGACGCCCCGGCCGTCGTGCGGTGCCTCTGGGTCCGTCCCGGCGCTTCGCAGCCGATCACCGCACCCGGGCGAACGTGTGGCCGAAAACCGTACCTCTTCGTGTAAAGCCGAATGCGCTGAGTGAGGACCAGGCGTAAGCTCCGGCATATGCGAAGCGTGAGCGGAGACGGCGAGGCTGTGCTGCCGTGGCATGTCATACGCGAGGACGGTGACGGCTACAGGTATCGCGTGGGCGGCTATTCCACCCGGACGGAAGCGCAGCTGGTCGCCGACCGCCTCGGCGGGAAGGGGGGTCGCGCGGCCGGAACGAGCCCCGGGGAGGGGAAGGGCGGCGGCCGCTATCTGGTCGAGCCCGCGAAGTGTGCGAGCGGCGAGTACGCCTGACTAGGCTCAAAATCGGGTATATGGACTACTAAGTCCTACTCGTCCGGAATGCCCGGACGGGTCAGCTACCCGATCAGGGACGTGGGCGGTGTGAGCACAGGACCCTCCGAGGGAGTGGCCTCGATCCTCGACACCCTCCGAGTCGGGACCGTCATGCTCGACGGGAACGGACGAATCCTGCTCTGGAACCCGATGACGGAGGAGATCCTCGGCTGGCGCGCCGAGCAGGTCACAGGGCATCGCATCCAGGACTTTCTCGAGGACGGCTACGGCGAGGGCGAACGCAAGCGCGACGAAGCGCTCAAGCGTGAGCGCCGCTGGCGCGGCACGATGAACATCCTGCACAGCGCCGGTCACCGCGTCGCGGTCGAGGGCAGGGTCTCGCTGCTGTACGACACCGGCGACCACCCCGTCGTGCTCGCCAACATCGTCGAGACGAGCAGGCTCCGCTCCGTCGAGCACGACCTCGCCGCGCTCGACGCCCTCTTCGCCTCCTCCCCGCTCGGCATCGCGCTCTTCGACAACGACAAGCGGTTCGTCCGCGTCAACGAGGCCCTGGCCAGGCTCGATCAGCTCCCGGCCGAGCAGCATCTCGGCAAGGACGTCCGCGAGGTCTTCCCCGACTGGATGGCGGAGGAGGTCTCGACCGTCCAGTCCACGGTGCTGGAGACCGGAGAGCCCGTCGTGGACGTGGTGATGCCGGCGCCGGACGGACCCGGCTCGCGCTCCGTGTCCTACAGCAGGCTCACCAGCAACAAGGGCGAAGTGCTCGGGGTGAGCTGCGTGATCATGGACATCACCGAACGGCGCGAGGCACTGGAGAAGATCGAAGCGGCGCGGGAGCGGCTGGCGCTCCTCGACGACGTGGGCGTCGGTCTCGCGGACCGCTTCGACGTGACCGCGATCTCGCAGGCACTCGCCTCCAGCCTCGTGCCCCGTCTCGCCGACTACGCGGGCGTCATGCTGATCGGTGCGGCGGCGCACGGCGGTGATCTGCCCGACATCGAGCTCCTCACCGGTACGCCGCTCTTCCAGCTCGGCGTCGCCGCCCGCGAGGAGAACCCGACGGTCAACCGGATGCTCCGCGTCGGCCAGGACGTCCCCTTTCTCGCGGACTCCTTCTTCGGCCGGACGCTCGCCACCGGCGTTCCCCATCTCGCGTCCTCGCCACGGGAGTTGCTGGCGGCCACCTATCCGGGCGACCCGAAGATGCAGGCGGCTCTGGACCTCGGCGTCCACTCGCTGATGGCCGTACCGCTGCGCGCCCGCGGGGTCGTGCTGGGTCTGCTGGTCGTCAGCCGGGCCGAGGGGCGCGAGCAGTTCAACCGTGACGACATAGCGCTGGCCATGGAGCTGGCCGACCGCGCCGGCATCTCCCTCGACAACGCCCGGCTCTACGCGCGTGAACGGGCCGGGGCCCTGATGCTCCAGCGCAGCCTGCTGCCCCAGAGGGTGCCCGAGCCGCCCGGAGTGCGCGTGGCGTACCGGTACGTGCCCGGCAGCAGCGGCACCGAGGTCGGGGGCGACTGGTTCGACGTCATTCCACTCGCCGGCGGCCGGGTCGCCTTCGTCGTCGGGGACGTGATGGGGCACGGGCTGCACGCGGCGGTGACCATGGGGCGGATGCGTACGGCGGTGCGGACCCTCGCCGGTCTCGACCTGCCCCCCGACGAGCTGCTGCGGCGGGTCAACGACCTCGCCGACGACTTCGTGCAGACCCCCGACGAGCCGCTCATCGCCACCTGTGTGTACGCGGTCTACGACCCGTCCACCCGCCGGTGCAGCCTGGCCAAGGCGGGCCATCCGCCGCCCATCCTCCTCACCGAGGAAACGGACGGCAGCTGGCAGGCGCACTCACTCGACCTGCCTTCGGGTGCGCCGCTCGGCGTCGGCGGCGTCCCCTTCGAGTCCTACGAACTCGAAGTGGTCGAGGGCTCCGTGCTGATCCTCTACACGGACGGACTCATCGAAGCGCGGGGAGAGGACATCACCGAGGGCATCGACCGGCTCTGCACGGTGCTCTCGGGCGGTCCCGCGGGGGAGGACCCGGACACTCCGGCCACTCTGGAGGAGGCCTGCGACAGCGTCATCGGCGACCTGGACGGCAGAACGGCCTCCCAGCCCATCGACGACGTCGCCCTCCTGATGGCGAAACTGGGAGGTCTCCCCCAGGGGAGCGCCGCGTCCTGGACGTTCCCCGCCGAGAGCTACGCCGTACGCAGGGCCCGCGAGGTCGTACGCCGGACGCTGCGCGAGTGGGGACTGGAGGCCCTGGAGGACACGAGCGTGCTGCTCGTCAGTGAGCTGGTCACCAACTCGATGAGGTACGCGCACGGACCCATCGGTGTGCGCATGGTGCGCGGAAGTTCACTGCTGGTCGAGGTCTCCGATCCGCTGCCCGACCCCCCGCGGGAGCGCAGCGCCCTGCCCGACGACGAAGGCGGGCGCGGCATCCGTCTCGTGGCCAGGGAGGCACGGCGCTGGGGCACGCGGCACGGGCCCATGGGCAAGACGGTCTGGTTCGAAATCGCCCTGCCCTGAGGGGTGTTCGGGGGCGCACGGCACGTCGCCCGGGAATGTCCCGGACGCGTCGTGCCGTATTTCTGTGCATGTGCGCCTTGTTCCGGATTTTCGCCCGCGCCCCTGCTCCTGATGTGCGCCCTCGCGCAAAATGGTTCGAACACCCCTGGCCGGGTTAGGAGTCTGGTGTCCCTGCAGATGTCAGGGGAGAGATTGCACGGAGGTGTGGGGCGGCACGGTTTTTGTGGGAACCGACAGGAACTGCAGAAATCTGTGCAGCGATCGGGAAGAGCGTGTTCCGGGTGCCTTACGCCTGCCACACTGCTCGGAACCGGTGCCACACTGGTCACGGGAAGGGGCGGCGTTGAGCGATATCCCTGTGGAGGCGGCAGGCAAGCCGGACGACGTTCGCCGCGCTCTCGCCCTGCTCAACGCGGCGGGGGCACGCATCGGCAACTCGCTCGACCTCGAGACCACCGCGCGCGAGTTGCTGGACGTAGGCGTCCCGCAGTTCTGCGACCTTGCGTCGGTCGACCTGTACATGGACGTTCTCGCCGGTGACGAACCGCGGCCCGTCGGCCCCGGCGACGGCAGCGGCGAACTGCGCCGCGTCGGATTCGCCAGTTCGGTGTCCGAGGCGCCGCCCTCGATCGCCCGCGAAGGCGCGGGCTCCACCAGCGCGTCGAGCCCGGTGACGGTCGGCGCGACGCACTGCTACCCCTTCCACACGCCGTGCGCGAACGCCTTGCGCAGCGGGCGGGTTCAGCACATACCCGGCCAGGACGGGACGGTGCCGCTGCAGTTCGGCGCCGTCGTGCAGTCCACGCTCGCCGTGCCGATGGTCGCCCGCGACCGGGTGCTCGGGCTCGTCCAGTTCTCCCGGGTCAAGGGCAGCGAACCGTTCGGGGAACGCGACGCGGCCCTCGCGGCCGAACTCGCCTCCCGCGCCGCCGTGTGCATAGACAACGCCCGCCTCTACCGCAGGGAACACGAGCGGGCGTTGATCCTGCAGCGCAGCCTCCTCCCGCCCGGCGACCCGGAGGCGGCCGGACTCGAGATCGCCTGCCGCTACCTGCCCGGCAACCCGGCGACCGAGGTGGGCGGAGACTGGTTCGACGTCATCGAACTCCCCGGGCACCGCACCGCCGTCGTCGTGGGCGACGTGATGGGACGAGGTCTGCGCGCGGCGGTAGCCATGGGTGAACTGCGCACCGCTGTACGGACATTGGCCCTCACCACCGACATGGAGCCGGCCGAGGTGCTCGGCGCCCTGGACGAGATCGCCCGCGGCCTCGGTGACGCGCCCGGATCCCAGCGCGGTGGCGACGACCTGGCGGAGGTCTACCTCGCCACGTGCATCTTCGCCGTGTACGACCCCGTGTCCCGCCGGTGCACGATCGCCAACGCCGGGCACCTGCCGCCCGTACTCGTCGAACCGGGCGATTCGGCGCTGATGATCGAGGTCCCCAAGGGCGTGCCGCTCGGAGTGGGCGGCGAGCCCTTCGAGGAGATCGAGACCGAGCTGCCCGACGGGTCGATGATCGCGCTGTACACCGACGGTCTCGTGGAGTCGCGCGACCACCCCATCGACGAGGGGCTCGGCGCTCTGCGTGCGGCCCTGACCGATGCCACCGAGGAGCTCGAGAACGTCGCCGACCGGGTGCTCACGACGCTCAACGTCCACCACGGCGAGGACGACATCGCCCTGCTGGTGGCCCGGGTGCAGGGACTGCCGGACGGTGCCGTCGGAGACTGGACCCTCTCGGCCGAGCCGCGTTCCGTGGCCCGCGCACGCGAACTGACACGGGAGCAGCTCGGCGCCTGGGACCTGGACGGTCTCGCCGACACGGCGGAGCTGCTGGTCAGCGAGCTGGTGACGAACGCTCTCCGGCACGGCGAAGGCGACATCCGAATACGGCTGCTGCTTGACCGGACGCTCGTGTGCGAGGTGTGGGACTCCGGCCTCGTCCAGCCTCGCCGCCGCCGAGCCCAGGTGACCGACGAGGGTGGACGGGGCCTCCAGCTTGTCGGGCTGCTGAGCGCCGGCTGGGGCAGCAGGCGGACGCACAGGGGGAAGACGGTCTGGTTCGAACTCGCGCGTCCCGGGCGGGACTCCAAGCCCGTCGATCCCACCGAGGCGCTGCTCAGCCTCTTCTGACCACGTCTCTCCTGACGGCGCCTCTCCCGGCTTCTCCTCCGGCCACGGCGCGAGTGCCACCGGCAGCCACCGTCTCACCGTGGCCCGCGGGGCCGCCCGCCTTTGCGGGAGCGGCCCCGGCGGAGCCTCAGTTCCCGGAGAGCTCCCAGCCTTCCGCCTTGACAAGGGCGTTGTCGCGCGGCCGGACGCTCATGAACACCGGACGGGAGCCGGCAAGTACCCGGACGTCGTCGAGGTAGATGCCGCGTCCCTGCTGATCCTCGTCGTTGACGTAGCGCCAGCGCACGCCCGTCACACCGTCGGGCAGCGACCCTTCGGCGTGCAGCCACTGGCGGCCGGAGAAGCCGGAGACGTCGCCCTCGGTGCGCCAGCGGTGGTCCCCCACCCGCAGGCGGAGCGGAACGGCCTTCCACTCCGCGTCCGCGCCCGTTCCGGTCGTGGCTTCGAGAGTGCAGATGTCGGAGGGCTCGGTGTCGTACCAGAGCCGGAAGGAGAGGGAGGCGTCCTTGCGGACGGCCTCCTTCAGCGGGACGTGCAGGGTGCTCGTCGTCCCGTTGCGCTGTCCCGAGTACCAGGCGGCCCGCGAGACCGCAGGCCGCACCGGGACCGCGCGCGCCAGGCGCCGGGCGGGGGCGCGGCGGTAGACGCTCTCGGTGCCCCACTCGCGGGTGGGGTGCACCCTGTTGGCCATGAAGACGAAGAGACTGCCGCTGATGGGGTCGCCCACCAGGCACGGGCCCGTGTAGCCGGTGTGGCCGAAGCTGACCGGCGACGTCATCGCGTCCATGTAGAAGCGCTGGTCCAGCTGCCAGCCCAGCCCGCGGGCCGCTGTGGCGCCCATGCCGGGGTTCTGGTTGGTGAGCATCTCGCGGATCCACTTCTCACCGAGGATCCTGTGCCCGCCGTACGTACCTCCGTTGAGCACCATCTGTCCGAAGACGGCGAGGTCGGACGCCGTGGAGAAGATGCCCGCGTGCCCGGCGACGCCGCCCAGGTAGTACGCCTTCTCGTCGTGCACGGAGCCGCGGACCATGCCTCTGCCCGTCCACGGCATGTACTCGGTCGCAGCGATGCGGCCGAGCTTCGACTCGGGCGGGTTGTAGCCGGTGTCGGTCATCCCCAGCGGCTCGGTGATGATCTGGGCGACGAGGTCGTCGAGGCCCTTGCCGGCGACCTCCGCCAGGAGGTGGCCGGCCGTGATGAGGCCGAGGTCGGAGTACGTGTAGTGCTCGCCGGGCGGGTTGTCGAGGGGTTCCGCGTAGATGGCGGCCAGCCGGGCCTCGTTGTCCGGGTAGGGCTGGAGGTCCATGTCGGCCTTCATGCCCGAGGTGTGCGTCACCAGCTGCCGTACGACGATCGCGGACTTGGCGGGATCGCTCTCGTCGAACTCGGGAAGGTAGCGCGTCACCGGCGAGTCCAGGTCGACCTCGCCCCGCTCCGCCATGCTCACGAGGACGACCGAGGTGAAGAGCTTCGAGACCGAGGCCACGTCGAAGATCGTGTCGCGGCGCATGGGGACCCACTGCTCGCGTGGCAGCTCGACCGCCGTCTGCGACGCCTCGTCCCACTTGGCATAGCGCAGCGCGTGACCACGGGCCTCTTGCTCGACGACGACGCCGTTCCTGGCGGCGAGCAGTACGAAGCCCGGGTGCGACGGGTGAGGACGTCCCGGACCGGGCCGCATGAACTCCTCGGCGGCCGGGACGATCTTCTCGACCTCCGCGCGCAGCAGCCCCGCGCGGTGCGGGCTGCCCGGCCGCAGCCGGTGCGGCCGGAATTCAAGATCGTCCGGTGTCACCGTCGGCGGCCCTCCGGAGCCGGAGCCGTACCAGGAGGCGGCCAGGGCGGGAGCGGAGCTCGGCCCCACGCCGTATGCCACAGCGAGGCTGCCCACGGTTCCAAGGAAGTGCCGACGTCTCATCGCGGTTCCCCTGCGCTGGTACGGACGATGCGGATGCTGACGCAACCGGTGCACCGCTTCCGGTGCGCCGGAGCTGTTCAGCGTATACAGCAAGACGGCCCTTGTGACGTGGAGACGGTGACGCCGTTGGTCCGACCACTGGAGTCACGGCCCGCTGCCGCTCCCGCACCGGCCGGAGCGCGGCGCGGAGCACGGCCGGGAGCGACCGCGGCAGAGCTGCGGACTGCTGCCGCAGATGCCGCGACGCTCCCGTCACGTGCTGTCACATGGTGTCACGCCTCGTCGTGCACGGCCTGGTGAGCGATCTCACGGAAGACCTCAGGAACGGCGACGGATCTTGTTGCCGAGCCAGACGATCGGGTCGTACTTACGGTCCGCAGCCCGCTCCTTGAGCGGGATGAGGGCGTTGTCGGTGATCTTGATGTGCTCGGGGCAGACGTCCGTGCAGCACTTGGTGATGTTGCAGTACCCCAGCCCGTGCTCGTCCTGGGCCGTCGTCTTGCGGTCCAGGCCGGTCTCCTCGGCGGCGTCCAGGGGATGCATGTCCAGTTCCGCCACCCGCATGAGGAAGCGCGGACCGGCGAACGCCTGCTTGTTCTCCTCGTGGTCACGCACCACGTGGCAGGTGTCCTGGCACAGGAAGCACTCGATGCACTTGCGGAACTCCTGGGGACGCTCCACGTCCTCCTGCTGCATCCGGTACTCGCCCGGCCCGAGGTCCTGGGGCGGTACGAACGCCGGCACCTCGCGGGCCTTGGCGTAGTTGTACGAGACGTTCGTGACCAGGTCCCGCACGATGGGGAACGCGCGCAGCGGCGTGATCGTGATCGTCTCCGTGCGTTCGAAGACGGACATCCGCGTCATGCACAGCAGCCGCGGGCGTCCGTTGATCTCGGCACTGCACGAGCCGCACTTTCCTGCCTTGCAGTTCCACCGCACCGCGAGATCCGGCGCCTGGGTGGCCTGCAGCCGGTGGACGATGTCGAGCACGACCTCGCCCTCGTGGACCTCGACCTCGAAGTCCGTGAGGCCGCCGCCGTCGATGTCGCCCCGCCAGACCCGGAAGTGCGCGATGTAGCTGGTGCTCGTCGCGTCCGGTGCGCCGCCGGCGACCGCACCCGGTGTGCCGGTGCCCGGAGCGGTGCCGGCTGCGTCCTCCGCGGCGGGGCGGATGTGTGTGCCCGCGCCTTCGCCCGCATGGGTCTCCGCGCTCATCAGGTTGTCAGCTCCTCGTCCGTCAGGTACTTGATCAGCTCCTCCTTCTCGAAGAGCTCCAGCAGATCCGTGCGGATCGGCGGCATGTCGCGGCGGTGCAGGTCGATGCGGCCCCGTTCGGCACGTTCGGCGGCCTCGCCCGGCTCCGTCGAGGCGTCGAGGGAGACCGGCTCGTCGGCGAGAGTGCACACGAGGTTCGAGCGCCGCCACTGACGGTCCATCTCGGGGAAGTCGTCGCGGGTGTGACCGCCGCGCGACTCGGTGCGGGTGAGCGCCGCCCGTGCCACGCACTCGCTGACCAGCAGCATGTTGCGCAGGTCGATCGCCAGGTGCCAGCCGGGGTTGAACTGGCGGTGCCCTTCGACGCCCGCGTACGTCGCCCGTACGCGCAGCTCCGCAAGCCGCTCCAGCGCCTGGGCCATCTCCTCCTCGCGGCGGATGATGCCGACGAGGTCGTTCATGGACTGCTGCAGGTGCTGGTGGAGGGTGTAGGGGTTCTCAGCCGGTGCGCCGTCGGGGACCTCCGCGGCACTGAACGGCCGCAGCGCCTCAGCCGCGGCGCTCTCGATCTGCTCCTCGCTGACGACGGGCCGGGCGTCCTTCAGCTCCGCCGCGTACTGGGCGGCGTGCAGGCCGGCGCGGCGTCCGAAGACCAGCAGGTCGGAGAGCGAGTTGCCGCCGAGCCTGTTCGAGCCGTGCATGCCGCCCGCGACCTCGCCCGCGGCATAGAGCCCGGTGACTCCCACGGCGGCCGCCGTGTCGGGGTCGACGTCGACGCCGCCCATCACGTAGTGGCAGGTGGGGCCGACCTCCATGGGCTCCGACGTGATGTCCACGTCCGCCAGTTCCTTGAACTGGTGGTGCATGGACGGGAGCCTGCGGCGGATCACATCGGCGGACATGCGCGTCGAGACGTCCAGGAAGACGCCCCCGTGCGGAGAGCCGCGGCCCGCCTTGACCTCGGCGTTGATCGCACGGGCGACCTCGTCGCGCGGCAGGAGCTCGGGCGGCCTGCGGTTGTTCGCCGGGTCCTCGTACCAGCCGTCGGCTTCGCTCTCCGACTCCGCGTACTTCTCTTTGAAGACGTCGGGGATGTAGTCGAACATGAAGCGCTTGCCGTCGGAGTTGCGGAGGACGCCGCCGTCACCGCGCACCGACTCGGTGACGAGGATGCCCTTCACCGAGGGCGGCCAGACCATCCCCGTGGGGTGGAACTGCACGAACTCCATGTTGATCAGCGAGGCGCCGGCCAGCAGCGCCAGCGCGTGTCCGTCGCCGGTGTACTCCCACGAGTTGGAGGTGACCTTGAAGGACTTGCCGATGCCGCCCGTCGCCAGCACCACGGCAGGCGCCTCGACGACGAAGAAGCGGCCCGACTCGCGCTCGTAGCAGAAGACGCCCGAGACCCGCTCTTCCCCGGGAGCGCCGCCTTCGGCCGGCGTCTTGAGGATGCGCGTGACGGTGCACTCCTGGAAGACCTTCAGCCGGGCCTCGTAGTCGCCGAACTCCTTGTAGTCCTCCTGCTGGAGCGCGACGGTCTTCTGCTGCAGCGTGCGGATCAGTTCCAGGCCCGTACGGTCGCCCACGTGGGCGAGGCGCGGATATTCATGGCCGCCGAAGTTGCGCTGGGAGATGCGGCCGTCCTTAGTACGGTCGAACAGCGCCCCCCAGGTCTCCAGCTCCCAGACCCGGTCGGGGGCCTCCTTGGCGTGCAGCTCTGCCATCCGCCAGTGGTTGAGGAACTTGCCGCCACGCATCGTGTCCCGGAAGTGAACCTTCCAGTTGTCACTCTCGTTGGCGTTGCCCATGCTGGCGGCGATTCCGCCCTCGGCCATCACCGTGTGCGCCTTGCCGAACAAGGACTTGCAGATCACGGCCGTACGCAGACCCTGCTCACGTGCTTCGATCGCGGCCCGCAGTCCCGCACCGCCGGCGCCGACGATGACGACATCCCACTGCTGGCGTTCGACTTGCGTCATTTGTGGAGCATCCCTCTCAGAGAAGCGTGGTCAGAAGAGCTGCAGATCGGTGATGGCACCGGTCGCCAGCAGGTACACGTACAGATCGGCAAGTCCCACGCTCAGCAGTGACGCCCACGCCAGCTGCATGTGCCGGGCGTTGAGCCGTCCGACCACGCTCCACATGCGGTATCGCACCGGATGCTTCGAGAAATGCTTCAGCCGCCCGCCGACGATGTGCCGGCACGAGTGGCAGGAGATGGTGTACGCCCAGATCAGCACGATGTTGATGAGGAAGACCACGGTCCCCAGGCCCATGTGGCCCCACTCGTAGTCCGTGTTGCGGAAGGCGAGCACGGTGTCCCACGTCAGGATGACCGCGACGAGGACTGCGGCGTAGAAGAAGTAGCGGTGGAGGTTCTGCAGGATGAGGGGGAAGCGCGTCTCACCGGAGTAGCTCTTGTGCGGCTCCGCCACCGCGCAGGCCGGGGGAGAGGCCCAGAACGAGCGGTAGTACGCCTTGCGGTAGTAGTAGCAGGTGAGACGGAAGCCCAGCGGGAAGATCAGGATGATCAGCGCGGGCGACAGGGGCCACCACTCCCCGAAGAGGGCCCAGTTGGGGCCGCCCTGCATCTGCTCGCAGTTCTCCGCGAGGCAGGGGGAGTAGAAGGGCGAGACGTACGGCGCGACGTAGTAGTCGGCGTTCGCGAACGCCCGCCAGGTCGAGTACACGATGAAGGCGAGCAGGCCGAGCGCGGTACCCGCGGGGGCGAGCCACCAGCGGTCGGTACGCAGATGGCGCTCGGCGAGCGCGGGCCGCGTGCCTGTCTGCACGCCTCCGGTGCCGGTCGCGCCCGGCGACGTGCTCGCGGTCTTCGAGCTGCCTGTACTGCTCGTATTCGGTTGGGGTTGGGTGCCAGTGGCCAACGGTTTCTCCGGTATGGGCGACTTGATAGCTGGGGCGGCCTCGTGACTGACGTCTGACGTGTTCCGGTCGTACCTGCCCGGAGGTGGCCGGGGCAGGTTCAGTCCGGCCGCACGGGGCTCACGGCGCGTGCCGGTCCTTCGCGCCCACCCCCTCGTCGTCGACGTCCGACCACAGGCCGTGGTCGTACGGCTTGTCCGGGATCGTGACCATCTCGGGGCGGACCGTGCTCGCCGACCCGGTGGCCGGTGAAGCCGCACGCAGCAGTGCCAGGGACTCCCGCAGATGGTCGGCGTCACTGCGGACTCGCCGGATCTCCAGCCCCGTACCGACCTGGCGCTCCAGGCGGTCGACGGTGCGGGTGAGTTCGTCGAGGCAGCGCTGGGCCGCCGTCAGGTCGTCGGACAGTGACGATTGAGGTGACATGACGTGCCTACCTCCGCTGGTGGTGGCGGCTGGCTGGTGTTCAGGAGCGGCTTGCGTGTCAAGGTGCGATGGCGAGTGTCGCGCGTCACTCTCCCCGTTGTGAAGGGCGCTGCACGGGTTTACCTCGTCCGGGGCACGATCACCGATTCCCGTCACCCGGTCGGCGTATGCGTGAGGGGTGCCGGTGCGGGGTGCCGGCACCGCCTGCTTCGGGCAACTACGCGCCGTGCGGGTGCAGTTGGACCGTCGGAAGAGCAGAAAGCAGAACAAGAGGAACAGAGCGGAAGAGAGAGGGAAGGGCGCCGGACTCAGAGCGTCAGCCGCCAGTCCTGGCCGACCAGGTCGTGCCCGAAGCTGTGGTGCGGCTCCTCCTTGACGAGTTCGAACCCCGCCCGCTGATAGATGCGCCGGGCGGCGGCCAGCACGTCGTTCGTCCACAGCACCAGCTCGCTGTACCCCGCGCTCCGCGCGAAGGCCACGCACTCGTCGACGAGACGGTCCCCGAGGCGGTGGCCGCGGGCGCCGGGGTCGACGAGCAGCAGCCGAAGACGCGCCGTGCCGGGAGCCTCGTCGGCGACGCACATCACGCAGCCCGCCCTGCGTCCGTCCAGCTCGGCGATCCAGACGGCCTCCCGCTGCGGATCGTGCCCCTCGGCGAACTGGGCGACGATCCGGGCGACCAGTGCTTCGTAGGTGCCGTCCCAGGAGAACTCGTCGGCGTAGACGGCGGCGTTGCGTTCGACGATCCAGCCCAGATCGCCGGGGCGCGGTGCCCGCAGTTTCGTCCGCGCGGCCTCCTCGCCGCCACGGGCGCTTCGGCGGCTGCCGCCGGTGCCGCGGCCGTCGAGTATGGCGCGGGCCGTGCGCAGCGTCTCCGTCAGCACGTCACGGTCCGGCTCCGGAATGCGGGCGAGCAGCGATTCGACAGCGCTCTGCGAACGCACCTCCAGCTGTTCGGCCGCACCCCTGCCGTCCTCCGTCAGGTGGACGCTCAGGCGCCGTCCGTCCCGCGCGGAGGGTTCGCGCTGGACGAGCCCCTTCTTCTCGAACCGGCCGAGCATGCGGCTCAGTTGCCCGGCGTCCACGGAGAGCGCGGCGCGCAGGTCCGCGGCGTCCGTCTGCGCGGAGTGCGCCAGTTCGTACAGCACGCGGGCCTCGGTGAGGGTGTACGGCGTGTGGAGGTGACGGCTGTAGTCCAGCGCGCCGATGAGGTTGGTGTAGAAGCGGTTGAACGCACGCATCTCTTGAACGGCTTCCGTGGGCATCCGCCCCCCCAATCTTTGACTGAGTCAAAGATATCCCTCTTCCCGGCCCTGTGCCGGGTCTTTCTGCCACGCACGGGTGGCATGCCGTGGCACCCGGCCGAGTCCGCGCGCCAGGGCGAGCGGCCTCGCTTTCAGTGGGCCGTAGACGTGATGAAACGCCTATGCCGCCGAACGTGTCCGCGCAGGCAGGGCGTGTACGGACAGTCGGTCCGCGGTCAGCCCCGGAGGTCAGCCATGAAAGCCGTGCCAGCCCTCGACACAGCCACTCGGCGATCCCTCGCACTCCTCATGGCCGGCGCGCTGCTCCCGCTGGCCGCGTGCACGTCCAGCGAGGACGGCCCGTCGTCCGAGGGCGGCGGAAGCGGTGCGTCGAGGGACGTCCCGCACGTGGGACGTGAACAGGTCGCCTCGGGCGGAACGATGCGCTGGGCCGTCGACTCGCTGCCCCGGACGCTCAACGCCTTCCAGCCCGCCGCCGACGCGAGCACGGAACGTGTCACGGGCGCGACGCTGCCCTCCCTCTTCACCCTCGACCCGGCGGCACGGCCGCAGCTCAACACGGACTTCCTGGAGGCGGCGGACGTCACCGAGAAGGAGCCCCGGCAGACGGTGGTCTACAAGCTGAACCCCAAGGCGCGGTGGAGCACCGGACGTTCGATCGGGGTCGCCGACTTCAAGGCGCAGTGGAAGGCGCTGGGGGGCAAGAAGAACTCCTACGGTGCGGCCCGCAACGCCGGCTACGACCGGATCAAGAAGGTCACCAGGGGGCAGGGCGCCCACGAGGTGAAGGTCGTCTTCCGCAAGCCCTACGCGGACTGGAAGTCGCTGTTCACGCCGCTGTACCCGAAGTCGGTGATGGGCAGCGCGAAGGGCTTCAAACGGGGGGCCCGCGCCTCGCTGCCGGCGTCGGCCGGACCGTTCAAGGCCCGGAGGATCCGCAGGAGCGACACCTCGGTCACTCTCGTACGCAACAAGGACTGGTGGGGCGACCCCGCCAAGCTGAAGCGGATCGTGCTGCGCGTCGTACCGCGGGACGAGCGGAAGTCCGCGCTGGCCCGCGGAAAGCTGGACCTGGCGGAGATCGACGTCTCCACGCTCCGCCGCATCGTCCGCGCCCACAAGGGCGAGGCGGGCGGGGAGGACGCCAAGAGCAAGTCGAAGCACGACGGCGAGCGCGGTGACGGCAAGCGCGGGTCCTCCTCGGCCAAGGAGGCGCGGAAGCGCGCCGTGCACGACCGGAACCTGCGTCACATCGCCGTACGGCACGCCTTCGAGCCCGCCTACACCCAGCTCGCGCTCAACGGCGCCGACGGTCCCCTCGCGGACGAGCGCGTACGCCGTGCAGTCGCCCGCGCCATCGACCGCGAAGCACTCGCCGAGAAGGCCCTCCGCGGGACGGGGTTGCCCGTCAAGCCTCTCGGCAGCCATCTGCGGATGATCGACCAGGACGGTTACGCCGACAACAGCGACGCTCTCGGTGACCAGGATGTGGAGTCGGCGCAGTCGCTGCTGGCCGAGGCCGGCTGGAAGGACGGCTCGGCGGAGTCGCGCCCCACGGAGGGTGCGGACGCGAAGAAGGCGGACGACGGCAAGCGTGACGGAGAGAAGAGCGAGAAGGGAGAAAAGAGCGAGAAGAGCGAGAAGGGTGAGAAGAGCGAGAACCGCGCCGCCGGGGCGCCCGCCCTCGCCCCCGTCGGCGCAGCCGAGGCCGCCCGCCTCGCCGGGCAGCCCCTCAACCTGTCCTCGGTCACGGCCGGACAGCGGGCATCCGTCCTGACCCAGGCGGCTCGCGTACAGCTGCGCAAGGCGCAGGAGAGCGGTTCGGAAAGCCGGATCCGCAAGGCGCGTGCCGCGCTGAAGAAGGCCACCCGCGCACGCGCGGACGCGGACGAGCTGCGGCTGCTGTCCGACGGCGGGGCGAAGACGCAGCGGACCAAGGAGGGCAAGCCGCTCACGCTGCGCTTCGTGCTTCCGGCGGGGCCGGGGTCGGAGTCGATCAGGGCCACCGGGGCGCGCATCGCCAGAGAACTGACCCGCATCGGGGTCCGTACGCAGATGAAGAAGGTCGCCGACGAGGACTACTTCGGCAGCCACATCGCCCAGGGGGACTACGACCTGGCGCTCTACTCGTGGCCCGGCACCGCCTACCCCGCCACCGACGCACGTCCCATCTACGCCAAGCCGGCGGCCGCTGCGGACGGATCGCTGCTGGTGGAGCAGAACTACACGCGCGTCGGAACGAACCAGATCGACCAGCTCTTCGACCAGGCTTCCGCGGAACTGGACGACGACGCCCGCAACGACCTGATCAAGCGTGCGGACGCCCGGATCTGGGCCGCCGCGGGATCAGTGCCGCTGTACCAGCGGCCGCAGCTGGTCGCCGCCAGGGAGAAGATCGCCAACGCCGGCGCTTTCGGATTCGAGACGCCGCGCTACCAGGACATCGGCTACGAGAAGCAGTGACCACCGCCCCCGGGGGCCGCGGAACGAGGCGCTCCCGGGGGGCCCGGAACGAGGCCTGAAATAGGCCGCAGGGTGGTCGGCCCTTACGATGGTCGACGGAGCCGCGGCGAGATCTGCCCGGCAGGGCGCGTGAGAGGCACCTACGCACCGCGCCGCACCCACGATCCGGGAGAAGCGCAGTCAGCCATGCCCACGCGCCATGACATCCGCAACGTCGCCATCGTCGCCCACGTCGACCACGGGAAGACCACCCTGGTCGACGCCATGCTCAAGCAGGCCGGGACATTCGCCGCGCACCAGCTGGAGTCCGTCGACGACCGCATGATGGACTCGAACGACCTCGAGCGCGAGAAGGGCATCACCATCCTCGCGAAGAACACCGCGGTCAAGTACCACCCGAAGGGCAGCGGCGACTCGGTCGTCATCAACATCATCGACACCCCCGGCCACGCCGACTTCGGCGGCGAGGTCGAGCGCGGCCTGTCGATGGTGGACGCCGTCGTACTGCTGGTCGACGCCTCGGAGGGCCCGCTGCCGCAGACCCGGTTCGTCCTGCGCAAGGCGCTCGAAGCGCGGCTCCCGGTCATCCTCTGCATCAACAAGACGGACCGTTCGGACGCCCGCATCGCCGCAGTCGTCGACGACACCTACGACCTCTTCCTCGACCTCGACGCGGACGAGGAGCAGATCGAGTTCCCCATCGTCTACGCGTGCGCACGGGACGGCATCGCCTCGCTGACGCAGCCCGAGGACGGCACCGTCCCCGCCGACAGCGACAGTCTCGAACCCTTCTTCACCACGCTGCTGGAGACGGTCCCCGCCCCCACGTACGAGGAGGACGCGCCGCTCCAGGCCCACGTCACCAACCTCGACGCCGACAACTTCCTCGGCCGCATCGCGCTGCTGCGCGTGAAGAACGGCACGCTGAAGAAGGGGCAGACCGTCACCTGGATGAAGCGTGACGGGAGCGAGCAGAGCGTCCGCATCACCGAGCTGATGATGACGGACGCGCTGACCCGCAAGCCCGCCGAGGAGGCGGGGCCGGGCGACATCTGCGCCGTCGCCGGCATCCCCGACATCATGATCGGGGAGACCCTCGCGGACCCGGAGAACCCCGTCGCGCTGCCGCTCATCACCGTCGACGAGCCGGCGATCTCGATGACGATCGGCACGAACACCTCGCCGCTCGTCGGCAAGGGCGGCAAGGGCCACAAGGTGACGGCCCGGCTGGTGAAGGACCGTCTGGAGCGCGAGCTGGTCGGCAACGTCTCGCTGCGTGTCCTTCCCACGGAACGTCCCGACGCCTGGGAGGTGCAGGGCCGCGGTGAGCTGGCGCTCGCCATCCTCGTGGAGACCATGCGCCGGGAGGGCTTCGAGCTGACCGTCGGCAAGCCCGAGGTCGTCACGAGGGAGATCAACGGCAAGCTGCACGAGCCGGTGGAGCGCATGACGATCGACGCCCCCGAGGAGTACATGGGCGCCATCACTCAGCTGATGGCCACGCGCAAGGGGCGCATGGAGACGATGACGAACCACGGATCGGGCTGGATCCGCATGGAGTGGATCGTCCCCGCCCGCGGGCTGATCGGGTTCCGTACGGAGTTCCTGACGGAGACGCGGGGCACCGGCATCGCGCACAGTCTCTTCGAGGGACACGAGCCGTGGTTCGGGGAGCTGCGTACGCGGCGGAGCGGATCGCTGGTCGCCGACCGGCCGGGTTCTGCGACGCCGTTCGCCATGATGAACCTCCAGGAGCGTGGAACGATCTTCATCGAGCCGGGCACCGAGGTCTACGAGGGCATGATCGTCGGTGAGAACTCACGGTCCGACGACATGGACGTGAACATCACCAAGGAGAAGAAGCTCACCAACATGCGCGCGGCCGCGGCCGATACGACGGAGAATCTCGTTCCGCCCCGGAAGCTCTCGCTGGAGCAGTCGCTGGAGTTCTGCCGCGAGGACGAATGCATCGAGGTCACTCCCGACACCGTGCGCATCCGCAAGGTCGAGCTCGACCAGAAGGCACGGTCACGGGCGGCGGCCCGCGCCAAGCGCTGAAGCCGTCCGTCCCGTCCCGGCACTCCGCCGGGACCCCGGCCGTCGTGGCCCCTCTTCCTCCGGTAACCCTCCCGGACGAACGAGGGGCCACAGTTTGTCGCGGGCCGCTGTATCCCGCGAGGCCCGAAATCCCGTGCCGCACGGGGCTGTTTCCGTCCGGGCCGCGTGCGTACGGCCGCCGCGACGCCGAGATGAAAATGCACAAAGGGTGTTAATTGGTCCGCAAGGCAAGACGTCTGCGGTACCGAGGAGGCACCCATGCGCGGAGCCACGCGTCTCACGTGGGCAGTCGGCTGTGCGACGGCAGTCACCCTGGCGGCTGCCGGGTGCGGCGGGGGAGGTGGTGGGGGCGCTGCCGCCGGATCGTCGGCCGGCGTCGTACGGGCCTTCTGGACCGACCCGCAGAACCCGCTGGAGCCGTCCAACACCAACGAGGTCCAGGGCGGCAAGGTCCTGGAGATGACCTTCCGGGGGCTCAAGCGCTACAACCCCGACACCGGCAAGGCGGAGAACGCCGTGGCCGAGTCGGTCGAGACGGACGACCAGCAGAACTTCGACATCACCCTGAAGAAGGACTGGAAGTTCTCCGACGGTTCACCGGTGACGGCCAAGTCGTTCGTCGACGCGTGGAACTACGGTGCGCTCGTCACCAACAAGCAGGTGAACTCGTACTTCTTCGAGTACATCGACGGCTATGACGACGTGCACCCCACGGACGAGAACGCCGAGCCCAAGGCGAAGACGATGTCCGGGCTGAAGGTGACGGGCAAGCACTCCTTCAAGGTGAAGCTCAACCAGAAGTTCTCCCTCTGGCCGGACACCCTGGGCTACGCGGCCTTCTCGCCGCTGCCGGAGAAGTTCTTCACCGACCACCAGGCGTGGCTCAAGAAGCCGGTCGGGAACGGCCCGTACAAGATCGACTCCTACACACAGGGCCAGGCCATGCGGCTGTCGGTGAACAAGGAGTACGCAGGCCCCGACAAGCCCAGGAACAAGGGTGTCGAGCTGAAGGTCTACACCGACCAGAACACCGGCTACACCGACCTCCAGGCAGGCAACCTCGACGTCTTCGACGAACTGCCCGCGGGGCAGTTGAAGAACGCGGAGAAGGACCTCGGCGGCCGCTACATCAATCAGCCCGCCGGACTTCTGCAGACCCTCTCCTTCCCGCTCTACAAGAAGGAGTGGCAGACCGGGAAGGCCAAGCAGGTACGGCGCGGCCTGTCGATGGCCATCAACCGTGACGAGGTGACGCAGAAGATCTACCACGGCACTCGCAAGCCGGCCTCGGACCTCACTTCTCCCGTCATCAAGAAGTCCGGGGGGTACAAGCCCGGGCTGTGCGGCGAGACCTGCACGTACGACCCGAAGAAGGCGAAGAAGCTGATCGAGGACGCGGGCGGACTGCCCGGCGGGAAGGTCAGCATCACCTCGAACGTCGACACCGGCTCGCACCGGCAGTGGATGGACGCCGTGTGCAACAGCATCAACAACGCCCTCGACAAGAACGACGCCTGCAGCGTCAATCCCGTCCCGACCTTCGGCGAATTCCGGAAGGACATCGCCGACAAGAAGCTGAAGAGCCTCTTCCGTACCGGCTGGCAGATGGACTACCCGCTGATCCAGAACTTCCTGCAGCCGCTGTACTACACCGGGGCCTCCTCCAACGACACCGGCTACACCGACAAGCGCGTGGACGGTCTCATCAACGAGGCCAACGAGTCCGGAGAGCAGGAGGCGGTGAAGAAGTTCCAGGAGGCCGAGCAGATCGTGCTGGAGGACCTCCCCGCCATTCCCCTCTGGTACCAGGACGGCAACGCCGGCTACTCGGAGAGGGTCAGCGACGTACGGCTGAATCCCTTCTCCGTCCCGGTGTTCACCGACATCAGAGTCAAGTGAGAGCGTGAACAGCGGTGGGGCGCTACGTCGTCAGGCGACTGATCCAGATGGCCCCGGTGTTCATCGGGACCACGTTCCTCATCTTCGTGATGGTGTACGCGGTCGGCGACCCGGTCAACGCGATGTTCGGCGAACGGGCACCCGACCCCGCCACGGCCGCACAGCTGCGTGCCGAATTCAACCTCGACAAGCCGGTGTGGCAGCAGTACCTGCTCTACATGACGGACATCTTCACCGGTGACTTCGGCAACGCGTTCAACGGACAGCCCGTCACACAGCTGATGAGCACCGCCTTCCCCGTCACGTTGCGGCTCGCCGTCATCGCCATCGTCATCGAGATCGTCTTCGGGATCGCCCTCGGTGTGATCACCGGGCTGCGCCGTGGCCGTCCGGTCGACAGTTCCGTGCTGATGCTGACGCTGGTCGTCATCTCGGTGCCCACGTTCGTGACCGGCACGCTCGTGCAGTACCTGCTGGGAGTGAAGTGGGGATGGATCGCGCCCGCCGTCTCCCCGGCAGCACCGGTCGGCGAGCTGCTGCTGCCGGGGGTGGTCCTGGCGTTGCTGTCGCTGGCGTACGTCACACGTCTCACCCGTACGTCCATCAGTGAGAACTCACGGGCGGACTACGTACGCACCGCGCTCGCCAAGGGGCTGCCGCGTTCGCGCGTCACGGTGCGGCACCTGCTGCGCAACTCGCTGATCCCCGTGGTGACGTTCCTCGGGACGGACGTCGGCAACCTCATGGCGGGCGCCCTCGTCACGGAGCGGATCTTCAACATCCAGGGGGTCGGCTTCCAGCTCTGGCAGGGCATCGTGCGGCAGAACTCGCCGACCGTCGTCGGTTTCGTGACCATCCTCGTGATCGTCTTCCTGCTCGCGAATCTGGTCGTCGACCTCCTCTACGCCGTCCTCGACCCGAGGATCCGCTATGCGTGAGCCCGAGCCCACCGGTACCTCCGAGCCCCTGAACGCTCCCGGCGCGTACCCCGCGCCGTCCCGTACCGCAGTGCTGTCGCCCGAGGGGGTGCCGCATGGTTGAACGTGCACCGGAGAGCCCGTCCGCGGCCGACGAACCTCCCGCGGGGGCAGCGGGAGCAGCGGGAGCAGCGGGAGCGGCACGAGGCGCGGGCACGGCGGGTGCGGCCGCCGAACCCGTCGGCTCCGGCGGCGAGGGACCGCGGAGCCCCGCCGTCCCGTCCGAGCCCGAGCCGGGCGGGCACGCGCGCAGCCTCTGGTCGGACGCCTGGCACGATCTGCGCCGCAACCCGGTCTTCGTCGTCTCCGCGCTGCTGATCCTCTTCCTGGTCCTCATCTCGGTCTGGCCGGAGCTGATCGCGACCCGCAATCCGCTGTCCTGCCGGCTGAACAAGTCCCTCGACCCGGCCTCGCCCGGCCACTGGTTCGGCTACGACACCCAGGGCTGCGACGTCTACACGCGCGTGGTCTACGGCGCCCGTACGTCCGTGACCGTCGGTGTGTGCGCCACGCTGGGTGTCGCGGTCGCCGGCTCGGTGCTCGGCGGACTGGCGGGCTTTTTCGGCGGCTGGTGGGACGCGCTGCTCTCGCGCGTGACCGACGTCTTCTTCGGCATCCCGATCATGCTCGGCGGGCTGGTCTTCCTCTCCATGACGGGGAGCCGTTCGGTGTGGACGGTGATCGCGTTCATCGTGCTGCTGGGATGGCCGCAGATCGCCCGTATCGCCCGCGGCTCGGTCATCTCCGCGAAGCAGAACGACTACGTGCTGGCCGCGCGTGCGCTGGGCGCCGGCAACGCCCGGATGCTGGTCAGGCACATCCTCCCGAACGCCGTCGCCCCCGTGATCGTCACCGCGACCATCGCACTGGGCACCTACATCGCGCTGGAGGCGACCCTCAGCTATCTCGGCGTCGGCCTGCAGCCCCCGACCGTCTCCTGGGGCGCCGACATCTCCGACGCCTCGCAGGGGATGCAGTTCCGCAACGCGCCGCACATCCTGCTCTATCCCGCGGCGGCGCTGAGCCTGACCGTCCTGGCGTTCATCATGCTCGGCGACGCGGTGCGCGACGCCCTCGACCCCAAGCTGCGCTGACGGAGGCGTACGTGACACAGACCGAGGCACAGCCGGTGCCGCCCCCGCCCTCCGGGCCGGCGCAGCTGCTCGAAGTACGGGACCTGCACGTGGAGTTCCGCACCCGGGACGGCGTCGCGAAGGCCGTCAACGGCGTGAGTCTCGACGTCGGGGAGGGCGAGACGCTGGCGGTGCTCGGCGAGTCCGGTTCCGGCAAGTCCGTGACGGCTCAGGCGGTGATGGGGATTCTCGACACGCCGCCCGGCCGGATCACCGGAGGCCGGATCCTCTTCGAGGGGCGGGATCTGCTCAAGCTGTCGGCGGAGGAGCGCCGCACGGTCCGCGGCGCGCGCATGGCGATGATCTTCCAGGACGCCCTGTCGGCGCTCAATCCCGTCCTCAGCGTGGGGTATCAGCTGGGTGAGATGTTCCGCGTGCACCGCGGCACCTCGCGCAAGGAGGCCAAGGCCAAGGCCGTCGAACTGATGGAGCGCGTGCGGATCCCCGCCGCACGGGCGCGCGTCGACGACTATCCGCACCAGTTCAGCGGCGGCATGCGGCAACGCATCATGATCGCCATGGCGCTGGCCCTCGAGCCCCGGCTGATCATCGCGGACGAACCGACCACCGCCCTGGACGTCACGGTCCAGGCCCAGGTGATGGAGCTGCTGGCGGACCTGCAGCGCGAGTACCGCATGGGGCTTGTCCTGATCACGCACGATCTCGGCGTCGTCGCCGACGTCGCGGACAAGATCGTCGTCATGTACGCCGGACGGATCGTGGAGTCGGCACCGGTCCGCGAGCTCTACCGGACGCCCGCGCACCCGTACACGAAGGGCCTGCTCGACTCCATCCCGCGGCTCGACCAGAAAGGGCAGCAGCTCGACGCGGTGAAGGGCCTGCCGCCGAGCCTGCTCCGCATTCCCCCGGGGTGCAGCTTCCACCCGCGCTGCCCCATGGCGCGCCCGGTCTGCCACGCGGACGAGCCGCCGCTGTACGAGGCCGGCCGGGGCAGGGCCAGCGCCTGCCACTTCTGGGAGGAGCTGCTCGATGCAGAGTGACAGCCTGGGCGGGACGGCACAGACCCAGGACGAAGAGGGCCCGGACGCACTGCCGGACACGTCCCCGGCAGCGCCCTCGTACGAGCCGCGCGAGGCGATCCTCGAAGTGCGCGGCCTGGTCAAGCACTTCCCGCTCACCCAGGGCGTCGTCGTCAGACGGCACGTGGGTGCGGTCAGAGCCGTCGACGGCGTCTCGTTCGACCTGCGCCCCGGCGAAACGCTCGGCCTCGTGGGGGAGTCGGGCTGCGGCAAGTCGACGGTGGCCAAGCTGGTGACGAGCCTGGAGGCGCCGACCGCCGGCAGCATCCGGTACAAGGGCGAGGACGTCACGCGTCTCTCCGGCCGCGCGCTCAAAGCCGTACGGCGCAACATCCAGATGGTCTTCCAGGACCCCTACACGTCACTCAACCCCCGCATGACGGTCGGCGACATCGTCGGTGAACCCTTCGACATCCACCCCGAAGCGGCCCCTCGCGGCGAGCGGCGCCGAAGGGTGCAGGAACTGCTGGACGTGGTGGGACTCAACCCCGAGTACGTCAACCGCTATCCGCACCAGTTCAGCGGGGGCCAGCGGCAGCGCATCGGCATCGCCCGCGGGCTGGCGCTCCGGCCGGAGATCATCGTCGCGGACGAGCCGGTCTCGGCCCTGGACGTCTCGGTCCAGGCGCAGGTGGTGAACCTGATGGAGCGGCTGCAGGACGAGTTCGGTCTCTCCTACGTCTTCATCGCACACGACCTCTCCGTCGTGCGGCACATCTCCGACCGGGTCGGCGTCATGTACCTCGGCAAGATCGTCGAGATCGGTACGGAGCGCGAGATCTACGAACACCCCACCCACCCGTACACCCAGGCCCTGCTCTCGGCGGTGCCCGTACCGGACCCGGCGGCGGGGGAGCAGCGTACGCGCATCGTGCTGGAGGGAGAGGTCCCTTCCCCGGCGAATCCGCCGTCCGGCTGCCGGTTCCGCACGCGCTGCTGGAAGGCGACGGAACGCTGTGCGCGGGAGGAACCGCCGCTGGAGGTCCCCGCGGGCTTCGCGCATGCGGAGGGGCCCGCGCACCACCCCTCGGCCTGCCACTACGCGGAGGAGAAGGAGCGGATCGTCCCGGAGTGAGGAGCGGCTCCGGAAGCCTGTCCGCCGCGGCCCGCGAGAGCGAGCAGCACGGCGAGCGACACGAGAACCTCGAACAGGGACGTGGCCATCGACAGCCGGTCGCGCAGGCCGAGGGTGCCGATGCTCTCCAGGAGACCGGCCTTCGCCGCGAACGAGAGGCGGAAAAGCCCGAGTCCGAGCAGGGGGGCGCATACGGTCATGCCCAGCGGCCGGGCGAGGTGCGAGCGCCGGAAGGCGGCGACCGAGCCGCCGGCCGCGAGCAGCGCGAGCGACCAGCCGTACCAACTCTCGGGCACGGCCAGGAGCGTGACCAGGGTGCGGTCGCCTGTGAAGTGGTCCGAGTACGTGTCCCAGCCCTGCTCCGCCCACGAGCGGACCTCCCAGGAGATGAGCACCACGGCCACCGCGGCCAGCAGCACCGACGCGGCGAGGCCGCCCGCGGGTGTGGGGCGGGCGGGAACGTCGTGGCGGCTGCCGGGGGAGGCGGCGGCATCGGCGCCGGTGCGGGCTCCGCCGGCCGGGCCGCGGCCGGCGACTGCTGTGACGATCAGCGCGACAGCCAGGACGAGCATGGCGATGTCGCTGATCAGGACCTTGGTCCGCAGTCCGTCCGAGACGCCGCCCTGGACCCAACTGGCGTTCAGGTTCCACAGGGTGGGGACGCGCAGCAGGATCGTCAGTGCGCCTGTGGAGAGGAGGATGCCCGCGGTCGCGGAGGAGAGCAGGGCTGTGACCGCGCAGACGGTGTAGAGAACCAGCAGTGTCGGCTCCACGAACGAGCTGGTCCAGATACCGTCCTGGGCGCGGAAGAGCAGCCCGGACCACATCCACCAGGCGTCGGTGACGTCGGCGGCCTTGCTGAAGTCGCGGACGATCCAGACGAGGTCCAGCGCGGCGAGCGCCGCGAGCAAGGCCGCGCCCGCGGTGTGCGCTCCGGGTCTCAGCGTGGTGAACCGACTCATGTCCCGCCCCCCGCGGTACGGATACCCGTGCGCCGCACCTTCCACCGGCCGGTCCGCAGTTGCTCGCGGCGGCAGATCCGGTACAGCATCGGACAAGCCTACTGCCGCTGCTCACGGCGACCGGGCCGGGGCTGCACGGCCCCGGCCCGGTCCTACGGCACCCGCACGGCCGTACGGAGTTCAGGGTGGCGAGTTCGTATATCGGAGCGGCGACAACTGAGTTGCGGCCATGTTAAAGCGTTTCAGGCGCGCTTATGACCATATGTCTATTAGGCCCGAGGGCCGTCAAGCACGCTGTGACCTCAATCTGCAAAACCTTCGCTCACTATGCGCTCGGGGTCCACATGCTGCCGCCGGTACCCCTTGACTGAGCAGTTATTCACTTGCAAAGTCTCCTCAACCCATGGCACCCAATGCCAGCTGGCCAACAGCCGGATCTATCCGCATAGATGACGAGCGCGGGGGCGCAATCACGATGACAAGTCCATCCCAGGCCGCGATCGCCGGGGCAGAGACCCCAGATCCCGACGGCGTCGGCCTGACCACCGAGCCGGTCGGCCGCGAAGGCAGCAAAGACCAGCAGGTGGGCCGGTCCCCCGGCCAACTGATGTGGATGCGGTTCAAGCGTGACCGCACAGGCGTCATATCGGCATGTGTCGTTCTCTCGATGTTCGCCGTCGCCGCCTTCGCGCCGGTGATCTCCTGGCTGTACGGCAAGGACCCCTGGACGCGGTACGGGCAGCTCGAAGAGGGCCTGCTCAACGACAACGGCTACCCGATCAAGCCCAACGGCGGCATCGACGCCGAGCACTGGTTCGGCCTCGAACCGGGTCTGGGCCGCGACGTCTTCATGCAGCTGGTCTACGGCATGCGCACGTCGCTCTCGCTGGCCGTCGTCATCACGATCCTCTCGGTCCTGCTGGCCATCGTGATCGGTGTCGCCGGCGGCTACATGGGCGGCAAGACGGACTACTTCCTCGGCCGGATCACCGACCTGATGATGTCTTTCCCGAACCAGCTCTTCTTCGTCGCCTTCGTCCCCGTCATCGGGGCCCTGATGGTCGACCCCCAGGACGAGATGCCCACGTGGCTCCGGGCCTGCGTGCTGATCTTCGTCATGTGGCTGCTGGGCTGGATGACGCTGGCGCGGCTGCTGCGCGGTCAGGTACTGACCCTGCGGGAGCGGGAGTTCATCGAGGCGGCCAAGGTCGCCGGCACCCCGCCCTGGCGGATCATCCGCAAGGAGCTGCTGCCGAACGTGGTCACGCCCATCCTGGTGCAGTCGACCTACATGCTTCCCAACTTCGTCACTGCCGTCGCCGGTCTCTCCTTCCTCGGAGTGGGCATGCAGAACTCCACCCCCGACTGGGGCCGGATGTTCGCGACCGGCGCCGAGGTGTACCAGAGCGACATCACTTACATGATCTTCCCCGGCGTCGCGATGGTGATCTTCATCGTCGCGTTCAACCTGCTCGGGGACTCGGTCAGGGACGCCTTCGACCCGAAATCGGGACGTTGACGACCGAGAAGAGGGGGGCGCTGCCACCCCGGCACCGCATCAGTCAGGCAGCAACGGACAATCGACAGGCAGGTGCTACCACCACCATGAGCAGATTCAGGATGCGTACGGCGCGCGTCTCCGTCGTCGGGCTCGCCGCAGGCGCGCTCATCCTCACCGGATGCAGCAGCGGCGGTGGCGGCGACGACGGGGGCGTGAGCAAGGAAGACGCCGCCAAGCAGCAGGTCAAGTACGAGTTCGGCGACGAGCAGGCCTCGACGGGTCCCGCCGAGGCGGTCAAGGGCGCGCAGAAGGGCGGCAAGCTGACCGTCTACCAGCGTGACAGCTTCGCCCACCTCGACCCCGCGCAGATGTACGTCAGCGACGAGGGCACCATGTCGACCCTCATCCACCGTCGTCTGACCACCTACAAGCGCGACAACAGCGGCAAGTACACCGTCGTCGGCGACCTCGCCAAGGACAGCGGCCAGTCGTCCGACGGTGACCGGACCTGGACGTACGAGCTGAAGGACGGGGTCAAGTGGGAGGACGGCTCCCCGATCACGTCCAAGGACATCCGGCACACCTTCGAGCGGCAGTTCGCGCCGTTCATCTCGGAGGGCCCGGTCTTCATCCAGCAGTGGCTGGCCGGCAAGAGCGGCACCGGCTACCGCAAGCTTCTGCCGGACGGCCCCTACAAGGGTGACCACCTGCCGAAGAAGGTCCTCGAGACGCCGGACGACAAGACCATCGTCTTCCACTTCAAGGACCCGCAGCCCGACCTGCCCTACGCACTGGGTATGGCCGGATACGCCGCGGTCCAGGAGAAGGGCGACACGAAGGAGAAGTACGACAAGAAGCCGGTGGCTTCGGGTCCGTACAAGATCGAGTCCTTCAAGTCCGGCAAGAGCATGAAGCTCGTCCGCAACGAGCACTGGGACGCGAAGACGGACGCGGTCCGGCACGCCTACCCGGACTCGCACGACATCCAGTTCGGTGTCTCCTACGAGGCGTCCACCAAGCGGCTCGCCTCCGACAGCGCCGAGAACCAGACCGCGGTCAGCTACAGCAACCAGGTCGACGCCTCCAGCATGCAGGAGGTGCGCTCCAACCCGGATGTGAAGAAGCGCTCGCTGGCGGGCTACCAGCCCTACGTCGGCAAGATCTCCTTCAACATGGACCGCCTGAAGAACAAGAAGGTCCGTGAGGCGATCGCCTACGCCCTGCCCGCGAAGTCGCTGATGCAGGCCTTCGGCGGTTCCGGCGGCGGCGAGCTCGGCGGCAGCTACCTCAGCCCGACCGTCGCAGGCCACACGGGTGCCGACCCCTACGGGAAGATCAAGAACCCGCAGGGTGATGTCAAGAAGGCCAAGAAGATCCTGAAGGACGCCGGCGAGACCGGCAGGAAGCTCACCTTCGCCTTCCAGAACTCTCCCGAGTGGCAGGAGTTCTCCATCGCGGCGAAGGACAACCTGTCGAAGGCCGGGTTCGACGTCCAGCTCAAGGACATCGTGTCGGACACCTACTACGACCAGATCGGCAAGACCGAGAACAAGTACGACATGTACCACTCCTCGTGGGGTGCCGACTGGCCGAGTGCCTCGACGGTGATACCGCCCACGCTGGACGGTCGTCAGGTTCAGGACGGTGCGTCGAACTACTCGCACTACAACAACCCGCAGATGAACAAGGAGATGGACCGCATCTCCAAGATCACGGATGCGGACAAGGCAGCCAAGGAGTGGGGCAAGCTCGCGGACGCCATCCTCAAGGAGGACCTGCCCGACATCCCGCTTATGTACTACAAGCAGATCCAGCTGCACGGTTCGAAGGTGGGCGGTGCCGTCCTGAACGACGTCATCAGCAGCATCGACCCGACCCAGCTGTACATCAAGAAGTAACAGCACCCACAACGCTGTTGCTCGCGCCATAGGTGGTGCCCGCCCCCTGGGGGTCCCCCAGGGGTCTTCCCCCAGGGGGCGGGCACCACCGGCCCGTCGCCCCGTCCACGAATCCGCTGCCCACGAGAGCTGCGTTCCGTCATGCTACGTTTCTTCAGCCGCCGGCTGCTCGGCGCGATCGTGATCCTGCTGGCCATCAGCGCGGTCACGTTCTTCCTCTTCTACGCGATACCGCGAGACCCGGCGATGCTCGCCTGCGGTAAGAACTGCACGCCGGACGCGCTGGAAGTCATCCGCAAGAACATGGGCATCGACAAGCCCGTACCGGTGCAGTACTGGGAGTTCATGTCCGGCATCGTCACCGGCCGTGACTTCGCCCAGGGCTCGTGCCCCGCCCCGTGCTTCGGTTACTCCTTCGCCAACTCGGACCCGGTCTGGGACACCATTCTCGACCGCTTCCCGACCACCGTGTCGCTGTCCCTCGGCGGAGCCGTCGTCTTCCTCACCATCGGTCTCGGCGCCGGCATGATCGCCGCCTGGAAGCGCGGCACGCTGGCCGACAAGGTCTTCAGCACCGCCTCCCTCGTGCTCAGCTCGATGCAGATCTACTTCGTCGGGCCGCTGGTGATGGCGCTGCTCGTCTTCAACCTGGGACTTCTCGATCAGCCCAAGTACGTGCCCCTCTCCGAGGATCCGGCCGGCTGGTTCATGGGGCTGCTCATCCCCTGGATGGTCATTCAGATCATCTTCACCGCGAACTACACGCGTCTGTCGCGTTCTTCGATGATCGAGCAGCTGGCCGAGGACCACGTCCGCACGGCCAGGGCGAAGGGCATGTCGGGGAAGTTCGTCTTCTTCCGCTACGCCTGGCGCGGTTCGCTCATCCCGATCGTCACCATCTTCGGTGTGGACCTGGGGTCCCTGCTCGGCGGCGCGATGATCACTGAGTGGACGTTCTCACTCCCGGGGCTCGGGAAGCTCGCGGTCGAATCCGTGGAGCAGACCGACCTCCCCATGGTGATGGGCGTGATGCTCTTCTCGGCGACCTTCATCGTCCTGTTCAACGTCCTCGTGGACGCCGCCTACGCGTTCATCGACCCGCGCGTGCGGCTGGCCTAGGAGTACCGCTGTGAACACCCTGACCAAGGAAGCGGACGTCCCGGCTCCGCGCGACGCGGGCGCCTCCGGTGCGTTCCTGTCCGTACGCGACCTGTACGTCCACTTCGACACCGAGGGCGGCACCGTCAAGGCCGTCGACGGCCTCTCCTTCAACCTGGAGCGCGGCCGCACCCTGGGGATCGTGGGCGAGTCCGGCTCCGGCAAGTCGGTGACCAACCTCTCGATCCTGGGCCTGCACAACCCGCGGAAGACCGCCGTCTCCGGCGAGATCCTGCTGGACGGCCAGGAGTTGACCGGCGCCCGGGAGAAGACCCTGGAGTCGCTGCGCGGCAACAAGATGGCGATGATCTTCCAGGACCCGCTGACGGCGCTCTCGCCGTACTACACCGTGGGCCGCCAGATCTCGGAGCCGTACCGCAAGCACACCGGTGCCTCCAAGCGTGAGGCGCACCTGCGGGCGGTGGAGATGCTGGACAAGGTCGGCATCCCCAACGCCAAGCTGCGCGTCAACGACTACCCGCACCAGTTCAGCGGCGGCATGCGGCAGCGCGCGATGATCGCCATGGCGCTCGTGTGCAACCCGGACCTGCTCATCGCGGACGAGCCGACGACAGCCCTGGACGTGACCGTCCAGGCGCAGATCCTCGACCTGCTCAAGGACCTCCAGCAGGAGTTCGGTTCGGCGATCATCTTCATCACCCACGACCTGGGCGTCATCGCCAACGTGGCCGACGACATCCTCGTGATGTACGGCGGCCGTGCCGTCGAGCGCGGATCCGTCAAGGAGGTGCTGCGGGAGCCCCGACACCCCTACACCTGGGGCCTGCTGACGTCCATGCCGCGGCTGTCCAGCGACGTCAACGAAGCACTGGTGCCCATCCAGGGCACACCGCCGAGCCTGCTCGCGCCGCCGCCCGGCTGCCCGTTCCACCCGCGCTGCGAGTTCGTCGACCAGGTGGCCGGCGACAAGTCCTGCTCGGGCGACCGGCCCACGCTCCCCGCGGGGCGCGGCGCCGCCTGCCACCTCACGGCCGAGCAGAAGCAGACCTTCTTCATCGAGCAGATCAAGCCCCGGCTGGGCTAGGGAGTATGACAATGAGCGAAGAACTCACCCTGACCAAGCCGCAGGACGCCGTACCCGGTTCTGGCGAAGCCCTGCTCGAGGTCGAGAACCTGACCAAGCACTTCCCGATCATGGGCGGCTTCCCCTTCAAGCGGCAGGTGGGCGCGGTCCAGGCAGTCGACGGGATCGACCTGAGCGTGATGCCGGGTGAGAGCTTCGGCCTGGTCGGCGAGTCGGGCTGCGGCAAGTCCACGACGGGTCGTCTGCTGACGCGGCTCCTCGAACCCACCAAGGGAAAGATCAGCTACCGGGGCAAGGACATCACGCACGCCAACCGCAGGCAGTTGGCGCCCGTGCGCTCCGAGATCCAGATGATCTTCCAGGACCCGTACTCGTCGCTGAACCCGCGGCAGACGGTGGGCTCCATCATCGGCGGACCGATGGAGGTCAACGGCATCAATCCGCCCGGCGGCCGCGAGAAGCGCATCCAGGAGATGCTGGAGACGGTCGGTCTCAACCCGGAGCACTACAACCGCTTCCCGCACGAGTTCTCCGGCGGACAGCGGCAGCGCATCGGCGTCGCCCGCGCGCTGGCCCTGGAGCCGAAGCTGATCGTGGCGGACGAGCCGGTCTCCGCGCTGGACGTCTCCATCCAGGCCCAGGTCGTCAACCTGCTCCAGCAGGTTCAGCGCGACATGGGCATCGCGTTCGTGTTCATCGCGCACGACCTGGCGATCGTGCGGCACTTCTCGCAGCGCCTCGCGGTGATGTACCTGGGGAAGATCGTCGAGGTCGGCGACCGCGACTCCATCTACAACCGTCCCCGCCACCCGTACACGCACGCGCTGCTCTCCGCCGTTCCCGAAGCCAGGCTCAGCGACGGCGAGGAGGAGGAGCGCGAGCGCATCCGCCTCGCGGGCGACGTGCCCTCGCCGATCAACCCGCCTTCGGGCTGCCGCTTCCGTACGCGCTGCTGGAAGGCGCAGGACAAGTGCGCGACGGAGGACCCGCCGCTCGTCCAGATCTCCGGCAACGCCGCGGGACACCTCACCGCCTGCCACTTCCCGGAGGAGGGATCGACGACCGCCCGCGAGGAGGACGTCATCCTCGACTCGGCCCTCAGGGCGATGGAGAGCTGAACCGGGCCGGCCAGGGGAGCACCGGTTCGCCGGTCGTCCACACCCGGGCCCCGGCACGACGGGCGCCGCCGCGGGAGTCTCCGCGGCGGCGCTTCCGTGTGCGGCGGGGGTGGCAGCCATGGCCCCCGGGCCCCCGATGGACGGCCCGGGGAGCTCCCGCGGGCCCTCAGGTCATGCCGAGCGTCCGCTTGAGGAACGCCACTTGGAGGAGCAGCAGATTCTCCGCGATCTGCTCCTGCGGCGTCATGTGGGTGACACCCGAGAGCGGCAGCATCTCGTGCGGGCGCCCCGCCGCGAGGAGCGCGGAGGAGAGCCGCAGGGTGTGCGCGACCACGACGTTGTCGTCGGCGAGCCCGTGGACGAGCAGCAGCGGCCGCTGCTGCTCGGCGGCGCCGGAGAGGCCGTCGTCCGTGATGAGGGACGTGCGCGCGTACACCTCGGGGTCCTCCTGCGGGGTGCCGCAGTAGCGCTCCGTGTAATGGGTGTCGTACAGCCGCCAGTCGGTGACGGGCGCGCCCGCGACGGCCGTATGGAAGACGTCCGGGCGCCGTAGCACCGCCATCGCGGCCAGGTACCCCCCGTACGACCAGCCGCGGATGCCGACGCGCGACAGGTCCAGCGGGTGGTCCGCCGCGAGGGAGCGGAGCGCTTCGACCTGGTCGTCGAGTGTGACGTCCGCGATGTCGCGGGACACCGCCTTCTCCCACGCGGGCGAGTGGCCCGGGGTACCGCGGCCGTCCGCGACGACCACGGCGAAACCCTGGTCCGCGAACCACTGCGACGTCAGGTAGGCGTTGTGGGCGGCCACCACACGCTGTCCGTGCGGACCGCCGTACGGGTCCATGAGGACGGGAAGCGGACCGTCGGCTTCCCGGTAGCCCGTGGGCAGTACGACGGCTGCGGGGATGTCCCGCGCGCCTGTACGCGTCAGGAGCGGTGCCGTGCGGAGCTCCGGTTCCTGCGCGTGGGAGGGGACGGTGCCGAGCGGGACGAGCCGCCGCGCGGAAGCGCCGGCCGGGGCGGCCGGGACGTCGGTCCCGGGCAGGCCCAGCACGCTGACACGTGAGCCCGCACGTCCGGGTGCGGCGGTGGACAGTACGAGCGTCGGGCCGCCGCGTACGGCGGACGCAACGTGCGCCGCACCGTCGTCCTCCCCGTCTGCGACGCGCTCACAGTCCGCGACGGAACCGTCGGCGGCGTAGCGGGCGAGGAACACGCCGATGTCTCCGACGCCCCGGGTCAGCGCCTCCGGCCCCTCCTCCCCTGACGGCCCCTCCTCCCCTGACGGGGCCGACGCTCCCGGGGAGGCGGAGAAGAGGATTCCGTCGGCGCTGACGTCGAGCACTGCCCGTACGTGCAGCGTGCCTGCCGTCGCGGCCTCGTCGCCGACCATCAGCGTCCGGGTCCCGGGGGTGTCCTCGATGCGCACGAGGCGGCCGTCCGGGGTCCATGCCGGGACGCCGGTGAACAGCTCCAGCCAGTCGGGGTCCTGCTCCTCGTGCACCGTGTCGGTGGCGCCCGTTCGCACGTCCACACCGAGGACGCGCTGGGCGCGCTGGTCCCGGGCCTGTACGAGCAGCAGCGGAGGACCGCCGGTCGACCAGTGCACGCGGGCGAGATACGGGTACCGCGCGGAGTCCCACTCGACGGGCCGGAGTTGCTCACCGCGCGGGTCCCCGCCCTCTCCGCCTTCCCCGCCCTCTCCGCCGTCCCCGCCGAGGCTCAGGAGGTGCAGGGAGACCTCGGCGTTGGCTGTGCCGGCCGCCGGGTAGGCCACCTGCGCCGGTTCCTGCTGCGGGTTGGCGGGGTCGGCGATCCACCACCGCTGCACCGGTGCGTCATCCGTACGGGCGACGAGCAGCCGGCTGCTGTCCGGGGACCACCAGAAACCGCGGCTGCGCTGCATCTCCTCGGCCGCGACGAATTCGGCCAATCCGTAGGCGACGGTCCCGGCTTCGGGAGCCGCCAGTTCGCGGTCGCCCGTGCCGTCCGTGCCGATGACGCGCAGGGCGCCGCCGCAGACGTAGGCGATGTGCCGGCCGTCGGGGGACAGCCGGGGATCCACCACGGGTGTGGGTGTGGACAGCTCCTGTGCGCTGCCCGCCAGGAGATCGCTGACGAAGAGACGCCCCGACAGTGCGAAGACGGCACGCTCGACGGCCATGTCAGTGGCATATCCGACGATTCCGGAAGATCCTTCCCGGCTCCGCTCGCGACGGGCGCGCTCCTCCGGGGACAACTCCTCCGCTGCGCCCCCCAGCAGTTCCTCGGGCTCCGCCGCGACGCGCTCCTGTGCTCCACCGTCGTCCCGCACCTGGCGCACCCAGAGGCGATTCGCCCGGTCAGTGCCTCCGGCTGAGCGGAGAAAGACGAGGCGCGAGCCGTCGGGCGAGACGGTGAACGCGCGGGGAGCGCCGAGCGTGAAGCGTTGGGTACGAGCGGACTGACGGGGAAAAGAGGTGGCCATGGGGCAGAGCGTAGGCCGGGCGGGCGCTCGGCGCGGTGGCCGGAACCGAATATGCGCCCCTCTTCTGCTCCCGTGCACCTGGCCCATGCCATCTGACGGGTAGTTATGATCCATTGCGCGAGGCGGGAGCCGGGTATGAAGCCGGTGGCCCGCTCGTGTCATGGGCTCATGCTGTCCGGAACCGTCCGCCGACCGCTCGTACTTGGAGGTGAACCGCCGTGGCACTCTCGATTTCGGCGGTCGTGCTGTTCTTGATCATCGTCGTGCTCCTGGTGAAGAAGTCCGGGCTCAAGGCCGGACACGCGGTGGTCTGCGTGCTGTTGGGCTTCTACCTGGCGAGCTCGTCCGTGGCGCCGACCATCAACGAGCTGACGACGAACGTGGCCGGCATGCTCGGTGACATCAAGTTCTGACGTCATCGTCGTGGTCGTAGGGTCGGGGGCATGAGCGCAGCCCCTGACCGCCGCCTGCTCCTGGTGCACGCACACCCCGACGACGAGTCGATCAACAACGGCGCCACCATGGCCAAGTACGCCGCCGAGGGCGCGCGCGTGACGCTGGTCACGTGCACCCTGGGCGAGGAGGGCGAGGTGATCCCGCCCGAACTGGCCCACCTGGAGCCGCAGCACGGGCAGGACGACTCCGTGCGGAACGATCCCGCTCCCGGCGGACTGACCCCGCTCGCGCGGCACCGTGCGGACGAACTTACGGCTGCCATGCAGGAGTTGGGGGTCGGCGACCACCGCCTCCTCGGCGGCCCGGGCCGCTACCGCGACTCCGGGATGATGGGCCTGCCGACGAACGACCGGCCCGGCAGTTTCTGGCAGGCACCCCTGGACGAGGCGGCGCTGCACCTGGTCCCCGTGATCCGTGAGGTCCGCCCGCAGGTGCTCGTCACCTACGACCCCGACGGGGGTTACGGGCACCCCGACCACATCAAGGCGCACCGCGTCGCGATGCGCGGTGCCGAGCTGGCCGCCGACCCGCGGTGCGAACCCGGCGCCGGCCGTCCGCACGAGGTGGCCCGGATCTACTGGAACTGCGTGCCCCGCACCGCGGTCGAGGAGGGGTTCGCCCGGCTGCGCACGGCCGGTGAGGGCTCCCCGTTCCCGCAGATCGCCCGGGCGTCGGACGTGCCGGGCGTGGTGGACGACACTGCGGTGGACGTCGCCGTCGACGCACGCGCGTACGCGAAGGCGAAGCAGGCCGCCATGCGCGCGCACGCGACGCAGATCACCGTCGTCGACGACTCGTTCGCCCTCTCGAACGGCCTCGGGCAGCCCCTGCTGAGCACCGAGTACTACCGCTCGGCAGGCTCCACGGGGCAGCATGACGGCGGCATCACGGAGGACTTGTTCGCAGGAGCGGGCGTATGAGCGGCGGCAGCGGAGACGGCGGTGCCGGGCGGCAGAGCGCCGGCGGGCAGCGGGACCGGCGGGACGGGCAGCCGCCCCGTGGCGGGCAGTTGCCGTACGGGTGGCCGCAGCCGGTGCCCGCCGCCCGGCCCGCCCGGCTGGGTGTCTACTTCGCGCTGCTCGTACTCGGCGTACTGGCCGGCGTCGCCGGTTCCCTGGTGCAGAGCGGCTGGTTCCCCGGTGGACTGCTGCTCGCGCTCGCCGGAGCGGTCGGACTCTTCTGGGGCGGCGCGAAGTTGTGCCGTACCAGGGTCGGAGCTGCCGCGCCGGGCGCGGGCTGGGCGGTCACCGTGGTGCTGCTGACCACGGCCCGGCCCGAAGGGGACTTCCTCTTCGGAGCGGGAATCGGCTCATATGTCTTTCTCCTCGGCGGGATGCTCGCAGCTGTGATGTGTGCCACGATCGCGCTGCCGGCACCACCGGTGCCAGGGCACAAGTACCACTGACGGGGCGGCTGTCCAGGGGATTACGTGGGACCGGGTCCCGGGGCGGCCGGCCCAAGTATGGTGGTGGCCGCCGGCGAGCCGCTTCGGACAAGCATGATGGGCGGCGAACCCAACCGGGAGTACCTGCTTTGAGTCGTGAAACTGACCGTTCGTCCTCGGGGCCAGAGGGCCAGGGCCGTGGCGGGCCGTACCCGCGGGGCGCAGAGCCGTACGGCTCTGGTGCCGCCGGGAACTCCGCCGATCCCGGAGAGGCCGCAGGCGCCGACCCGAACGCGGGCGCGAAGGGCCGCTCCGGCGACCGCAAGACCGAGACGACGCTGACCACGCGCATCCGGATCAAGATTCCGGGCTCGCGGCCGATTCCGCCCGTCGTGGTACGCAAGACGGTGAACGACGCGGATACCGACGGGACCCCGGGTGACGGCGCCCCGCGTCCGCTCTCGCCGGAGGAGGCGCCCTCCTCGCCCCTGCCGGGTCCGAGGGGCGCGGGCGGCGCTCCCGCTCCGGGAGGGCCCGGCGGCGCCCCGGGCAGCGGCGAGTTCACCCAGGAGACGAGCGACTGGTTCGCCCCCCGCAAGGGGAAGGCGGGTTCCGGGAGTTCCGGGAGTTCCGGAGGAGCGGGCGGCGCGGGTGCCCCCGGCAACTCCGGTGGCCCCGGAGGTGTTCAGGCCGGCGCGGGTACCTCCCCGGGGGCGGCCGAGCCCCTGTACGGCACGCACGACCCGTACGGAGGCGGCAACCCCTACGGCGTCAGCGAGTTGTACGGCCCGAACGCCGCCGACCCGTACGACACCGGCTCGCACCGGCTGCCCGGCGGCGGCACCCCGGCGCACGGCACGCCGTCGATCGGCGGCCCGGAAGGTTTCTCCGGCCCCCCGCCCAGTGCCCCACGGCCGCTGGGCCCAGAAGGGCCTCCGCCTGCGCCCATGGCCGACGGCACAGCAGGACCGACAACCGGCCCGGCACACGGCGACATGCCCCTGCCGCCCAGGCCCGGCGGACCGGTCGAGTCCCCCGCCGGTTCGACTCTCGGACTGGGCGCGGGGCCCGCCCCGTTCGCACCGGGAGGCGCGGGCGAGCACTTGCTGCCTCCGGCCCTCCGCGGCCCTGAGACCCCCGACGACCCCGCCGAACCCGTCGCCAGCGAAACGCTCACGGGCAGGGTCCCGCATGCTCCCGCAGAGGGCTCCAGCCCTCCAGCGGCGCCGCAGTTCCCGGGTGCCGCGGACGACTCCCCGGACTCCGACGACGAGACGTCCTCGGGCGGCCGCTCCAAGCTGGTGCTCGCCGGCGTCGGAATCTTCGGGCTTGTCGGCATCGCCTACGGTGCGGGTTTGCTGCTCGACCACGCCGACGTCCCGAACGGCACCACGGTGCTGGGCGTCGACATCGGCGGCACGAGCAGGCACGAAGCAGTCAACAAGCTCGACGCGGCCTTCGGGGACCGTACGACCCAGCCCTTCCGGATCGAGGCCAACGGCCGGCGGGCCGAGCTCAAGCCGAGCGTCGCGGGTCTGACTCTCGACACCGAGGCCACCGTGCGCGCCGCAGCGGGCCGTGACTACAACCCGGTCACCGTCATCGGCTCCCTCTTCGGCGCCGAACGCGACGCGCAGCCCGCGCTCAAGGTGGACAAGGAGAAGATGGACTCCGCACTGGCGACGGTCTCCAAGCAGACCGGCGACGGCGGTGCTCCCAAGGACGGCGCGGTCAAGTTCATCAAGGGCAAGGCGGTGGCGATCCCGGGGAAGCCGCACAAGGGCATCGACCCCGACAAGGCGAGCATCGCGCTGGAGGAGGCGTACCGCGACCGCGCGGCCACCGGCGACAACAGCCCGGTCCGGCTCCCCGTCTCCCTTCAGCAGCCGCAAATAGGGAAGACGGAACTCGACCGGGCCATCAAGGAGTTCGGCAAGCCGGCGATGTCCGGACTGGTGACCGTCAAGGCGGGCGACGCCTCGATCCAGTTCAGCCCGGAGAAGTCGCTGCCCAAGTTCCTGTCCATGAAGCCGGTCAACGGCACCCTCGTCGACACGTACGACCTGCCGGTGCTCCAGGATCTCTACGGCACGACCTTCGACGGTGTGAAGATCACGCGCGGCGACGGCAGCAAGTCCCCGGTCACGCCGCAGGACGTGGCGGGCGCGCTGCGGCTCGCGTTGAAAGAGACGGACCCGGCCAAGCGCGTCCAGGAGATCCCGCTCAACCCCCAGTGAGCCGGCAGCCGCGGGAACCTCGCACCGGGCGTGAGCCTGGCCCGGCGTGAACCCGTGCCGCGCCGAACGGTGCCGCGCCGAACCCGTGCCCCGCCGTCGGGCACCGGCGGCGCCACCGCGTCGGTCACGTCAGTTCAGTCGCGCCCTCGCCGCGTGCGCCGCCTTGTGCACGGCCTCCGCCGTCTCGGGCTCCACCTGTGCGACGGCTTCCGCGTACTCCTCCATCTCGGCGGCACCGCCGGGGAAGTCCCCGCGCTCCACGAGCAGTTGACCGAGCTCGTAGCGGAGACGCGCCGGGTGGCGGGGCAGCAGCAAGGACAGCTCCAGCGCCCACAGCTGGACGCTGGAGTGTTCCGGACGTGCCGCCGCCCACGCCCGGATGTTGTTGAGGATCCGCAGCACGATGTCGAGCGGGCCGGCCGGCTGGAGCATCGCCGGGGAGAGCGCCGTGGGGGAGCCGGTCGCTCCCGCGACCACCGCTTCCAGCTCTCCGGCGTGGAGCAGGCGTCCTCCGTCGTAGGGGTCGGCGAACGCCTGCGCGCCTCCGGCATCACCGGGATCGCCGAAGCCGACGACGAAGTGACCGGGCAGCCCCACCCCGTACACCGGCGCACCTGCCCGCCGCGCCACCTCCGTCCAGACGACCGAGAGCAGGATCGGCAGTCCTCGCCGGAGCTTCAGCACCGACTGGAGCAGCGACGACTCAAGCCGCCGGTAGTCGTCCGGGTTGCCTCTGAAGCCCATCTCCTCACCCAGCAGCCGGCGGAGCTCCGTGGCCCATCGTTCGGGCGTGCGTGCAGGCGCGTAGGGCAACAGACCGGCCAGCCTGTCCAGTTCGATCTGCGCGTCGAGTACGCCCGACTCGTCCGCGGCCACGTCCACGGGCGCATGCCGCACACCCGCCCGTACCCGCCCCGAGGGAACGGTCGCCGCCTCGACGCCGATCAGCAGGCACAACAGCGCCAGATCCGGTCGCTCCTCCCGCGCGGCTTCCGCGAACCGCTGTCTGTTGCTGCGCTCGTCGCCGTCCCCGCCCGTGCTTGCCTGCTCATCCGGCATGAGAACTCTCCTGGGGGGCGCGGCGGTAGTGGTAGGCGTGGTGGTCGGCGAAGCCCAGCCGGTCGTAGAGGGCACGGGCGGCGGCGTTGTCGCTCTCCACCTGGAGGTAGGCGGCCGACGCGCCCTCGGCGAGCGCCTGCCGGGCCAACTCGGCCATCACGGCGGTCCCCAGGCCCTCCCGCCGCCGGTCCGGCGCGACCTCGACGGCGGCGAAGCCCGCCCACCGTCCGTCGGTCACACACCGTCCGATGGCACTGGGCCCTTCCCGGCCGGGATCCCCGGGCACGGTGGCGAACCAGACGGACGGACCGCCGGTCAGCACCCGCCAGGCCGCTTCGGGCAGTTGCCCGGACCGCGGATAGAGGGAGAGCCACTCCTCGTCCGGTGTGCGGCTGAGCCGCACCCTCGGGTCCGGTTCCCTGTCGGCGAGGGGCGCCAGTGCGGCGATACGCAGCAGCGCGTAGCGTTCGCCGCTCCAGCCGCGCCGTTCCAGCTCCGCGGCGAGGAGTTCGTCGGTCCGTTCGCCGCCCGTGGTGACCTGCACGCGCGGCACCAGGTTCCGTGCCTCGTACCAGCGCTGCGCCGCCGTGACGGCCTCCTCCAGCGGCATCCCCGGATCGTCGAGCGGCAGTACGGAGTTGGCGCGTGCGGTGAAGCCGTCGCGCCGGGCTGCCGCCGCCCCGTCCGGGTGGGCGACGCTGCCGGACGGCTCCGAAGTGCTGGCCCTCAGTGTCCATCCGCCCAGTCGCCCGGTCTCCGCCGCGGGCCACCCGCGGGCCGCCACCTCGGCCAGTTCACGTACGCTCGCCACCGGAAGCCCCCTGCGGCGGGCCGGAGCGGCGGGCACGACCTTGCCGGCCACCAGCGCCGCCTCGTCGATCGGAACGCTCTGTCCACCACGGCGGGTGATGTGGAGTACACCCTCTTTCCAGGATGTGAGAACTCCGACCGTGTCGGTGAAGGTGGCGTGCCGTCCGCCGGATCCGGTCAAAGACCTCACCGAGACGCGTTTTCCCACGTCAGACGCGGTGATCCGGACTTCGAGGCGTCCGCCCGTGGTGAATTCCACAGCTCTACCCGCCCCTCCTGTTCGTCTCCGTACCGGGAACGGAGATACTAGGACGGGCATCGACGACGCCGCGCTCCCGCGCGCCCAGCGGCGGAGCCGGACACCGGTCCGCCGGCCCTATTGAGGAGGAACGACAGCGTGACCTACGTCATCGCGGAGCCTTGTGTCGACCTTAAGGACAAGGCCTGCATCGAGGAGTGCCCCGTCGACTGCATCTACGAGGGCCAGCGGTCCTTGTACATCCACCCGGACGAATGCGTCGACTGCGGGGCCTGCGAACCGGTCTGCCCGGTCGAGGCGATCTTCTACGAGGACGACACTCCCGAAGAGTGGAAGGACTACTACAAGGCGAACGTCGAGTTCTTCGACGAGCTCGGTTCGCCCGGTGGCGCCAGCAAGCTCGGCCTGATCGAGCGGGACCACCCGGTCATCGCCGCGCTCCCTCCGCAGAGCCACGACGAGTGACGACGACCGGGCAGCCGCCGCCGGGAGCGGCGGTTCCCGGCGCAGGCCGGTAGTCCCCGTCCGTAAGTCCCGTCCGTGGTCCCGCACGGCAGACCGGCACGACCGGCTGCCGTGCGGGACTGCGGCGTTTCCCACCGGAAAGTGAGTCACCCCGTGCCCCCTTCACCCGTCTCCGGGCTGCTCCCCGTCTTCCCCTGGGACAAGCTGGAGCCGTACAAGGCAGCTGCCGCGGCGCACGCCGACGGGATCGTGGACCTGTCCGTGGGCACGCCCGTCGACCCCGTCCCCGACGTGGTCCGGCAAGCGCTCGCCGACGCCGCGAACAGCCCCGGCTACCCGACGGTGTGGGGCACCGCCGAACTGCGGGACGCGATCACCGGCTGGTGCGAACGCCGTCTCGGTGCCGTCGGAATGACGCACCGGAACGTCCTGCCGGTCGTCGGCTCCAAGGAGCTCGTCGCCTGGCTGCCCACGCAGCTCGGCATCGGCCCCGGCGAGCGCGTGGCGTATCCACGGCTCGCCTACCCGACGTACGAGGTGGGCGCACGGCTCGCCAGGGCGGAGCCCGTACCGACCGACGAGCCGACGGAGCTGGACCCCGAGGGCCTTCGGCTGGTGTGGCTCAACTCCCCCTCCAATCCCACCGGGAAGGTGCTGGACGCGGGCGAACTGACGCGCACGGTCGCCTGGGCACGCGAACACGGGGTGCTTCTCGTCAGCGACGAGTGCTACCTCGAACTCGGCTGGGAGACCGACCCCGTATCCGTGCTGCACCCCGACGTGTGCGGCGGCAGCTACGAGGGCGTCGTCGCCGTCCACTCGCTCTCGAAGCGCTCCAACCTGGCCGGATACCGGGCCGCGTTCGCCGTCGGCGACGCCTCGGTCCTGGGCGAACTGCTCCAGATCCGCAAGCACGGCGGGATGATGGTGCCCGCGCCCGTGCAGGCGGCGACGGTCGCCGGACTCGGTGACGACGCGCACGTGGCGCAGCAGCGCGAACGGTACGGGGCGCGGCGTGCGGCGCTGCGTGCGGCGCTGGAGGCGAGCGGCTTCCGCATCGAGCACAGTGAGGCGTCGCTCTATCTGTGGGCGACACGGGACGAGCCGTGCTGGGACACCGTCGGCGAGCTCTCCAAGCTCGGTGTGCTGGTCGCACCGGGCGACTTCTACGGCACGGCGGGGGAGCGGTTCGTACGGGTCGCCTTCACGGCGACGGACGAGCGGGTCTCGGAGGCTGTGCGGAGGCTGACGGCCTGAGAGGGCTCGCGGCGGGGCGCCGCACCGGAGACGGGCAAGGGCCGCGGAGAGGCTTCTCCGCGGCCCTTGCCCGTGAGCGATGTGCCGGACGACGGGCTGTGCCCGCCGCGTTGCGCGTCAGAGACCGAGCGGCCCGCTCAGGCCGTTGCCGCCGGTGGCGAGGCCCTGAGCCGGTGCGACACCGCCCAGCGTCGTGCCCGGGCCCTGCGGCAGCTGGGCGTCCGGAAGGGCCGGAACCTTCTCGCGGAGGGCGTCGACGGGGCTGCCGGCGGTCTTGTCCGCGGCCGCCAGGGCGCGCGGACCGGCCGAGCGGGTGTCGGCGACGACAGCCTTCTCGACCTTCGGGGCGGTCTTGTCGAGGGTGCTGGTGGTGCTCTTCGGGGTGAGACCTTCGGCGGTGCTCCGCGCTCCCTCGACGGAGTGGTCGAGCGGGGTGTCCAGGTTGCTCAGCCCGCCCACGTCTGCGGTCGACGGCAGTTCGGCGGCGCTCGCGGCGCCGGCCGTACCGACGACCGAGGCGGCGCCAGCGGCCGTCAGCAGCACGGTCTTGGCGATCCGGCGCGTGAGAGGGAGGGACATGTTGCTCCTTTGACGGAGAGATCTACTGCTACGGAAACGTGATGCCTGCTCGCCGGGAGACTCGCCCGGTCGGGCGCTGTGCCTATCGCCCCGGCAGGGGGGAAAGTTGCGGGTCAGCGGGGTAAAGGATTGGCAATGCGTCGCATAATCGCTTCTCCCAATCCCGTTCCGGAGGTGCGCAGTTGACGCGCAATGCGACGTCAAGGCGCTGCGGTGGCGGGAGTGTTGGCGTCCGGAAGGGACGCGTCGGAGCACAGCGTGCGTCAGCACGGGCGTCCACAAGGGGCCGGGGGAATCCCCCGAAGGTGGAGGGGCGTCGGAGGTGTCGGACGGACCGGCTTCTCGGTGCCCTAGTCGGCCGTGGCCAGCCTCATGCGCACCGATGTCTGCTTGCTTCCCGTGCCGCTGTCCGAGCCCTCGCGGGTGCGCCAGCCCTGCTCCGAACTGGACGCGTCCCAGACGCGGTCGCCGAACGAGACCTGCGCGATGTGCAGTTCCGAGGCGTGTGCCACCGCCCAGTGGGCCAGTTCCCAGCCGCGCTCGTCCGCCCTTGCGGGGATGCGGACTTCGGGCTCCTTGCCGTCCGCCGACAGCCGGGCGGCGGCCTGTGTCCTGCTGTAGCCGCCGGCGCTCTCACGCGCGTCGCCGCCGTCGCTCTCGCGCAGGCCGACACCTTCGGCGGCAGCGGCCGGCACCGGCTTCTCCGATCCGGCCAGCACGTCCTTGCCGAACTCCCGCATCAGCCGCTCCCGTACCTGCGCGGGGCTGCCCGCCTTGCCGTCACCGCCCGCAGGGCCCGTCGTGCAGTTGAAGGCCGCGGCACGGCGGCCCGTCAACGCGGCGGTGAGAAGCGAGGCGTTGGCCTCGTGCTTCGCGTACGCCTGCGGGTAGCCGCTGCGCTGTACGCGCTGTGCCGCCACTGTGAGCGGCAGGCGCGAGTAGCCCGGGATGCGCACGAGACGGTCGTAGAACTTCCCCGAGGAGTACACGGGATCGGTGATCTGCTTCTGCGTCCCCCAGCCCTGTGAAGGCCGCTGCTGGAAGAGTCCGAGCGAGTCGCGGTCCCCGTGGCTGATGTTGCGCAGCGAGGACTCCTGCATCGCCGTGGCCAGCGCTATCGTGACGGCCCGCTCCGGCAGCCGCCGCTGTGAGCCGACCGCCGTGATGGTGGCGGCGTTGGCCGCCTGCTCCGGCCTCAGCTCGTAGTCCTTCGACTCGGCGCCGGCCGTACTGACGGTGCATCGCGCCGGCCCGGTGGCGCTGGTGACGTACTGAGCGGCGACGTAGCCGGCGATCGAGAACAGCACGGCGAACGCCGCAGCTATCCGCAGCTTCTTCGCGTGAGGCTTCGTGGGGCGGGTATCGGAGCGGGACACGGGCACCAAGGTAGCCGGTACGCCAACATCCCAGGGCCGTAGGCTGTTTTCATGCCGCACTACGCACTGGATCTGCAGCAGGACGCCGCCCTGCTCACCGCTCAGCTCGTCGACATTCCCTCCGAGAGCGGGAATGAGCGGGCCATCGCGGACGCCGTCGAGGAGGCACTGCGTCCCCTGCCGCATCTGAGCGTCGACCGGTACGGCGACAACGTCGTCGCCCGCACCCGCTTCGGGCTGCCCGAGCGGGTCGTCCTGGCAGGGCACATCGACACCGTCCCCATCGCGGACAACGTGCCCTCCCGGCTGGACGAGCACGGGGTGCTGTGGGGATGCGGCACCAGCGACATGAAGGCGGGCGTGGCCGTGCAGCTGCGCATCGCGGCGACCGTGCAGCAGCCCAACCGCGACCTGACGTTCGTCTTCTACGACAACGAGGAGGTGGAGGCCCACCGCAACGGTCTCGGGCACGTCGCCGCCGCGCACCCCGACTGGCTGGCGGGCGACTTCGCCGTACTCCTCGAACCCTCCAGCGGCCACGTCGAAGGCGGCTGCCAGGGAACGCTGCGCGTGGAACTGCGGACCAGCGGCGTCCGCGCGCACTCCGCCCGCGGCTGGCTGGGCGAGAACGCCGTGCACGGCGCCGCTCCGGTCCTGGCCCGGCTCGCCGGGTACGAGCCGAGGCGGAAGGTGATCGACGGCCTGGAGTACCGCGAGGGGCTCAACGCCGTGCGCATCGAGGGCGGCGTCGCGGGCAACGTCATCCCCGACGTCTGCACCGTCACCGTCAACTACCGCTACGCGCCGGACCTGGACGAGGAGCAGGCGCTGGCCCACGTGCGGGAGGTCTTCGCGGGGTGCGGGGACTGGGAGCTGACGGTCACCGACAGCTCGCCCGGCGCTCTGCCCGGACTGTCGCACCCGGTGGCGAAGGCGTTCATCGACGCCGTCGGCGGCGAGCCCGAGCCCAAGTACGGATGGACGGACGTCTCCCGCTTCAGCGCGCTCGGCGTGCCCGCCGTCAACTACGGGCCGGGCGATCCGAACCTCGCGCACAAGCGGGACGAGCACGTGGAGACGGCGAAGATCCTGCACTGCGAGGAGCGGCTGCACGCCTGGCTGACGTCCTGAGCGGCCGGTCCGGCCCGTCCGCCCGCGGGGGAGGTCTTCCGGAAGGGGTCTCCGTTCGCCTCGCGGTCACGGGTTCGGCGGCGGGAATCCCGCTGCGTGTCAACTCCGTTCCGGCCGTCCCTGCGTACGCTGAAACGAATGATCGCAGTCGGAGGGAGCACGAGATGAGCAGCCCGGAGAGTGGGCAGAAGCCGCGTGAGCAGCGTCTGGGCCCAGTGGTGCGCCGCCGTAAGCAGATGCAGGCCGAGACGACCGACCAGCGGCTGCTGGACACGACCGGGCCGGCCGACTGGGTCCACGAGGACCCGTGGCGGGTCATGCGCATCCAGTCGGAGTTCGTCGAGGGCTTCGGCGCGCTCGCCGAACTCGGCCCCGCCATCAGCGTCTTCGGATCCGCCCGTACGCCCCTGGACTCACCGGAGTACGAGGCGGGCGTACGCATCGGCCGGGCGCTCACCGAGGCGGGCTTCGGCGTGATCACCGGAGGCGGGCCGGGCGCGATGGAGGCCGCGAACAAGGGGGCGCTGGAGGCGGGCGGCACCTCGGTCGGGCTGGGCATCGAGCTCCCCTTCGAACAGGGGCTGAACCAGTACGTCGACATCGGCGTCAACTTCCGCTACTTCTTCGTGCGCAAGACGATGTTCGTGAAGTACGCGCAGGGCTTCGTGGTGCTGCCCGGCGGACTGGGCACGCTGGACGAGCTCTTCGAGGCGATGACCCTGGTGCAGACGCGGAAGGTGACCCGCTTCCCGATCGTCCTCTTCGGGAGCGAGTACTGGCAGGGCCTGATCGACTGGGTGCACAAGTCGGTGGTGGCCCAGGGCAAGGCGTCCGCACGGGACATCGAGCTCTTCCACGTCACGGATGACATCGAGGAGGCCGTCGCGGTGGTCACCAAGGAAGCCGGCTGAACCAGCCGGCCCGGTCACGTCCCTAGGCGAGCCCGCGCCTGGCCACGGCGGGCGGCCGGTGTCCCGCGACGGACGCGACCATGTCGAGCACCTCCCGGGTCTCGGCGACCTCGTGGACGCGGAAGACCCGCGCGCCGAGCCACGCCGAGACCGCCGTCGTGGCGAGCGTGCCGGTCAGCCGCTCCTTGACCGGCTTGTCCAGCGTCTCGCCGACGAAGTCCTTGTTGGACAGGGACACGAGGACGGGCCAGCCGGTGCGGGTCATCTCCTCCAGCCCCCGGGTGGCTTCGAGCGAGTGCCGCGTGCTCTTGCCGAAGTCGTGGCCCGGGTCGATGAGGACGGCGTCCCTGCGCACACCGAGAGCGACGGCACGCTCGGCCAGGCCGAGGGTCACCCTGAGGATGTCGGCCAGCACGCCGCCCTCGCCGTCGTAACTCACCCTGTGCGGGCGGGTGCGGGGTTCGGCGCCCCCGGCGTGCGTACAGACCAGGCCCGCGCCGTGCCGGGCGGCGACCTGTGCGAGCTCCGGGTCGACGCCGCCCCAGGCGTCGTTGATCAGATCGGCCCCCGCCGCGCAGACCGCCTCGCCGACCTCGTGCCGCCAGGTGTCGACGCTGATGACGACGTCCGGATGCCGTCTGCGTACCTCGGCGACGAATCCCGCCGTGCGGCGCACCTCTTCCTCGGCCGTCACCTCGTCGCCGGGCCCGGCCTTCACACCGCCGACGTCGATGATGGCGGCGCCCTCGGCCACTGCCTGCTCGACGCGTTCCAGAGCCGGTTCGTCGCGGAAGGTGGCGCCCCGGTCGTAGAAGGAGTCGGGCGTCCGGTTCACGATGGCCATGATCACGCTCTCGTGCAGCCCGAACTCGCGTGTCCCCAGGCGCAGCATCCGCCATCCCTTCGGTCAGAACAGGGGGTTCCACGCCGGTTCCTCCCCGGTGCCGACCTTAACCGGCGGGAAGCGGCGGTCCCCTTGGGGATCGGGCCGGTGTGTGTCGGCGGGGCGTGACACGATCGGGGACCATGGACTGCCGTAGTCATCCGGACGGACGTCGGGGGAGTTGGCCGTGTTCTGGTTCCTGCTGATCTCGCTTGCCGTGGTCGTCGCCGCGGTCACGCTCGCCGTGGTGAGCAGCGGCGGTGAGCGCGGCCGCGCCGCGTCGGGCGGGCTCGCCGACAGCTGGCCCGACCAGCTCGACGAGCCCCTTCCCGCCTCGCGCCCGGTGAGCCGCGCCGACGTCGACGCGTTGCGCCTGCCCGTCACCGCCCGCGGGTACCGCATGCAGCAGGTCGACGACGTGCTGGACCGCCTCGGTGCGGAACTGGCCGAGCGCGACGCCCGCATCGCGGAACTGGAGTCGGCACTGGCCGGTGCACAGGCCACGGCGATGGGGAGCGAGGCGTACGGCGGCCCCGGCACGGGGAACGCCGGAGGCGCCGCCGGCCGCCGCGACAACGGCGGCAGCGGCATCGTCCGTGGCGACGGTTCCGTCCAGGACGGCACGGAGCGCCCCGATGAGCGCTGAGGAGGGAACCGCGCGGCCCGGCCCGGACGGGCGGCTCCGCTGCCCCTGGGGCCTTTCGGCCGAGGACTACATCGCGTACCACGACACCGAGTGGGGCCGCGCCGTGCACGGCGACGACGCACTTTACGAACGCCTCTCACTGGAGGCGTTCCAGTCCGGTCTGTCCTGGCTGACGATCCTGCGCCGCCGCGAAGGCTTCCGTGCCGCCTTCGCGGGCTTCCGCATCGAGGAGGTGGCGGCCTTCACGGAGGCGGACGAGGCGCGCCTCCTGGCCGACACCGGCATCATCCGCAACCGCGCGAAGATCCAGGCGGCCGTCGCCAACGCGAAGGTCGCAGCCGCGCTGGGCGAGGGCGAACTCGACGCGCTGATCTGGTCCTACGCCCCCGACCCCGCGCGCAGAGCCGCACCCCGCACGCACGCCGACATCCCCGCCGTGACGGCCGAGTCGACGGCTCTCGCCAAGGACTTGAAGAAGCGAGGGTTCCGCTTCGTCGGGCCGACGACGGCGTACGCACTGATGCAGGCCTGCGGCCTGGTCAACGATCATCTGGCCGACTGCTGGGTGCGGGAGCGCATGCACGAGCCGGCGGAGTGATGCGCGGGCGGCGCGTCAGCGGCCCGTGAAGCGGGGCTTCTCCTTCTTCACGAAAGCCTCGACCGCGGCCTTGTGATCCTGCGACGCGCCTGCGCGTACCTGGAGTTCCGCCTCCTTCTCCAGCGTCTCGGCCAGCGAGTGGCCCGCGCCGAAGGCCAGCGACTCCTTGATCGCCGCGTAGGCCGCCGTGGGCCCCTGCGCCAACTCCCTTGCCACAGCGGCAGCCTGCTCCGCCAGCTCGCCGTCCGGGACGACGCGGTGCACCAGGCCCAGCTCCAGCGCCTCGCCGGACCGCACGCTGCGCGGGAAGAGCAGCAGGTCGGCGGCGCGTCCCGGACCGACGAGGCGGGGCAGCGTCCACGAGATGCCGGAGTCGGCCGTGAGCGCGATCCCGGCGAAGGAGGTGTTGAAAGCGGCCGATTCTGCGATCAGGCGGTAGTCGGCTGCGAAGGCGAAGCCCGCACCGGCGCCTGCAGCCACTCCGTTGACCCCCGCGACGACCGGTTTCGGCATGCCCGCGATGGCGAGCGTGATGGGGTTGTAGTGCTCCTCGACGGTGCTCAGCGCGTCGCCTCCGCCGCTCTCGAGAGCACCGATGTGTTCCTTGAGGTCCTGGCCGACGCAGAAGGCGCGCCCGTTGCCGGTGAGCAGTACGGCTCGTACGGCTTCGTCCGCCGCCGCCGCGCGGAGGGTGTCGCGCAGCGCCGACTTCAGCTCGTTGCTGAGGGCGTTCATCGCATCCGGGCGGTTGAGGGTGATCGTCGCGAGACCCTCGGTCACGTCATAGAGCACTGTGTCCGACATGGGGCCAGCATGGCCTAGATCAACGGGCGCCGACAGGGTGTCCCGGGGTGCTCGCACGGGTGCAGCGTGTGAACTGTGTCAAACAGTGAGGCGGTCCCGAGGGGCGTCGGCCCCGTGAGGCGGAGCAGTATCGCAGTCTCGCCGCCGGATTGAGTGGTTTTGTGCGAGAGCGAGTGAGAAGAGATGCGACCTCTTGTTGGTCATCGGGTCCTGCCATGCGGGATAATGACCCAGGAGCAATGTGTTCGATGCCGGTGACACGCGAGTTGTCGGCTGCATCAGCTGGTTTCAGGAAGGGGAACGAGCATGGCGGCCATGAAGCCGCGGACGGGTGATGGCCCGCTCGAGGTGACCAAGGAGGGGCGGGGCATCGTCATGCGCGTTCCGCTCGAAGGCGGTGGGCGACTCGTCGTCGAGCTGACCCCGGATGAGGCGACTGCTCTCGGTGAGGAGCTCAAGAAAGTCTGCGGCTGACGGCCGGCAGCCGCGCGGAGCGGCCGGGACGCGGACCGAACGTCCCGCCTTCCGAGAGTCTTCCACTGCCCCGGAGCGCGTCAGGTGCTCCGGGGCAGTCGTGTCCGCGGCCGCCCGACGGGCGCTTCCGCTTCCGGCGCGTGGGGCGCTGCCGCGGGTCCGTCCGCGACTCCGGGCGGCGGGGTGATCAGGGTCATCAGGGTCCCGCCCCCGGTTCACTGGCCCCGCTTGACCGCGCACAGCAGACCGTCGCCGACGGGCAGCAGTGAAGGCACCAGTTGCGTGCTCTCCCGGACCGTCCGCAGCAGTTCACGCAGCTTCAGCACCTCCGAGGGCTGGGGCGCCGAATCGACCGTGCGTCCGTTGGCGAACACCCCCTCGAAGCAGACCAGCCCGCCGTTGCGGAGCAGGCGCAGCGCCTCGTCGAAGTACGCCAGGCACTCGGCGCGGTCGCCGTCGCAGAACACCATGTCGTAGCCGCCGTCGGCCAGGCGCGGCAGGACGTCGAGGGCGGAGCCGGGGATGAAGCGGGCGCGGTTGCCGGCGAAGCCGGCCGCACGGAACGCCTGCCGGGCGAACTGCTGCTGTTCCGGCTCGACATCGACCGTCGTCAGCACGCCGTCGGGACGCATCCCGGCGAGCAGGTGGATGCCGGAGACGCCGGTGCCGGTACCGATCTCGGCGACGGCCTTGGCTCCCGTGGTGGCGGCCAGCAGGCGCAGCGTGGCCCCTGTGCCGGCGGATACTGCGCGCACGCCTGCCTGCCGGGCCCGTTCACGTGCCCAGCGCAGCGCCGCGATCTCGGCGTCGTCGACGAGCTCGGCGTCGTAGGCGTCGGCGAACGCCCAGCTCGACTGCCGGTTGCCGGTAATGGCCCTCTCCTGTCCCCGTCCTCCACGCAACCGTGACTGTATCCGTTGCCCCGGGAACCCGCTGATGGGACCGGGCGTTGAAAGGAGTGGAAGGTCTCAGGGGGTGTCGTGACGGAGTCGGTGCAGCAGGAACGGCGGCCCGGCCGTGAGCCGGTCAAAAGTGCTTATCCGGAGCTAACGGGCGAGGTGGCTATGGTTGGGGGTCCACTGGACACCACCAGAGCCGACAGGGGAGGTGCGGCTGCGGTCCGGGACCGTGGAATGCTGAGGCGTTTCCGCAGGTCCGGGGGCGAGCCGAAATCCGTGAGCGACATTGCTGACCAGGTCCACGCCGCCGATTCCGCGACCACGGCGACTTTCGACACCGATGCGGAGAGCCAGGCATGGACCCCTCCTTCCTGGGAGGAGATCGTCAGCACGCACAGTGCGCGGGTCTACCGCCTCGCCTACCGCCTCACGGGCAACCAGCACGACGCGGAGGACCTCACCCAAGAGGTGTTCGTCCGCGTCTTCCGGTCCCTGTCCACGTACACCCCGGGCACCTTCGAGGGCTGGCTGCACCGCATCACCACGAACCTCTTCCTGGACACGGTGCGCCGCAAGCAGCGCATCCGGTTCGACGCGCTCGCCGACGACGCGGCGGAGCGGCTTCCCAGCCGTGAGCCCACTCCGCAGCAGCACTTCAACGACACGCACTTCGACGCGGACGTCCAGCAGGCCCTGGACACCCTGGCGCCGGAGTTCCGGGCCGCGGTGGTGCTCTGTGACATCGAAGGTCTGTCGTACGAGGAGATCGCTGCCACGCTGGGTGTGAAGCTCGGCACCGTGCGCAGCCGTATCCACCGGGGACGTTCGCAGCTGCGCAAGGCGCTGCAGCACCGCTCTCCCGAGGCGCGCGCCGAGCAGCAGCGCGCCCTGAGCGCGGCCGCCCCGGGTGTCGGAAGTGGGGAGGTCGGTGCCGCGTGAGTGGCACAGGCATGGGGCGTCAGCTGCCGCAGCCCGAGAGAGGTCTCACTCCCGCCGAGCAGCATCTCGGCGACCGGCTGGCGGCTTTGATCGACGGAGAGCTGGGCCACGACGCCCGGGAGCGGGTGCTGGCCCACCTGGCGACCTGCCGGAACTGCAAGGCGGAGGCAGACGCACAGCGCCGTGTGAAGAACGTCTTCGCGGACACCGCGCCGCCGCCGCCCTCGGACGGACTTCTGGCGCGCCTGCAGGGGCTGCCCGCGGGAGGCCCGGACGGCCCGTCGGACGCCGACGGCTCCGGCGGCCCGCACCGTGGTGCGGGCGGCGGCCTGCTGGGCGGACGCCCCCGTACGTCACCGGGCTCGATGCCGGGCGGCTCCGGCAACTCGTCCTGGACGTTCGACTATCTGCGCGGCGGGCGGGCGGAGAGCGCGCTCTCGCCCAGCCGCGGCTTCGGGATACACGAGACGGACCGGCCGTCCTCGCGTGGGCGCCGCTTCGCCTTCGCCGCGGCGGGCGCCGTCTCGCTCGCAGCCCTCGCTCTCGGCGGAGGGCTCGGGCCCGGACCGGCGGGCAGCTCCCCCGCGGCCGCCAAGGGCGACGCCGGTGGCGCCTCGGCCAGCTCCGTCCGTACGACTTCGACCGCCACCGGTACCGAACGTGACCGACGGCGCCGGGACACCGGCGGTGTGCGGAGCGAACGCGGCGGCGCGCTCAGCGTGAATTCGGCAACCGGGAGCTCGGTCGGCGCAGCCGCGAAGACGGAACAGGACGTTGCTTTCCACCGCGGTGCTCCGTGGGCGGCACCGACAGCGCCGCGTTCCTCGCGGGAACGACCGGACACCGTGCTTCCGCTGCTGCGTGAAGTGCTCCTCGATTCGCCGCTCACGCGCTCCGCGTTGCCGTCGTTCGCCTACAACTCCTATGGCACGGAGCCGTACACAGGAACGACGGTGGACGCCTTCTCCGGCGGGGCGCCGGAAGAGAGCGCACCCGTTCCTGCGCCTTCTCCCGTCGTCACGGCGGCACCCCCGCAGGGCTGAGCCGGAAGCTGCGACGCCGCTTCACTGCACATGCTTCTCCGGACCTGATTGAATTCCGTTGCAACGAGGGTGATTTGTCCTGCGTGGGCGAGCAACGGGGAGAGCATGGACGAGAAGTCCGCAGAGTCGTGGCCGAAGTGGTGGAGCCGTCCACACGGGAATTCAGCCCGGCAGCCGTCGGTCTCGGCTCCCTCCTGCTCGTCCGTACCCCAGAACGCGGACCGGCCTGACAGCTCTTCGGACGCACAGCGTGAGAGTCCGCCGAGCGACGGTGCCGCCCCGCCCTCGGTGAGCGCGTCCGGAGCGGGCGCCGCGGCCGCCACGGGCGACAGGCGGCCACGGCCGGCGGCAGAGCCACTGCACGGTGCCGACCCGTACAGCACGCCGCCTTACGGTGGCCCGGGCCCGTGGGCTCCCGCCCCGCTGGTGCAGCGGCCTTCTGTGACGCCCGCACGGGGCGTTCCGTTGCCCACCACGGCAACGACACCCGCATCCGGCACGTCACTCCAGCCGGCACCCGCCGTGTCTGCCGACCGGGCGGTCCTCCCGGAGACCGCCGTCGCTCGCCCCGTGCAGCAGCCGCAGGAGCCGCGGATCTCCGTCGGTGCCCAGCGGCTGCGCCACGACCCGTGGGCCGTCCCCGCCCCCGCTCCGGCGCAGGACGGACCGGTCGAAGGCGGGCGCCGGGGAACCCGGTTCGTCGTCGCCGCTCTGTTGCTGTCCCTGGCTGCCGGGATCCTCGGCGGCATCGGAGGCGCGTACGCGGAGCGGGACGGCCTCGTGGGTGACATCGAACTCCCGCAGGCGGTATCCGGCGCGGATGCCGGCGCCAACCCGGGCAGCATCGCCGCCGTCGCGAAGGCGGCACTGCCCGGCGTGGTCACCCTCCACGTCGGCGAGGGCGACGGTTCCGCCACGGGCACCGGCTTCGTGCTGGACAAGCGGGGCCACATCCTCACCAACAGCCATGTCGTCGACTCGGCAGCCGACGGAGCCCGGCTTGACGTCACCTTTCACGACGGCCGTTCCGCCCGGGGAGAGGTGGTCGGGACGGACCGGGGTTACGACCTCGCAGTGGTCAAGGTCAGCGGCGTCCGGAGGCTCGTGCCCCTGCCGCTGGGCGACTCCGACTCCGTCGCGGTCGGTGACCCGGTCGTGGCCATCGGAGCGCCCTTCGACCTCGCCGGCACTGTCACGAACGGCATCATCAGCGCTACCCACCGCCCCGTCACCGCGGCAGGCGGCCCGGACGGCGGAGGCACCAGCTACGTGGACGCCCTGCAGACGGACGCGGCCATGAACCCCGGGAACTCCGGTGGACCGCTCGTCGACAGCCGGGGCCGTGTGGTCGGCATCAACAGCGCGATCCGGTCCGCCGACAGCGGCTCGGAACTCCCCGCAGGCGGCGAGGGCGGCAGCATCGGTCTGGGCTTCGCCATACCGGTCAACCAGGCACGGCGCGTGGCCGAGGAGCTGATCAACGAGGGGCGTGCCGTCCATCCGGTTCTCGGCGTCAGGCTCGACATGGCATACGGCGGCGACGGTGCGCGGGTCGCCACGGCGGGAAGCAGCCGGGACGGCAGGCCTGTCGTGCCGGGCGGTCCGGGCGACGAGGCCGGCATCCGGTCGGGCGACGTCATCACAGCGGTGGACGGGGCGGACGTGCACAGCGCGGAGGAGCTGATCGTCAAGGTCCGCAGTCACCGGCCGGGCGACGTGCTGGACCTGACCGTCCGCCGGGACGGGAAGTCGCGACCGGTGCGTCTCGAGCTCGGCGCGGCGGCTGACGACGAGTGATCCGCACGCGCTCCGGTCGCACGGGAACGAGTCCGTCCGGGGTCCGTGGCCGGGGTTGTCGGCCGCCTGCCTTGCACCGGATGGGGCAGCCGATGCCCGGGCGGGCTCCCACCGGAGCGGGCAGTCCGGGTACCGTGACATCGGGCCGTACTGCCCGTGAACGCATCAGGGATGAGGGAGCTGCAAGGTGTTCTTCGACATAGGACCCCTAGAGCTGGTCGCGCTCGTCATCCTGGCGGTCCTCATCTTCGGTCCGGAGAAGTTGCCCAAGGTGATCCAGGACGTCGCCGGCTTCATCCGGAAGGTGCGGCAGTTCTCGGACAACGCCAAGGAGGACATCCGCTCCGAACTGGGTCCGGAGTTCAAGGACTTCGACTTCGAGGACCTGAACCCCAAGACGTTCGCGCGGAAGCACCTCCTCGACGAGGACGACCTCGGGCTGAAGGAGATCCGCAACGGCTTCGACTTCCGGAAGGACATGGCGGATGTCACAGACGCCGTCAACGGGAGCGAGAACGCGGCTGGCACGGGCGGCGGCGGCAGCCGCGCGAACCTGACGAAGACCGCGGGAAGCGGAGTGGCGACGACCGACCCGCTCAGCAAGGACCGCCCTGCCCAGAGCCCCGCGAGCGATCCGCCGCCCTTCGACGCGGACGCCACCTGAGGCCCCTCCGGGCACTCCTGTACGCCGGCGAATCATCTGCCTCATCCGGGTCACCTGAGAGGCGCATCTCACGTCCCCGATGACGGTCCGATGTTTGGTCATGCCCGAAACGGCCGACCCGGGTGGCTATCCTCCCAGTGTCCGGGGTTCGCCGTCCGAGGGGGGCAGGCTGCCCGTGGCACAGGGCAAGGAGGAGGCGTCGCGCAATGGAGACGACGAGTCGGGTGGCCGGTGAACCCGGGCCCGCCGCACCGGAGGAACCCGGTGCCGAGCGGGCTGTGGACGGGTTCTTGACGGCTTCCTTCCCGTGGTACGGCCTCGACGAGGCTTTCACCGGGCCGCGCTGGCTGATGCAGGTCGGGACGGCGGCGGACGGCACGGTCGAGCACGGCTCGACAGGTCACGGCGAGGTTCCCTCGCTCAAGGTCGAGGCCAATCCGGACAACCAGCGCTTCGCCGTGACGGTCACGGTCGCCAGCCGTCCCGTCCGCCGCAGCGCTGACGGCACAGGGGTGCTGGAGGCGACCTCCGTGTCGACAGCGGCATGGCTGGCGGGCTCCGGATTGTTGTCGTGTACATGGCCACAGGAGATGGAGCGCGGCCTCCGTCAGGACTGGCTCGACCAGCAGACGAGCGTCGCCTGGGAGCTGGCCGACGATCTGGGCGGTGCCGGCTGGTCCACGCTCACCCTGCCGGTCGACGGCGTACCGACCGACTTCCACTATCGCGAGGCCGAGTACGGGTGGGTACTGGCGGGCGCGGCACAGGAAGGTGTCCACATCGGGGCGTACGGCCGGGGCATGAGCGCGTACGGTCTGGGCTTCGCCGTGGTCAAGGACATCACCAGCTACGAGCAGTGAGCGCGGGCCCGGTCGGCCGCCAGGCCCGCCGGGTCCGACGCTCAAGGGGCGCCCTCTCCGGAGGGCGCCCCTCTTGCGTGCGTCCGCGCGGCCTGCGTCCGTGCGCAGAGCGAGCGGGGCGTCAGAACTTGTTGCTGGGCGTGAGACCGAGGCTCATGCCCGACAGTCCGCGCTGCCGGGCGGCGAGCTTGCCGGCCACGTCACGGAGTGCGGCGCCCGCCGGGGAGTCCGGGTCGCTCAGCACCACGGGCTTGCCCTCGTCACCGCCTTCACGCAGCCGGAGATCGATCGGGATGCCGCCCAGCACCGGCACCTCGGTACCGGTGGTGCGGGTCAGCCCCTCGGCCACCCGCTGACCGCCGCCCGACCCGAAGACGTCGACCATCTCGTCGCAGTGGGGGCACGGCATGCCCGACATGTTCTCGATGACGCCGACGATCTTCTGGTGCGTCTGCACGGCGATGGAGCCCGCACGCTCCGCGACCTCGGCGGCGGCCTGCTGCGGGGTGGTCACGACGAGGATCTCCGCGTTGGGCACCAACTGGGCCACAGAGATCGCGATGTCGCCCGTGCCGGGAGGCAGGTCGAGCAGCAGGACGTCCAGGTCGCCCCAGTAGACGTCCGCGAGGAACTGCTGGAGGGCGCGGTGGAGCATCGGGCCGCGCCAGACCACCGGTGCGTTGCCGGGGGTGAACATGCCGATCGAGATGACCTTCACGCCGTGGGCCGACGGCGGCATGATCATGTCCTCGACCTGGGTGGGCCGTGCGTCCGTGCCCAGCATCCTCGGCACCGAGTGGCCGTAGATGTCCGCGTCCACCACGCCGACCTTCTGGCCCTCGGCCGCCAGCGCGGCGGCGAGGTTCACGGTCACCGAGGACTTGCCGACGCCGCCCTTGCCCGAGGCCACGCAGTACACGCGGGTGAGGGAGCCGGGCTGCGCGAAGGGCACCTCCCGTTCGGCCTTCCCGCCCTTGAGCGAGGAGGCCAGCTCACGCCGCTGCTCGTCACTCATCACATCGAGTTCGACGCTCACCCGTGTGACGCCCGGCACGCCCTGGACGGCCTCGGTTACGTTCGCGGTGATGGTGTCACGCATCGGGCAGCCCGAGACCGTCAGGTAGATCCCGACATCGACAGCGCCGCCGGGGGCGATGCCGATGGATTTGACCATGCCGAGGTCCGTGATCGGACGGTGGATCTCCGGGTCGTTCACCGTCGCGAGTGCGGCGCGTACGGCGTCCTCGGTGGGAGCCGTCGCTGCGGGACCCCCCTCCTGGGCGGACTCTGCGGGAGTGTCGGTAGCCATGCGGAAATGGTACGGCCGCCCGGAGGCGCACCCGAAGCCGCGGGTGGCGTCTTCCCGTCACACGGCGTCGTGAGGGCCCGGAGAGGAGTTCCCCCGGGACGGCTCCCGTGACTGCTGTCCGGGACGCTGCGCATGCTGCTGCGCGCCCTGCTGCCCGGACGGCTCCAGGTCCTTGACCATCTCCTGCAGTTCGGACCGGATCCAGTCCCGGGTGGCGACCTCCCCCAGGCCCATGCGCAGCGCCGCGATCTCGCGGGTGAGGAATTCGGTGTCGGCGATGCTGCGTTCGTTCTGCTTGCGGTCCTGTTCGAGGTTGACGCGGTCCCGGTCGTCCTGACGATTCTGCGCGAGCAGGATCAGAGGGGCGGCGTACGACGCCTGCAGCGACAGGGCGAGCGTCAGGAAGATGAAGGGGTACTCGTCGAAGCGCAGCGCCTGGGGCAGCAGCACGTTCCAGGCGATCCAGACGATGACGACGAACGTCATCCAGACGATGAAGCGGCCGGTTCCGAGGAAGCGCGCGATCTCCTCGGAGAGCCGTCCGAAGGCGTCGGGGTCGTACTCGGGGAGCAGTCTGCGGCGGGGGGCGCGGGGAACGTCCAGCCGTCCGCGGGTGTTGCTCCGCTCCCGCTCGCGCTCCCGCTCCCGTTCCCGCTCGCGCTCCCTCTCGCGTTCCCGTTCCCGTTCCCTCTCGCGTTCCCGGTCCCGGCCCCGGTCAGGCGTCATTCCGGCTCACCCCCTCCGGGTCGGTCTCGCGCGTCGTACCGAGGGGTTCCAGCGCGGCATCCTCCCGCCAGTCGTCCGGCAGCAGGTGGTCGAGGACGTCGTCGACCGTGACCGCGCCGAGCAGATGCCCGCCCTCGTCGACGACCGGGGCCGCCACGATGTTGTACGTCGCCAGGTAGCTGCTCACCGAGGGCAGTGTGGTCTCGGGCGGCAGGGGGCGCAGGTCCGTGTCGACGATCGAGCCGACAAGCGTGAAGGGCGGGTCGCGCAGCAGTCGCTGGAAGTGGACGACGCCCAGATACTTGCCCGTCGGCGTCTCGTCGGGAGGCCGGCAGACGAAGACCTGCGCGGCGAGCGGCGCGGAGAGATCGGGGTTGCGGATGCGCGCGAGCGCCAGCGCCACCGTGTCGTCCGGCTGGAGCACGATGGGCTCGGTCGTCATGATGCTTCCGGCGGTGCCCTCCTCGTACGACAGCAACCGCCGTACCGGATCGGCCCCTTGTGGCCTCATCAGTTGCAGCAGGCGCTCCTGCTCCTGCTCGGCGAGGGCCGAGAGCAGGTCGGCGGCGTCGTCGGGGTCCATCGCTTCGAGGACGTCGGCGGCGCGGCCGTCGGGGAGCTCGCCGATCAGCTCGATCTGGTCGTCCTCGGGCAGTTCCTCCAGTACGTCGGCCAGCCGGTCGTCGTCGAGCGCCCCGGCGACCTCCGTGCGGCGCTTCGCGGAGAGGTGGTGCAGGGTGTTGGCGATGTCCGCGGGGCGCATGTGTTCGAAGGTGGAGAGCAGAGTGGCGGCGCCCTGCTCCTTCTCCTCCAGCGCGAAGCCCGTCACCGCCGACCACTCGACGGTCAGAGTCTCGCCGCGCCGTCTGAGCGCACCGCCCTTGCCGCGGCGTACGAAGACCTTGTCGATCTGCCAGTCACGCCGGGCGGGCAGCTGCTGCATCCCCACATCCAGGACGGTGACCTGTTCCCCGGTCCCGGTGAGGGTGACGCGCCTGTCCAGGAGCTCCCCGAGCACCAACGTTTCAGCAGGGCGCTGCTCGAAGCGCCGCATGTTCACCACTCCAGTGGTGATGACCTGACCGGACTCGACGCCCGTCACCCGCGTCATGGGCAGGAAGACCCGTCGTCTGCTGACCACTTCGACGACGAGTCCCAGCACCCGCGGAGGCCGCGCGCGCCCCGCCTGCTCCCCGTCCGCGGCGGGCTGGTCCCGGAGCATCACGACGACGTCGCGCACCCGTCCGACCTGGTCACCGTTGGGGTCGAAGACCGCGATGCCCGCGAGGTGCGAGACGAAGACCCGGGTGGCGCCTGCGGCCATCTGTCGGGCCTCCTCTTCCGTCCGCGCTCCGGCGCCTGCGCACCGTTTGTCGGCTTCAGCCTAGCCTGGCGGCCCCTTGTGAGACCGTGCAGGATGGTCCGGACGGCTGCCGTCCGGAACCACTCGCGGGCCCCGGTAAGGTGCGGTTCCCCGGCCCGATCTCCAGGAGGTTGCCGACGTGGTTGGATGCGCCCGCACGCGAGGAGGCGCGGCCCTGAGGGGGGCCGTCTGCGCGGGACTTGCAGCGGCGCTGGCCGCATGCGGAAGCGGCGACCCCGACGAGGGCACGAACGGGATCGGCAAGCTGTCCGCGACGCGGATCGAGAAGAAGGCCAGGGCGGCGGCGGAGAACGCCGATGCCGTCAAGCTGGCCGGCAACGTCGTCAGCAAAGGGCAGACCTACCGTCTGAACATGCGCCTCAAGCGCGACGGCGCCACGGGCAAGGTCTCCAGAGGTGGTTCGGCCTTCTGGCTGCTGAAGATCGGCAAGGCGCTCTTCCTCAAGGCCGACGCCGGCTTCTGGGCCCGCCAGGGGAAGGGCGGCGAGGAGCCGTCCAGGTCGGACATCCAGGCAGCGGGCAAGCTCGACGGCAAGTACGTCAAGGTCCCCTCCGACGATCCGGCGTACGAGCAGCTCAGCGGCTTCGCCGACATGCGCGTGCTGCTGGACGGACTGCTGACGATGCGCGGCAAGCGTGAGACGGGGGAGCGCGGCGAGGTCGACGGCGTACGGACCATCCGCGTCATGGCCGGCGAGGGCGGCGGCGGCATCGTCGACGTCTCGCTGATCGGCAACCCCTACCCGATGCGGGTGGAACGCGGCGGAGGCGCCGGCTCGCTCGAACTCGACGACTGGAACAAGGAGTTCGAACTCCAGGAACCCCCGAAGAACCAGATCGTCGACTACGGCCGGAAGATAGCCGAGAGCCGGGGCTGACCGCTCCGGCTGTCCCGGCGGGCACCTGTGAGTTCCTGGTACCGCAGGTGCGCAGGGCCCGGACGAGCGGACCGGACCTCAGGAGTCGGCCTGGCGCCGCCTGCGGAAGAGCAGCTTCGGCAGCGCCGCCGGAATTCGCCGCCGCGTCGTCGCACGAGTGGGCAGCGGAACGGCCGCCTGCGCGTCGTCAGGCATCGAACCCGGCTGTTGTACGGGCGGGCCCGCCGGTTCCAGCCGCAGAACCCGGCACTCCCGCGCCCAACGGTCCGCGACGGTCTGGAAGTCGGGTGCGTTGAGCCGCTTCCCCCTGAGTTCGCCGACAGTCGTCTCCCAGCGTTCCGTACGCGGCGCCAGCTCCACCACACGGGCCGGCCAGACCACGAGCCGTCCGCCCTTGTCCTTGCTGCGCACGCTGACGGTGGCGGTTCCCCCGTCCGTCAACTCCAGTCCCTCCAGGGGCTGTTCCAGCGGTCCGTCGCCCAAGAGACACGCGGCACCGTCGTGCCACACGTGCCACAGTGACCGGGCGGGGCCTTCCGGCCCCCGTACCCAGATGAGGCCGGACTTCTTGCTGGCCTCCTCGACGAGGGCCTGATCGAGCAGCGTCATACGGGCAGGCTACCGGGCCGGACAGGTGCCGGGGCTTCCGCCAGGAGGGTGCCTTGACGCCCGCTGTCAACACCGGGCGTCAAGGCACGAGACGGGGCTCAGTCTTCAGAAGTAGCCACCGGCGCCGTACTCAAAGCCAGCCGTTGCGCTTGAAGCCGCGGTAGATGGCGACACAGATCGACGCCGTCACGGCCATCACCGTGGGATAGCCGTATTTCCAGTGCAGTTCAGGCATGTAGTCGAAATTCATCCCGTAGATGCCCGCGATCATCGTGGGCACCGCGAAGATGGCGGCCCATGAAGTGATCTTGCGCATGTCCTCGTTCTGCGCCACCGTGGCCTGGGCGAGATTGGCCTGCAGGATCGAGTTGAGCAGGTCGTCGAAGCCGAGCACCTGCTCGTTCACACGCGTCAGGTGGTCGGCGACGTCGCGGAAGTACTTCTGGATCTCCGGGTCGATCACCTGCATGGGACGCTCGCTGACCAGCTGCATCGGGCGCAGCAGCGGCGAGACCGCACGCTTGAACTCCAGTACCTCGCGCTTGAGCTGGTAGATGCGTCCGGCGTCGCCGCCGCGGCGGCCGTTGCCCGCGGTGTTGGAGAAGACCTCGATCTCGACCTCGTCGATGTCGTCCTGGACGGCGTCGGCGACCGCCAGATATCCGTCGACGGTCTGGTCGGCGATCGCGTGGAGCACCACGGAGGGCCCCTTGGCGAGCAGTTCCGCGTCGTCCTGGAGACGGTGCCGCAGTGCGCGCAGCGAACCCTGGCCGCCGTGCCGCACTGTGATGATGTAGTCCCGTCCTGTGAAACACATCACCTCGCCGGTTTCCACCACCTCGCTGGTGGCGGTGAGTTCGGCGTGCTCGACGTAGTGGATGGTCTTGAAGACGGTGAAGACGCTGTCGTCGTAGCGCTCGAGCTTCGGACGCTGATGTGCGTGCACGGCGTCCTCGACGGCAAGGGGGTGCAGTCCGTACTCCGTGGCGATGCCGGAGAACTCTCTCTCGGTCGGCTCGTGCAGACCGATCCACACGAACTCGTGCCCCTCGCTGGAGCGCACCTGCCGCAGTGCCTCGGCGGGCGTCATCTGGGCTTTGACGCGCTGCCCGTCCCGGTAGACGGCGCAGTCGACGACGGCGGTGCCCGAGTCGTCGGTGCGGGTGTTCTCGTACTGGTACGCCGAACGGCCGCCCTTGCGCAGGGACGGGCGTACGGCAGCGCGCAGGTCTCGGATCATCGACATGCTGGGCTCCTCGGGGATGCCGAGCCGTCGGCCGGTGCAGCGCTGCCCGGAATGTAAACCTACGGTTCCTGTACTGCGCAGGGGGCCGGAGGTCTGCAAAGCGGGTACCGCTCAGGCCGGTCGCGACGGCGTTCGCTGGTTCGCAGTCGTACGGGGTGGAGCGAAGCTCTGGCACTCTTCCGTGTCGCGGAACCCCGCGGAGAAATCCCGGAGGAAAAAGGCGCCCTGTGTGGTTTCACCGGTGAACCGATGGGGGAGTAGGGCGCTCAGGAGTGGGGCCGCGGTGGGACGGAAGAGCAGTTGGTACTGCACGGTCGACTCGGATCCATGTCAGTCCCACCTCCTCCGGCCGGTCCCTCTTGAGGGACGATTCGCATGCCTGACCAGCAGCCAAGGTAACACCGCTGGAGGACTGCTTCTGCCGGTTCCGGCTCCACCTCGCGTCTCTTTGCCACCTCCTTACGTGATTATCCTCGCGGCATGGCTCACGTATCGGAACTGGTGGAGGCGCGGCTGCGTTCGGCGCTCGGCGTACCCGAAGCGCGGGCGTCGGTGACGTTCCTCGGCACGGAGCGGATCGACGTGCTGCGCTTCGCGGACGGTGACCTGGTGCGTTATGCCACGCTCGGGATGTCGGCCGCCCCCATGACCGACCCTTCCGCGGCCCTCGCCGACCCCGAGCGCGGGCCGCGCGCCGAACTGGTCCTGTCCGTACGGGCGGGTGCCGCCAGGACCGACGAGGTGCTTCGGCCGCTCGCCGTACTGGCTGCGTCCCCTCAGGTCGAGGGCGTCGTCGTGACTCCCGGCGCCTCGCTGGACGTCGGCGAACCGCTGTGGCCGGAAGCGCCGTTCACGTCCGTCCTGGTCGCCGAACCGGGCGGTCTGGTCGAGGACTTGGCGCTCGACTCCCCCCTGGATCCGGTGCGTTTCCTGCCGCTGCTGCCCATGACGCCCAACGAGGCCGCCTGGAAGCGTGTGCACGGCGCCGGAGCGCTCGAGGAGCGCTGGCTGAAGCACGGCACCGACCTGCGTGACCCGCTCCGTGCCGCTGTGCCGCTGACGGACTGAGCCGGGCTCTGTCGCACCGTGGGGCAGGTGAGGCGAAGAGCGGGCGACCGACGGGCTTCGGCCAAGTTGGGACGGGTGATCCTTGACGCGGACGCGGCCGGGGAGGACCGTTGTGTGTCATGAGGGGCGAACCCAGTTGCCCGAAATGCGGTGGCCGGGTGCGGGCGCCCGGACTCTTTGCCGACTCCTGGCAGTGCGATCTGCACGGCACGGTGCACCCGCTCCAGCCCGTCGTTCCCCCCAGCGTCGAAGCGCTCGCCGTGGCTGTCGGACGGACGAAGGTGCCCGTGTGGATGCCGTGGCCGCTGCCGGTCGGCTGGCTGTTCTCGGGCGTCGCGTGTGCGGGGGACGACAGAAGCGGCGCGCGGGCCACCGCTGTTGCGTGCTCCGGGCCGGGCCCGCTCGGCGGTACCGGTGAACTCATCCTGGTGGCTGAGGAGTTGGGCGTCGGCCTGGGTGCGCGGTACGCGGGCGTGGACGGTGTGGACCCCGGGCCCGGCATGTGCGTCGACAAGCCTCCGCCCGTGAAGGTGCTGGCCGCCGGACGGCCGACGCCGCTGTGGCACGTCCCCGGTTCGGCCAGCGACCGGGCGGTCTTCGCGGGTGAGGCGCGCGGACTCTGGCTGTGGGCGATCGTCTGGCCGGAACAGTCCGGGCTGCTGATGTACGACGAGCTGGTGCTCACCGACCTGCGGGACGCGGGCGCCGAAGTCGACCTGCTCCCTTGCGGGACACTCTCGTCGCGCATCATCTCCTGAGCCCCCGCCAGGGCCGGACGGACCGGCTCTCCCGCTGCCGCGGACTGGCCGCGCCGGCCCGTACCGGGTGCGCTGCCGGACCCTCCTCGCGCGACGGCCCGGCCCCTCCGTCCGCCCGGCGAGTGCGCCGGGGGCGGCGGTTATCGTGGGAGCACCCCCTGCTCTCCGTCCCCGTCCGTAGCTGGAGCTCTGCACCGTGCGCATCGACCTGCACACCCACTCCACCGCCTCGGACGGCACCGACACCCCGGCCGGGCTGGTCCGCAACGCCCGGGAGGCCGGGCTCGACGTCGTCGCGCTGACGGACCACGACACCGTCTCGGGCCACGAGGCGGCCCTCGCGGCGCTGCCCTCCGGGCTCACGCTCGTCAGGGGGGCGGAGCTGTCCTGCCGGCTCGAGGGCGTCAGCCTCCACATGCTGGCCTACCTCTTCGACCCGGCGGAACCCGAACTCGCCCGCGAGCGCGAGCTCGTACGGGACGATCGCGTCCCCCGCGCCCAGGGGATGGTCCGCAAGCTGCGCGAACTGGGCGTCCCCGTGAGGTGGGAGCGAGTCGCGGAGATCGCCGGCGAGGGGGCCGTCGGCCGTCCGCACATCGCCACCGCCATGGTCGAGGCGGGCGTCGTCGGGAGCGTCTCGGACGCCTTCACCACGGAGTGGCTCGCCAACGACGGGCGGGCGTACGTCGAGAAGCACGAACTCGACCCCTTCGACGCGCTGCGGCTGATCAAGGGGGCGGGAGGAGTGGCTGTCTTCGCGCATCCGCTCGCCGCCAAGCGCGGCCAGTGCGTACCCGAGAGTGCCATCGCGGACCTCGCGGCAGCCGGCCTCGACGGTCTCGAGGCCGACCACATGGACCACGAACCGGCCACCAGGGCACGGCTGCACGGTCTCGCCGCCGATCTGGGCATTCTCGCCACCGGCTCCAGCGATTACCACGGCAGCCGAAAGACCTGCCGCCTCGGGGAACACACGACGGATCCCGACGTCTACGCCGAGATCGCCGCCCGCAGCTCGGGTACCGAGCCCGTCACGGGCTGACGCGCCGGCCCCGCCGCACCGCGTGCGCCCGCGCAGCGGCTGCCGGGACGCCTCGCGATCAGTGCGCTGCGTGGCCGGTGGCACGCCCGGGACCGGTCGACGGTGCCCAGCCCCCGCCACGTCCTCCCCCGTCCACTCCCGGGCGCTATGCCGCCCGGCCTCGCAGCAAGGCAACGCCGTGTTCGACTTCGCGCTCTTCGGCTCAGTGTTCATCACCCTGTTCGTCATCATGGACCCGCCGGGAATCACGCCGATCTTCCTCGCGCTGACGTCCGGCAGGCCCGTCAAGGTGCAGCGCCGGATGGCGCTGCAGGCGACGGCGGTGGCGTTCGGCGTCATCACCGTCTTCGGACTGTGCGGGCAACAGATCCTCGACTATCTGCACGTCTCCGTGCCCGCGCTGATGGTCGCCGGCGGACTGCTGCTTCTGCTCGTCGCGCTCGATCTCCTGACCGGGAAGGCCGACGAGCCCTCGCAGACCAAGGAGGTCAACGCCGCCCTCGTACCTCTGGGGATGCCGCTGCTCGCGGGGCCCGGCGCGATCGTCTCGGTCATCCTGGCCGTGCAGGACGCCGACGGCCTCGGCGGCCAGGTCTCGGTATGGGTGGCGATCCTCGCGATCCACGTGGTGCTGTGGCTGGTGATGCGCTACTCGCTGCTGATCATCCGCGTCATCAAGGAGGGCGGTGTGGTACTCGTGACCCGGTTGTCGGGCATGCTGCTGTCCGCGATCGCCGTGCAGCAGATCGCCAACGGCGTCGAGCAGTTCATCGCAGGCCGGGCCTGAGACGAGGGGACCCGGGACGAGCGGGACGAGCAGGACGGGCGGCGAGGTCAGCCCGAGGTACTGCTCCAGAAGTCCGCCATCGCCCGAGCCGTCTCCCCGGGCCGTTCCGCATTGGGTGAGTGCCCGGCGCCCTGCACGACGGTACGGACCGCGCCGAGCCGTACTGCCATGTCGTCGAGCAGTGGCACGGCCCATGCGTAGTCGACCGATCCGGACAGCACGTGCACGGGGAGCGCCGGCCGGTCTGATCCCGCGGCGGAGACGGCTGCGGCGAGTTCGTCGACGCGGTCGGGCTCGGCGATCAACCGCTGTGCCGTCACGGACAGTTGTTCCGGCACGTGTGCCAGCCAGCGCTCGTGCATGAATTCGGCGACCTCGGGCGGCGTCGTCTCGTCGGCGGCCTCGACGGGGTCCAGTTCGCGCATCGCCTGCCAGATCTCCTCCGCGGTCATCACCGGCAGGGCACCCAACAGCAGTTTCAGACGGTGTTGCTGGGAGGCGGAGACAGCAGCGGGACCACTGCTCATGAGGGTGAGGGACGCGAAGGGCGTCCGGTCACGCAGCACGGCGTCACGGGCGATGAGACCACCGAGCGAATGACCCAGCAGATGCACTCGACGAGCCGACTGCGCACTGCGCGCGCCGTGCGGGGGGTTCGCCGCGTGGCTGCCGTTGTCGCTGTCGTGCAGTACGTCGTCGTCCTGTTGCAGCGCCTCCGCCAGGGCCAGCGCGTCACGAGCGAGCTCTGTCCGCGAGTACGCGGCCTCAGCGCGCGGTCCACCAGTCTCGTACTGACCGCGCTGGTCCACGGCCACGGCGCGGAACCCGGCGTCGGCCAGCGGCTCCAGCAGTGCGATGAAGTCCTCTTTGCTGCCGGTGAAGCCGGGCAGCAGCAGCGCGGTGCCCAGGCGCGGCACACCCGCGTCGTGCACGGCGAACTCGCCGCGCGCAGTGTCCAGTCGGTACGCGCGGACTGCGGACGGCGGCACGAGGAACGGCGGCTTGCTCATGCGAGGACGCTACCGCCCCGTCGTCGTACGGACAGCTGGACGGTTGCCCTGCATCTGCACAGCGTCGAGGCCCGGACCCACCAGGGTCCGGGCCTCGACGCATGGATGCCCATAACAGCCGGAGTTCCGGCCGGGCAGCAGATCAGCTCTCCGGAGCGGCCTGCGGCTGCTGTGCCGCCTTCGCGCCACCGCCGCGCGTACGACGGCGACGGGCCGGCTTGGCTTCCGCCGCGCCGGCGGTCTGGCCCGGCTGCTCGCCGGTGGCAGTCGCCGTGCCGGCCGACTTCGCACCTGCCGCAGCCGTCCCCTCCTGCGCCTTCCCCGCACCGGCTCCGCCACTGCGGGTACGGCGGCGGCGCCGCGGCTTGTGCGGACCGGCGTCCTCGACGGCGGGTGCCGGAGCTGCCGCCGGCGAACCGGCGGTCTCGTCCGTGCCGTCGAGGGGCTGCCCGTTGCGGGTGCGCCGCCGCTGACGCGGGGGCCGCGTGCGCTTGGGACGCTCCGCCTCCGGCGCCGCTGCGCCTCCACCACGGCCACCACGGCCGCGGCCGGGACCGCGTCCCGTCTCGCCCAGGTCCTCGACCTGCTCGGCCGAGAGACCCGCACGGGTGCGCTCGGTGCGGGGCAGTATGCCCTTGGTGCCCGAGGGGATGCCCAGCGCCTCGTACAGGTGCGGGGACGTGGAGTACGTCTCCTCCGGCTCCCCGAGGCCCAGCTCCAGCGCCTTGTCGATCAGCTGCCAGCGGGGGATGTCGTCCCAGTCGACGAGCGTGACGGCCGTACCCGAAGCGCCCGCACGGCCCGTACGGCCGATGCGGTGCAGGTAGGTCTTCTCGTCCTCCGGCGTCTGGTAGTTGATGACGTGCGTCACGTTGTCGACGTCGATGCCGCGGGCGGCCACGTCGGTGCACACCAGGACATCGACCTTGCCGTTGCGGAAGGCGCGCAGCGCCTGCTCCCGGGCCCCCTGGCCCAGGTCGCCGTGGACGGCGCCCGCGGCGAAGCCGCGCCGGGTGAGCTGGTCCGCAACGTCGGCGGCGGTCCGCTTCGTACGGCAGAAGATCATCGCGAGCTCGCGGCCCTCGGCCTGCAGCATGCGGGCGACCATCTCCTGCTTGTCCATGGAGTGGGCGCGGAAGGCGTGCTGCTTGGTGTTGGCCACCGTCTGGCCGACGTCGTCCGGCTCGGAGGCACGGATGTGGGTGGGCTGGCTCATGTAGCGGCGGGCCAGAGAGATGACCTGGCCGGGCATCGTCGCCGAGAACAGCATGGTCTGCCGCTTGACCGGCAGCATCTGGATGATCTTCTCGACGTCCGGCAGGAAGCCCAGGTCGAGCATCTCGTCGGCCTCGTCGAGGACGAGCGTCCGCACGTCGGACAGGCGCAGCTTCTTCTGGCCCGCCAAATCGAGCAGCCGGCCGGGGGTGCCGACGACGACGTCGACGCCCTTCTTCAGAGCGTCGACCTGGGGCTCGTAGGCACGGCCGCCGTAGATCGACAGCACTCGGACGTTGCGGACCTTGCCCGCGGTCAGCAGGTCGTTCGTCACCTGCTGGCACAGCTCTCGCGTCGGGACGACGATCAAGGCCTGCGGGGAGTCGGTGAGCGACTCGGGCTGCGCCCGGCCGTGCTCGACGTCGGCGGGAACGGTGACGGAATCCAGGAGCGGCAGGCCGAAGCCCAGCGTCTTGCCGGTGCCGGTCTTCGCCTGGCCGATGACGTCGCCGCCCGCGAGGGCGACGGGCAGGGTCATCTCCTGGATCGGAAAGGGCGTGCTGATGCCGACGGCTTCCAGCGCCTCGGCTGTCTCGGAGAGGATCCCGAGATCTCGGAAAGTCGTGGTGGTCAGGATGCTGGCCTATTCTGTGTGACGCGCGAGGAGGCGGCGAGGAGGGTCGTACCGCGGTGACCCGGGGGCGGCGTCTTCGCCGGCCCGCCGGACTGTGCGGGACCACTGGCTCTCGCTCAAGCGCTCTTCACGCGAGCGGTCCCTCCATGGTCACGGGACGTGTGGGGAACACGCGCCTCGCGGAGGGCGGTCAGGTCGGAGCCGATCGGGCCTCCGACCGGGCATCCGCAGTCTTGCGTACGTGCATCCCGCCGAGCTGGCGGGAGCCAATATCACTGTACCCCGGATCCGTGCATGTGTACCGGGCCGATTGTTGTGTACGAGTTCACTGAGGCCGGGGAGGCCTGTCAACGGGGCGTACCGGCCGGATGACGCGGGCTATCGTGCTGGGCATGGAGACGCCTGAGAAGACCCCCGCCACCGAGCACACCGGTACTGCCACGCAGAACTGGGAAGAGGCGTCCGCGGACGCGACCTACCGGGCAGCTGTCGTTGATCTGCTGGGAGCGCTGGCCTACGGCGAACTCGCCGCCTTCGAGAGGCTGGCGGAGGACGCGAAACTCGCGCCGACCCTGGCCGACAAGGCGGAGCTGGCGTCCATGGCCTCCGCCGAGTTCCAGCACTTCGCGCAGCTGCGGGAACGGCTCGCTGTGATCGATGTGGAACCGACCGAAGCCATGCGGCCCTTCGCGGCGCCGCTCGACGAGTTCCACAGGCTGACCGCGCCGTCGGACTGGCTGGAGGGCCTGATCAAGGCGTACGTCGGGGACTCGATCGCTTCGGACTTCTACCGCGAGGTGGCCGTGCGGCTGGACTCCGACACCCGCGCGCTCGTGCTGGGTGTGCTCGATGACACAGGCCACTCCAGCTTCGCCGTCGAGAAGGTGCGGGCAGCGATCGAGGCGGACCCGAGGGTCGGCGGGAGGCTCGCGCTGTGGGCACGGCGGCTGATGGGCGAGGCCCTCTCGCAGGCACAGCGCGTGGTCGCGGAGCGGGACGCTCTGTCGACGATGCTGGTGGGCGGTCTCGCGGACGGCTTCGACCTCGCGGAGGTGGGGCGGATGTTCTCCCGGATCACGGAGGCGCACACCAAGCGGATGGCGGCGCTGGGCCTGGCTGCGTGACCGGCCCGGTGCTGACCGCGTCCCGTCGGTGTGCCCGTCCGCGCGTGCTGTTCGCACGAGTGCGGTGAACGGACTTCGGGGACGCGGGCTGTGCCGCCCGTACGGGGGACCGCCGAGCGCCTCCCGGACTTGACTCTGTGACCAGCCGCCCGGCAGAGGCGTCGACAGGTGGGTGGCTGCGGCCGGCATCCGTCGCCGCAAGGGACACCGCTAGGGCATGGGCGGACTGATCACGTTCGCCGGCAGGCGGTGAGCGGGCCGTACGTCCACGATCAGCAGTGAGAGGATCGCCACACTCACCACTGCCGAGACCGCGAGAGTCGTCAGCGTGTGCCCGCTGCCCAGTACGACCCTGCAGATGAGTCCGCCCACGAGCGCTGCGGCCGGCCCGGTCACCAGGACCAGAGGACCGCGCGGGAGCCGTTCCGGGAGCTGACGGACGGCTGCGCAGGCGATGACAAGTCCGAGGGCCGTGGCGCCGAGTGCCTCCCAGAACATGGGACCTCCTCCGGTTACGGCCGACGTGCTGTTCGGTCGTTCCCGTACTCCCCGTATGGCGCACACGCGAAACGGCGGCCCCCCGAAAGATTCGGGGGGCCGCCGCCGTTCCGTACGTGTGTCTTGCGCGGGTGCTCAGATAGTGCCGAACCCCACCTTGCGGCCCGTGTGTTCACCGATCTCGACGTAGGCCACGCGCCCTGCCGGGACCAGGATCTTGCGGCCGTGCTCGTCCGCCAGGTTGAGCATGCTCGAGCCGCCTTCGGCCAGTGCAGCCGACACCACGCTCTCGACTTCCTCGGGAGACTGCTTGCTCTCGAAGACGATCTCGCGGGGCGCGTGCTGCACGCCGATCTTGACCTCCACGGCTATGTCCCTCCGAACGGTCAGTTGTTACGCGGTCAGCCGCGCTGTACGGAGCACACATTAGCCGGACACCTTCCCTGGCAGGGGGCCGCCCGGGCACGCCCGCAGCGAACACCGCACGCCCGCAGCGAACACGGTTCGTGTCGCTGCGGGCGTGCGGAGCGTCTCACTGCATCGGGAAGCCGGCGATGCCTCTCCACGACAGGGACGAGATCAGCTTGGCCGCCGCGTCGCGGGGGATCGGCTGCCCCGAACCCAGCCAGAAGCGGGCGGTGATCTGTGCCATCCCGCACAGGCCGACGGCCAGCAGCATCGACTGCTCGCGCGGCAGCTTGGTGTCCTCGGAGATGACTTCGCTGACGGCTTCCGCGCAGTCCAGGCTGACCTTGTCCACGCGTTCCCGCACAGCGGGCTCGTTGGTGAGGTCGGACTCGAAGACGAGCCGGAAGGCACCGCCCTCGTCCTCGACGTAGGCGAAATAGGCGTCCATCGTGGCCGCCACGCGCTGCTTGTTGTCCGTGGTCGAGGCGAGCGCTGTCCTCACTGCCTGCAGCAGCGATTCGCAGTGCTGGTCGAGCAGCGCGAGATAGAGGTCGAGTTTGCCGGGGAAGTGCTGGTAGAGCACGGGCTTGCTGACGCCGGCCCGGTCGGCGATGTCGTCCATGGCCGCCGCGTGGTAGCCCTGCGCGACGAACACTTCCTGGGCTGCTCCCAGCAATTGGTTGCGTCGGGCCCGGCGCGGCAGGCGCGTGCCGCGTGGGCGCGCTTCAGTTTGCTCGATGGCTGACACGCCGCCTCCCTGATCGGTCTGTCTGCGCGCGGAATGCGCTGCGCCCGCCATCGTACTTTTGGGTAACCGCAGTGTGACTCCTGCGGTCCGATAATTTCAGCTGGCAGGCAGTGCAACGGGCGCTTTATCGGTACTCATCCTCTTCCAGTTCCACCACGCGCGCCTGCTCGGCGGCGTCGGCGGGGTCGGCCTCGATGTCGGTGCGGCCGGTGATCGGTTCGTCCCGCTGGCGGAGCAGGTCGGCATGTTGCTCCGCGGCGTCCTCCGGCGGAGCCTCCAGCCCTGCCGGCTGCTCCTCCGGTTCCTCTTCGTATCCGTCCTCGACGTTGTCCGGGTCGATCGGGTCAACAGACATGCACGCTCCCCTTTCCAGGAAGGACGCCTCCTATTCGAGGCTACGACTAGACGTGAGTGACGTGTGACGGCGAACACATGAGGAGTCGTGTGATCGTCTCGTAACATTGCCCCATGTCGTCGACCGAACACCCGGAAGCAGCCGGGGCCGCCGGAGCGCCCAGCGCCGCCGAACCGGTGCCGCCGTCCGGTGCTCCTTCGGCGCACGAGGGCGAGGTTCTCCGCTCGGTCGCCCTGCCCGGGCTGACTCTGAACGTCCGCTCGCGCCCGCCGCGGCAGCAGGGCCTGCCGCCCGCCCTGTACGTCCACGGCCTCGGCGGATCATCGATGAACTGGTCCGCGCTGATGCTCGAGCTGGCCGGTGACGTCGACGGCGAGGCGCTGGACCTGCCCGGCTTCGGCATGTCCCCGCCGCCCGACGACGGCAACTACTCGGTCTCGGCCCACGCCCGGGCCGTGATCCGCTACCTCGACTCGTCCGGCCGTGCCCCCGTCCACCTCATCGGCAACTCGCTCGGCGGGGCGATCACGACGCGGGTCGCGGCGATCCGGCCGGACCTCGTACGGACACTCTCGCTGGTCTCGCCCGCCCTGCCCGAGCTCCCGCCGCAGCGCACCGCTCTCCCCACGGCGCTGCTCGCGGTGCCCGGGGTCGCGCGGCTGTTCGGCCGGCTGACCAGCGACTGGTCCGCGGAGCGGCGCACGCGAGAGGTGCTGGCGTTGTGCTACGGCGACCCGGCTCGCGTCTCGGACGCAGGGTTCGCCGCAGCGGTCGAGGAGTACGAGCGCAGACTGCGGCTGCCGTACTTCTGGGACTCCCTCGCCCGTTCCGCCCGCGGCGTCGTCGACGCCTACACCCTGGGCGGCCAGCATTCGCTGTGGCGGCAGGCGGAACGTGTGCTCGCTCCGACGCTGCTCGTGTACGGCGGACGCGACCAGCTCGTGAGCTTCCGGATGGCACGACGCGCGAGCGCCGTCTTCCGCGACAGCCGCCTGCTTGCGTTGCCCGAGTCAGGACATGTGGCAATGATGGAGTACCCGGAGATCGTCGCGTGCGCATTCCGTGAACTGCTTGTGGATACTGCTCGGTTGACGGGTCAGGTCGAGGTGGGCAAGGCTGCGTCCTCGACGCCCGTACACCCGAAAGGTGACTAGTGGGACGCCATAGCCGCAAGGGGCGCGCAAAAGCCGGCGACCCGCCCGACCGGGCGGCGCAACGAGGCGACTCCGCGCCTGCGTACGGCATGGCACAAGAGGACCCGTCCGGTCCGAGAACATCCGCGCCCTACGCTCCGGACCCACGGGACGGCGCGTCGAACGGCGGTCAGACGTGGCACGGGAACGGCCATGGGTATTCGGTTCGCGGCGGCCACCCCGAGCAGCGTGAACCAGGCGGCGGCTGGGGCGCGGATTCCACCGGTCCGGGTTCCGGGGCGGGCCGCACGGCCGGACGGGTGCTGCAGGGGGCCCCTGGAGCGGCGGCCGGAATGGGCCACTCCGTCGGCCCGCGGCAGGAGTACCTGGACGCCTTCGACGACGACCTCTTCGGGAGCGGTGCGGCAGGGGCCGTACGCGCTCCCGCTCCGCGTCACCCCGGTGGGGGCGGCCCTGATGCTGCTCCGCTGCGCGCGCCCGGCGGGCGCCGTCCCGGGCGGCCCGGGACCCCGGGGCCGTGGGACGGTTACGGGCAGAACCCCGGGTTCGGTGACGACGGGCAGAGCAGGCATGATCCGCGTCTGCACCCGGGACACGGGCACGGACCGGGATACGGCCCGGGCCCGGGACGCGTCCGGGCACCTGGCAGAGGGCCGGGCGGACCGGGGCCGGGTCCGGGACAGCCGGAGTTCCCGGAGGGGCGGAACGCCTCGACCGGGAGCATGCCGCGCGTGTCCGTTCCCGCCCCGGCGCCGCGGCCGAAGAAGGGCGGCAAGGGCCGTGTGGTCACGGGCGTCCTGGCACTCGCTGTGACGACGGTGCTGGCCGTGGTCATCGGCGGACAGGTCGCCGGAGGTGGCGACACCAGCCGGAACGGAGCCACCGGACAGACGGACGACCGCGGTCAGACGGACGGCGGAACGACCTCGCGGTCGGAGGACGGGCGTGGCGCACCGGGGGCACCGGAGAAGGCGGCACCCTCCTACGCCCAGCAGATGTCCGAGGTGCTCCCCCTCGAGCCCGACTTCAAGGGCAAGGGCACCTTCACGGCGGTGAAGGGCGAGGAGCGGGGCGCCGAGGGCGGCGGCGAGGTGCTGCGCTACCGCGTGGACGTCGAGAAAGGGCTCCCCCTGGCGTCGGGACTGTTCGCGAAAGCCGTGCACAAGACGCTCAACGACGAGCGGAGTTGGGCCCACGACGGTGAGCGGAGCTTCGAACGGGTGGACGGCAAGGAAGCCGACTTCGTGATCACCCTGGCGAGTTCTCCGACGACGGACGTGTGGTGCGCGAAGTCGGGTCTGGACACCAGCCAGGAGCGGGTCTCCTGCGACTCGGCCTCCACCGACCGCATCATGATCAACGGGTACCGGTGGGCACAGGGCGCGAAGACGTTCGGCGATCACCGCATGTACTCGTACCGGCAGATGCTCATCAACCACGAGGTGGGCCACAGGATCGGGCTCAACCACGTGGGCTGTTCCAAGGACGGCGCACTTGCGCCGGTCATGATGCAGCAGACGAAGACCGTGACGACCGACGGGGCGACCTGCAAGCCCAACGCGTGGCCGTTCCCGAAGGGCTGACGGTCCGCGTCTGTGCGGTCGGCGGTCGTCTGTGCGGTCTGCGGTCGCGGTATGCCGCGTTTCAGGTGAAGCGGAACCTCTCCGCTTGCTCTTCTCCCCGGCCGGAATCTTCTTCCGCAGACGCATCGGCGGCCGGGCGCCCACTGTCGTGACCCTGGCTGGAGTGCGGACCGATTTGCGCCTCTAGCGCATGGGAACGTCCGACTGGTCGGTAAGTCACGGGCATTCACCCCTTTCGGTGGCGCGACGGACAACCGTCCATGGTGTGCGAAAGGCGCGAATAGCGTCTTCCTCCGTCACGCCACTCAGCCTTTCGGGCGGTGGCTCAGCTCGAATCATCGGTCGGGGGTGGTGCGTCCGTGCGCATCGCATTGCTTACGGAGGGTGGCTATCCCTTTGCGCGTGGTGAGGCAGTGGTCTGGTGCGACCGGCTGCTGCGCGGCCTCGACGGCCATGAGTTCGAGGTGTACGCGCTGAGTCGCAGCGCGCGGCAGGAGACTGCCGAATGGTGTGAACTTCCCGCCAACGTCGCCCAGGTGCACACAGCGCCGCTGTGGGACCGAGCGCGGATGCGAGGCGGGGCGGCCGCCCGTGCGGCCGACTGCTCGGCAGGCCACCGATGGCTCTCCCGGGCAGGTGCCGGTGCTGTTCGCAGCGGGACGTACGGACGGCGCGAGCGGCGCCGGTTCGCCGAGTGCTTCCACGAGCTGGCCTCTGCCGTCTGCGCCGTCGGATCGTATGACCCCCCGAATCCGCAGGACGAGCGCCCCGGCAGCGAACAGGCCGGAGCGGAAGGCCAGTTGACGGACCGTTTCGCCGCAGGGCTCTACGGGCTGGCCGAGCTCGCCCGCGAGCACGGCGGTCTGACGGGCTCCTTCCGCTCCGAACTCGCGATCCGCGTGCTGCAGTCCGCGTGCCGCGCGCCCGGCACTCTCCGCGCCGCACATGGCGTGGGCGTCAGCGATCTGCTGACTGTGGCGGAACGCCTGGAGCGCGCGCTGCGTCCGCTCTCCCTCGACTGGTACGGGTGCTCGGGCGGCGACGACAGCGGTGGCGGCCATGCGCACGGCCCCGGGCAGGGCGGTGGCTGTGAGGCGGGGAACACCTGGCCGGGCCTGGCCGGTGTGGACCTGTGTCACGCAGTGGGCGGCGGTCCTGCCGCGCTGCCGGGACTTCTGGCGAAGCGATTCTTCGGTACGCCACTGCTGATCACCGAGTACGGCGTGCGACTGCGGGAGCACTATCTCGCCAGCGCAGCAGAAGCCGTCGCACCGACTACTGCGGGTGCCCCCGTGCGGGCGCTGCTGGCCTCGTTCCAGCGGCAGTTGGTGCGGGAGGCGTACTCACAGGCGCAACTCATCACACCCGGGAACACGCACGCGCGTCGCTGGCAGGAGCGGTGCGGAGCGTCGCGCGAGAAGCTGCGCACCGTCTACGCCGGCATGGACGCCACGCCGTTCGCTGAGATCGGTGAACTCGCCGACAGCGCGAAGCGGGGCGGCGTCGCGCCGCGCGACAGCGAGACGGACGCGGACAGTTCGACCCTCGTGTGGGTGGGACGCATCGGACCGGAGAAGGACCTGATCGGTCTTCTGCACGCCTTCGCCGCCGTCCGCACGGCGATTCCGGGGGCGCGGCTGCGCGTCGTGACGACGTCTCCCGGCAGAGGGGCCGAGGCGGTGGAGTACGCGGCGCGTTGCCGCGCCCTGGCGGTGCAGCTCTTTCCCGACGAGGCGGACGCCGCCGGTGCGGTGGGTGAAAGTCCCGTTTCGTTCGACGAGTTGGGCAGTCCTGCTGTGCCCACGCGTGCGCACGCGTACGGAGCGGGCTGCGTGGTGGTGCTCTCCAGTTCGGTCGAGGGCTTTCCTGTCTCACTGATCGAGGCGATGTTCTGCGGGCGGGCCACTGTCTCGACGGACGTGGGCGCGGTGTGCGAGGTCATCGGCGGCACAGGGCTCGTCGTACCGTCGCGCAATCCCCGTGCTTTCGCGGACAGTTGTGCGGCTCTGTTGCGTGACCCGGAGCGCAGGGAGCGGCTCGGGGCGGCGGCGCGGGCACGCGCACTCGAACTTTTCACTGTCGAGCAGAACGTCGAGGCGTTCCGCGGCATCTATCTGGAGTTGATGTCGCGTTGGCCCGTCCCCGAGGGCAGTGGGACGGCAACGACTCATGGCGGCGAGCCGCAGCCCTTCGGACGTCCTGCCGAATCGCGGGTGCCGGGCCGCTGGACCGACGGCACGAACGGCACGGCGGCTGTGGCCGCGTCCCGTTCTGTCTCTGCCGGGCTCCGCGCGGGCGTGCGGCGCCCGTCGGCACCCGTGCTGCAGGGCGTGCGCGCGGGCGTCGCGTCGGCAGCGGCGCCCCGGTCCCGCCTGCGTCCCTCCGCCCCGAGCTGGGCTCGGCCGGACCTGCCGGACAGCGCAGCGATCGGACCGCGGATGCGACAGCAGAGCGTGCGGACGGAGACCCGGAAGGAAGACCGCAGATGAGCGTTCGCAGACCCCCGAGCCCGGGCACGGCCGAACCGGACCGTCCGGCCGCCGCCTGCCCGTACGAGCCAGGCGACCCGGTGGGTGGAGAGGCCTGGGACGTGCGTTCCTGGGCGCTGCTCGCCTCGTCGGACGTGTCCGCGGACGTGCCGGACAGTGCGGCGCGGGTCCCCGCGGCGAGGGCGAAGCCGTCCGACGGCTCGGACGCAGCGAGCAGCAGGTCCATGGGGGCAAGCCCCGGGAGCCGGGTTCCAGGACCCCGGGAGGCCCGTCCGACTGCGCGCGCGGTGACCGGCCCGGCGGACCCCGTCAGGGAGTTGATGCACCGGCACCGCGGACTGTGCGAACGAGCTGTCGATCCGTTGGAGATCGCTGCCGGTCTTGAGGCTGTGGGCGTCACCGACCGTACTGCGGCACGTTTCCGCCATCGTGACGTCTTCTCCCTCGCCGAGGAGCTGTTCGCGCGGGTACCGCGTGCTGACGGGGAGCGAGACGTACTGTCCTCCCGCTCTGATGCCGGCCCTTCGCACTCTTCCGGTGGCAGCCGCAACCGCAGCCGTGCGTCGCACTGTGCGGGCGGGCGTATCGCCCGGTGGATGCTGAACGCGTTCCTGGTGCTGCTGCCCGCGATGTTGACCGGCGTGTGCGTGGCGCTGTCCGAGTCAGCCCTGGTGCGTCAGGCAGACGGACCGGCTGTCGCCGCCGGTGTCGCCACGGCCGCATTCGCTGTCGGGCTGTCCGTGCGATTTGTGCTGTGCCGTCTCGCCGGGGCGAAGGCCGGTCTGCCGACCCTGCTCTCAGCCGGCTGGCTGACCGGCGTCGTCGTCTGCACGGACCGGCTGCAGGGAGGACAGGACGGCTCCGCCGGGGAGGGCGCGGCGGGAGCGGTGAGCGCCGCAACCGTGCCGCTCGCACTCGCGTGCGCTCTCGTACCGGCCGTGCTGTGCGCCCGCCGGTTCGCAGTAGGGGCGCGGCGGAGACTGGCGGGCAGCCGCACACTGGACGATTTCGCGGCGGGTATGTGGCCGCTGTTGACGGCGACTGTGGCTCTTTTCGCCTTGCTGATGCCGGGACTTCAGGTCGTCTTCGCCCAAGCGGCGGGGATCGTGGTCGGCCCGGGCGAGCGAGGCGGTGGAGACGCAGGAGGCAGCGGAGCCGGAAGCAGCTCCGTCTCCGCCGAAGTGCTGATGTCCACCACAGCCCTGGGGATGCTGCTGTTCACCGCACTGCTGCTGACTGCGCACGGGTTCCGGCGAGCTGCTTCGACCGGGCTGGGCGTCGCCTGCGGGGTGGAGACAGTCGTCCTCACCGTGGGGGCGGTCCCCGCAGGGGGAAGCGCCCCCGGGCCTCTGCGTCCGGAGCTCGTACCGGCAGCTGTCTGCGCCTGCGTCGCGCTGGGGCTGCTGGCCTGGGCGTACCGGCTGCTCGGCGGGGCCTTCGCCCATCACGGGGGAGGGCGGGAGTCCCGCAGCGTCCGCAGCGCCCCGAGGCACTGCGCGGACTGTGCGCGTCCCGGTGACGGAGTGCACCGCTCCGACGAAGGTCATCGTTCTCACGACGTACACAGCTCTCACGACGTCCGCTGTCCTCACGACGAGCACAGCTCTCACGACGTACACAGCTCTCGCGACGTGCACAGCTCACCTGACGAGCACGGCTGCTGCGCCGAGCCCGACGCGCACAGCGAGACCCCCTGGGGCGCGACGCCCTGAATCGCGACGGCCACCACCGTCACCCCCACCACGCCCATCCCCGTACGCCCGCCCAGGCCGCGTACGCACCCACGACACGACTAAGGAGCAAGGCCGGATGACCACGGCACAACCGTCACACCGCACTGACGAGCACCTGGAGGTCCCGCGATGAGAGTCCTCCTGCTCGGTGCGAGCGGATACCTCGGGCGCTTCGTCGCCGACAGACTGCTGGCGGACCCCGCCGTGCAGCTCACCGCCCTCGGCCGCGACGACGACGCCGATGTGCGTTTCGACCTGGCCACAGGAAGCCCGGGAGCGCTGACCCGCTTCCTCGACGCAGTGCACCCCGGCGTCGTCGTCAACTGCGCGGGCGCCACCCGCGGAGGAGCACGTGAGCTGACGCGTCAGAACACCGTCTCGACCGCCACCGTCTGCGAGTCGCTGCGGCGCAGCAGCTGTGACGCGCGGCTGGTGCACGTCGGCTGCGCCGCGGAGTACGGGCCGTCACAGGCGGGTTCCTCCACCGGCGAGGCTGCGACGCCGCGCCCCGGCGGGCCGTACGGCGTGAGCAAGCTGGCCGCGACGGAGCTGGTCCTCGCGTCGGGCCTGGACGCCGTCGTTCTGCGGGTCTTCTCACCGGCGGGACCGAGCACCCCCGCCGGTTCCCCGCTGGGGCGGCTGGCGGACGGCATGCGCCGGGCGATGCAGCAGGGCGAGACCGAGCTGAGGCTGGCCGGACTCTCCGTGCAGCGCGACTTCGTGGACGTGCGGGACGTCGCGCGTGCAGTGCACGCCGCTTCGCTCTCCGCGGCACAGGGAGTCATCAACATCGGGACGGGCAGGGCGGTCCGCCTGCGTGACGCTGCGTCCGTGCTCGCGAGAGTCGCCGGGTACGGCGGGGCCCTGCACGAACTGGAACCGTCCAGCGGGCAGGGGGCAGCAGGGCCGGGGGCGCTCAGCTCCAGCAATCCGGGAGTTCCGTCCGGGACTGCCGGCGCTCCGGGGCCCGCCTCCGCGGCCGGCACTTCGTCGGCCGCTGTCGGCACGGCCCATGTGCCGTCGCCCGCCGGGCCCTCGTCCGCGGCGGCGCCGACGGCGTACCACTATCCGGACGGCTGTGGCAGCTGGCAGCAGGCGGATGTGAGGACGGCGCGCGACCGGCTGGGATGGCGCCCGCGCATCGGCCTCGAGGAGTCGCTGGCCGACATCTGGATGGAGGCGGCATGCCGCATCTGATGAGCCCCGGAACGCTCCCCCTGCCGGCTGAGACGGCCGGCCGTACGGGCCTGGGGGTGCCCGGGTGGGCCCACCCGATGCTCGCGCCCCAGGAGTGGGCGGCACTGGCGCATCCCGGACTGCCGTTGCACTGGGCGGTCCTCGACGTGGCCGGCGGTCCCGGCACCCGTCCCGACTCGTACTGCCTGGCGTCGGCGGACAGGCTGCACAGTGCGGGAGTGGCCGTGCTGGGTCATCTCGACATGCGGGACGGGGCACGTTCGTTCGGCGAACTGGTCTCGGATGCACACCGCTACCTCGACTGGTACCGGGTGGACGGCTTCTACCTCGCGCACTGCCCGTCCGGCCCTTCGCAGCTCGCCGATGTCGAGCGGACGGCGGCGACGCTGCGGGCCCTGTGCGTTCAGCAGCGTCGTCACCGTGAGCGGCACGCGCTCGCCGGCCGGGCGGCGCCGCCGGGGTCCGCGGCCGCTCCGCGTCCGTCCCCTGCGCTCGTCTTCGGGCACGGCAGCCACCCGCATCCCGGATACGCGGAACTGGCCGACCAGTTGGTGACGTTCTCCGGCGGCTGGCCCGACTACCGGTGGTCGCAGGCGGCCGAGTGGACGGCGACCCACCCTGCGGAGCGCTTCTGTCACCTGGTGCACAGCGTGCCGCGCATGCACATCGAGGAGGCGATGCGCATCGCGCGCTGGCAGGGGGCGGCCACTGTGTACTTCACGGACAGGTGCGCGCGGGGCGGCCGGAACCCCTGGGAAGCACTGCCCGGCTACTGGGACGAGATCGTCTCGCGCCTCGGACCGGGTGTCTCGGAATGAGATAGGGCGTGGCAGTGTTGCGGAAGAACAACCGTACGTTTCCACCGACCGACGGAGTCCCCGTGTCGCTGCCACCCCTGGTCGAGCCGGCTGCCGAGCTCACCGTTGACGAGGTCCGCAGGTACTCGCGCCACCTGATCATCCCGGATGTCGGGATGGACGGGCAGAAGCGGCTGAAGAACGCCAAGGTGCTCTGTGTGGGCGCCGGCGGCCTCGGGTCGCCCGCACTGATGTACCTCGCCGCCGCGGGCGTGGGAACCCTGGGGATCGTGGAGTTCGACGAGGTCGACGAATCGAACCTGCAGCGCCAGATCATCCACAGTCAGTCGGACATCGGTCGTTCCAAGGCGGAGTCCGCCAAGGACACAGTGCTGGGCATCAACCCGCACACCACCGTCAACCTCCACCTGGAGCGTCTCGACTCGTCCAACGTGAAGGAGATCTTCGCCGGCTACGACCTGATCGTGGACGGCACCGACAACTTCGCCACCAGGTATCTGGTCAACGACGCCTGCGTGCTGCTGGGCAAGCCCTACGTGTGGGGCTCGATCTACCGCTTCGACGGTCAGGCGTCGGTCTTCTGGAGCGAGCACGGTCCTTGCTACCGCTGCCTCTACCCGGAGCCCCCGCCGCCCGGCATGGTGCCGAGCTGCGCCGAGGGCGGCGTGCTGGGCGTCCTGTGCGCCTCGATCGGTTCGATCCAGGTCAACGAGGCCATCAAGGTGCTCGCCGGCATCGGCGATCCGCTGGTGGGCCGCCTGATGATCTACGACGCCCTGGAGATGAGCTATCGCCAGGTCAAGGTCCGCAAGGACCCCGACTGCGCCGTGTGCGGTGAGAACGCGACCGTGACCGAGCTCATCGACTACGAGGCCTTCTGCGGCGTCGTCTCCGACGAGGCGCAGGAGGCCGCGGCCGGGTCGACCATCACCCCGAAGCAGCTCAAGGAGTGGATGGACGACGGTGAGCGCATCGAGGTCATCGACGTGCGCGAGCCGAACGAGTACGAGATCGTCTCGATCCCGGGCGCGAAGCTCGTCCCCAAGGACGAGTTCCTGATGGGCAGCGCGTTGCAGGACTTGCCGCAGGACAAGAAGATCGTCTTGCACTGCAAGACGGGTGTCCGTTCTGCGGAAGTCCTGGCCACGCTGAAGGACGCCGGCTTCGCCGACGCCGTACACGTCGGCGGTGGCGTCATCGGCTGGGTCAACCAGATCGAGCCGGACAAGCCGGTCTACTGATCACATCCGCCAAGGGGGCTGCGACGACGGTCAGCAGCCCCCTTCGCGTATGTCTTCGCACTGGGCGGCTCCGCCGACGTACGAAGCGGTGGAGTTACCGGCCTCTCTTCCGGTGCGGCTTGTCGTGGCGTGCCGTTGCGGCATCTTGCGCGTCCGCAGCCGGCGCGCGCCGTGTGCTCAGATCGAGCCCCTGCGCGTCAGGTGCGTGAACGACAGCCAGCCCGGGCCCACGGGCAGCCACAGCGTCATCAGCCGGAACAGCAGTACGGCCGGAGTCGCGATCTCCTTCGGCACCCCGAAGGTGATCAGACCGGCGATCAGCGCCGCCTCGACCGCGCCGAGGCCGCCCGGCGTGGGAGCCGCCGAGCCGAGAGCGTTGCCCGCGAGGAAGACCACCGCGATGCTCGCGTAACTCGCGTCGTGCCCGAACGCCCGTACGCAGGCGTCAAGGCACATGACGAAGAGCAGCGTCATCAGCAGCATCCCGCCGATGCCGGTGACCAGTTTCCGCGGTCTCTGCACCACGTCCAGCATCCGCGGCACGACGCCCGCGAACAGCGAACGGAGTCGCGTGGAGACGAATCTCCGCAGGGCGGGGATCGCCGTCACGATCAGCACGAGCACGGCAGCCGTCAGCAGTCCCGCGATGACCGTCCTGGACGGTGAGAGGGTCGGTGTGTGCTCGGTGCCGGTGAGATAACCGAAGAAGAGCAGCAGCGTGATGTGGCTGCCCAGCCCGAACAGCTGCGAGGCCCCGACGCTGGCCACGGCGTGGCCCGGACGGACTCCCGAGCGCTGCAGGAACCGGGCGTTGAGTGCGACGCCGCCGACAGCGGCGGGGGCGACCAGTTTCACGAAGGAGCCCGCCACTTGAGCGACGACGGTCCGCAGGAAGGGCACCTTCTCCGGTACGAAGCCCAGGAGCGCCATCGCCGCGGCGAAGTACGTCAGTGAGGAGAAGAGCGCCGCGCCGCCGACCCACGCCCAGTTCGCCTGCCCGACGACCTCTCCGAAGTTGACCTGCGTGAGCTGCGACAGCAGGAAGTAGGCGGCCAGCGCACCGGCGATGAACGTCACGAGGGTGCGGGGCCTGACCCGTTCCAGCCTGGCCGGCTCTATGGGCGCCTGCGGTCTGACCAGCAGTACCTGCTGGCGGATCTGCGCGAGCAGGTCCTCCTCCCGCGCCTCCTCCAGCGCCTCGTCCACGGCTCTCTTCTGCGCGTTCTTCTCCGCGCGGAGCGACCTGCGGTCCTGCTTCTGGTCCGCGGCCGCGTCCACTTGCGTGCCCGAGGCCGGACCGTGGAGGTGTTCCCTGGCCTCCTTGTTGGCGCGCGACGCCTCGATGACCGCTTCACGTTCGCGCTGTGCGCGCTCCTTCGCGAGACGGCGCAGTGTGTGGCGCGTGCTGCGGCTGAGCGCGATCGGCTGCAGCATCGGCAGGCTGTCGGCGACGGAGTCGGGGCCCAGCACGTCCACTGCCGCGGCGACCGCTCTCTCCGCGCCGACGCGCAGTCCGAACGTCGTCAGCAACTGTGCGATGTCCATGCGCAGCACGACGTCGCCCGCGGCGATCTCACCGCCCCGCAGGTCGGTCAGATAGACGGTGCCCGAACTGTCGACCAGCAGCGCGTCACCGACCAGCCTGCGGTGGGTGATCCGGCGGGACTGCAGTGCTTCGACCTGCCGCCACGCCGCCCGCATCAGCTTGTCCGTGACCTCTTCGTCCGGGAGCGAGTCGAGTGTGCGGGCGTCGATGTGCTCGTAGACGAGCATCACCGCATCGGGCCCCAGCTCCGAGGTGGCGATCAGCCGGGGGGCGTTGGCTCCGGCGGCGATGGCGGCGTACGCGAGCAGCGCCTCCTGTTCGAGAGCCTGGCGCAAGGACTGGAGACTGCGGTTCTGGATCATGCCGCGCAGCGTCAGCCGCCGCCAGACCCGGTAGAAGAAGCCGTGAGCCTGCTGTTCCCGGTCGACGACTGTCACGTCGATCGGCGGGCCGCTCTCCAGCGTGACGCGGTAGCGGCGGCCGTGGTCCCCCGCCTCGGTGCCGTCGAGCCCCCCGGGGTCCTCGACGCGCAGCGCGCTCACCGGGTGGAAGCCGACGCGGCGGAGCCCGGCGAGCAGCGTCTGGCCAGTGGGACGGACGTTGGGCGTACCGACGGCGTACAGGGTGCCGTACGCGACCGACCAGCCGATCAGCACCGTGACGATGATCGAGAACAGGGTCGAGTAGCCGGGGAAGAGGACGGCGAAGGCGTTCAGCAGGAGCACCGCCCACAGCAGGACACGCCAGCGCGGCCGGCGGGCCATGCCGACGGCGGTCATGTAGGCGATCACCGGGGCGAGATAGCTGTGGACGGGGGTGGTGAGGTCGGAGTCGGTGATCTGCTTGGTCAGGACGTCCCGTACGGAGTCCGGTGCGGCCTGAGCCACCCACAGGTCTATGGCGAGGGAGGCACCGTGCGCCAGGACGGCGGCGAGTACGCCGTCCGCGATCCGCAGCCCGTCCCGCTTGATGAGCCTCTCGATGGCGAAGGCGACGGGGACGAGGAGGATGACGATGCTGGAGGTCAGACCGGTCAGGCTGATCAGCAGCGGAGGGGCCTGCTGTGTGCCTTTGTCGATGTCCTGTTCGAGACCCGCGGTCGTGCCGTGCGCGAAGTTCGCGATGACCAGCACGATCGTGATGCCGAGCAGTCCGAGCCCCAGGCGCAGCAGATCGGACGGGCGGTGCACACGGGCGGGGAGCAGCGGCTCGTCGCTCTCGACCCGTTCGGTCATTTCCTCGCCCTCGGCAGGGCCGCCGCCGGTGTCGCTGTCGGCGTCACCGTCCGCGCCACTGTTGTCGCCGCTGTCCTCGGAGGAGCGGGCCGCTCCCGCCTTCCGGCCCGGGGTATGCGAGGACGCGGACGTGGAGGGTGACTGTGCGGAGGGCCTGGAGGCCGAACCGTCGGCACGGACGAGGCGGCCCTGGCGGGACGCACGTTCCGACATCTCCCGGGCAGCATCGTCGGCGGTGCCGCCCTCCTCGTGAGAAGCGCGTTCACCTCGCCGCTGCCCGGCCGCCGTTCCGTCTTGATCCCGTATCACTCGTCACCGCCCGCATGATGGTGGCATGGCGGAACCGCCCGGGGCCCGCCCAGGGGCCCCTTTCGGGCAACGCGCGGCGGACGGCGAACAGCACGGCCTGCTGGGGAGCCGTTGTCGGTGGCGTACGGCACCATGGCCCGTATGCATGGGAGCGAACCACCCGGCCCCTCTTCCTCTCCGCCCGGCCGGCAGGGTCAGCAGATGCCCGCCGGGCGCTCCGAGCCGTCCGACGCCCCCGACTCGTCCGGGCCGTCGGCACCGGCCGAGCTGCCCGAGTACGCAGAGCGCGTCCTGGACACCGCGGATCGCATCCCGCCCGGCCGGGTGCTGACCTACGGTGACGTCGCCGAGTGGCTGGAGGAAGGCGGGCCCCGCCAAGTGGGCCGCGTGATGGCGCTCTACGGCGGGGCCGCCCCCTGGTGGCGTGTCGTACGGGCTGACGGGGCGCTGCTGCCGGGCCACGAACTGCGGGCGCTGGAGCACTACCGGGCCGAGGGGACGCCGCTGCGCGAGGCGGGACGCGCGGCCGAGGGACACATACCGCGGATCGACATGCGCAGAGCACGGTGGGACGGCGGGGACTGACCACTTCCTGCGGCTGCTCACAGTCATCACCTTCCGCCATTCCCGCGCGCTGCCCGCAGCGAGCCACCCGTACGGAGTACACGAGTACCGCGCTGCGGCCCGTGTGCCCGCTGGCGTAGCGTCTGCACCACTCAGCACAGACCCTCCCCGAGGCGATCCACGTGAGCTCCTCCATCCCGTCCGACGCGCAGCGGCCACCCCCCGGTGACCTCGCCCCGGCCCCCGGTACGTACCGCCTGGTGCGCACGCCGCCCGCGCCCTCGGACCCTCCTGCCTTGGACGCACAGCAACGCCGGGTGGTTGACCATTCCGACGGGCCCCTGCTCGTGCTGGCGGGACCCGGAACGGGCAAGACCACGACGCTCGTCGAGGCCGTAGCCGAGAGGGTACGGGCGGGCGGCGACCCGGAACGCATCCTCGTCCTCACCTTCAGCCGCAAGGCCGCGGTCGAACTACGCGACCGTATGGCAGCGCGCCTGGCCGGTGACACCGGTACGGATCACGAAGCCGTACCGCCTTCCGGACGGGCGGCAGCTCCGCAGGCGACCACCTTCCACTCGTACTGCTACGCGCTCGTCCGGGCCCACCAGGACGCGGACCTGTTCGCCGAGCCGCTGCGCCTGCTGTCCGGACCGGAGCAGGACCTCTACATCCGCGAACTGCTGGAGGGCCAGCTCGCGCTGGAAGCCGAGGGCCGGGGCCGCATCAGCTGGCCGGACGAGCTGCGTGCCTGCCTCACCACCCGCGGCTTCGCCGACGAGGTACGCGCAGTGCTCGCCCGGAGCAGGGAGCTGGGCCTGGGTCCCGAAGCCCTCGGCACGTTCGCACGGCGCACCGGACGTCCCGACTGGGCAGCGGCTGCGGCGTTCCTCGCGGAGTACTTGGACGTGCTCGACGCGCAGGGGGTGCTCGACTACGCGGAACTCGTGCACCGCGCCGTCCTGTTGGCGGAGAGGGAGGAGATCGCGGCGGAGCTGCGGGAACGGTACGACGCCGTGTACGTGGACGAGTACCAGGACACCGACCCCTCGCAGGTCCGGCTGCTCCGAGCACTGGCGGGCGGTGGGCGCGACCTGGTCGCGTTCGGAGATCCCGACCAGTCCATCTACACGTTCCGCGGCGCGGATGTGAACGGCATCCTGGACTTCCCGGAGGTCTTCCGGCAGCGCTCGGGCAGGGCCGCTCCCGTACACGTACTGCGCGCCGCCCGCCGTTCCGGTGGCCGGCTGCTGGCCGCCACCCGCGAGATCACCGCGCGCATCCCGCTGACACGCCTGCTGGCGGAGGCCGTACGTGCCCACCGCGGGCTGGTTGCGCAGCGTCCCGGGGGCAGCGTGGAGACCTACACCTTTCCCACCGTGGGAGCAGAACTCGACAACGTCGCGGACTTCTTGCGCCGCGCCCATCTCGAAGACGGCGTCGCGTGGAGCGAGATGGCGGTCCTCGTCCGTGCGGGCGGACGTTCGATACCCGCTGTGCGCCGTGCGCTGACGTCCGCCGGTGTTCCTCTGGACGTGGACGGCGACGATGTGCCGCTGCGTCACGAGCCTGCGGTGGCGCCCCTGCTCACGGCTCTGCGGGCAGTGGCGCGGGCTGCGATCTCGTCAACAGCCGCCGAGCCGGCACGACCTGATGTACCACAGCAGATCGGACGACCGGACAGTCGCCTGGGCGTCAGCACAGACGCACGACGGGACGACCGACGGGACAGCAGCACGGACGGACGACAGGCCAGGAGCACGGACGCACGGGACAGCAGCACGCAGCCCACCCGTCCGGCCTCTGTCCGCGCGTCTGCCCCGACAGCCGACGACTGGCTCGACGCGGAGACCGCCCTCACGCTCCTCACCTCGCCGCTCGGCGGGATGGACGCGGCGGACCTGCGCCGTCTCGGGCGGGCGCTCCGGGAGGAGGAGCGGGCGGCGGGAGAGAGCATCCCGCGTCCGTCCGACGTGCTGCTCACCGAAGCGCTCGCCGAGCCCGAACGCCTCGTGGCGCACGACCCGGCGTACGCCAGGGGCGCGCAGCGTCTGGGGCTGTTGCTCCGTAAGGCGCGGGAGCTTCTCGCGGGCGGCGGAACCGCCGAGGAAGCCCTGTGGCTGCTGTGGGACGGCACGCCCTGGCCCCAGCGACTCGAACGTGCCTCTCTGCGCAACGGCGCTTCCGGACGTAACGCCGACCGCGATCTGGACGCCGTCTGCGCATTGTTCGCCGCCGCGGCACGCGCAGAGGAACGCAGCGGCGGACGCGGCGCGTTGAATTTCCTGGAGGAGATCGACGCCCAGGACATCGCCGCCGACACACTGACGGGCCGTGCCGTACGTCCCGACGCCGTACGGCTGATGACCGCGCACCGCTCGAAGGGGCTGGAGTGGCGTCTCGTCGTCGTCGCGGGCGTCCAGGAGGGGCTCTGGCCGGATCTGCGCCGCCGGGGCTCGCTGCTGGAGGCCGACCGCATCGGAGGCGACGGCCTCGCCGAACCGCTGTCTCCCGGGGCGCTGCTGACGGAGGAACGCAGACTGTTCTACGTGGCGGCCACGCGCGCCAGGGAGCGGCTGATCGTCACCGCGGTGCGTGCTCCGGCAGACGACGGCGACCAGCCTTCCCGGTTTCTGGGCGAGTTGGGCGTCGAACCCAAGTCCGTCACGGCCAGGCCCCGGCGGCCCCTTTCGGTCTCCGCGCTCGTCGCCGAGCTGCGGGCCACGGCCGTCGATCCCGCAGCGTCGTCCGCTCTGCGTGAGGCCGCAGCTCAGCGCCTCGCCCGACTCGCGGCGATGCACGACGACGAGGGCTACGCGCTCGTACCGGCAGCACATCCGCAGCGCTGGTGGGGTCTTCACGAACCGACGCGGTCCGAAGTGCCGCTGCGGGACCGGGACAAGCCAGTCGTCCTGTCCGGCAGCGCGCTCGACCAGTTGGCCAACACCTGTGCCCTGCAGTGGTTCCTGGCGCGAGAGGTGAAGGCGGACGCTCCCGCCACTGCCGCGCAGGGCTTCGGCAACGTCCTGCACGTGCTGGCCGACGAAGTCGCTTCGGGAGGTACGCCGGCCGACCTGGACGTACTGATGGAACGCCTGGACACGGTGTGGGACGGGCTCGCATTCGAGGCGCCGTGGAAGTCGCGCCAGGAGAAGGAGAGCGCGCGGGCGGCGCTGGAGCGGTTCCTCCGCTGGCATGTCACCCAGCGCGGCGAAGGGTCCGGGAGACGCCAAGTTGCGGGCTCCGAGATCGGGTTCGACGTCACGCTGGAGGCGGGGGAGTACGAGGTGCGCATCCGCGGCAGCGCGGACCGGGTCGAGAGCGACGCGGCGGGGCGCGCCTACGTCGTCGACTTCAAGACCGGCAGAACGAAGCCCAGCGGGACCGAGGTCGCGCGCCACCCGCAGCTCGCCGTCTACCAGTTGGCCGTGCGCGAAGGGGCAGCCGACCACCTCTTCGACGGCGAACGTCCGGAACCGGGCGGCGCCGAGCTGGTGCATCTCCGGCTCGGCGCAACGCAGCGCGACGGGGGCGGCACACTGCCCGTGGTGCAGCGTCAGGAGGCCCTGCAGAACCCCTTGCAGGACGAATCGACGGCACAGCGCGCCCCTGGCGAACCCGTCGAGGAGAACGGGGGAGAGGAGTGGGTCGGCGAACTGCTCGCCACGGCTGCCGGCCGGGTCCTGGACGAACGCTTCACCCCCTCACCCGGCCAGCACTGCACGCACTGTTCGTTCCGCAGTGCGTGCTCGGCGCGTTCCGAAGGACGGCAGATCGTCGAATGAGGGACGGTCGGGCCGCCGTCCTCCGCGGAGCAGCCGGCTGCCGCGCCGTCGGCTTGCCCTGCTCCCTCCATCCTTGCGGCAGTTGACGACACGGCAGGTCGACGGCAGGTCGACGACAGGTCAACCGCGAGGCAGACGGCAGCATCGCCGAGGAGCCGTCTTCCACGGCTGCCGCGGCAGTTGTCGGTGCCGCCCGTTAGCGTCTCTTGCGTGCCCGCACGACTCAGCGACACCGAACAGCTCAAGGAGCTTCTCGGTGTTCCCTTCACCCCGGAGCAACTCGCCTGCATCACGGCGGCTCCCGCTCCCCAAGTGATCGTGGCCGGTGCGGGTTCCGGCAAGACGACGGTGATGGCAGCCCGCGTCGTGTGGCTGGTGGGCACCGGGCAGGTGCTGCCCGAGCAGGTGCTGGGACTCACCTTCACCAACAAGGCGGCAGGCGAACTGACGGAGCGCGTGCGCAGAGCGCTCGTACGCGCGGGGGTCACCGATCCCGACCCGGTCGACCCCGAACACGCCCCGGGCGAACCGCAGATCTCCACGTACCACGCCTTCGCGGGACGCATCCTCACCGAGCACGGGCTGCGTCTGGGGATCGAGCCCGGGGCCAGGCTGCTCGCGGACGCCACCCGCTTCCAGCTCGCGGCGGGCGTCCTGCGCTCGGATCCCGGCCCCTTCGAAGCGCTCACGAAGACCGTCTCCGCGCTCGTCGAGGATCTCCTCGCGCTGGACGCGGAGCTGTCGGAGCATCTGGTCGCTCCGGACGGACTCCGTTCGTACGACACCGGACTGCTGGCCCAGCTGCGCGACGCCCCGCTCACCAATGCCACGCTGCGCAAGGTGCCGGAGGCGGCCCTCGGCCGCGCCGAACTGCTGGGCCTCGTCGAGAAGTACCGCGCACGCAAACGGGAGCGCGACCTGCTCGACTTCGGGGACCAGATCGCGCTGGCGGCAACACTGGCGCGCGACGTGCCGGAAGTCGGCCGCATCCTGCGCCAGGAGTTCCCGGTCGTACTGCTCGACGAGTACCAGGACACGTCGGTGGCTCAGCGCGTGCTGCTCGCGGGCCTGTTCGGTGCCCCGAGCGGGGAGGGGAGCGGAGGCGCAGCCGCGTCCGCCGGTGCCGGCCATGCCGTCACCGCTGTGGGAGACCCCTGCCAGGCCATCTACGGCTGGCGCGGCGCGTCGGTGGCCAACCTCGACGACTTCCCGCACCACTTCCCGAACGCGGACGGCACCCCGGCACAGCGCTTCTCGCTCAGCGAGAACCGTCGCAGCGGCGGCCGGCTCCTCAGCCTCGCCAACTCCCTCGCCGCGCCGCTGCGCGCACGCCACGAAGGTGTCGAGGCGCTTCGTGCGGCCCCAGGAGCGGAGCGCGACGGGACAGTGCGATGCGCCCTGCTGACCACGCACACCGAGGAACTGGAGTGGCTGGCCGACTCGCTCGCCCACCTCGTGCGAACGGGCACACCGCCCGGTGAGATCGCCGTACTGTGCCGCGGCGCGGCCGACTTCGCCGAGATCCAGGGTGCGCTGGTGGCACGCGAACTCCCGGTCGAGGTGGTCGGTCTCTCCGGACTGCTGCACCTTCCGGAGGTCGCCGACCTCGTCGCCACCTGCGAGGTTCTGCAGGACCCGACGGCGAACGCCTCTCTCGTCCGTCTGCTGACGGGCCCGCGCTGGCGGATCGGCCCCCGAGACCTCGCGCTGCTGGGGCGGCGTGCCCGACTGCTCGTACAGCATGCGCACCACCAGGACGACGACCCGGCCGGCCGGCTGGCCGCCGCAGTGGAAGGCACCGACCCCGCAGAGGTCGTCTCGCTCGCCGACGCCCTGGAGACCTTCCTGGAGTCGGACGGGTACGAGGACGACCTCCCCTTCTCGGCAGCGGCACGTATGCGGTTCGCCAGGCTGGCCGCCGAGATACGCGACCTGCGGCGCTCCCTGGCCGACCCGCTGATGGACGTACTGCACAGGGTGCTGACGGCGACCGGCCTGGAGGTCGAACTGTCCGCGTCGCCGCACGCGTTGGCTGCCCGCCGCCGCGAGACCCTCGGCAACTTCCTCGACGTCGCCGCGGGCTTCGCGGCAGTCGACGGTGAAGCGACACTGCTGGCGTTCCTCGGGTTCCTGCGTACCGCTGCGCAGTACGAGAAAGGCCTCGACAGTTCGCTGCCCGGCGGTGAGAACACCGTGAAGGTCCTCACCGCCCACAAGGCGAAAGGGCTGGAGTGGGACGTCGTCGCAGTGCCGGGACTCGTGGCGAAGCAGTTCCCGAGTGAACAGCCCCGCGAGTCATGGCTCCGCAGACCGCGAGTCCTGCCGCACGCCCTGCGCGGTGACGCGTCGACGCTGCCGGACGTGGCGGAGTGGAACGCGAAGGGCGTCAGGGACTACGACACCGCGATGCGCGACCACCAGGCCACCGAAGAACTCCGCCTCGGCTACGTCACCTTCACTCGCCCCCGCTCCCTGCTGCTCGGTTCCGGCCACTGGTGGGGACCCGCCCAGAAGAAGCGCCGGGGCCCGTCCGTCTTCCTGGAGGCCCTGCGGGAGCACTGCGACGCCGACCCCTCACACGGTGAGGTCGAGCGCTGGGCGGACGCTCCCGCAGACGACGCGGACAACCCTCTGCTCGCGGCCGCGGCAGACGAACGCGCCTGGCCGATGCCGCTGGACGCGGAGGCCATGGCGCGGCGGCGTGCGGCGGCGGACGCGGTTCGCGCACACCTGGACGAAGGCCGCGGCAGTGGGGATGCGGAGACCGCAACCCCGGATCTCACGCCGGATCTCACGCCGGATCTCACCCCGGAGGAGGCCAGGCTCGCCGTCTCCTGGGACCGTGACCTGGAAGCGCTGGAAGGGGAGTTGCGGCGCTCCCGCCGCACCGAGCGGGACGTCCCGCTGCCCGCCTCCCTCACCGCGTCCCAGCTGATGCGCATGGCGGCCGACCCCGACGGGTTCGCGCGGGAGCTGGCGCGTCCCATGCCCCGTCCGCCCGAGCCCGCTGCCGCCCGCCGGGGCGTGCGCTTCCACGCCTGGGTGGAGTCCCGGTTCGAGGAATTGACGCTTCCGATGCTCGGACCCGACGAGTTGCCCGGCGGCGAGGACGACGGCGTCCAGCCGCCCGAGATCGCGGACGAGCGGGATCTGGCAGCTCTGAAGGAGGCCTTCCGGCGCTCGCCGTACGCCCACCGCTCTCCGTACCGCGTCGAGGAGCCCTTCCAGCTGGAACTCGCGGGGCGCGTGATCCGTGGACGCATGGACGCCGTCTACCGAGAGGTCGGCCCCGACGGCACGGAGACGTACGAAATCGTCGACTGGAAGACCGGCAGGTCCCGCGCCGCTGATCCCCTGCAGCTGTCCGTCTACCGCCTCGCGTGGGCCGAGAAGGCCGGAGTGCCGCTCGCTTCCGTCTCCGCGGGATTCCTCTACGTCCGCAGTGGCGAACTGGTGCGCCCCGCCGGACTCCTGGACCGCTCGGGCCTGGAACGTGTCCTGAGCGGCGACGGGAGCACCGAGGACCTCGGCGAGGGCACAGCGGCCGGTACGGGGGAAGAACAGCCGTCACCCGAGACGGAGAGCGCCACGGGCCCCCGCCCCCCGAGGGACGGAGCGAGACCAACGGGTACGGACGCACAGGCAGGCGCGAGGGGCCCGGGGTGAGCAGGCACGGCGCTCGGTAGCGCCCCCGTACGCGATGCGGATGGTCGCCCGAATGCCGGATAGGCTGCCCGGCATGAGCAGCAGCCCGGCAGCTCCGGACGACGCCGTCCGGGCCTGCATCGAAGAGTGTCGTGCCGCCTTCCTCGACGACCTCGTGGACTGGCTGCGCATTCCGTCCGTGTCCGCCGACCCGGCGCACGCGGACGACCTCACGCGCAGCGCCGCCTGGCTTGCGGGGAAGCTCACCGCGACGGGATTCCCGGTCGCGGAGATCTGGGAGACGCCGGGTGCGCCGGCCGTGTTCGCGGAGTGGCCGTCGGGCGACCCCGAAGCCCCCACCGTCCTCGTCTACGGACATCACGACGTGCAGCCCGCGGTCCTGACGGACGGATGGCACTCGGAGCCCTTCGTTCCGGAGGTACGCGACGGCCGTCTGTACGCGCGGGGCGCCGCCGACGACAAGGGACAGGTCTTCCTGCACACACTGGGCGTACGGGCGCACCTCGCCGCGACTGGCCGCGCCGCCCCCGCCGTCAACCTGAAACTGCTCATCGAGGGCGAGGAGGAGTCCGGCTCACCGCACTTCCCCGACCTGGTCCGGGAGAAGGCCGGCCGTCTCGCCTGCGACGCCGCGATCGTCTCCGACACCGGCATGTGGTCTGCGCAGACGCCGACCGTGTGCACCGGCATGCGGGGGCTGACCGACTGCCAGATCGACCTGTACGGACCTGACCAGGACATCCACTCCGGCTCGTTCGGCGGTGCAGTGCCCAACCCGGCCACGGAGGCCGCCCGGCTGGCGGCGCGTCTGCACGACGAGGACCACCGCGTCACGCTTCCCGGTTTTTACGACGGCGTCGTCGAACTCTCCGAGGAAGAGCGGCAGCTCTTCGCCGAGCTTCCGTTCGACGAGGACACCTGGCTCCGTACGGCGCACTCCTACGCCACCCTGGGCGAGCGCGGCTACACCACCCTGGAGAGGATCTGGGCCCGCCCGACAGCCGAGGTCAACGGCATCGGCGGCGGGTACCAGGGCCCCGGCGGCAAGACCGTCATCCCGTCGAGCGCCCAACTGAAGCTCTCCTTCCGGCTCGTCGCGGGCCAGGACGCGGAGAAGGTCCAGCAGTCGGTCCGCGACTGGGTGTCGCGGAGCCTGCCCGCCGGCATCCGGCACGAGATCACGTTCTGGGGTGCCACACGCCCGTGTCTCACGCCCCTCGGCCATCCCGCGCTGCAGGCAGTCGTGCGGTCGATGGAGCGGGCGTTCGGAACGCAGGTCCGCTTCACACGTGAGGGCGGCTCCGGCCCTGCGGCCGACGTGCAGGACGTGCTGGGGGTGCCGGTGCTCTTCCTGGGCATCTCCGTCCCTTCGGACGGCTGGCACGCTCCCGACGAGAAGGTCGAGCTCGACCTCCTGATGACGGGGGCCGAGGCCGCGGCCTGTCTCTGGTCGGACCTCGCTGAGAACTGGAGCCCCCGGAGCACGCAGAGCCACACGCCCAGGCAGGCGGCCGAGCAGGCGCAGCGCCCGTCACAGCGCCCGTCACACAGCCCGTCACAGAGCCGGGCCCGGAGCGAGCAGGACAATGCCGGATGACGCCGGCCCGCACCCGCCGCGACCGGCCCACGTGCGCTCCGCCGTCGCACACGCACAGCACCCCGTAGCCCCACGCAACGAGCATCACTCGCAGGAGGAGCAGGAAGCCCACGTGACCACCTCGACCGACCGCCGCAGCGCCACCGACACCTGCCCCATCACCCTGACCGCCACCGGCGGCATCGACCGCGCCGCGAACCAGCGGATGGACGAGGCCTGGCTGGCGGCGGCATGGAGCCACCCGACGACACGGGTCTTCGTGGTCTCCGACGGCCAGGCGCTGATCGAGGACGACGGCGCGGGCCGCACGGAACTGGTGATGATGCCGTCGTTCGACGCCCCCTTCACCGAGGCCCACCGCTACTTCCTGGGCATCGACGAGGACGGCGTCCGCTACTTCGCCCTCCAGAAGGACGTGTTGCCGGGGCGCATGGACGACATCGCGCGCCCCGCCGGGCTTCGCGAAGCGGGCGTACTCCTCTCGCCGCGTGACGCCGAACTGATGGCGCACGCCGTGGGGTTGGAGAACTGGCAGCGCACACACCGCTTCTGCTCCCGCTGCGGCGAACGTACGGTCATCGCGGCGGCCGGACATCTGCGCCGCTGCCCGGCCTGCGGAGCCGAGCACTATCCGCGCACCGACCCGGCCGTGATCATGCTGGTGACGGACGACAAGGACCGTGCCCTGCTGGGGCGGCAGATCCACTGGCCGGAGGGACGCTTCTCCACGCTCGCCGGGTTCGTGGAACCCGGTGAGTCGCTGGAGGCCGCGGTCGTCCGTGAGGTCGGCGAGGAGGCGGGCGTCGCGGTCGGCGAGGTGGAGTACGTGGCCAGCCAGCCCTGGCCCTTCCCGGCCAGCCTCATGCTGGGCTTCATGGCGCGTGCCACCTCACCGGAGATCCGGGTGGACGGCGACGAGATCGAGGAGGCCCGGTGGTTCTCCCGCGAGGACATCAGGGAGGCGATCCGCACCGGAGAGGTGCTGCCCCCGGCCGGCATCTCCATCGCCGCGCGCCTGGTGGAGCTCTGGTACGGGGGTCCGCTGCCGAGGCCCGAGCGGAAGCACTGAGCGGGGCGAGCACACGTCCAGGTGCACGAAGGCCCCGCCGCGAGGGCGGGGCTTCGGTGCCGCGGGAGCGGGGCGCCCGGCCGGCGCCGCGGTTTCCTCAGCCCAGGGCGGCCTGCACCTGTGCGAGCGACGGGTTGGTGAGCGTCGTCCCGTCGGGGAAGAGCAGGGTCGGCACGGTCTGGTTGCCGCCGTTGGCCTTCTCCACGAAGTCCGCCGACTCCGGATCGTGCTCGATGTTGATCTCGGTGTACGCGATCCCCGCGCGGTCCATCTGGCCTTTCAGCCGACGGCAGTAGCCGCACCATGTGGTGCTGTACATCGTCACGTTTCCCGCCATGGGTCTTCGCGCTCCTTCGTGTCCGTTGGTGCCTGAGGGAACGTACGAGCGAACCGGACCATTCCCGGGTCGCCGGACTGCCCGTACGGCGGTCCGGGGTGCCTCCCCACGGACGGCCGGTGCAAGAGTCCGTAGGACGATACGACTTCAGCTGTGGACAAGCGTCACGGCCTTCCGGACCACCTGGCAGCATGGCGGGGTGACAGCAGCAACGGACCCCACCCTGTTCTCCCAGCCCGATCCGGACGCGTACGCGCCCCCTCGTGACGCAGACGCGGTGCTGGAGGGGCTCGATCCGGAGCAGCGCGAAGTGGCCACGGCACTTCACGGTCCGGTCTGTGTGCTCGCCGGTGCGGGCACCGGCAAGACCCGCGCCATCACCCATCGCATCGCCTACGGCGTGCGCGCGGGCATCCTGCCTCCGGCCGGCGTGCTCGCGGTCACCTTCACCAGCCGTGCCGCGGGGGAGATGCGGGGAAGGCTGCGCCAGCTGGGGGCGAGCGGCGTCCAGGCGCGTACGTTCCACTCGGCGGCACTGCGGCAGCTCCAGTTCTTCTGGCCGCGGGCGGTCGGGGGCGAACTGCCCCGGCTGCTGGAGCGCAAGGTCCAGCTCGTCGCCGAGGCGGCGGCGCGCTGCCGCCTGCGCCTCGACCGGAACGAACTGCGGGATCTCACCGGGGAGATCGAGTGGTCGAAGGTGACGCAGACGGTGCCGGAGGACTACCCGGCCGTGGTGGCCAAGGCGAGCCGGGTGCCCCCGCGCGACCCGGCGGAGACCGCCCGCGTCTTCGGCATGTACGAACAGCTCAAGCGTGACCGCTCGGTCATCGACTTCGAGGACGTGCTGCTGCTGACGGTCGGTGTGCTGCAGGACCGTCCCGACATCGCGGAGACCGTCCGCGGGCAGTACCAGCACTTCGTGGTCGACGAGTACCAGGACGTCAGTCCGCTCCAGCAGCGGCTGCTGGAGCTGTGGGTGGGGGACCGGCAGAACCTGTGCGTCGTGGGGGACGCGAGCCAGACGATCTACTCCTTCACGGGCGCCACCCCGGACCACTTGCTCAACTTCCGCACCCGGCATCCGGACTCCACCGTCGTCAAACTCGTGCGGGACTACCGCTCCACGCCGCAAGTCGTCCACCTGGCCAACGGCCTGCTCTCCCAGGCGACCGGCCGCGCCGCCGAGCACCGCCTGGAGCTGGTCTCGCAGCGGGAGGCCGGCCCCGAACCGGCGTACGTGGAGTACGCGGACGAGCCGTCCGAGGCCGAGGGCACCGCCAAACGCATCCGCGAGCTGATCGACTCGGGTGTTCCGGCCAGCGAGATCGCCGTGCTCTACCGCATCAACGCCCAGTCGGAGATCTACGAGCAGGCACTGGTCGACGCCGATGTGCCGTACCAACTCCGGGGCGCCGAGCGGTTCTTCGAGCGTCCGGAGGTCCGTGAGGCAGGCGTGGCGCTGCGCAGCGCCGCACGTTTCGGGGAGAACGACACCCTCCTCGACGGCGCCGTGGACCTTCCCTCACAGGTACGCGCCGTCCTCAGCGGCAACGGCTGGACTCCGGACCCCCCGGCCGGCTCCGGAGCTGTGCGCGACCGCTGGGAGTCCCTGGCGGCCCTCGTCCGGCTGGCCGAGTCCCTCACGGCGGCCCGTTCCGCGGCGGGCAAGGAGCCCCCGGCACTGGGCGACTTCGTGACGGAACTGGACGAGAGGGCCAACGCCCAGCACGCCCCGACGGTCGAAGGCGTCACCCTCGCCTCCCTCCACTCCGCCAAGGGCCTCGAATGGGACGCGGTGTTCCTGGTCGGGCTGACGGAGGGCATGATGCCGATCACCCACGCCAAGACGGACGTGCAGGTCGAGGAGGAGCGCCGTCTGCTCTACGTCGGCGTCACCAGGGCACGTCGCCATCTGACTCTCTCGTGGGCGCTCTCGCGCTCGCCGGGAGGCCGCGGCGGCCGGAGGCCGAGCCGGTTCCTCAACGGGCTGCGCCCCGGAACGACCGCGACGGGCGCACGTACCGCCGGCGGCCGCGGCGGCGTCGACCGTGGGCGGAGCGAGGGCAGCCGGACGCGCAAGCGCCGCGGACCTGTTCAGTGCCGGGTCTGCGGACGTTCGCTGACGGACCCGGGCGAGATGAAACTGATGCGGTGTGAAGACTGCCCGTCCGACCTCGACGAGCAGCTCTACGAGCGGCTGCGCGAGTGGCGTTCCGAGCAGGCGAAGCAGTTGGGGCAGCCCGCGTACTGCGTCTTCACCGACAAGACGCTCCTGGCGATCGCGGAGACGGTGCCCGACGGGGAGGCCGCGCTGGCACGGATCTCCGGAGTGGGGGCACGCAAGCTGGAGCGGTTCGGTGCTGATGTCCTCGCGCTGTGCGCGGGCGAGCAGTTGGGCAGTGAGAACACCGACGATTCGGAGGATGAACCGTCCGTGCCCTGATCGCCGGGTCCCGCGGAACCGCCCGGCCCCGAACCGGGCCCTCAGCTTCAGCGGGGCCGCGCGCCCTGCTCCGACGGAGTCCTGCACCTGCTCCGGAAGGTTTTCAGGAGAGGGCGGAAAAATAGTTTGCGCGCGCTGTCCGGAGCACCATAGCCTTCCGGACGTGGACAGGGCGGGGGCTTTTCGCCCCACCCCATCCATGCTGTACTGACTCCTGCACGTTTGCGGATCTGCTTCGGTTGATCCCCCGAGTCGCCGAGAGGAGGCGAGCCCAGTGATCAGCTTCATCACCACCAACCAGATGACCGACCGCTCGGTCGTCGCCTCATGCCTGCTCGGCTCCCGGCTCAACGGCACCGGTGTGTCCCGCGTCGTTCCCAGCGGCGGCGTGCGACAGGCCAAGGGGGTCGCGGTAGCGGCAGCAGTGGCACAGGAAGCGACCTACGCCCTCACGTTCGCCGCCGCTGATGCAGGCATCCGCAACGAGAAGCCGAAGCACAACCCGATGTGGGCCTTCCGTGGGCTCGAACCCTGGAGAGATCCAGCCTGATCGGCAAGATCAGGTCGGCACCTTCCAGGGCCGCGGAACCCACACCGGGATCCGCGGCCCTTCTGTTTGCCCCCGTCCGGCCACCAGCCGGGCCGACAAGACAACAGACATCGACAGACGAGGAATTCCGGCAGTGCACCCCGACACGCACACCCCGTCACCCACGACAGACCTGATGCCGCCTGACGCCACCACGGAGGACCCTGTGCCCGCCCCGCTGATCACGCTCACCCAGCTCGACGACGCCATCGAGCGCCTCGACGTCACCGTGCCCTGCCGTTCCTACGACCCCGAGGTCTTCTTCGCCGAGGCTCCGGCCGACGTGGAGTACGCGAAGACGCTCTGCCAGACCTGCCCGCTGCGCGAGGCCTGCCTCGCCGGCGCAAAGGACCGCCGTGAGCCGTGGGGCGTCTGGGGTGGCGAACTGTTCATCCAGGGCGTGGTCGTTCCCAGGAAGCGTCCGCGTGGCCGCCCGCGTAAGAACCCGGTCACGGCATGACGACCGCCGGCACGATCGACCGCCCGATGACGCGCGATCCGCAGCTGCGTCACCTTCCGAAGCAGGACCCGACGATGACACCCACCTCCGAGACTCCCGACCGATCCGGAATCGACGCGAAGTCCTCGCGTCAGAACAGGAACCGAGAAATGCAACTCATGCCGGAATCCCTGGCCCGAGCCCATATGAACGACCGCCTGCACGAGGCCGAGTCGCAACGCAGGGCCCTGCGCGTCACGTCGGCCCGTCGCCTTCAGCGCCGCGCCGAACGTGCCTCCATGCGCGCCCGCCGGGCGATCGCCATGGCGGTCATGCAGTGAATCAGCGGAGAGCCGGGGCGTCATGCCCCGGCTCTCGGCTTTGCACGGCGATAACTTTCGAAGAATGGACGACGAGAAGAGCAACGCGGGAGAGGCGCGAGAGACCTCCTGCACCGGTTGCGGAAAGGCCGCCCGGGAGGTCCCTGTCCCTGTGAGCTGGGTGAGCTCCCATGAGAAGGGCGAGGCCCGCTACTTCTGCGAGAACTGCGCGCGCGAGAACATCAGAGCCATCGAGGGGCGTCTCGATTCGTCCTGGTGGTGAGCAGTCCGCCGCCTTCCGCTGCTACTGCCCGACATCCAGCAGCTCGGCCCGTTGGTGGCCGGCCACCAACGGCTCGACGCGCAGTACCCCCGCAGGTGCCGCCGATCACGCAGGTTGCCCCTCCGTGGGGAGGAGGTCCTCGTCCCCGTCCTCACCGGCGAAGCCGGGTACCCAGGCTTCCATCTCCTCCCGCATCCGCACCGACGCCCCGAGCTGGCACAGCACGCCGATAGTGCTCAGCGTCACCCGGTGCAGGAGCAGATACGAGGGCGGCAGATTGAGCTGCTTGCCCAACTGGTGGGCGGGCGAGCGCGGATCGGCGATGCGCGCGGCCTGCTCGCGCATCCAGCTCCGGTCGAAACGGAAGGCCTCCGCCCGCGCCGGTTCGATGACGGGGACCAAGTAGTCCAGTACTTCGGCCGGTTCCAGCTCGATGGAGTCCTTGACGAACCCTTCCGCGCGCAGAAGTTCGTAGACGGCCTCGGCCTCGCCCTCGATGACCATGCGCAGCGCCGTGCCGATCACGGGCGGCAGCCCCTCCGGAAGCCTGTCCACGGTGCCGAAGTCCATCACCCCCAGCCGCCACTGGCCGGTGCCGTCCTCCGACCCGTCCCCGGGTATCAGCCGGAAGTTACCGGGATGGGGGTCGGCGTGCAGCAGTCCGGTACGAGCTGTGCCGGAGCAGAGGAAGCGGGCCAGAAGCTGCCCCGCCCGGTCCCGTTCGTCCTGGGAGCCCTCGGCTATCACCTCGGCCAGCGGGACCCCGTCCATCCACTCGGTGACCAGCACCTGCTCGCACTGGTGCACCACGTCTGGGATCACGACATCCGGATCATCCGCGAACTCCTCCGCGTAGGTCCTCTGAGCCTCGGACTCCAGGCAGTAGTCAAGCTCTTCGCTGACCCTGTCGCGCAGTTCGGAGATCAGGGGCTTGATGTCCATCCCTGGTATGAGGGGGCCCAGCAGCAGGGCGAACCTTCCGAGCTGGGTGAGATCCGAGATCAGTGCCTCACCGGCGCCTGGATACTGCACCTTCACTGCGACTTCACGTCCGTCATGCCAGACGCCTCGATGGACCTGGCCGATCGATGCCGCTGCCGAGGGCTTGTCCTCGAACTCCTCGAAGAGGTCCCGCCAGTCCTCGCCCATCCGCTCGGTGAGCACCTGGTGCACGGTACGGGTCGGCATCGGCGGGGCGGCTTCCTGGAGCTTGGTCAGCGTCGCCCGGTATGGCCCGGCGATCTCCTCCGGAAGCGCCGATTCGAAGACGGAGAGCGCCTGCCCGAACTTCATGGCGCCCCCCTTCAGCTCACCCAGCACCTTGAACAGCTGCTCTGCCGTTCGCTGTTGGAGGTCGTGGCCCACCAGATCGGCTGACAGGCCGCCGATGCGCTTGCCCAGTCCCCAGGCGGAGCGGCCTGCGAACCCCAGAGGCAGTGCAGCCAGCTTCGCGGTACGCGTGACTGCCTTGCGGGGGAGATCGGACATGGGCCCCTCCAACTTCCAGACGGCTCTACCGGACAGCACCGAGGACGGCGGCCATCAGGCCATTGTGGCCTCTTCCAGGACTCCCGCCGAGGGTGGGCGTTCCGCTGTCACCAAAGCGGCACCGCACGGACACCCAGGATGAGCTGAGAACTGTTCGGTGTCACCGGTCAGATGCGGCATGGAGAAGCGCACCCTGTAGCCCGCCGCGCAATCGCCGTCGCCGTCCAGATGACTCAGCGCGTAGGAGGCGATGGCCCCCGCGACCATCGTCGCCAGCGTGACATCGCACGCAGGAACCCCCGCCCGCCGTCTCCCCGACGTTCGCCACTGCCCCACGACCAGCGGCCAGCTCGGTTCACGCTCGGCCCGTCCACGCAGGAGGCATCCCGCGCAGGGAGAGACCCCCGGGAGGACCAGCGGCCCCACAACCCCTGTGCTCTCCACCACTCCGCCGTACAGATGCGGTGTCCCTGCCTGGACGAACCCTTCCGAGGCCGCCGGATCCGGGGCGTAGGCGTCCAGGCCGTCGCGCGGCGTCATCACCACCAGGCCGATCGCCCCCCGGACACGGGCGCGTGCCCGGGAGCGCCAGGGCCTCACCCTGCTGACCGCCTTTCGGGCAGCGGCATCACGGCGTTCCCCGACCGCGTCCGCCGCGATGCCGCCCGGCATGGCGTCCCACGGTTCCACGTGACCCCCGTCCACGACGTCGACCTCGCCCACCCCGGCAGCTGACAGCGTCGATGCGACCAGCGCCCCGACCCGCCCCGCTCCCCGCACCTGGACGCACTTCTCCCTCCGGGCCACGAGTCGGCGCAGCCCACCGCCCGGCTCCCGGTGCACCACGGACAGTGACCCCAGGTCGGGCCGCAAGCCCTCGCTCACACGTGCCGCGGCCTGCCGGTCCGCGGTGGCGTCGTCGAGCACTCCGGCCGAGGAGAGCCTCTCCACCAGCCGGTCCGCCGTCGTGGGGGAGAGGCCAAGCCGGGCGGCCTCTTCCCGCAGCTGGACGAGACTTCGCGTCCCGTCCATCAGCTCCATGAAGCCCGCGGTCGTGTCGTCCACCGGCCCCAGCAGTACGGCGTGTGCAGGCGCCGCGCCGTACTGCACCGTCTGCCTGTCACGCCAGGCCCGCCGCAGTGCGGGCTTGATCATCGGATGCATGCGTTTCCCGTTCCGTGCTGTGCCGTCCAGTCCTGGCTCTCTGCCGCCGGGGACAGAATGCGGTTACGGGACCAGAGGCCGCCGGAAGTTATCCACAGGCTCGGGAAGTAGTCGTATGAAGCGAGTGCGTATCGGGGTAAATGCCTCGAACCCGACCGGAGGTGGGACTTCCGTCAGTGTCAGCGGGTAACGTCGATGCGTGCCCGCCGACCCGCTGAACAGCACCAGCCAGCAGGCGGTCGAAGTGCGTCGCAGCGCGCGCCGCAGACGTACGGTCTCCGCCTATCGCGAGGGTGACCGCACCGTCGTGATGATCCCTGCCCGGATGTCTCCGGACGAGGAACAGCGCTGGGTCGGTGTCATGCTCGACAAGCTGGCGGCCCAGGAGAGCAAGCGCCTTCTGGGGGACAGTGAGCTGGCCGCACGCGCCGCCCAGCTCTCCGAACAGTATCTGGAGGGCCGCGCGCAGCCCGCGTCTGTGCGCTGGGTCACCAATCAGAACACCCGATGGGGTTCCTGCACGCCCGCAGAGGGCAGCATCCGGCTCTCGCACCGTCTGCGCGGCATGCCTGAATACGTCGTCGACTACGTCCTCCTGCACGAACTCGCACACCTTCTCGTGCCCGGACACGGCCCGCGGTTCTGGCAGTTGCTGGACGTCTATCCGCGTACGGAGCGGGCGCGTGGCTTTCTGGAGGGAGTCGTCGCCGCCGACCGGCTTCCCCATCTTCCTGCCGCACGCGACGAGTGAACTCCGCGTTCCATTGGATAACCTGACGTTTTCAGCGACATGCATCTGCGGACGGGGGGACGGTCGTTACGTATGGCCAGGGAATTCCAGCGCGGCCACAAGGCCAAGATCAGTGATCTGACAGCCGGGCGGGATCTGTACGTGGGTGTGCAGATCGCCGGTCCCGGACTCTCCTTCGACATCAGCTGCTTCGGGCTCGACGCCGACGAACGGCTCTCCGACGACCGGTACTTCATCTTCTTCAACCAGCCGAAGTCGCCGGAGGAGTCGCTGCAGCAACTCGGCGAACAGGCAGGCGACACGGAGTCGTTCCGGGTGACGCTGGACAAGATCCCTTCGCAGATCAAGCGTCTCTCGTTCACCGCCGCTCTCGACGGTGACGGCCAGATGTCCCAGGCCGGGGCGGGCTACATCCGGATAGTCGCCGGCGGTGAAGAGGTGGCGCGGTATTCGTTCGACGGCTCGGAGTTCAGTACCGAACGCGCCGTGATGCTCGGGGACTTCTACTTCAAGGACGAGTGGCGGTTCGCCGCCGTGGGCCAGGGCTTCGACGGCGGCCTCGACGCGCTGCTGCGCAACTTCGGCGGCGAGGTCCTGGAAGAAGAGGAGCAGGCAGCGGCAGAACCCGCTCAGGCTCCGGGTTTCGCGCCTCCGGGAGGTGCCACGCAGGCACCGGGCTTCGCGCCACCGGCAGGCGCGGGTGACGGCGCGCCCGCTCCGGCCGCGAGCACTCCACCCGCCGCGAGCGCCCCACCGCAGCAGGCTCCGACCTTCGGTGCACCACAACCGGCAGCCGCGCAGGGAGCTCCGGCTCCGGGGACGGCGGCACACGCCTCCGCTCCGACGATCGCCGCCCCCGACGCCTTCTCCCCCGGACAGGCCCCGCCCGTCCAGCCGGCGCCTCCCGGCCCGCCGGGACCGCCCCCGCAACAGGCTCCCCCTGCGCAGACGTACAGCCCTCCGCAGGCGCCTCAAGCACCACACGCGCCACAGGCTCCGTTCGCCCCGCAGGCGCCCCAGGCACCCCAGGCCCCCTTCGCCGCTCAGGCCCCGCAGATACCCCAGGGACCCGCCGCCGGCATGGGCGTCACGCTCGACAAGTACCGCGAGGCCCCCACGGGCCAGCGCTGGACGCTGCAGAACGAGCAGCTGACCCGCGTCGATCTCGGTATCGACGGCCAGCCCGTCCTCGCCCGCCAGGGCAGCATGGTCCTCTATCAGGGGAAGGTCGACTTCAGCTACAAGGGGGCGGGCTTCCGCGGCCGGATCGTCGGCAACGCCACCGGCCAGGAGATGCAGCTGATGCGCTGCACCGGCGGGGGCCAGGTCTTCTTCGCGGAGGAGGCCGCGACTCTCCACCCGATCGAGTTGCAGGGAGACTCGATCTGCGTCTCGGCGGACCACGTCCTCGCGTTCGACGAGGGTCTTCAGTACGAGGTGCGCAGGATCGAGGGCCACGGCATCCCCGGCGGCGCGCTCTTCACGATGGTCTTCCAGGGCACGGGCACCGTCGTCGTCACCACTCAAGGCCCGCCTGTGGTCCTTCCGGTCACCCCCACCACCTTCGCCGACGCCGATGCCGTCGTCGCCTGGTCCGCGGCGGCCCAGGTCATCGTCTCCAGCCAGGTCCGGCTTCGCCGTCAGGCCTATCCCGGGCACAGCGGCGAGACAGTGAACCTCCAGTTCCGCGGTGCGCCCGGAAACTTCATCGTCGTCCAGCCCTACGAGGTGTGAGGAGCCCGTCATGGATCAGCAGCTCATCGCGGGCTACGCCCCGTCCCAGCCCGTCGCCCGAATGGAGAACCACGGGCCGCACATGCTCAAGGTCGTCATGCAGAGCGGCCACGATCTCTTCGCCCGCGTCGGTTCGATGATCGCCTACGAGGGCTTCGTGCAGTACGAGCCCAACCCGCCGGCGGTGCGTCAGCGGGCCTCCCAGTGGCTCACCGGCGAAGGTGCGCCGCTCATGCGCTGCCACGGCGACGGCCTGCTCTACCTGGCCGACTACGGTGCGAACGTCGTCGTCCTGAACCTCAACGACGAGAGCATCTCCGTCAACGGCACGAACCTTCTCGCCTTCGACGCCCATCTCGAATGGGGAGTGCAACGGGTGAAGGGCATGGCGAAGTTCGCAGGCCAGGGCCTCTTCAACGTGGCGGTCTCCGGCACCGGCTGGGTGGCTCTGACCACCCGTGGCCAGCCCGTCGTCGTCGACTGCGGCCGCGGCGAGGACGAGACGTCCGTGGACCCCGACGCCCTCGTGGCCTGGTCGACGCATCTGAAGATGAAGGGGAAGCGCAGCTTCAAGGCGTCCTCGATGATCGGGCGGGGCAGCGGTGAGGCCTACCAACTGGGCTTCTCCGGCCAGGGATTCGTCGTCGTACAACCGAGCGAGGACAGCGCCGACCGCCTGCGGGCACGAGGCTGACGGGGGAGGACGAAGGATCATGCAGAGCCCGCTTTTCGGCTACACCGAGGTCCAGAGCCAGGACCGCTACACACTGCAGAACCCGAAGCTGCTGCGCGTCTCCCTCACCGGCCATGAGGACGTGCTCGCCCGCAAGGGCAGCATGGTCGCCTACCAGGGAATGCTGGAGTTCGACGGGGAGTACCAGACGCCTCAGCAGCGGCGCGCGAGAGCGAGGACGGGCGAAGGCCTCGACCTGATGCGCTGTTCCGGGCAGGGAACCGTCTATCTCGCCAACCTCGCCCAGCACGTGCACGTGGTCGACGTCGAACGCGACGGCCTGACCGTCGACAGCGCCTACGTCCTCGCCCTCGACTCCCACCTGCACTGGGAAGTCATCGCGGTCGACAGCCAGTTCGGTGTCTCCGGGTCCGGCAAGTACAACCTCAACATCACGGGGCAGGGCAAGGTCGCGCTGATGACCTCCGGCCTGCCCCTGATGATGCGCGTCTCGCCGGACGCCTACTCGAACGCGGATGCCGACGCGGTCGTCGCCTGGTCGAGCTCCCTGCGCGTACAGATGCAGGCGCAGACCAGCGCTTCCCAGGTGTGGCGTCGCCGCGGAAACACCGGCGAGGGCTGGGAGTTGAGCTTCATGGGCCAGGGGTACGCCCTCGTCCAGCCGAGCGAACTGCTCCCTCCCCAGAATGCCGTGGTCGGCCAGGGACTCCGCGCGCAGTACGGCATGGGCCCGCACGGAGCGGCCGGCCAGAACCAGGGAAACATCTTCACCAACTGAGCAGGCCGACGATCCGGGGTCCTGTGGGGAGACCGAGTCCCTTAGGAGACCGGCCCCCCCCCAAACGAGACCGGGCATCCCGGCTGTGCTGGTTCAGCCCAGCACAGCCGGGCTCAGTCCGCCCTGTTCCCGACCATGGCGCGTACGTGCTCCGTGAGCCGGACCACCGACTCGTCGGCAACAGCCGCGACTTCGTCGTAGCCGAACCAGCGCAGCTCCAGCGACTCCTCGCTCACCTGCTCCAGCGAGCCCGCAGGCGCCAGCGCCGCGTACTGGACGTCCAAGTGCCAGGCGCACGGCGTCTGATGCCGGTCGAGCCGCACCGGCCCGCCCGGCATCAGCGTCAGACCGCCGATGCCCGACTCCTCCGAGGCCTCCCGCAGGGCGGCCTCCTCGAGCGTTGCGTCCTCCGGCTCGCAGTGCCCGCCCATCTGGAGCCACATCCGCAACTTGCGGTGCAGCGTCAGCAGGACGCGGGCCCCTCCCGGATCGATCACAAGGGCACTGGCCGTGATGTGGCCGTCCTTGCACGCCTTCCACATGCCGTCCGGGTGGGACCGCAGATGACGGACGTAGTCGCCGCGCAAGCGCTCCTGGCCCTCGTCGGGGGCAGGCCATCGAGTCAGTGTCCGCGCGGCGTCCTCGAGCAGGTTCACTTCTTCCCGTCGGTGTCGGTGTCGTCGTCGCCGTTGCCCTCGCCGCCGCTCGCGCCGGAGTCTTCGCTCGCGGAGCTCTTGCCGCTGCCGGCCCCCTCGGCGGCGTCCCCCAGCATCTTGTCCAGTTCGGAGAAGTCGGCGTTCTCGCTGTGCACGAAGCCGTCCGGATCGTCCAGGTCGGCCGCGGTGGGCAGCATGTCGGGGTGGGCCCACAGCCCGTCGCGTCCGTCCACGCCCCTGGCGTCCGTCAGCGAGGCCCACAGCCGGGACGCGTCGCGGAGCCTGCGGGGACGCAGCTCCAGCCCGATCAGGGTGGCGAACGTCTGCTCCGCGGGCCCGCCCGAGGCCCGGCGCCTGCGCAGCGTCTCCCGGAGAGCTGAAGCCGACGGCAGGTGAGGCTCGGCGGCCGCGTGAACCACCGCGTCCACCCAGCCCTCCACCAGGGCGAGAGCCGTCTCCAGCCGTGCCTTCGCGGCCTGCTGCTCCGGTGTGTCCTCAGGCTGGAACATGCCCTGCTGGAGTGCTTCCTGCAGTTCCTCGGGCCGCTGCGGGTCGAACTGGCCGACCACGTCCTCGAGCTTGGAGGTGTCGACCTTGATGCCCCGGGCGTACCCCTCGACTGCTCCGAAGAGATGCGACCGCAGCCACGGCACGTGGGCGAAGAGCCGCTGATGGGCGGCTTCACGGAGCGCGAGATACAGCCGGACTTCATCCTGCGGGACGCCGAGCCCCTCACCGAGCACGGACATGTTCCCCGGCAGCAGCGCGGCCTTTCCGGGCGGGCCCAGCGGCAGTCCGATGTCGGACGAGCCGACCACCTCGCCCGCGAGTACGCCCAGGGCCTGACCGATCTGCGTACCGAACATCGCGCCGCCCATGGAGCGCATCATCCCGAGCAGCGGACCGGCCATGGCCTGCATCTCTTCGGGCAGCACGTCCCCCATGGCCGCACCGACGCGCTCGGCGACCGGGTCGACCAGGTCCTTCCACACGGGGAGCGTCAGCTCGACCCACTCGGCACGGCTCCACGCCTCCGCGGTGCCGGAGCCGGACGGCAGGGACGTCGCACCGTCCAGCCACAGGTCTGCCAGCCGGACGGCTTCCTCGACCGCGGCGCGGTCGCTCGGGCCGATGCTGGCGTCCTTCGTGGCCTTCTCCGAACCCTCCGGAAGAGCGTCATGGCCGGGCGGCCCGGCTGCGACGGTCTGCCGGGCGATGTCCTTGGCCATCTCCCAGTTCACCGGGCCGCCCTCGTAGGAGAGCATCTGGCCGAGTTTCTGGAAGGCGGCACCGAGGTCGTTGGGGTCCATGCCGCCCTGACCGCCGCCGAGCGAACCGAACATCGCTGCAAGCGGGTTGTCGGCGCCGGATCCACCCGGGACCCCGCCGAACCCGAAGGGCCCGGGGGCCCCGCCGCGGCCGCCCTGGCCGCCGCCCTGACCGCTCTGACCACCTTGGCCACCCTGGCCGGCGCCCTCACCCTTCTTCTTGCCCTCGTCCCCGTCTTCGGGCTCCTCGGGAGGTACGCCGAATCCGAATGGGAAGTCACTCACGGGTTTCCTCGGCTCTGTCTCGTGGGTCTGGTGCGTGCAATGTCCTGCAGATCTCGCCGGACGGTGCGCTGACGTTGGCTCGCAGGAACGAGCTGGTGGACTACGTTGGACTGGACCGGCTGGCCGAAGGGGACCAATCGGGATATACGCGATTCTGCACGGATCTCGTCGGCTCCACCTCCAGCCTAGACACCCGTCAGGCAGGATGGAGCCTGCGCACCTCCTACCAGAAACAACCGCTGGAGACGACCGGTGAGTTCCTCCGAGAGCAACGTTCGCGCAGCGCGAACCCCAACCGTCGCCGTGACGGGCGCCGCCTCGGGGGTCGGGGCGCTGCTGACGGAGCGGCTTGCCGCTTCGGAGGAGATCAAGCGCGTCATCGCCCTCGACGAACGCCGAGGTGAGGTCAGCGAGGCGCAGTGGCACACGCTGGACGTCCGCGACCCCGCCATCGCCGACCGCCTCCGCAACGACGGGGACCCGGTGGACGTCGTCGTCCATCTCGCCCTCGATCTCGATCTGGAGACCGACCCCACCGCCCGGACCGCACTCAACGTGCGCGGCACGCAGACGGTGCTCACGGCAGCGGCGGCAGCAGGTGTGCGACGTGTCGTGCTGTGCACGTCGACGATGGTCTACGGCGCCCTTCCCGACAACGACGTACCGCTCAGCGAGGACGCCGAACTGCGCGCCACCGCCGAGGCGACCGCCGTCGGCGATCTTCTGGAGATCGAACGGCTCGCCCGCCGTGCCCCCCGGGCGCACCCCGGACTCAACGTGACCGTCGTACGCCCCTCGGTGCTCGTGGGTGCGGGCATGGACACCGCCCTGACCCGCTACTTCGAATCACCGCGGCTGCTGGTGGTCGCCGACTCCCGTCCCTGCTGGCAGTTCTGCCACGTCGACGACCTCGTCGGTGCCCTGGAGTACGCGGTGCTGGAGAAGGTCGACGGCGAGTTCGCCGTCGGCTGCGACGGGTGGCTGGAGCAGGAGGAGGTCGAGGAGCTGACCGGGATCCGGCGCATGGAGCTGCCCTCGGCGGTCGCTCTGGGCGCGGCTTCCCGACTGCACCGGCTGGGGCTGACGCCCTCACCTGCGGGCGATCTGGCGTACACCATGCACCCCTGGGTCGTGTCCGGATCACGACTGCACGACGCGGGCTGGCGGCCTCGCTGGACGAACGAAGAGGTGCTGGCGGAGCTGCTGGAGGAAGTCGCCGGACGCCACACCCTCGCCGGACGCCGGCTGGGACGTACAGAGGCGGCCACCGCAGCGGGTGCGGGCGCGACAGTCGCTCTGCTGGGCACGGCCGCTCTCGTGCGCAGGGCGCGCAAGCGTCGCGGGCTGTAGGCGCGCGACGCGCCCGCTCGCCGGCCGCCGCAGCCTGCCGCACCTCGCGCGACGGTGCCCTGCCGGTGCGGGTACGCAGAGGGGGACGGCCCCGGCCGCGCGGCTGCACCCGGTTCCGCTGGTGTGAGGCGTAGGGCAGCATGAAGGCATGGCGCAGAAGTTCGATCACCCCGGTGAACAGGCGGCGGCGGACCCGATCCGGTTGCTCGGTATCCGGGAGACCCCCCTCTCCGTGGACGAGGTTTTCGCTGCCGTGGGCGACGCGTCCTCGGGAGGCACCGCACTCTTCGTGGGGACGGTCCGCGACCATGACGGTGGCGAGGACGTCACTCGTCTGGGGTATTCGTCGCATCCGACCGCCGAAGCCGAGCTGCGCCGGGTCGCGGAGAAGGTGGCCGCCGATTTCCCTGTGCGAGCGCTCGCAGCCGTGCATCGGGTGGGCGAGTTGGAGGTGGGGGACCTCGCAGTCGTCGTGGCGGTCTCCTGCCCTCACCGCGGCGAGGCGTTCGACGCGTGCCGCCGCCTCATCGACAACCTCAAGCACGAGGTCCCGATCTGGAAACACCAGACTTTCTCGGACGGCACAGAAGAATGGGTCGGCGCGTAGCGCTGTCCATTCGGGGTGGCTGGGTGACGGGTGGGAGGGTCGGCGCGTAGCGCTGTCGTTCCGGAACCCGGGTGGGCGGTATGGCGTACAGCCGTCACCGTGGCAGGCGAAGGAGACCCCGCGCAGGGCATGTTCCGCTTGCGTAACCGGGCCCCGCGAAAGAGCGTTGTCCTGCCGAGAGTTAATCTGCTCATCGGCCGTTGTGCTCGGCTGATGTCCGTCGGGCGACGTGTTCACAAGGGGTCGGGAGGTCTTCGTGGCAGCACTCTCGTGGTTGCTGATTCCGATTCTTGCGGCTGTCGCTGCCGGCGTGTGGAGCAGCTGGGCGAGCCGGCGCCGTACCGGCATGCCGGACTCGGCGGGAGTCGCTGGTTACGAGCGTTTCCGCGCCGCCATGGAGCGTTCACGGGACGAAGAAGCCGGACATTCGGCGGGGCGCGATTCCGCCACGGAAACGTTTGGGCAGGGGTCCCGTCCGACGCCGGACAGACCGGCCCGGACAGCCGAATGACTGTGCGATCCCGTACTGTCGTGCCATGCCACGCCGCACCGCGACGATGCTCGCATCCACGCTGCTGCTGATAGGTCTGCTCTGTGCAGGGGTGCTGATCAAGGTCCCTTACGCAGAGATGTCGCCGGGCCCCACTGTCAATACGCTCGGTGAGCACGACGGTGAACCGGTGCTCAACATCAAGGACCGCAAGACGTACGAGACGTCGGGCCATCTGAACATGACGACGGTCCGCGTCACGGGCGCCGACTACCGGATGAACCTGGCGGAGGCGGTCAGCGGCTGGCTCCAGCACGACAGTGCGGTCGTACCGCATTCGACGCTCTACCCGGAGGACAAGTCGGCCAAGGAGGTCGACGAGGAGAACGCCGAGGAGTTCAGCGCCTCCCAGGAGAGCGCGAAGGTCTCGGCGCTCAGGGAACTCAAGATCAAGGTGCCCTCGTACGTCATCGTCGGTTCCGTGGTCAAGGGCGGGGCCTCGCAGGGCAAGCTGCACGCCGGGGATGTCATCCGCGCTGTCGACGGCAAGAAGGTGACGGCCCCCAAGGACGTGGCGTCGGTCATCACCAAGCGCAAGCCGGGGGACGAGGTCCGTTTCACCATCGTTCCGGCGGCCAAGGCCGAGGCCGCGGAGAAGGCCGGGAAGAAGCTGTCCTCGCGTGACGAGACCCGGATAACCGTCGGCACGAAGAAGGCCGAGGACGACGGACGGGCCATAGTCGGCATTCAGCCCGCGATCGGGCACGCCTTCCCCTTCGACATCGACATCAAGCTCGCCGACGTCGGCGGCCCGAGCGCCGGACTGATGTTCTCGCTCGGCATCGTCGACAAGCTGACCCGCGAAGATTTGACGGGCGGCTCGTTCGTCGCAGGTACAGGCACGATCGACGACAAGGGCAAGGTCGGGGCCATCGGCGGCATCCAGATGAAGACGGTGGCCGCCCGGGCCAAAGGCGCCAAGTTCTTCCTGACCCCCGAGGACAATTGTCCCTCGGCGGCCAAGGACAGGCCCGCGGGCCTCACCTTGGTCAAGACCGGCACGATCGGCGACGCCATGGACGCTCTGACGAAGATCCGCAAGGACGACACCGCCGCGCTTCCGAAGTGCAAGGCGAGCTGACGGCTGCGCCCTTCTGCGCGCTCCCCCTGTGGGAGCGCGGCCCCCGGACGAAGCCCAGGGCCCCCGCTCATGCGTACTCCGTGCACGTTCCCGTGCCCCGGTCCGGTGCGTGCCTCGGCCCCCGTGCTCGGGCTGCACTCACTGCCCGTCCACGCGCAGTGAGTGCCCGTGCGACTCCGCGACCGCAGTCACTCCTCGAACGTCGCCGCCAGTGCCTCCGCAAGCCCGGGGACCAGGCCGGCTCCCGTGAGCACCTCTGTCGAGGCGTCCTTCTCCCGCAGCCGCAGAGCCGACTCCCGTGTGCCGTCGCGGAGCACCGCAACCGTCATACGGACCTCCTGCCGCTCGGGATGCTCGGCGACCCACCGCGTGAGCTGGTCCTCGGCCCCCTCGCTCTGCAGTTCCTCGGGGATGGCGTCCTCGGCGGACTGCGGCAGCATCAGCCGTTCCACTGTCATCGCGCAGCCCGCCACGGAGTCAGGCCAGGCGATGGTCGCCAGGAACTCGTCGAGCGGGGCTCCCGTGGGGAGTTCGTCCTGTTCCACCGGCGTGAGCGATGTGCCCGGCCTGCCGGTGTCGTCGAAGCCGAGCTGTCCGGCCAGTTCGGGTTCCTCTTCGCGCAGCTGAGCGGTGTCGACCAGGGCGAAGAGGCGGCTGGGCTGGTCCCAGCCGAGGCCCGCCGCGTACTCGTCGAGCTCCAGCACCGCCTGGGTGAGCGGGTTGGAGGCCAGGGGCGTGCCGTCGGTTGAAAGGTTGTCCATCCCTATATCGTGCCGCCTTCCACCCCGGGATCGGGAACTGGGTAAAGGTTCGTTAAGTTGCATGAGTGGGCCTACTATGCGGGCCCGTCCTCATTCACTGCGATCTTCGAGGTGCGCACCTTGGCTTTCCAGATGCCGGACCGGGGCTCAGGCGGTCCCTCAGGGCCACGGATCAGAGTGGGCCGCCCGTCCCGGCGTGCCCGTACGCTGCTGATGACAGTGGGCGTGCTCGCGGTGCTGGCCATGCTGTTCGTCATGTTCGCCGGGTTCTGGACCGACTGGCTCTGGTATCGCTCGGTGCAGTACAGCTCGGTCTTCACCAAGACCCTGTGGACCAAGGTCGGCATGTTCGCCTTCTTCGGTCTGCTGATGTCCACGGCTGTCGGACTCAACATCTGGCTCGCGCACAGGCTGCGTCCGCCGCTCAGCGCCATGTCGCTGGAGCAGCAGAGCCTCGACCGGTACCGCATGAGCATCGCCCCCTACAAGAAGTGGGTGCTGCTGGGCGTCACGGCGCTCGTCGGGCTGATCGCCGGGGCGTCGGCCGCCGGACAGTGGCGCACGTGGCTGATGTGGGTCAACGGCGTCGCGTTCGGCAAGACGGATGCGCATTTCGGCAAGGACATCTCGTTCTACGCCTTCGACCTGCCCTGGTACCGCTTCCTGCTCAGCTTCGGCTTCGCAGCGGTCGTGCTGTCGCTGATCGCCGCCGCACTCGTGCACTACCTCTACGGCGGGCTCCGCATCACCACTCCGGGCGCCCGGGCGACCGCGCAGGCAACCGGGCATCTGTCCGTGCTGCTGGGCTTCTTCGTCGCTCTCAAGGCCGTCGCGTACTGGCTGGACCGTTACGGGCTGGCCGTGAAGTCCGGCGACTTCAAGGCGACCGACAACTGGACCGGCCTGAAGTACGTCGACGCCAACGCCTACCTGCCGGCGAAGACGATCCTCTTCTGCATCGCCATCATCTGCGCACTGCTCTTCTTCGCCACCATCTGGCGCCGTACCTGGCAGCTGCCGGTCATCGGCTTCGGCCTGATGGTGCTCTCGGCCATCCTGATCGGCGGCCTCTACCCGGCGATAGTGCAGAAGTTCCAGGTGCAGCCGAACGAGCAGGCCAAAGAGACGCCGTACATCGAGAAGAACATCAAAGCGACGCGCGACGCCTACGACATCAACGATTCGCAGGTCAGCGACTATTCGGGGACGAGCAAGAAGGGCAAGGAGGAGCTGCGCCAGGCCGCCGACGACACCGCGAGCACGCGCCTCCTCGACCCGAACGTGGTCTCGCCGACCTTCCAGCAGAAGCAGCAGGTCCGCGGCTACTACCAGTTCCCCGCGACGCTCGACGTCGACCGCTACAAGACCGAGGACGGCAAGGAGCAGGACACCGTCGTCGGTCTCCGGGAGATCAACACCGAGGGCATCCCGGAGAAGAACTGGATCAACGAGCACTTCAAGTACACCCACGGCTACGGAATGGTCGCCGCCAAGGGCACCACGGTGGACAAGGACGGTGCGCCGGCCTTCACCGAGCAGGACCTTCCGCCCAAGGGCAGTCTGGGCAAGTACCAGGGACGCATCTACTACGGCGAGAAGACCAACCAGTACTCGATCGTGGGCGGTCCGCAGAAGGAACTCGACTACGCGGACGACGAGGGCGAGAAGACCTACACCTACACCGGCAAGAGCGGTGTGAACCTGTCCAACCCGGTCAACCGCGCCGCGTACGCCGTGAGCTTCAACGAGCCGCAGATCCTCTACTCCGGAGCGATCGGTGAAGGCTCCCGGATCCTCTACAACCGGACGCCCAAGGAGCGGATAGAGGCCGTCGCGCCCTGGCTGACGATCGACGGAGACCCGTACCCGGCGGTCGTCGACGGCCGGATCAAGTGGATCGTGGACGCCTACACGACCTCGGACGGCTACCCGTACTCCTCGCGTACGACGCTGGGAGACACGACCGCCGACTCGCTCACCAGGGACGGCCAGCGTGCGGTGGTCGCACGGCAGAACCGGGTGAACTACATCCGCAACTCCGTCAAGGCGACGGTGGACGCGTACTCCGGCAAGGTCGACATGTACCAGTGGGACAAGAAGGACCCGGTGCTGAAGACCTGGATGAAGGCGTTCCCGGACACGGTCAAGCCGAAGAGCAAGATCGGCGGCGACCTGATGGACCACCTGCGTTATCCGCAGGACCTGTTCAAGGTGCAGCGCGAGTTGCTGACCCGCTATCACGTCACGTCCCCGTCGCAGTTCTACAGCGGCAGTGAGCGCTGGCAGATTCCTGACGACCCGACGCACAAGGGCAACGCGGTCCCGCCGTACTACCTGAGTCTGCAGATGCCCGACGAGAAGAAGCAGACGTTCTCGCTGACGACGACCTTCAACCCCAACAAGCGGGAGACGCTCGGCGCGTTCATGGCCATCGACGCCGATCCCCGCAGCTCGGGGTACGGCAAGATCAAGATGCTGAGGCTGCCGTCGAACACGACTGTCTCCGGCCCCTCGCAGGTGCAGAGCAAGTTCAACTCCGATCCGGCGATCGCCGAGTCGCTCAACCTCCTCAAACGGGGTGACTCCGAGATCGAGTACGGCAACCTCCTGACGGTGCCTCTGGAGGGCGGCCTGCTCTATATCGAGCCTGTGTACGTGCGCGGTGCGGGCACCAACTACCCGCGGATGAGGAAGGTTCTCGTCACCTACGGCGAACGCATCGCATTCGAGAACACGTTGGGCCAGGCCCTCGACAAGGTCTTCGACGCCAAGGGCGACGCGGACGAGGGTGAGGAACCCGACCAGCCGCCGGAGGAACCGCCGGCGTCCGGTGACGCGACCGTTCAGGAAGCGTTGCAGAAGGCGCAGGAGGCGTACGACGACGGCCAGCGCGCTCTCGAGAAGGGCGACTGGAAGGAGTACGGCAAGGCGCAGGACGACCTCGAGGCCGCCCTCGAGGACGCGCGCAACGCCGAAGAGGAAGCAGAGAAGGAGTAGTCGGGGCCGTTGCCGGCCCCGGTCCGGGGCCGGACTGCCGTGTGCGGAGCACCCCGCGCCGTGGTGTAGAGTTGTCATCACAACGGCGCGGGGTGGAGCAGCTCGGTAGCTCGCTGGGCTCATAACCCAGAGGTCGCAGGTTCAAATCCTGTCCCCGCTACTGAAGATGAAGGGCCCGGATCCTCAAGGATCCGGGCCCTTCGTTCTGTCCACACGCCGAGCGCCCAACACCCTTTCGTGGCAAGCGGTTTGAGGTGTCTCTCTGTCGGGAAGTCGACAAACCTCTGAAGTGACCTCACTTGGTGGTGGTATTCCAGGTGTACGTGGGTTGCGGGTGGTGCGACGATGGTGCTTATGGGGGACAAGGTGAGGCTCGACGGTCCACCGAGGACCGGCGCGAGCCGGACTGGTATTGACAACGACACCGAAGGCGCCGCAGCGATGAGCGTCCTCGGGGCTCAACTGCTGCGCCGCGGCGACCTGGACGGAGCCGAAGCGCCTCTGCGTGCGGCCACCTCTGCCGGTGACCGCGCCGCAGCGAACAATCTGGGGGTTCTGCTCCACCAGCGCGGCTACGCCGAGGAGGCTGCCGGCTGGTGGCGTGTGGCCGCCGTGGCCGGATCGGCTGCTGCGGCGCACGCGCTGGGAAGGCACCACCGTGAGCGCGGGGACGAACCCGCGGCGCACTACTGGCTGCTGCACTCCGCGGAGTGCGGCCACCCGCTGGGCGCCTACGCCCTCGCGGATCTCCTCGAGCACCGCGGTGAGGACGGCGCCGAGAAGTGGTTCCGTGCTGCCGCGGAGCAGGGGCACAGAGAAGCCGCGTACCGCCTGGCTCAGATCGTCAGCGCACGAACGTCCGTGCCGGCCGCCGAGGGGGAGGAGGGCGAACAGGCCGCGGACAAGGCCGGCGGGGAAGCGGAGCAGTGGTACCGGCAGGCGGCCGCGCGCGGTCACCGTCGTGCCGCTCTGCGGCTCGGCGCGATCCTGGAGCGCCGTGGTGAGCTGAAGGAGGCCGGCCGCTGGTATCTCACGTCCGCCAAGGACGGTGAGCCGCGGGCAGCGTGTGCGCTGGGCTTCCTGCTGCGCGACGCGGGCGACGAGGAGAGCGCGGCCGTCTGGTGGCGCAGGGCCGCGGAGGACGGTGACGGAAACGCCGCCAACGCCCTTGGTGCCCTGCACGCCGACCGCGGTGAGCGCCAGGCCGCCGAACGCTGGTACCGGGTGGCTCTCGAAGCCGGCTGCGACAACGGCGCGTTCAATCTCGGACTGCTGTGTGCGGCGCAGGGCCGTACGGCACAGGCCGAGCAGTGGTATCGCCGTGCCGCCTACGCGGGTCACCGCGAAGCCGCCAACGCCCTCGCCGTGCTGCTTCTGCAGCGCGGCGACGCGGACGGTGCCGAGCCGTGGTTCTCCAAGGCGGCCGAGGCAGGCAGCATCGACGCCGCCTTCAACCTCGGCATCCTGCACGTGGGCCGCGGCGACCACCGCACTGCACGCGTCTGGTACGCGAGGGCGGCCGCGGCAGGTCACGCCGAGGCTGCCCTGCAGGTCGGCATCGCGTTGATGCGCGAGGGCGACGAGCACGGCGCCGAGCGGCAGCTGCGCTGCGCTGCGGGCGGTGGAAGCGTCGAGGGCGCCTTCCGGCTCGGTGTGCTTCTCGAGCGCCGGAGGCCGCAGGAGGACGCTGCCGGTGCGACCGACCTGCTCAACAGCCGTCCGGAGTACGAGGAGTGGTACGAGCGGGCAGCCGAGCAGGGCCACCGTCGTGCTCAGGTACGGCTCGGCATGTGCGCGGCGGCTCGCGGCGAGATCGTCGACGCCGCCCGCTGGTACCGCGCCGCGGCGGAGGCCGGAAGCCCCAACGGGGCGTTCAACCTGGGCCTGTTGCTGGCCCGCGAGGGCAGTGAGCCGGAGGCTGCGCTGTGGTGGACGCGGGCGGCCGAGGCGGGACATGGACGCGCCGCTCTCCGTCTCGCGCTCCTGAGTGCCCGGCGGGGCGAGTTGGAGCAGGGGCAGTACTGGTGCGCGCAGGCGGTCGAGCTGGGTCCGGCCGAGGTGGCCGAGCGTGCGGCCAAGCTGCGTGACGCGCTGCGGTCGGATCTGTCCGCCTGACCGGGCGGTCCTGCGCCTTGTGCGCGGGGCCGCCCGGGTACGTCGGGGGCGTAGGGAAAGCGATTTGCGCTGGTCGTCGCAGCAGGGTTAGAGTTACGGCACAACGGCGCGGGGTGGAGCAGCTCGGTAGCTCGCTGGGCTCATAACCCAGAGGTCGCAGGTTCAAATCCTGTCCCCGCTACTGAAGATGAAGGGCCCGGATCCTCAGAGATCCGGGCCCTTCGTCATGTCCGCGTGATGGCGCTCACGGGGGCCTTCACCGCGCAGGTGGCGATCACCGGTGCGGACGCCGTACGCCGGCGGGCGCACTCGAGCAGAACGCCCGCGACCTCGGCGGAGGTGACGCGGGTTCTGTGGAATGCGTGGCGCGGCGCTCAGGCGGAAGTGCACTGGGGGCACGTGCCCCGGTAGGTGATCGTGGCGTCCGCGATGGTGAAGCCGTAACGCTCGGTCTCGGGGAGGTTGGCGAGCGGGTCGCCTGACGGGTGCACGTCGCGGATGGTGCCGCACTGCGAGCAGACGAGGTGCTGGTGCGTGTGCCGGGCGTTGGGGTCGTACCGCTTCGCACGCCCGTCGGTGCTGACTTCGATCACCTCTCCGATGGAGACGAGCTCACTCAGCGTGTTGTAGACGGTGGCACGCGCGATCTCGGGCAGGCGCTCGGAAGCGCGGGCATGCACCTCGTCCGCCGTGTAATGCACGTGGTCGCCGTCGAGCACCTCGGCGACGACTCGCCGCTGCGCGGTGAGCCGCCAGCCACGGTCCCGGAGCCGCTCCAGCAGGTCACTCATGCGTAAAGCCTAGCAGTGCCGGGGTCCGGGAAAAGAACCCGTATGGAAGTAGTCACCTTCTTGACTTAGACAATGTCCAATGTAGGGTCGGAGGTCAGCTCAGCACAGGCATGAAGCAGGAGGAGCACGACGTGACGGTGCAGGAGAGGGCCACCGGCCCGCTGACGACGGAGTCCGGTGCCCCGGTCGCCGACAACCAGCAGAGCCAGACCGCCGGGCCCGGCGGCCCCACATTGATCCAGGACCAGCTCCTGCTGGAGAAGCTGGCGCACTTCAACCGTGAGCGCATTCCGGAGCGCGTGGTGCACGCGCGCGGCGCCGGGGCCTACGGCACCTTCACGCTCACGAAGGACATGTCGCAGTACACGCGGGCGGACTTCCTCACCGGTGTCGGCAAGCAGACGGAGACGTTCCTGCGCTTCTCGACGGTGGCGGGCAACCTCGGTGCGCCCGACGCGGTCCGCGACCCGCGCGGCTTCGCGCTGAAGTTCTACACCGAAGAGGGCAACTACGACCTCGTCGGCAACAACACACCGGTCTTCTTCATCCGGGACGCCATCAAGTTCCCCGACTTCATCCACACCCAGAAGCGCGACCCGTACACGGGCTCGCAGGAGGCGGACAACGTCTGGGACTTCTGGGGTCTCTCGCCCGAGTCGACGCACCAGGTGACCTGGCTGATGGGCGACCGCGGCATCCCCGCCACGTACCGGCACATGAACGGGTACGGCTCGCACACCTTCCAGTGGAACAACGCCGACGGCGAGGTCTTCTGGGTCAAGTACCACTTCAAGACCGACCAGGGCATCCAGACCCTCACCAACGAGGAAGCAGACGCTCTGGCGGGCAAGGACCCGGACAGCCACCAGCGGGACCTGCGTGAGTCCATCGAGCGCGGCGACTACCCGTCGTGGACGGTGCAGGTGCAGATCATGCCCGCGGCCGACGCGCCGAACTACCGCTTCAACCCCTTCGACCTGACCAAGGTCTGGCCGCACGCGGACTACCCGCCGATCGAGATCGGCAAGCTGGAGCTCAACCGCAACCCGGAGAACATCTTCGCCGAGGTCGAGCAGTCGATCTTCTCGCCGCACCACTTCGTGCCCGGCATCGGCCCGTCCCCGGACAAGATGCTCCAGGGCCGTCTCTTCGCGTACGGCGACGCCCACCGCTACCGCGTCGGCATCAACGCCGACCACCTGCCGGTGAACCGTCCGCATGCCACTGCCGCGAACAGCCACGGCCGGGACGGCCTGATGTACGACGGCCGGCACGGTGGGGCGAAGAACTACGAGCCCAACAGCTTCGGCGGCCCGGCTCAGACGGACCGGCCGCTGTGGGAGCCGATCGCGGTCTCCGGAGTCACCGGCGACCACGTGACGCCGTCGCACACCGAGGACGACGACTTCGTCCAGGCGGGCAACCTCTACCGGCTGATGCCGGAGGACGCGAAGCAGCGTCTGATCGACACGCTGGCGGGCTTCCTCTCGCAGGTTTCGCGGGACGACATCGCCCAGCGGGCCATCGAGAACTTCCGCAAGGCGGATGAGGACTACGGCAAGCGACTGGAGGCCGCGGTCCAGGCCCTGCGCGGCTGACCCGACAGCTCGCCGTAAGAACCGGAGGGACCGGATGCGTTCCGGTCCCTCCGGTGTGTCGGTGAGCGGTGCAGTCACACCGCGAGGGTGGAGGGGGCTCCTTCGGTTCTGGCGGACCAGCAGCGCACGATGTCCCGTACGGACACGACGCCGACCGGCTCCTGTCCGTCCAGCACGATGAGGTGGCGGAAGCCGCCGTGGGTCATCGCTTCAGCTGCCTGTTCGAGAGTCCACTCCGGCGTCGCGAAGACGACGTCGGTGGTGGTGTGGTCGTGGGCCGACTCCTGGTCGGGGTCCTGGCCGGCGCCGAGGGAGTTGAGGACGTCACGCTCGGTGAGAATCCCGACCCCGCTCGTGTCGGGGTCGAAGACCACTGCCGCGCCGACCCGCCGGGCGGACATCAGTGCGGCGGCCTGGCGCAGGGTGTGGGCCGGGCCGATCGTGAGGACGAGGCTGCTCATGGCTTCGCGGACGAGGGTGGGCATGTTCGTGGGCCACCTCCTGGCGGAACCGCTTCCCCTTCGAGAAGCAATTCACAAGGGCACAAGCTTACGAACCCTCATGTTCACATGCCATCGGAGGCACAACAAGGGCGCGTGCGGACGCCCGTGACGGGACGGGAGAGCCGGCGGGTGGCGAATGCTGCCGCCACCTGCGCAGTCCTGCTCCGGAACGTAGGTCAGGCCGTCAGATAACCGAGCACTTCTTCGTGGAGCAGCCCGTTCGAGGCCACCGCGTTGCCGCTGTGCGGCCCCCGTCGGCCGTCGAGCCCGGTGAACGTGCCGCCCGCCTCCTGCACGATGATCGCGTTCGCCGCCATGTCCCACAGGGACAGCTCGGGTTCCGCACAGGCGTCCACCGAGCCCTCGGCGACCATCATGTACGGCCAGAAGTCCCCGTAGCCGCGTGAGCGCCAGCAGGTCCGGGTGAGTTCGAGGAAGCCGGGCAGCATGCCGCGCTCCTCCCAGCCGTGCAGCGAGGAGTACGCGAAGGAGGCGTCCCGTACGGCCTCCACCTGGGAGACACGCAGCCGGGTGGCCTGCGACAGGCTGCGGCCCGTGTAGGCGCCGCCGCCCTTCGCCGCCCACCAACGCCGGTTGAGGGCGGGCGCGGACACGAGCCCGACGACGGGCTGGTCGCCCCCCTCGCCGAGCTCGGTGAGGGCGATGAGGGTCGCCCACACGGGCACACCTCTCACGTAGTTCTTGGTGCCGTCGATCGGGTCGATGATCCACCGGCGCGAGCCGTGGCCTTCGGTGCCGAACTCCTCGCCCAGTACCGCGTCTCGCGGCCGGGTGCGCTTGAGAGACGTACGGATGAGCTCCTCCGCCGCCTTGTCGGCCTCGCTCACCGGAGTCAAATCCGGCTTTGTCTCGATCTTCAGATCGAGAGCCTTGAACCGCTCCATCGTCGCGGCGTCGGCAGCGTCGGCCAGTACGTGGGCGAGACGCAGATCATCGTGGTAGTCCGGCATGTGTGAACAGTATCGACCAGGCCGGTGGCCAGCCACAGGGCAATGCCAGGGCGCAGCCAAGTGACTGCGGGCCATTCGGGCCGACGGGTGTGTGCGCGCTGTCTTGACAGGGCCTGGCGGCCCGTCAATTCTGTCCCGCACCCCAGCCGCCGGGCACGGAGGCAACGATGCCTACTGCACGCGAGACACTGCTCGAGGCCGCGCACGCGGCTGTCGGAACGCAGCCGTGGGCGGGCGTGCGGATGGTGGACGTCGCCGCTGCCGCAGGAGTCTCGCGGCAGACGCTGTACAACGAGTTCGGGACCAAGGAAGGGCTCGGCGCGGCCTTGGTGAACCGTCTCGTCGACGGTTTCCTCGACGGCGCCGCGCGGGCCGCCACCGAGGCCGGACGCGGGGAGGACCCTGCGGCGTCGTGTGCGGGCGCGGCGGCGTGGATGCTGCGCGCCGCTCGTGACGAGCCCGTCGTGCGTTCCGCGCTCACCGGGTGCTGGGGTGCGCAGATGCCGCTCCCGGGAGTCGCCGGGAGCGCGGCCGGGGTGCCCTCCGCAGAGCCGGGGCGGATGGCCGCGGCCCTCTGCGAGCGCATGGTGTCCTCCCTCTCGCCCAACGGGCACGCGGGGAAGCTGAACCGGGCCTGTGAGGCAGGAGTTCGGATCGCGCTGTCCTTCGTCGTGGCACCGCCCGCGGAGCGGGGGGACGAGGAGGCGCTCCGTCAGATCCAGGACGTCGTGCGGGCGCTGCTCGCGGACTCGCACTGACCGCGGCCCCGAGGCGCACTGTCCCGGTGATCTGTCGGTTGTCCGCGCGGGCGGCCGGACAGTGCGATCGGGTCAGTCCCCTTCGCCCTGCTCACGTGTCTCCAGCAGTCTCCGCAGCGAGTAGAGCCGCTGCGGATCGGCGTGGCCCTCCGCCACCCACCGGTCGAGGGCGCAGTCCGGTTCGTCGTGGCTGCAGGCCCGCGGGCAGTCGGCGGTGCCCGGTTCGAGGTCGGGGAAGGCGCCGATGACCCGGGAGGGGTCGACGTGGTGGAGACCGAACGAGCGCACGCCCGGAGTGTCGATCACCCAGCTCCCCTCTCCGGCCAGCGGCAGGGCGAGCGCTGAGGTCGTGGTGTGCCGGCCGCGTCCCGTGACGGCGTTGACGTGGCCTGTGGTGCGCCGGCGCTCTTCCGGCACCAGGGCGTTCACGAGGGTCGTCTTGCCGACGCCGCTGTGCCCGACGAAGACGGTCGTCAGTCCGTACAGCAGCTCCCGCACTCTCTCCGCGGCCTCGCCCTGCTCCAGCTCCGCGCGGCTCGTGACCACGTGACGCAGGCCCAGTGGCGTGTACTTCGCCAGCAGCGGTTCGGCGGGTGAGAGATCGGACTTGGTCAGTACGAGCAGGGGTTCGAGCCCCGCGTCGTAGGCGGCCACCAGGCAGCGGTCGATCAGGCGCGGTCGTGGTTCGGGGTCGGCGAGGGCGGTGACGATGGCGAGCTGGTCGGCGTTGGCGACGACGACGCGTTCGAAGGGGTCGTTGTCGTCGGCTGTTCGCCGCAGCACCGACGTGCGTTTCTCCACGCGCACGATGCGCGCGAGAGTGTCCTTCGCGCCTGAGAGGTCACCGACGAGGGCGACGCGGTCCCCGACCACCACGCCCTTGCGGCCCAGTTCGCGTGCCTTCATCGCAGTGACCGCGCGGTCCTCGACGAGGCAGGTCAGGCGGCCCCTGTCGATGGTGAGGACCATGCCTTCCGCCGCGTCCTCGTGCTTGGGACGGTTGTGCGTACGCGGGCGGGTGCCCTTGCGGTTGGGGCGTACACGGATGTCGTCCTCGTCGGTGTGCTTGCCGTAGCGGCGCATGGCGGAGGCCCTCAGGCTCTCTCTTCGACGCGCTCGCCGCCCGGCCGGGCACTGTGCGCGGCATCTGCCCGTTCGCCGAGCATGTCCGTCCACAGCCGGGGGAAGTCCGGCATGGTCTTGCCCGTCGTGGCGATGTTCTCCACCTCTACGCCCTCGACTGCGAGGCCCAGCACGGCGCCGGCGGTGGCGAGGCGGTGGTCGTCGTAGGTGTGGAAGACGCCGCCGTGCAACGGGCGGGGGCGGATGCGCAGTCCGTCCCCGGTCTCGGTGACGTCCCCGCCGAGGCCGTTGATCTCCTTCGTGAGCGCGGCCAGCCGGTCCGTCTCGTGGAGCCGGAGGTGGCCCACGCCGCGCAGTACCGATTCGGAGTCGGCGAGGGCGGCGACGGCGGCGATGCCGGGGGTCAGTTCACCGACGTCGCCGAGGTCGACGTCGAGGCCGTGGACGCGGCCGCTGCCGGTGAACGTCAGGCCCCGCTCGTCCAGTTCGCACGAGCCGCCCATCTCGGTGAAGATGCGGCGCAGGGCGTCACCGGGCTGTGTGGTCCGCTCCGGCCAGTCGCGGACGGTGACCCGCCCGCCGGTGACGAGGGCCGCAGCGAGGAACGGCTGCGCGTTGGACAGGTCGGGCTCGACGACCAGGTCGCGGCCGTGCAGCGCGCCGGGGGCGACGCGCCAGACATCCGCCTCACCGCCGTCCTCGGGGGCGTCGACCTGGACGCCGGCCTTGCGGAGCATGTCGACCGTCATACGGATGTGCGGTACGGACGGCAGGGTTCCGCCGGTGTGACGTACCTCGGCGCCATTGTCGAACCGCGGCCCGGACAGCAGCAGCGCGCTGACGAACTGGCTGGAGGACGAGGCGTCGATCTCCACGCGGCCACCCGGGAGCGAGCCGCTGCCGTGCACGGTCATCGGCAGACGGCCGCGGTCGCCGTCGTCGAGGCGGGCTCCGAGGGCTCGGAGGGCGTCGATCACGCCGTGGAGCGGACGTTCGTAGGAGCGCGGATCGCCGTCGAAGCGGACGGGACCGTCGGCGAGAGCGGCGAGCGGGGGCAGGAACCGCATCACCGTGCCGGCGTTGCCGACGTCGACCGTGGCCGGCCCGCGCAGCTGGGCGGGGGTGACGCGCCAGAACTCGCCCGCACCGTCCGGGTCGGTGCCCTCCTCCACGGCCACGCCCAGTGCGCGTACCGCGTCCGCCATCAGCAGGGTGTCCCGTGAGCGGAGCGGCCGGCGCAGGCAGCCCGGGCCGGCCGCCAGCGCGGCCAGCACGAGGGCGCGGTTGGTGACCGACTTGGACCCCGGGACGGCGACGGTCGCGTCGACGGGAGAGGACGCGGACGGTGCAGGCCAGAGGTCGGCGGAGGGCGAATGCGCGGTCATGCGATTCACTTTAGTCGCTCGGCTCGTCCGTCCTTTCGGGTGGAAACCCCGGATGCTCCCGGCCAGGGCGTGCGGTCGGGACTCGACCCGTCACGCGTGATGTCCCCTTCGCGGGGGCGGTCACAGATCCAGCAGCCAGCGCCCGCCACCGGTCAGACAGCAGAGCGTGACCACGTGGAAGAAGAGCAGCCAGACCACTGCGGGGACGTGAGTGAGCCGGGAGAGCTGATCGGCGTCCGAGTCGGCGGCCCCTCCGCGGCGGCGTTTCCCCTGCAGTTCGAAGACGGGACGTACGCCGCCCAGGAGCAGGAACCACACGGCCCCGTACGCGAACGCCGCCTGCACCTCGGGCTCCGTCAGCCAGCTGACCAGGAGGAAGAGGCCGCCCGTCAGGAACACGGTGAGCACCCCGTAGGCGTTGCGGATCATCACGAGCATGAGCAGCAGCAGCGCGGTGGCACTCCACAGCAGCAGCGTGATGTGGTTCGCGGCCAGCAGCCAGGCGCCGCCCAGTCCCAGCAGGGAGGGCGCGGTGTAGCCGGCTGCGGCGGTGAGCACCATGCCGATGCCGGTCGGTTTGCCGCGGGAGAGGGTCAGGCCGGAGGTGTCGGAGTGCAGGCGTATGCCGTCGAGCCGCCGGCCGGACAGCACCGCGACGAGGCCGTGGCCGCCTTCGTGGGCGATGGTCACCGCGTTGCGCGAGAGGCGCCATACGCCGTGCGGCAGTACGACGCAGAGGGCTATCGCCGCGGTGGTCAGGACGAGCCACTGGCTGGGGTCCGGCTGCGTGCCGGAGACCCGGTCCCAAAGTCCGGCGATGCTCGTGGTGTCCATGTATTTCCCAGTCCTCCCCGAACCTGCTGTGCGTCGTCTCACACCGCCCCCGCTGCGGAACGTGCTTCTCCGTGAACGCGCAGCGCTGCTCGTCAGTGCCGTGGCAGTGTGGCACTTATGTGCGGACGGTATGCAGCCAGCAGAAGACCGGAGGACCTTGTCTCACTTTTCGGTGTGGAGAAGTGGGAGCCCCAGGAGGCGTTGGCCCCCGACTGGAACGTGGCACCGACCAAGGAGGTCCACGCAGTCCTCGACCGTCCGGTGAAGGGCACGGGCGATCCCCGTCCCGTGAGGCAGATGCGGAAGCTCAAGTGGGGTCTCGTGCCGGCCTGGGCACAGTCCCCGGACCTCGGCGCGAAGATGATCAACGCGCGTGCCGAGACGGTGCACGAGAAGCCGGCCTTCCGGCGGCCGTTCGCCGCTCGCCGCTGCCTGCTGCCTGCCGACGGCTATTACGAATGGTGCACGGCCCAGAGCGAGTTGCGGATGGAGCAGGAGGGGAAGAGGAAGCGGCCGCGGAAGCAGCCGTACTTCGTCTCGCCCGCGGACGGTTCGGTGATGGCCATGGCCGGGCTGTACGAGTTCTGGCGGGACAGCACACTGCCCGACGGCCATCCGCACGCGTGGTGGACGACCTGCACCGTGGTCACGACGGAGGCGGAGACGGCGCCTCTGGCAGGTCCCAGCGGCGAGGACGGTCCGAAGTCCCTGGCCGACATCCACCCCCGCATGCCGCTGATGCTGCTGCCGGAGGTCTGGGACGCCTGGCTGGACCCGGCCCGCCGCTCGGAGGAGGAACTGCGGGCGCTGCTCGAACCGCCGCCGCCCGGGACGGTGCGCGCCTACCCCGTCTCCACGGACGTCAGCAACGTACGGAACAACGGCCCCGAGCTCGTGCACGAACTGACCGGGCCGGAGGTCGGCACCCTCTTCTGAGGCAGGCCGCAACGCCTCCGGGGACGCGCAGGGCGCTGGGACGCGGACGTACGCGCCGGGCCCCGCCGGTTCGCGGCAGGATGATCCTCATGAGCGAGATCGTGAAATCCCCCGCGGGCGACGCCCGCATCACCTGGCACACGGCGGAGAACGCACAGGCGGTGCTCGCGCTCGGGCACGGCGCCGGTGGCGGAATCGAGGCTCAGGACCTGCAGGCGCTGGCACGGGTGCTTCCGCAGGCCGGGGTCGGCGTCGCACTGGTCGAGCAGCCGTGGCGAGTGGCCGGGAAGAAGGTCGCACCGGCCCCCAAGACCCTCGACGCGGCCTGGCGCGCGCTGTGGCCTGCGCTGTGCGCGCCCGGCCTGCCCGTCGTCGCGGGCGGTCGCAGCGCCGGGGCACGGGTGGTGTGCCGTACGGGCAGTGAACTGGGCGCTCGCGCGGTGCTCGCCCTGTCCTTCCCGCTGCATCCTCCGGGGAAGCCGGAGAAGTCCCGTGCCGGGGAGCTGACGGGGGCGGGGCTCCCGGCGCTCGTGGTGCAGGGCGGGCGGGACCCCTTCGGACGCCCGGAAGAGTTCCCCGAGGGCACGCGGATCGTGGAGGTGCCCGAGGCCGACCATTCCTTCCGGGTCCCGAAGCGCGCGGCCGTCGGGCAGGAGGAGGCGCTGGGCCTGCTCACGGAGGGAGTGGGGAGCTGGCTGGCCGGGCTCGGCCTCGCGTCCACCCGCGCATGAGCCGCGCCCAGGCGGCGTGCCCCGGCCGGTGCACATGGGCACTGGCCGGTCCGGGCAGCGCACGGGCGTGACGCCCTGTCGGCGCGCGCCCCGGGCAGGCCCGCGCCAGGCCCGCTCACGGGATCGGGCACGCGCAGCGGGAATGCCGGGCCGGGGGTGCCGTGTTGTTGGCACCGTTGGAAGTGTCACCGACAAAGGGAGCCGCCAGTCATGGGATCTGTCGCATGCCCACAGCGTCCGCAGGCCGTTGACCTGGACTGGGCCACGGTCGCGCTGGCTGGGGGTACGACGACTCCGGCGGCACGGGGTGCGGAACGTCGTCTATTCTCCGGTTCGGGCGGGTCCGCGGCCGGATTCGCCGAAGCACCGGAGGAGGTGGGTCCGGTCACCGGGACCGAAGACGGCGGGAGTGCCAGGCAGGAGACCGATGCGGAGCGCAGTGCGCGCTTCGAGCGGGACGCCCTGGACTACCTCGACCAGATGTACTCGGCAGCGCTGCGCATGACGCGGAACCCGGCAGACGCCGAGGACCTGGTGCAGGAGATGTACGCGAAGGCGTACGCCTCGTTCCACCAGTTCCGGGAGGGCACGAATCTCAAGGCGTGGCTGTACCGGATCCTGACGAACACCTTCATCAACTCCTACCGGAAGAAGCAGCGCGAGCCCCAGCGCAGCGCCGCCGAGGACATCGAGGACTGGCAGCTGGCGCGTGCCGAGTCGCACATGTCGACGGGGCTGCGTTCGGCCGAGGCCCAGGCGCTCGACCACCTTCCGGACTCCGACGTGAAGGAAGCGCTTCAGGCCATTCCGGAGGAGTTCCGCATCGCGGTGTACCTGGCGGACGTCGAGGGGTTTGCCTACAAGGAGATCGCCGACATCATGGGGACGCCCATCGGCACTGTCATGTCCCGGCTGCACCGTGGGCGGCGGCAGCTGCGCGACATGTTGGAGGACTACGCGCGTGACCGGGGCCTGACTCCGGCAGGCGCGGCGCGGTCGCACGACGGGAAAGGCTCAGGCTCATGAGTTGCGGAGAGCCGCACGAGACGGACTGCTCTGAGGTACTGGACCACCTGTACGAGTACCTGGACCGGGAAATGCCGGACAGCGACTGCGAGAAGTTCAAGGAGCACTTCGACGAATGCTCGCCGTGCCTGGAGAAGTACGGCCTGGAGCAGGAGGTGAAGAAGCTCGTCAAGCGCTGCTGCGGTCACGACGACGTCCCCTCCGACCTCCGCTCGAAGGTGATGGGGCGCATCGAGCTGATCCGCGCGGCCGAGGCCGAGGGCACCAGCGGTGAAGTGGCGGGCGATGTGCCGGGCGAGGTGCCGGGTGAAGGGGCAGACCGGCCTTCCGCCCCTGCTGAGAACGGCGACGAAGACGCCCTTCACGCGCAGCAGGCCCCGTCACCGGCCTCGCCGTCCGCCAAGGGCCGGAAGAAGTTCGCCTGACCGGGCTGTGTTCAGCCGGGCACTCCACCGTTCTGTTTACGCGTCCAACTCGTAGGTCTACTACGGCAGTTGAGGCGCCCGCACCAGCCTTTCGAGGGTGGAACCACTCGAACGTGTGAGGCTTTCCCCTCCCGTGCGAGCCAATGCGGGGAAGGGCCTCCACTCTCTCTCCGCTCGTCCTATTCTCCCCTTCCGGCGTGGTACGGGGAGGAGTTGCACGATGCGTGCAGGGGGAGCGGCGTTGCCGGGCGCAGCGCGCTGGCTCATCGCGTGCGCGGTGGGTGCTGCCGCATGGTGCGTTCTTCCCGCCGTGCAGGGACCGTCGGGCCCCGAGTGGAGTGTCCTGCTGCCGCTGGCAGCGCTGTACGCCGCATGCGAATACGCCCCGCGCTGCCCGCTGATGAGACTCATGGGGCACAAGGTGCCGGGCAACATGGGGGCTTTCTTCCCTGTGCTGCTCACCGGAGCGTTTCTGCTGCCGCCGGCCGTCGCCGCGCTCGTGGCGGTGCCGGGGGCGCTCATCGGCCGCGTCGAACAGCGGCATGCCGCTGCCCGGCGGTGCTGGCACGCCGCGCAACTGGCGCTCGCCGCCTGGTCCGCTGCGTACGTCCACCTGCTGCTGTCCGGCACCGGGGGGTTCCGGGGAGAGGCGTCCTTCGAGCCGGCAGCGGAGGGCTTTCCGGGAGTGCTGACGTCCGCGGCTGCTGCAGCGCTCACCTTCTGCCTGGTCACCACGGCTCTCGACGGTGCCGTACTGGTCGCTGCCGAGCGGTGTGCGCTACGAGCGGCCTGGCGTGGTCAGTTCGCGCGAGCCGCTCCGCCTCATCTCCTGCACGGGCTGGTCGGTCTGATGATGGCCGTGCTCTGGCGCAGTTCGTACGGTCCTGTGGCGGCGTTCTTCGTGCTGCTCCCCATGTACATCTGCTGTTGGGTCTTCGCGCAGTACCACCGGGAACGAAGCGCCCACCAGTCCACCGTCCGCGCGCTGGTGCAGGCAGTCGACATCAAGGACCGCTATACACGGGGGCACAGTGAGCGCGTCGGCCGTGCCTCCGTTCTCATCGCTCGCGAGCTCGGGATGGACGAGGAGCGCACAGAGGCGTTGCGCTTCGCGGGCATCCTGCACGACGTCGGCAAACTCGGCGTTCCCACACGGCTGTTGCGCAAGGACGGGCCTCTCACCGACGAGGAGCGGCGGGTCATCGAGCTGCACCCGGAGTACGGGCACGAGATGGTCCGCGGCATCGGCTTCCTGGGGGAGGCGCGGTCCGCGATCCTGCACCACCACGAGCGTCTGGACGGCAGCGGCTACCCGTACGGTCTCTCGGGCACGGAGATCCCGGAGTTCGCCCGGGTCGTGGCGGTGGCCGACGCGTTCGACGCGATGACGTCGACCAGGAGTTACCGGCGGGCGCGACCCGTGCAGGCAGCAGTCGCGGAACTGCAGCGGTGTGCGGGCACACAGTTCGATCCGCGAATGGTGGGGGCGCTCGCCGGCGCGCTGGACCGGCAGGGCTGGTCGCCGGCCGTCACTGCGGACGGGCCGAGCGGAAACGTACCGGCAGCCCGCGAACAGGCCCCGGCGGGGGCCGGACGGGCGCGTGCCGCGCCCCCGCCCACGCGCGACGAACGCCGTACGACGACTGACGAGGGTCGTACCGAAGGAGCCCCCGGCAGCAGGCTGAACTCTGCCGGGACCGCCGGGAACGGTTCCTCCGGCGCTGCCGGTTCTGGCGTCACGCCCGCCCGGCCCTCCCGTCCGCACACATGAGGTACTTGGTCGCCCTCAGCAGGGGGGCGGCGGTGTCGTTGGTCATCGCCGCGCTCGGACTCACCTTGTGGCGCGGTCTCGAAGAGCCGCACGTGGCAATGGCGTTCGGGTCGGTCATCGCCGTCGGCGAGGCACTGCGTGTGAAACTGCCGGGCAGTGACCACGACAAAACCGCGCGTTCCAGTGCGCCTCTGGGCGCTGCCGGAGCGCTGGGTTACGCGCTGCTGGGCGAAGTGGGCGGCAGGGCAAGCGAACACGGTGTGCTGCAGTGCGTCGCCGTGATGACCGTCGCCGCTCTCGCGGGACTGGTGCCACGCACAGCGCGGGGTTCTTCCATCACACTCGACCACGCGGTACGCGGAGTTCTCACGGTCGGCTTCGCCGCCACCTGTTTCCAGCCGCTGTACAACTCCGGTGTGCTGGCGCAGTGGGTCGGCGACGGCCCGTACTACGCGCTCTGCCTGCTTGCCGTCACACTCCTGACGGGCCTGTGCGACGCAGTGCTCGCGGCGATGTTCTCCGCGCAGCGCACCGGCTGGCCCCTGGGCTCGCTCCTGCGCGGTCAGTTGCGTGCGCGCGTCGGAATCGGTCCGGCGATCGCTGCCACGGGGGCGGTCATCGCTCTGGCAGTGGCCGTCGCCGGACTGTGGGCGCTGCCGGTCTTCTGCGTGCCGCTGCTGCTCACACAGTTCTCCTTCCGCCGCTATGCATCCGTACGGGAGACCTACCGGCAGACCATCGCGTCCCTGGCCCGCGCGACGGAAGTGGCCGGCTACACACCGCACGGGCACGCGCGCAGGGTTGCCGCGCTCAGTTGCGCGGTGGGGCGCGAGCTGGGCCTGACCGAGCCGGATCTCACCGTGCTGGAGTACGCCGCGCTGATGCACGACATCGGCCAGCTCTCGCTCGTCGACCCCGTCGCCGACGGAGCGACGGCGCAGCTCGATCCCGATCTGCAGCGGCGGATCGCACTGCTGGGAGGCGCGGTCGTACGGCAGACGGGAGTGGCCTCCGAAGTCGCCGTAGTGGTGGAACGACAGGCCGACCCTTTCCGTGACCAGCCGCTCACAGCTCGTATCGTCCGCACAGTCAACGCGTACGAGGACATGGTGGCCGGGAAGGCTGAGATGGAGAGCTCGTTACGCGCGCTGGAGCGGCTCAGGCTGGGGTGTGCACATGACTACGAATCACGCGTGGTGGAGGCGTTGTCACGCGTGGTGGCGCGCGGCCCCGCGGCGTGACTCCCGGGTAGTGAGCAGGCCCCCGTACGGGCATGGTTGGATGCGAGAGGGGAACTGCGGAGAAGGCGCACAGACAGTGCTCACAGTGCGAGGGCGGCAGACGAGCAGCGCATCGGCGGCGGGAACGAGAGCAAGCAGCAGCCGGTCAACAGGCGGGAATCAGGCGGGAACATCGTGAGGATCTTCGGCAAGGTTCGGCACCGGCCCTCCGCCTCGTGGCGGCAGGCGACGGACCGTGCCTTCGCGCTCATCGGCGACGGGCGTTACGAGGATGCCGACGCCTTGCTCACGCAGGCCGCCGATCTGGAGCCGTGGCTGTCCGAGTCGTGGTTCAACCTCGCACTGCTGCACAAGTTCCGGCACGACTGGGAGCAGGCGCGCACTGCCGGACTGCGTGCCGTCGCACTGCTGGAACGGCAGACCGGAGCCCCCGACTGGTGGAACGTCGGCATCGCAGCCACGGCGCTCCAGGACTGGCCGCTCGCCCGGCGCGCTTGGGAGGCGTACGGCCTCCGCGTACCCGGACAGTCGCAGAGTGCCGCAGTCGCCGAGCCCACCGGCATGCAGCTGGGCAGTGCGGCGGTACGGCTCTCGCCCGAGGGCGAGGCCGAAGTCGTGTGGGGCAGGCGTATCGATCCGGCACGCATGGAGATCCAGAGCATCCCGCTGCCGTCCTCGGGGCGGCGCTGGGGTGAGGTGGTGCTGCACGACGGCGTGCCCCACGGCGAGCGGACCACGAGCAGCGGCCCGACCTTTCCCGTCTTCGACGAGATCGAGCTGTGGGCGCCTTCCCCCGTGCCGACGTGGGTGGTGCTGTTGCAGGCCGCCACGGAGGCCGACCGGGACGCGCTGGAGCGGCTGGCCGCGGATGCCGGTTTCGCGGCGGAGGACTGGTCGAGTTCGGTACGGCTGCTCTGCCGTACCTGCTCCGAGAGCCGTATGCCCGTCGACGACGGTGACGGCCCGGCCCACATGGATCCGCACGATCACAGTTCGCCGGGACATCCCGGCCCCTTGGGGCACATGACACCGGGCGGCCCGGGTGACGTGTGGGTGCCGGAACGGGAGTGCGGGCTCGCGGCACCGGACGGCCTGGTGCGCGGCCTGTTGGACAGCTGGGTCGCGGACAGCCCAGAGAGCCGTGAGTGGCGCGACCTGGAAGAGGTCTGCTGAGCGGCTGTCGGCGCAGTACCGCACCCGGCCGCATGTCCCGAGCGCTCCGTCGCACGTTCGTGGGGGTCCTGCCGCCGGCCTGCGGTGACCGGAAGACGCGGGAGGAGCCGCCGGGCGCCCGGCTAGGCTGTAGGGCGACGATCCGTGTGGCGAGCAGGTGGCAAGGAAGGCAATCGGCGGAATGGCGCAACAGCAGCAGGAGATCAGCGAGGAGCGCACCCCTGTGGAGTTCGTGGACGACACCAGGGACTGCGAGGCGCGCGAGAACGCTCACCGCGAGCGCGGCACCGCCCGTCCGATCACCGTCGTCGGCAATCCGGTGCTGCACAAGGAGTGCAAGGACGTCACGTCCTTCGACGACGAGCTGGCCTCACTCATCGACGACATGTTCGCGAGCCAGCGGGCCGCAGAGGGTGTCGGCCTCGCCGCGAACCAGATCGGCGTCGACCTGAAGGTCTTCGTCTACGACTGCGTCGACGACGGAGGCGTGCGGCACGTGGGCGCGGTGTGCAATCCGGTGCTCGACGAACTTCCGGCGGAGCGCCGCAGTCTGGACGACTCGAACGAGGGCTGTCTCTCCGTGCCCGGGGCGTACGAGTCTCTCGCGCGCCCCGACTACGCAGTCGTGCGCGGCAAGGACGCCGAGGGCAAGCCGATCGCCGTCGAGGGCACCGGTTACTTCGCCCGCTGCCTCCAGCACGAGACGGACCACCTCTACGGCTACCTCTACATCGACCGGCTCTCGAAGCGTGAACGCAAGGACGCCCTGCGGCAGATGGCGGAGGGCACGCCGCGGTACGAGACTGTGCCCAACAAGTAGGCGCGGGAGGGGAGTCGGTCCTTCCCGACCGGGCACTTCCGGACCGGGCCGCGGAACGTTCCCGTCCGTGCCGGGCCGCCTGCCGACGAGCTCTCGAACGTCCCCGACAGACGGCAACCGCCGCCCTGCGTACCGCGTCGGGCGGCGGTTGCCTGTCGTGGAGCTTCGGATTCAGTGGCCTCGTCCATTGGCATTTCCTGTCGCTTGTTGACGCCTTCACCATGTCACGACAAGCTCTGGTGTTGCTCCCCACACTTATGGAGGCATACGTATGCCCAGACGTACGGTCAGAACCGTGCTCGCACTTGTCATGGTCGCGGCAGCCGTCCTCGTGGGCTCCGCTGCCAGTGCGAGCACCGACCCACAGATCAAGGCGGCTGACGGGTGCTTCAGCTGGGACCGCACCCTCTCGGAGGGTGCTTCCGGCGACGACGTCACCCAGCTCCAGATCAGGGTCTCCGGATATGCGGACAGCGGTGCCGTACTCGGCATCGACGGGCAGTTCGGTCCTGCCACCAAGGCCGCCGTCACACGCTTCCAGGAGGCCTACGGGCTCGGGGCGAACGGCGTCGCCGACGCCGCCACGCTGCAGAAGATCGTCGACCTCCAGGACGACGACTGCACGCCGGTGCACTTCTCGTACGACGAGTTGAACAACTGCAACTCGGACTGGAGCGGTGGCGCTGTCAGCGCCGCCGAGGCCAAGGCCAACGCCCTGCGCACCATGTGGAAGCTCGAGGCCCTGCGCCACGCGCTCGGCGATCAGCCGATCAGGGTCACCAGCGGTTTCCGCTCCAAGGCGTGCAACGACCAGGCCGGCGGCTCCGCCACGAGCCGTCACCTCTTCGGCGACGCGGCCGACCTCGGGGTCTCGCCCCACTCCTTGTGCACGCTGGCCAAGGAATCGACCAACCGCGGCTTCTTCGAGATCCTCGGCCCGGGCTACCCGAACCACGACGACCACACGCATGTGGCTCATCGCTCGACCAAGTTCTGGAGCGCGCCCAACTGCGGCGTTCAGTAAGTCAGACGCTCCCTCTTCATCGCAGGAAGGAACCAACCCCCCATGAACAGAAAGATCGCGCTGCGCGCAGCCGTCGGCAGTTCGGCGGTTGCCCTCGCACTCTTCTCCACGATGTACGTCGCCGAAGCCACCACCGCGGAGCCCAAGGACACCGGTGCGCTCGCCAAGATGAGCCACTCCGCGGCCAAGGCCAAGCTGGACAGCGCCGGAATCGGAATCCGCTCCAGCGGCGGCTGCTCGGACCGGAACAACCCGTCGTGCACCTCGCTTGAGCAGGTCAACTCGGCGTCGATCGACGGTGCCATCACGCTGAAGGGCGCCAGCGGCTGCGCCCTGACCGTCACGGGCGGAACCGAGACGGGTCACGCGGACGGCCAGTACAGCCACTGGAACGGCTACAAGCTGGACTTCGCCATGTCGAGCTGCCTGACCAGCTACATCAAGAACACGTTCACCTCCATCGGTGGCAGCAAGTGGGAGTCCGGCTCGGGGAACATCTACTTCGACGAGAGCAACCACTGGGACGTGACGTTCCACAACTGCGGTGGCTGCTTCAAGGGCGGCAAGGGCTGACCGAAGGCATCACGCAACACCACGCACAGCGAGGGGGCCGCGCCGGCAGCGCGGCCCCCTCCGCGTTCCACCCGGGTTCAGAACTCGTCGTCGAAGGAGACCGATCCCTCGACGGCGACCTGATAGGCCGAGGCACGGCGTTCGAAGAAGTTGGTCAGTTCCTGCACGTTCTGGAGCTCCATGAACGAGAAGGGGTTGCTCGCCCCGTAGCGGGCAGGGAAGCCCAGCCGCAACAGCCGCTGGTCGGCGACCGCCCGCAGATACTCCTTCATCGACGCGGTGTTCATCCCAGGCAGTCCCTCACCGCACAGGTCGCGGGCGAACTGCAGTTCCGCCTCGACGGCTTCCTCCAGCATCGCCGTGACTTCCTTCTCCAGTTCCGCGTCGAAGAGTTCGGGCTCCTCCTGCCGCACGGTGTCGACCACGTCGAAGGCGAAGGACATGTGCATCGACTCGTCGCGGAACACCCAGTTGGTGCCCGTGGCGAGGCCGTGCAGCAGCCCGCGGGAGCGGAACCAGTAGACGTAGGCGAAGGCGCCGTAGAAGAACAGCCCTTCGATGCACGCGGCGAAGCAGATCAGGTTGAGCAGGAACTTCCTGCGGTCCGCCCTGCTCCGGAGCCGGTCGATGCGCTCCGCCCCCTCGCCGCCCTCCATCGCCGCCATCCACCGGAAGCAGAACTGCGCCTTCTCCCGGATCGACGGGATGTTCTCCACCGCCGCGAAGGCTTCGGCCCGCTCGTCCACATCGGGCAGGTACGTGTCCAGCAGCGTCAGATAGAACTGGACGTGCACCGCCTCCTCGAACAGCTGCCGCGAGAGATACAGCCGCGCCTCGGGGGAGTTGATGTGCTTGTACAGGGACAGCACGAGGTTGTTGGCCACGATCGAGTCGCCCGTCGCGAAGAAGGCGACAAGCCGGCTGATCATGTGCTGTTCGCCGGGCGTCAGCTTGGCGAGATCGGCGACGTCGGAGTGGAGGTCGACCTCTTCCACGGTCCAGGTGTTCTTGATGGCGTCGCGGTAGCGGTCGTAGAAGAGCGGATAGCGCATGGGGCGCAGCGTCAGTTCGAACCCGGGGTCGAGCAGGTTCGCGCGCTTCCTTGCGGACGTGTCCGCCGCAGCGGCCGCCTCCGCGGCACCGGCCGGGTTCGTGGAACTGGTCGTCACTGGCACGCCTCACAGGTCTCGGGGTTCTCAAGGGAGCAGGCGGTGGCTTCGTCCACCGCCGGGACGGGGCCGTCGGCGGTCTGCGCCGTCTCCGCCGTGGCCTGTACGGGCCCGGGGGAGGGGAGCCGGGCACCGGCGGCGGAGCCGGCAGCACGGGCGATGCGCGTCGCAGGGCGCGACCGCAGGTAGTACGTGGTCTTGATGCCGCGCCTCCAGGCATAGGCGTACATCGAGCTGAGCTTGCCGATGGTGGGGGCGGCCATGAAGAGGTTCAGCGACTGGCCCTGGTCGATGTACGGGGTACGGGCGGCGGCCATGTCGATGAGGGAACGCTGGGGCAGTTCCCAGGCCGTGCGGTAGAGCCTGCGGACCTCGTCGGGCAGTTGTTCCAGGTCCTGCACGGAGCCGTCGGACTCCCGCAGCGCCTCGCGGACATGCTCGTCCCACAGGCCGAGACGCTTCAACTCCTCCACCAAGTAGGCGTTCACCTGGAGGAATTCACCGCTGAGCGTCTCCCGCTTGAAGAGGTTGGAGACCTGCGGCTCGATGCACTCGTACACTCCTGCGATCGCCGCGATGGTGGCGGTGGGTGCGACGGCCAGCAGCAGCGAGTTGCGCATTCCCGTCCGCGCGATACGGGCGCGCAGCTCCGCCCAGAGCTCCGGCCAGGCCGACTCCTTCCCCGCCTGCGGGTAGTGGTCCGGATGCAGCACGCCGCGTGCGGTGCGGGTCTCCGTCCAGGACGGATGCGGGCCGTGACGCTCGGCCAGCTCCGCGCTGGTCCCGTACGCCGCGAGCATGATGCGTTCGGAGATGCGTGCCGAGAGCTCGCGTGCCTCGTCGGAGTCGAAGGGCAGCCGCATGCGGAAGAAGACGTCCTGGAGCCCCATCAGGCCCAGTCCGACCGGGCGCCAGCGGGCGTTGGAACGGCCGGCCTGCTCGGTCGGATAGAAGTTGATGTCGACGACGCGGTCGAGGAAGGTCACCGCTGTGCGGACCGTGGCGTCCAGGCGCTCCCAGTCCATCGTCCAGGTCGTCTCGCCGTCCGTGCCCCGGGCCGTCAGATGCGCGGCGAGGTTGACCGAGCCGAGGTTGCACACGGCCGTCTCGGAGTCGTCGGTGACCTCCAGGATCTCCGTGCACAGGTTCGAGGAGTGCACGATGCTGCCCTGCTCCGCGGTCTGGTTGGCGGTCCGGTTGGCGGTGTCCTTGAACGTCATCCAGCCGTTGCCGGTCTGGGCCAGGGTGCGCATCATGCGTGCGTACAGCTGACGGGCCGGGACCTGCCGTACGAAGCGCTCCTCTGCCTCGGCCTTCCGGTACGCGGCGTCGAACTCCTCGCCCCACAGGTCGACGAGTTCGGGTGTCTCGGACGGGGAGAAGAGCGACCATTGCGCGTCCGCCTCGACCCGCCGCATGAACTCGTCGGGAATCCAGTGGGCGAGGTTGAGGTTGTGGGTGCGGCGCGCCTCCTCGCCGGTGTTGTCCCGCAGTTCGAGGAACTCCTCGATGTCGGCGTGCCAGGTCTCGAGGTAGACGCAGGCGGCACCCTTGCGCCGGCCTCCCTGGTTCACGGCGGCGACGGACGAGTCCAGGGTCCGCAGGAACGGGACGATGCCGCCGGAGTGTCCGTTCGTCCCACGGATGAGTGAACCGCGTGCGCGGATACGCGAGTAGGAGAGGCCGATGCCCCCGGCGTGCTTGGAGAGGCGGGCCACCTCCTGGTAGCGCCGGTAGATCGAGTCCAGCTCGTCCAGCGGCGAGTCCAGCAGGTAGCAGGACGACATCTGGGCGTGCCTGGTGCCGGAGTTGAACAGCGTGGGGGACGAGGGGAGATAGGCCAGCGAACTGGTCAGCCGGTACAGCTCGGCGACCTCGTCGACCGCCTCCGCCGAACCGTCCGCAGCGAGTCCGCAGGCCACCCGCAGAAGGAAGTGCTGGGCTGTCTCGATCACTTGACGGTTCGTGGGGTGGCGCAGCAGATAGCGCGAGTGGACCGTCCGCAGGCCGAAGTACCCGAAACGGTCGTCCGCGCCGTCCGCTGTGGCCTCGTCCACCAGCTTGTCCAGGCGGTCCGCGTGGGCCCGTACGAACGCGGCCGTCCGGTCGGAGATCAGACCTTCCCGGTGGCCGGTACTGACGGACGAGGAGAACGAGACGCAGCCCTGTGCCTCGGCCTCCTCGCGGACGGCGAGGGTCAGCAACCGGGAGGCGAGCCGGGAGTAGGCGGGTTCCTCGCCGATGAGGCCGGCGGCCTCATCCGTCGCCAGTCCGCGCAACTCCGCTGCGCTGCCGCCGTTCCGGTGCCCGCGGAGAGCGGCGGCGGCGATCCGGGCCGGGTCGGTGGCGGGCAGGTCGGCGGCGAGCTCGGTGAGGGTGCGCAACAGCGCGGATTCCGGTGTGTGCGAATGTGCGGGTCCGGCGCTGCCGGCTGGTGCAGCCGGGTCGGCGGGTGCGATGGTCACGGGACGGGCTCTCCCTCGCTCGGTGGAACTACGAGGATCACGAGGGAGGTACGCGGCAGGCGCGTGCGGGCATGGCGCATCGACAGCAGGCACACCGCGCAAGCGTCCACCGGCCCATCCCTCGGGACCCGGACGTCTTCGAAGCAGCCGGGCAGGCATTCGGACTCGCGAGGGCTCCCCGGTGGCCCGAGGGCAGCACATCGCACACCGTTGCGGGACAGTTCCGGACTTGCACCGGATTCCCCTGCGCGGCAGCGGGGACGAGCATACATGTTGTGGCGCTTGTCGCGAGCAGGCCCCACATCTTGTGCCGACGGGGCAACCGCTCAGCAGCGGCTCACAATTCCAGGGCGAACGTGATCAGGGAGAGCCCCGGAATCGGCCCCCAGTCCCTCTCGGGGGTACGGACGAACCCCAGCCGCCCGTACAGACGGTGGGCGGGGAGCATCGCCGGGTGGCTGGAGAGCACGAGCCGTTCCAGGCGGCCCTCGCGCGCCTTGTCCATGCAGGCCCGGACCATGGCCTCGCCGATGCCACGGTTGCGGCCCTCGGAGCGCACGGCCAGCATGCGGAACTCGCCCTCCCGGGGGCCCGCGATCTCCGCGTACTCCCCGCCGTCGCCCGCGTAGGTCACCGTGCCCAGCAGCGCTCCCGAGCCGCCGTCGACGGCGACCAGGACCTCCGCGTGCCCGGCACGGTGCCGCGCGGCGCGCAGCACGGAGAGGTAGGGGTCCGCCTCGCCGAAATCGAGCAGGCCGTCGTCGAGATACGCCCGTGCCGTGAGCTCACCGACCTCCTCCAACTCGTGGTCGAGTGCGGCTCTGATCGTGATGTCCATGGAGTGAGCATGCCGCAGCCCACTGACATCGGACGTCAGCGGGCTGCGGACTACGGCCTGCTCAGCTGTGCGGGGAGACTCAAGGCGCCGCAGTGGGGGCGGGCAGCTCCTCCTTCACGCCCGGATCTCCGGCGTCCGCCGTGTAGTCGGAGGGGTGTGTCTCATCGGCGCCGTCCGGGGCCTTCACGGCTCGCAGCACGAAGGTCAGGGCGACAGCGACCACCGCGTTGAGCACGAAGGCGGTGAGGCCGATGTATCCCATCTGCCCGATCCCGGGGATGATCTCGTTGGAGCCGCCGAAGTGCTTCTGGACGGGAGAGGAGACGTTGTACGCCGTCACCGTGCCGTAGATCATGCCCACCGCCCAGCCGGCGAGCAGCGCCCAGCGGTGGAACCAGCGCGTGAAGAGACCGCCCACCAGAGCGGGGAACGTCTGGAGGATCCAGATGCCGCCCAGGAGCTGGAAGTTGATCGCCACCGTCTTGTCCATGCCCAGTACGAAGACGAGCGCACCGACCTTCACCAGGAGCGAGACCACCTTGGAGACGGAGGTCTCCTGCGCCGGTGTCGCGTCGGGCCGGATGAAGTCCTTGTAGATGTTCCGGGTGAAGAGATTCGCCGCCGCGATGGACATGATCGCGGCGGGTACCAGCGCGCCGATGCCGATGGCTGCGAAGGCGACACCGGCGAACCAGTCCGGGAACATGTTCTCGAAGAGCTGGGGGATCGCCAGTTGCCCGTTCTTCAGCTTGATCCCGGCCGCGATCGCCATGAACCCGAGCAGCGCCAGCAGGCCGAGCATCAGCGAGTACAGCGGCAGGATCGTGGTGTTCCGGCGGATCACGTTGCGGCTGCCGCTGGAGAGCGTGGCCGTGATCGAGTGCGGATACATGAACAGAGCCAGCGCGGAGCCGAACGCCAGGGTGGCGTACGCCCACTGGTTGTTCGGGCCGCTGACCAGTTCGCCCTTCGGCTTTCCGGTGGCCGGGTTGGTCTGCGAGAGCGCGTCGCCGGCCTTGGCGAAGATGTCGTCGAAACCCCCGAGCTTGATGGGGATGTAGATGATCGCCACCACGATGACGATGTAGATGAGCGTGTCCTTGACGAACGCGATCAGTGCGGGCGCGCGCAGCCCCGACGAGTAGGTGTACGCCGCCAGCACCCCGAAGGCGATCAGCAGCGGCAGGTCCTTGAGGAACCAGTGCGTCGACTCGCTGCCGCCGACGCCCATCACGTCCAGGACCGCCTGGATGCCCACCAGTTGCAGCGCGATGTAGGGCATCGTGGCCAGGATGCCGGTCACCGCGACCGCGAGCGAGAGCCCCTTGGAGCCGAACCGGCCGCGTACGAAGTCGGAGGTCGTCACGTAGCCGTGGCGGTGCGAGACCGACCAGAGCCGCGGCAGGAACGTGAAGATGAGCGGGTAGACGAGGATCGTGTACGGGACGGCGAAGAAGCCTGCGGCTCCCGCCGCGTAGATCGCCGCCGGGACCGCCACGAACGTGTACGCCGTGTACAGATCGCCGCCGAGCAGGAACCACGTGACCCAGGTGCCGAAGCTCCGTCCGCCCAGACCCCATTCGTCGAGGCTGTTGCTGTTCTCCGCCCTGCGCCAGCGGGCCGCGAGGAAGCCCATGGCCGTGACGAGCAGGAAGAAGAAGACGAAGACCGCCAGTGCGGTGACGTTCACTCCGCTCATCGCGCATCGCCCCCTCGCGCTGCGCGCCGCTTGGCGTCCTCACGCTTGACGAGCCGGTACGCGACCATGGTCATCACGGCGGACACGGGGACCCAGAGCATCTGGTACCAGTAGAAGAAGGGCAGCCCGATGAAGGTGGGTTCGAGGCGGGCGTAGGAGCCGACCCAGAGCATGGCGACGAACGGTAGGAGCAGGCACAGCCCGATCACGACTCGCGTCGGCGTGATGACGGGCGACTCGGTCTCTTCTGGTTCGGGTGGCGCTGGCATGCCGGGGCTCCGTCCGTCGGTTATCTCCTGTCGAGACGCGCAGGAAATCTAAACGAACGGTTCGGTTCCCGTCACTACCTGCACGGATAACGGAACAGCACCTTTTGCTTCACTGGAGGCGGGTCGCCCCTTCGTGGGGCGCGCGGTATGTCCGTGGCACCGCGCCCGCTCCGGCACGCGTCCGGCGTCAGTCGTTTCGCCCGTGCTGCGGCCGCTGGAGATTGGCGACGAACTTGTAGCGGTCGCCGCGGTAGACGGAGCGGACCCACTCCACAGGCTCGCCCTCGGTGTCGAGGGAGTGCCGGGAGAGCATCAGCATCGGCAGTCCCACATCCGTACCGAGCAGTCCCGCCTCCCGCGGGGTGGCGAGCGAGGTCTCGATGGTCTCCTCCGCTTCCGCGAGATGGATGCCGTACACCTCGGCGAGGGCCGTGTAGAGCGAGGTGTACTTCACGAGGCTGCGGCGCAGCGCCGGGAAGCGCCGCTGCGAGAGGTGCGTGGTCTCGATCGCCATGGGTTCGCCGCTGGCCAGCCGCAGCCGTTCGATGCGCAGTACGCGCCCGCCGGTCGGTATGTCGAGTGCGGCGGCGAGGCGGTCGTCGGCGGTGACGTAGCCGATGTCCAGCAGCTGGGACGTCGGTTCCAGGCCCTGGGCGCGCATGTCCTCGGTGTAGGAGGTGAGTTGCAGCGCCTGGGAGACCTTGGGCTTCGCGACGAAGGTGCCCTTGCCCTGGATGCGCTCCAGCCGTCCCTCGACGACGAGTTCCTGCAGGGCCTGCCGGACGGTCGTACGCGAGGTGTCGAACTCGCTGGCCAGCGTGCGCTCGGGAGGGACGGGCGTACCGGGCGGCATCGTCTCGGTCATCTCGAGCAAGTGCCGCTTGAGCCGGTAGTACTTGGGCACGCGTGCGGTCCGCGCGCCGCCGTTGCCGCTTCCCGACTCCGGCTCTGCCGCGGCTGTGACCGCGCCCCCGTCCGTGCTCATGGCTCGACTCCCCGCCTTTCCTCGTGCTGCCGTCTCCGGCTTCCTCCGGGTCGTGGACCGGCTGAGTGCCCTTGCCCGGCTCCCGTTGGGCTTCGGCTGCGAGGACGGCTCCGGGGGAGGTCCCGGCCCTGGTCCTCGGCTCTGCTTCCGCTTCGGGGCTCTCATCGTGGCACGTGCGCGGGTGAACGGGGCCGCCCCGCTCAGATGTCGTTCCGATAACGGAACCGGCTGCGGGCATTCTCCGCCGTTGACACCCTTATAGGTCTAGGCCAAGCTGCGGACTGGTCTAAACCATTACGGTCATCACGTCACGTCAAGGCCGTTCCAGGAGGATGCTGTGAAGCGACGACTCATGGCCGCGACCGCAACCGCGGCTCTGCTTGCGGCTGTTACGGCCTGCGGATCCGGTGGGCAGACGGAGTCCGGGGCGGACGGCTTCGAGGGCCAGACCCTCACCCTGTGGGCGATGGACGGTTCCACCCCCGAGCAGTGGGAGAAGGACGTCAGGGCGGCCTTCGAGAAGAAGACGGGCGCCAAGCTGAAGCTCGAGGTCCAGCAGTGGAACGGCATCCAGCAGAAGATCACCACTGCGCTCTCCGAGTCCGATCCGCCCGACGTCATCGAGGTGGGCAACACCCAGACACCCGCCTACGCGAAGACGGGCGGTCTCGCCGATCTCGGCGACCTGAGAAAGAGCATCGGCGCGGACTGGACCGAGTCCGTCAACAAGTCGGCCGTCTACGGCGGCAAGCAGTACGCGGCCCCCTGGTACACGGTCAACCGCACCGTCATCTACAACAAGAGGATCTGGGCCGAGGCCGGACTGAAGGAAACCCCCGAGACGCGCGCGGAGTTCTTCGACGCCCTGGAGGCGATAGAGAAGAAGACGGACGCCGAACCGCTCTATCTGCCCGGCCAGAACTGGTACTTCTTCGACGGCCTCCTCATCGGCAAGGACGCCGGACTGGTCAAGAAGCAGGGCGGCAAGTGGGTCTCCAACCTGTCGGCCCCCGAGGTCGGCGAGGCCATGAAGCTCTACGCGAAGTACGCCTCCTTCTCCGACGCCCCCAAGGACAAGGACGAGGCGACTCCGCAGCAGGCCGAGGTCTTCGCCAAGGGGAAGACCGGTGCCTTCATCGGACTGGGCTGGGAGGCGGGAACGGCCGTCGAGGCCAATCCCGGGATCGAGAAGGACATCGGCTACTTCACCATCCCCGGCGAGAGCGCCGGAAAGCCGGAAGGCGTCTTCCTCGGCGGCTCGAACCTCGCCGTCGCCGCGGGAAGCGAGAAGCAGGAACTCGCCCGCGAATTCCTCAAGATCGCGCTCTCCGACAAGTTCGAGGGTGCGCTCGCCGAGGAGGGTGGCGTGATCCCGAACAAGGCGTCCCTCCAGAAGAAGGTCGAGGGCAATCCGGCGGCCGAGGCGGCAGCGCCCGCAGTGGCAGGCGGCGGTCTCACCCCGCTGATCCCGCAGTGGGCCGCTGTGGAGAATCCGCCGAACCCGGTGAAGCGCTACATGACGGCCGTGCTCAAGGGCACGCCGCACGCCGAGGCGGCCGAGTCGGTCGAGGAAGAGATCGACAAGCGGCTCTCCCAGGAGCAGTGACCGCCGGCCGGGGCACGGAAGTCCGGCCGGACCCGTCTGCCGGACCGTGGTGGTCGCGCCGCCGGAGGGGCGGCGCGACCACCGGCAGTACGCATGAACAGCCCGACAGGCAGGCGACCGGACGCCCTTCGACCACGCGAGCTGGAGCCCAGATGTCAGTGCAGATACACGAGGCGCCGACTTCCGCGCGGAGCACGCCCCCCGGCGCGGGGCGGGACGGTACGCCCCCTGCGGAGACGGAGGGAGCGCGCAGGCGCGGCGCGCTCCCGTACCTGCTCCTGCTGCCCGCGTTCGCGGTGACCGCCGTCCTCCTCGGCTGGCCGCTCGTGATGAACGGGATGCTCTCGTTCCAGAACCTCAACATGACGCAGCTGATCCAGCACGTCACCGAGTGGACGGGAACGGACAACTACCGCAGCACACTCGGCAGTGAGGACTTCTGGAGAGTCACACTCCGCTCCGTCCTCTTCACCGTCGTCAACGTGGTCGTGATCATGGTCGGCGGCACGCTGACCGGACTGCTGCTGGCGCGTCTCGGCCCCCGCATGCGGCTGTTGCTGTCGGCCGGTCTCGTACTCGCCTGGGCGATGCCCGTCATCGCGGCGACGACCGTCTACCAGTGGCTCTTCGCGCAGCGCTTCGGCGTGGTGAACTGGCTGCTGGACGCCGCCGGTCTGCACTCCATGGCCGGCTACAACTGGACGGGCGGGCAGCTGTCGACCTTCTTCGTCATCTCGCTGCTCATCGTCTGGACGTCCGTGCCGTTCGTCGCCGTCAACCTCTACGCCGCGACCACGACTATCCCCAGGGAACTGTACGAGGCGGCGGCACTGGACGGAGCCGGCGCCGTGCAGAGCTTCCGCACGGTCACGCTGCCGTTCCTGCGGCCCTTCCTGCTGGTGACGACGTTCCTCGAAGTCATCTGGATCTTCAAGGCGTTCCCGCACATCTTCGCTGTCAACGAGGGCGGGCCGGACCGTCTCACCGAGACGCTGCCCGTGTACGCCTTCGTCGAGGGCGTCGGCAACCAGCACTACGGGACGGGCGCGGCCATCTCCGTGCTGACGATCCTGATCCTGCTGGCCCTGATGTCGTACTACCTGCGCATCGCACTGAAGCAAGAGGAGGACGAACAGTGAAAGGGTCACAGTCCGGCCGTCTTCGGGGACGCGTCTGGCCGAACGTGACGGCGCTCGTGCTGTTCGCGGGCTTCGTCTTCCCCGTCTACTGGATGTTCAGCACAGCCCTGAAGCCCGACGCACAGATCATCAGCGAGGAGCCGGTCTGGTTCCCGTCCAGCCCCACACTCGAGCACTTCGCCACCGCGGTGCAGGCGGAGCACTTCTGGACGCTGGTGCGCAACTCGGTCACCGTCACGCTCCTCGCGGTGGGCCTCGCCCTCCTCATCGCGCTCTTCTCGGCGTTCGCGCTCGCGCGGATGCGGTTCAGAGGACGGAAGGGCGTCATCCTCACGTTCATGATCGCGCAGATGGCCCCCTGGGAAGTCATGGTCATCGCGATCTACATGACGGTGCGTGACGCCGACATGCTCAACAGTCTCGTGCCGCTCACGCTCTTCTACACGGTGATGGTCCTTCCGCTGACGATCCTCACGCTGCGCGGCTATGTCGCCGCGGTGCCCAAGGAGTTGGAGGAGTCGGCCATGGTGGACGGCTGCGGCCGGACTCAGGCGTTCCGCAAGGTCATCTTCCCGCTGCTCGCCCCCGGGCTGATGGCGACGTCGCTGTTCGGATTCATCACGGCGTGGAACGAGTTCCCGATGGTGCTCATCCTCAACAAGGACGCCGAGGCGCAGACCCTGCCCCTGTGGCTCTCCCGGTTCCAGACCGCGTTCGGCGACGACTGGGGAGCGACCATGGCCGCCGCGTCGCTCTTCGCCCTGCCCATCCTGCTGCTCTTCCTCTATCTGCAGCGCAAGGCGGTCGGCGGGCTCACCGCCGGCGCCGTGAAGGGCTGAGGCCCGATTCTCCGCTCATCCCGCCCGTCTCCCGCCCGCACCCGCACGTCCGCCGTCCGGCGGCGAAGGGCCGACAGTGAAGGGACAATGCGCCACATGACCACGCTCGCAACCGGCACCGAGAGCCTCACCCGGGACGCGCTCACCGTGCTGCAACCCGGCTTCACCGGCACCAGCGCGCCCGAATGGCTGCTGCGGCAGCTCGGCGAAGGTCTCACTTCCGTCGGCCTGTTCGGCCGCAACATCGAATCACCGGAGCAGCTCGCCGCGCTCACCGCCGAGCTGCGGCGCGTACGTCCCGACGTACTGGTCGCGATCGACGAGGAGGGCGGGGACGTGACCCGCCTGGAGGCGCGTTCCGGCTCCTCCTTCCCCGGCAACCTCGCCCTCGGCCACGTCGACGACCCCGAGCTCACGCGGGCGGTCGCACACGAACTCGGCCGCCGTCTCGCCGCCTGCGGGGTCAACCTCAACTGGGCGCCCTCCGCCGACGTCAACTCCAACCCGGACAACCCCGTCATCGGCGTCCGCTCCTTCGGCGACGACCCGGCGCTGGTCGCCAGGCACACCGTCGCCTGGATCGAGGGCCTTCAGGCGGCGGGGGTCGCCGCATGCGTGAAGCACTTCCCCGGTCACGGCGACACCGCAGTCGACTCCCATCACGCGCTGCCCCGCATCGACGCGGATCTGCGCACCCTGTACGAACGTGAACTCGTCCCCTTCCAGGCGGCGATCGCCGCCGGCAGCAAGGGCGTCATGAGCGCCCACATCCTGCTGCCCGCCCTCGACCCCTCACTGCCCGGCACGCTCAGTCCCGCGGCGCTCACCGGTCTGCTGCGCGCACCGCGGGAGAAGGGCGGTCTCGGCCACACGGGGCTGATCGTCACGGACGGCATGGAGATGCAGGCCATCTCCGCCACCTACGGACTGGAGCGGGGCAGCGTCCTCGCCGTCGCCGCGGGCGCCGACGCCCTGTGCGTCGGCGGGGGACTGGCCGACGAGGAGACGGTGCTGCGCCTGCGCGACGCCCTGGTACGGGCCGTGCTGGAGGGCGAACTGACCGAGGCCCGGCTCGCGGACGCCGCCGCACGCGTACGGTCACTCGCCGGCTGGGCCGGCAGCCCCGCGGGCAGAGCACCCCTTCCCGAGGGGGAGAGCGGCGGACGCGACGTCGGGCTGGAAGCGGCCCGCCGGGCCTTGCGCGTCACCGGGCCGGAGCCCCACCGGCCCCTGACCGGGGCGCCGTTCGTCGCGGTCTTCTCCCCGACGGCGAACATCGCGGTGGGAGGCGAGACCCCGTGGGGCGTGGCCGCCGAACTCTCGCTGCTGCTGCCCGGCACGGAGGCGGCGACGTACGGGGCGGGACGGGCGGGCGAGGCGGGCGGAGCGGCCGGTTCGGGTCAGGGCCCGGGCGCGGGAGGCCCGTCCGGGCTGGTGGAGGAAGTGCTGCGGGCTGCGGGCGGCCGTAGGATCGTCGCCGTGGTACGCGACGTCCACCGTCACCGCTGGATGGCCGGCGCCCTGGACGCCCTGCTCGCCGCCCGTCCGGAGACGGTCGTGGTCGAGATGGGAGTGCCCCAGGCTCCGCCCGCGGGAGCGCTGCACATCGCCACCCACGGAGCCGCCCGCGTATGCGGACGGGCAGCCGCGGAGGTCATCGCCGGCAAGGGGGCCGGCGTCTGAAGCCGCGGTACGTCCGTCACGCACCACCGAACAGCCCCCTGGAGGCAGCCAGCATGTCCGCCCCGTCGGCTTCGACACCCGCCTCGTCGCCCCTTCCGGACCGCGGCGGGGAGCAGCGCACGGCCCCGCCCGCCGCTCCGCCACCGGAGAGCCGCAAGCCGGGCCGCATCATGGCCGGAGAGATGGCCGAACAGCCCGCCGTGCTGCGCCGCATCCTGGACGAGGGCGCGCCCCGGATCCGCGAGGTCGCCGAGCAGGTGGCCGCCCGCAGCCCCCGCTTCGTGCTTCTCACGGCGCGCGGTACGTCGGACAACGCGGCGCTCTACGCGAAGTATCTGGTGGAGATCCTGCTGGGCAAGCCGTGCGGGCTCACGTCGATGTCCACCACCACCGCCTACGAGGCGAAGCCCGACCTGACCGACTGCCTCGTCATCACCGTGAGCCAGTCGGGCGGCTCCCCGGACCTGGTGGCCTCCACGAAGGCGGCACGCGAGGCGGGGGCGCTGACCCTCGCCGTGACCAACAACTCGGGCTCTCCGCTCGCGGAGGTCAGCGAGTTCCACATCGACGTACTGGCCGGTCCGGAAGAGGCCCTTCCGGCCACGAAGACCTACACGGCCGAACTCCTCTCCCTGTACCTGTTCGTCGAGGGCATGCGTGGCGGCAGCGGTGTGGAGAAGGCCAAGGCGCTGCCGGACCTGGCCCGCTCCGTCCTCGACCGCCAGTCCGAGGTGAAGGCCCTGGCGGGGCGCTACCGCTTCGCGGAACGGATGGTCCTCACCTCCCGCGGCTACGGCTATCCGACGGCCAAGGAGGCGGCGCTGAAGCTGATGGAGACCAGCTACATCCCCGCCCTGTCCTACTCGGGCGCCGACCTGCTGCACGGCCCGCTCGCCATGGTCGACAACGTCTCCCCCGTCATCGCGGTCGTCACCGAGGGCAAGGGCGGCGAGGCGCTCCAGCCTGTGCTCGACAGGCTCCGCGACCGCGGTGCCGACCTCGTCGTCATCGGCAGCGAGGACGCGGTCGCCCGTGCCTCCGCCGGCTTCGCCCTGCCCACCGGGCTTCCGGAGGAGCTTCAGCCGGTCCTGGAGATCATCCCGCTGCAGATGCTCGCCTACGAGGTCACCATCGCCCGCGGCCAGGACCCCGACGCGCCCAGGGCGCTGGCGAAGGTGACGGAGACCCGCTGAACGTCCGCCCGGGGCCGCCCGGAGGACCTACGCGAGGGCGCCCGGCCAGTACGGACGGGCGCCCGGCGTGTACGGACGGGCCTGATCCGCGGGCCCCCCGGGCGCGGTACCGCTCCGGTACCGCGCCCGGGAAGCACTTCGGGCCGCGGTACCAGGGCGGGACCCTCAACCCGCCCGGCACCGCAGCCCGGAGCCCGGAGACCGGGGCGCAGTCAGGGCAGAGAGCGCCGCGATCTCGCTCCGCCCTCCTGTGCGGGGAGGGCAGAAGCCTGTGTTACTTCGGGTTCATTGTGGACTAGACCACTCTTGTCTGTCCATGCCATCGCGGATTTTCATCACCAGATGACGAAGTCCGGGTGCGATACGCAACGGATTCCGTCGTGCCGGTCACCGGTTGTGGACGCAGCGTGGAGGACCCGTCCCCGCCACCGTCCCCGCCACCGGGCACGGACCGCCGGTAGGCTCGCCGCTGTGCCCTCGATGAACGACCTCGTGCGCCAGCACACGGACCTCTCCGACACCGACCTGGAGTGGCTGCACCTGCTCATCTCCGAGTGGCAGCTGCTCTCGGACCTCTCCTTCGCCGACCTCGTGCTGTGGGTCCCCACGCGCGACGGCACCCGTTACGTCTCGGTGGCGCAGATGCGTCCGAACACCGGCCCCACGTCGCATCAGGACGACATGGTGGGCCACCTCGTGCCCCGCGGCCGGCGCCCCCTCCTCGACGCGGCGCACGACGAGGGAAGGATCGTGCGGGAGGGAGACCCGGAGTGGCGCGAGGAGGTCCCCGTACGCGTCGAGTCCATCCCGGTGCGCAGGGAGGGCCGTGTCCTCGGGGTCATTGCGCGCAACACCAATCTGCTCACGGTCCGCACGCCGAGCCGGCTCGAACTCACGTATCTGCAGAGCGCGTCGGACCTCGCGCAGATGATCGCGGCGGGTTCCTTCCCCTTCTACGGGCAGCAGCTCGACATCGACCACATCCCCCGCGTCGGTGACGGCCTCATCCGGCTCGACGCCGACGGTGTCGTCCAGTACGCGAGCCCCAACGCCCTCTCCGCCTACCACCGGCTGGGCCTGGCGACCGAGATCGTCGGACTCCACCTCGGCCAGGTCACGGCGGAACTCGCGCCTTCCCGTGCCCCGGTCGACGAGGCCCTGGTCAAACTCGCCAGCGGCTGGGCGCCGCGCGGTGCCGAGGTCGAAGCCAACGACTGCGTCGTGCAGTTGCGCGCGATCCCCCTCAAACCCAAGGGCACCCGCATCGGTTCACTGATCCTGCTGCGCGACATCACGGAGCTGCGCCGCCGCGAACGTGAGCTGATGACGAAGGACGCCACGATCCGCGAAATCCACCACCGGGTGAAGAACAACCTTCAGACGGTGGCCGCGCTGCTGCGACTGCAGGCCCGCAGGATGGACTCCGACCGTGGGAGGGAGGCGCTCAACGAGGCCGTGCGACGCGTCGGTTCCATCGCCATCGTGCACGAGACGCTCTCCCAGACACTGGACGAGAGCGTCGAGTTCGACGAGATCGCGGACCGCGTCCTGGCGATGGTGGCGGAGATCTCACCCGGTCGTGTCAACGGGCACCGCACCGGCCATTTCGGCGTGCTGGAGGCGGAAGTCGCCACGCCCCTCTCCATGGTGCTCACCGAGGTCCTGCAGAACGCGCTGGAGCACGGCTTCGGTCCGGGCGAACAGGGCACGATCGAGGTCGGTGCGGTCCGGAGCGGAGGCACAGGCAAGGAGCCGGGGCGGCTGCTGGTCACCGTGCAGGACGACGGCTGCGGACTTCCGGAGGGATTCGAGGCCAAACAGGCGGGCAACCTCGGTCTGCAGATCGTACGGACGCTGGTGGAGGGGGAGTTGGGCGGCGAGTTCGACATGGTCCCAGCGCCGGGCGGCCGTGGCACGCGTGTCGTCTTCGACCTCCCGGTCGCGGCGGAGAAGCGCGACAAGCGCTGAGACGGCGACGGCTCACGCAGGCAGATGCCGGGACGGCAGGCGCGAAGCGTCATGTGCCGCAGGGCTGTTGAGCGGCGCCCGGCATCGGACACGCGATCGCCTCGGCTGAAGACGGCCGGGAGACCGGGCCCGGACAGACGATGAGCCCCTGTCCGGTCGGACAAGGGGCTCAAGGTCTTTTACGCGGTGCGCGTCTCGGCACTGCGTGCTGCGGCTCGGGATGCAGCGATTGGCAGGGTGTGAGCGTCAGGCTCAAGCGGTCGCGGCGTTGTTCCGCGCCCGGTTGCGAGCGGCACGGCGCTTCATCGCGCGGCGCTCGTCCTCGCTGAGGCCACCCCAGACACCGGAGTCCTGACCGGACTCCAGGGCCCACTGCAGGCACTGCTCCATAACGGGGCAGCGGCGGCAGACGGCCTTCGCTTCCTCGATCTGCAGCAGCGCAGGACCGGTGTTGCCGATGGGGAAGAACAGCTCGGGGTCTTCCTCGCGGCAAACGGCGTTGTGACGCCAGTCCATGGCTGCTACCTCTCCTCGTGGGTTGGTGCTGATGCTTGTGAATGTGAACGCTTTCACGAATCCTCCCGCAAGGGAAGGGGCGCCGTTCGACTGTGATACGGGTCCCAGTGGAATGAGAGGGAGGATTCGGACGCTTGGGGGCCGCCGTGAGGGGCCGTCCCGATCGCCATGAAGAGACTCGCAAACCTCGGCGGCGGATACAACCCCCTCCGGAAAGTTTTTTTTGATTCCTTGGTGTCGACTCACTCACAGTCGTACTTCCAGGGGGTGCACCCTGGTTTAAACGTTCGAGTGAAAGGACTTTCGTGGCTTCCGCTTAAGCAATCACACGCAGTGCACGGCGTACGCCTGTGAAGTTCACGCTCGTACGCACTCCTAGGTGGTCTCCGTCCATCTGAAACGGCAGTGGTGCCTGGGAATGCAAGGTGAAGTCCTTCAGGTCGTGCAGGGTTACCGCATGTCTACCGCGAGGCCCGCGCCGGGGGCTCGAGGTCAGCAGCTGGGTGCCGTAACGGCCCACCGCGAGGGATGTCAGCCGGGAGAGTCCGAGCACGTCGAGGGCGGTGTCGAAGGACGCCCGGGGGGCGGCGTAGACGGGCTTGTTGCCCAGGTAGGTCCAGGGAGCGGTGTTGCAGACTATGGAAAGCACCAGATCCTCGACGGGCTGCTCGCCCTCCCGCTCCAGCGTGATGGTGCCCTGGCTGCGGTGCTGCTCCTTCAGGAACTGCCGCAGCACTTGCCGGACATAAAGAGCATGGGTGGAACGCTTTCCCCGCTCACGCTGCTGTTCGACCCGCCCGACCACGCCGGCGTCGAACCCGAAGCCCGCGCAGAAGGTGAACCAGCGCGGCTGCACTCCCGCGTCGTCCGTACCGGGGACGCCGGAGGCCAGCCCGAGGCCGATCGTGCGTTCGCGGCGGGTCTCGATCGCGTTCAGCAGTGCGCCCGTCGCCTCGACTGCGTCGTTGGGCAGACCGAGGGCGCGGGCGAAGACGTTGGTGGAACCGCCGGGGACGACAGCGAGACGGGGGAGGCGTTCGGGGTCCGGACCTTCGTGCAACAGGCCGTTGACGATCTCGTTGACGGTGCCGTCCCCGCCGAGCCCGATGACGAGTTCCGTCTCTCCGTTCTGTGCTGCGAGGCGGGCGAGTTCACGCGCGTGGCCGCGTGACTCCGTGGTCGCCACGTCCAGTTTGAGATCACTGGCCAGCGCGTGCGTGATCACGTCACGCGTACGCAGGCTGGTGGTGGTGGCGACCGGATTGACGACGAGGAGAGCGCGCATGGGGTGCAGCGTACTCATCGGCCGTGCCGGGCACAGGGGAGTGGGCACCGGCCTTTCGAACCGGCGTGCGCGGAGGGCTACGCTGCTCCTGTGTCAGCTGTGAACGAGACCTCCTCCGCCGCCGGCCGTCCACGACGGCTCACGACAGCCGCCGTACTGACCGCCCTGGAAGGTCTGGTCGTGGCCGCTTTCGGCGTGACGTCGCTCGTGATGCTGGCGACGGACAAGCCGGACGGGATGGTTCAGGCAGTCACGATGGCGCTGACGGTCCTGGCGCTGTCCGTACTGCCGCTGGCCGCGGCGCGTGGCCTGTGGCTGCGCCGCCGGTGGAGCCGCGGCCCTTCGATGATCGTGCAGTTGATCGCTCTGCCGACGGGCTACCAGATGGCGCAGAACGGCGGCGTGTGGATCGCCGGAGGCACCGCGATCGCGCTGACGGGCGCCGTTGTTCTCGGCTGTCTGGTCAACTCGACAGCGACCGAAGCGCTGGGCATCGGACCGCGCGACGCCTGAGGCGCCGCAGCACGGGACGTCCGGCTGGGCGCCTTCGCGGTGCGGCCACGTGTACAGCTCGCGCATCCACGTGCGCGCGCGCCCACCCATTGCGGATGGACGCGCGCGACTGGCGTGGTGCTGGCTGTGCCGGCTCTATTCCTCCACGAGCAGCCGGTCGCGCAGCTGGGCCAGAGTGCGGGCCAGCAGCCGGGAGACGTGCATCTGGGAGATGCCGACCTCCTGCGCGATCTGCGACTGCGTCATGTTCCCGAAGAAGCGGAGCAGCAGGATCTTCTTCTCCCGCGGCGGCAGCTCCTCCAGAAGCGGTTTGAGTGATTCGCGGTACTCGACACCTTCGAGGGCGTCGTCCTCCGCCCCCAAGGTGTCGGCGACTGCGGGGGATTCGTCGTCGGTGTCGGGAACGTCGAGCGAGAGCGTGCTGTAGGCGTTCGCCGACTCGAGGCCCTCGAGCACCTCCTCCTCGGAGATCGACAGGCGCTGCGCCAGTTCGTGAACTGTCGGCGCCCTGCCGTGCAGTTGAGAGAGTTCGGCTGTGGCCGACGTGAGGGACAGCCGCAGCTCCTGCAGACGTCGCGGGACGCGGACGGCCCAGCCCTTGTCGCGGAAATGGCGCTTGATCTCGCCGACGACGGTGGGAGTGGCGTACGTGGAGAACTCCACGCCGCGCTCAGGGTCGAAGCGGTCGACGGACTTGATCAGGCCGATCGTGGCCACCTGGGTCAGGTCGTCGAGAGGCTCACCGCGGTTGCGGAAGCGGCGGGCCAGGTGCTCCACCAGCGGGAGATGCATCCGCACCAGGTGGTTGCGCAGCTCGGCGCGCTCGGGAGAGCCGTCGGGCAGGTTGCGCAGCGCGATGAACATGGCGCGCGCTCCGCTGCGGTCGCGCGGGTCGAAATGCGCGAACTGGGTGGCCCGCGCAGCACGCGCGCCGGGCCCGGGGCCGAGTCCGTGGGTCTCTTGCTTCTGCATGTCCATCGCGTCCGCCCGCTCTGCCTGCTCCGGTCGCTGACTGGTGGGGTCGGCGGGGTGCGGCCTGGCCTGCTCGGGCACGACCGGGTCGGCCGCCGCACCGGTGCGGCCTGTCCCATGCTCCCGTGCCTCGTGCGCTGTCACGGCGCTCCGGGGCCCGCACCGCGCTTCTTGTGCAGGCTGATGCTGACCGTACGGTCGTCGGAAACCGCCGAATCCACCTCGCCGGCCAGGGCTGAGAGCACAGTCCAGGCGAAGGTGTCGCGCTCAGGGGCCCGCCCGTCGGTCGTGGGTGCCGAGACAGTGACCCGGAGGGAATCACCCACGAGCCGGAAGACACAGCTGAGCACGGAGCCCGGCACGGCTTGCTGGAGGAGGATCGCGCACGCCTCGTCCACGGCGATGCGCAGATCCTCGATCTCGTCGAGGGTGAAGTCCAAGCGGGCTGCGAGTCCGGCAGTGGCCGTGCGCAGCACCGACAGATAGGCACCCGCCGCGGGCAACCGGACCTCGACGAAGTCCTGTCCGTCCTGCCCCACGGGCTCACCTGCGATCTGGGACACCCTCACCTCCAAGGTGGCACAAGCCGGTTCGGCTCGTTCGCTGTTGCGCGTGCGCGGTCCGCCGCGCAGCCGTGGATCTCTTCCACGGAGAACCAACGGCCTGACGCTGTCGATGGTTCGCCTGCGACGCTATCGCGATCCGCGACCTGATGTCGCCCGCACGGATCTACGGCGCCCCAGCACATGAGCGTCACCCATAGTAAACATATGGGCACTGTCCGTGGCTAGGGGTCGTAGGTCGTGAATCCGAAGTGGTTACGCTGCGTTGACACTTGCCAGTGCGCGCAGCGGCTCTCCGGACATGCGGAAGACCGTCCAGTCCTTCATCGGTTCGGCCCCGAGTGATCTGTAGAAACCGATGGAGGGGTCGTTCCAGTCCAATACCCACCACTCGAAGCGTTCATAACCCCGTTCGACACAGATTCCGGCAAGGGCTGAAAGCAGTTCCTTGCCGTGTCCCGCGCCGCGAGCGGAGGGACGTACGTAGAGGTCTTCCAGATACACACCGTGAGTGCCCGTCCAGGTCGAGAAATTACGGAACCACAGAGCGAAACCGACGGGGTCACTCTCCGTGTCCGCTTCGGCGATCAGTGCGAAGACGGCGGGGTGTTCGCAGAAGAGAGCATCGTGCAGCTGTTCCTCGGTGGCTCTCGCGTGCTCCAGCGCCCGTTCGTACTCGGCCAGTTCGCGGATCATCGCGTGGATGGCCGGCACGTCGGCAGGGACGGCGGATCTGATCATGCGGCAAGGCTAACCCCGTGCTGTGACAACGGCCGCGACGGTACTGCCCCGGGTGAACGCACCCTCTTCCGCGAGCGTCGTGAGCCCGAAGAGCAGCTTGGCGACGTAGATCATCTCCAGGGGCGGCAGGCCGTGGCGGGCGGCGAAGTCGGCCGCGAAGCCGGTCAGCTCGGGGGTGCTGCGGGCGTAGCCCCCGAAGTGGAACCGACTGTCCAGACGCCAGTCGCCCCGGGGGCCGCCGAACGCCGATCGTTGCAGGTCGCGGACCTCGCCGCTGAGGAAGTCGCCGCGCAGGACGGGGACGCCGAGCGCGCTTCGGCCCGGGCCGAGCCCGGCCGCCAGGCCCGCGAGGGTGCCACCGGTGCCGCAGGCGACGGCGACCACGTCGGCACGGTCGCACAGTTCGCGGCCCAGGGCCGTACAGCCTTCGACTGCAAGGGAGTTGCTGCCCCCTTCGGGTATGACGAGGGTGCCCTCCCGGCCGGGGAGCCCGAGGTGGTCGCGCAGCTGTGCGAGGTAGTCCGTTTCCCGGCGGCGCCGGTATGCGGCACGGGAGACGAAGTGCAGACGCATGCCGTCGGCCGCACAGCGGGCGAGGGAGGGGTTGAGCGGACGGCGGGCCAGTTCGTCTCCCCGGACGACGCCCACCGTGGCCAGTCCGAGCATGCGTCCGGCGGCGGCCGTGGCGCGCAGATGGTTGGAGTAGGCGCCGCCGAACGTCAGGAGGGTGCCGGCTCCGGAATCGAGCGCAGCACGCAGATTAGGGGCGAGTTTTCGCCATTTGTTGCCCGGAAGGGCGGGGTGGATCAGATCGTCGCGCTTGAGCAGGAGACGCACGCCACGCCGCGCGAAGCGTGCGTCGTCGAGCTCCTGGACGGGCGAGGGCAGCACCGGTGCAGGACGGACGGCGGCGAGCAGCGCGTCCTCGCCTCCGTCGGCGGGGGCGGTTCCGCACGGCCGGCCGCGGTGGCCGGCGTGCGGCGGAGGCTGCGGGGCGGGGGCGCTGCTGTTCACCGCTCCATTGTCGCGCCGCCCGCCCCTCCGGCTCCTGCTACTTCAGACGTGCAGCGATGCGCTTGCGCATCTCGTCCATCGTGAAGCCGCGCGGGTCGGTCTTCTGGTCCGTCCACTCCAGATGGCCGATCACCGAGCGCTCGTTCCAGCCGTGGTGCTTGCACAGCGCGGCGGCGGTGCGCTCGATGGCGTCGAGCTGCGCCTCGGGCCAGGGGTCCTCGCCGTCGCCGAGGTTCTCGCACTCGAAGCCGTAGAAGTAGCGGTTGCCGTCGGTGTTCGCCTGGTTGGGGTTCGGCAGGCTCTTCTCGGCGATCACCGCGCGTAGCACGTCGTCGTCACCGAGGCCCGCGTGGTTGGCGCGGCCGTGTCCGACCAGGTGAACGGTGCCGTCCTTGGTGATGGCGCCGTGCGCCAGCGGACCGGGCAGATCCGACCGGCCGTCGTAGATCAGGTCGACCGTCTCCTCGGCACCGCTGGTCACCGTGTGGTGGAGCATGATGCCGTGCACGGGACCCCAGGGGCCCTTGTGGTTGCGGTTGTGGTTGCGCCAGTCGCGCACCTCCTTGAATTCGACGCCCGCCTTCTCCAAGGCTTCGAGGAGGGTGCTCGCTGTGATGGGTGTGGCCATCTCGCCCCGTACCTTCCCTGTGCGCTCTCGTGGTGTTCGAGGGGTATGCCCCGCTCGTCCCGCACTTACTCCGCCGTCACCCTGCCGAGCGGCATGCCCGCCCGCGTCAACAGGCCCTGTACGCAGTGCTCCTGGGCGTACGGACGCAGCAGCCGCGGCATGCGGTCGCGGGCGCGGCGGGCGCGGCCGGACCGGATGAGGGCGGAGTCCTCGAGGAAGAGCTCCCAGGCGGCGCACGCCTCCTCCAAGCGGCCCTGCGCGAGCAGGAGTTCGGCCAGCTCCGCCTCGCTCAGCGCGCGGGAGCGGCATTCGCCCTCCGGGCGGAAGCGCAGCGAGGACCGCAGTTCACGTACGGCACCGTCGCGGTCGCCGAGCGCCGCCCGCACCTGGCCTGCCTGATAGTGCAGGGCGGCGTCCTGGTAGGCGCCGACGGGTTCGCCGTCGGGGCACTCCGGACCGGTGGTCAGGTCAGCGGGTGAACGGGCCAGTTCGTGCTCGGCACTGCGCAACGCGGCGAGAGCGCGGAGACGTTGGCCCTGGCCGGCCTGTGCGACGGCCAGCCCCGCGAACAGGAAGGCACGTGCCGAGGGCGCCGCGTCGGCGGGGGCGGACGCGCAGGCGGCCTCTGCCAGTGCGAGGCTCTGCCGCCGGTGTCCCAGCTGGTGTGCCTGGGAGCTGAGTGCCCGTCGCACCAGCGCCACGCCTTCGGGGTCGTCGCCCTCCTCCGCCAGCTCGGCGGCGGTGAGGAAGGCCCGCTGCGCGAGCCCGTGCCGCTGCTCGTCGGCGTAGACACGTGCCAGCAGGTAGCTCAACCGGGCGGCGCCCGCCACCAGTTGAGGGTGGTGGGGGCCCTCGCCGCCGGTACGCAGCCTGCGGACGAGAGCGGCGAGCGACGCGGCGAGCGTCGTGCGGATGTGACCGCCGCCGTGCCGGTCGGCCTGCTGGGAGAAGAAGCGCACGTGCTCGCGTACGGAGGCGACCTCGTCGGGCGCGGTGCGCCGCGCGGGCCGTCCGCCCCGGGAGGAGGGGGAGTGGTCCCGGGGCGGACGGGGACGGAGGGGCTCGGGCGTCTCGGTGGGTACGTCGCCGACGCCCTCGTGCCCCGGCTGCCGTTCGGCGCGCGGTGAACCGGCCCGAACCGCAGGGGAGTTGCCCTTCGCCGGAGCGGCCGGTCCGGCCGGACCGGGTGCCGACGGGTCGAGGAGCGTGAGCTGGTAGGGCGCCGCCGGCGGCGGGTCCGCCCGGGGCGGACCCACCACCGCGGCTGTGAGCGCGGCCAGTTGGTCGGCCGGACGGGACGGGCGTGCGCTGGAGATGTACGTCCACTCCGTCGGCTCCCCCCGGCCTTCCGCCGTCCGGGGCCCGTGGCCCCCGCTGCGTCCGTCGCCCATGCCGAGCTGCGTGACCGTGACCGGGCGGCCGAGCCGCCGGGAGAGGGCCTCCGCGATGAAACCCTGCACGCGGGGAGAGGGCCGGCTGCCGCGCAGCCAGCGGGCCACGGACGTGCGGTCGTAGCTGAGCCGGACTCCCGCCTCCGCGCCCAGTCGTGCGATGGCACGGGCGAACGCCTCCTGCGTCCACTGTGTCTCGGCGAGCAGGCCGCGCAGTGTGCTGTTCGGCGTCGGGTCGCGCCGGTGGCGTGCGTCAGGCTGCATGGCCGACCGCCCGGCGGACCTCGAAGTGGAATCGGATCGGGTCGTTCATGGTGCTGCTCCCTCCAGTTGCTCTCCGTACACGCCGCTGCGTACGGACTGCTTCCAGCGAACCGCACCTTCCGCTTCTCCGGGAGATGTGCTGTGTGCACGCACAGGTGGCTCTTTCACACCCCGTGTGAACGGATGTCCGTTACTCTGCGAAACAAGAGTTGGACGACCGGAGGGCGTGATGGAGCCCAACAGTCAACTGGACGTACTGCTTGACCAGTCCGGAATCTCCCGGGCCGGTCTGGCCATGAGAGTCAACCGTCTCGGGACGGAGAACGGCATGACTCTGCGTTACGATCACACGTCCGTCGCGCGGTGGCTGAAGGGCCAACGTCCGCGCGGCAGCGTGCCGGAGATGATCTGCGAGATCCTCGGCTCCCGCCTGGGACGCACGCTCACTCTCGGCGACATCGGCATGGGCGGCCCGCCGGGCCGCGGACCGGCGGCATCGGTGCAGGATGCCGGCGAGGGCGACCAGGCCGGTGAGGCCGGGGACGACGCCGGAGGCGGCGCGTCGCTCGGCCGGTTCGTGGAGCGGGCCGCCGTGTCCTGGCGAGCCGATCAGATGCACACGGACGCGCCCGGGCCGGGCCTGTTGCGGGGTGCGGCCGCGGTGGCACCCGTGTGGGAGTGGGAGAACCCGCCGGACGACCTGGACGTCTCGCACGAAGGCCCGCACGAGGTCTCCGAGTTGGACGTGGCGGTGCTGCACGCCGCGAGAGGGCACTACGAGCACCTGTACCGGAACGCGGGCGGCGTCGCGACACGCCCCCGCGTCGTCGGGTTCCTCACCGGCGAGGTGGCGCCGCTGCTGCGCGGCAGCTACGACGACCGGACGGGCCGCGAACTGTGCCGTGCCGCAGGGTCGTTGGCGGCCATGAGCGGCATCTGCGCCTACGACGCGGACGAACAGGGCCTCGCCCAGCGCTACTTCCACCAGGCGCTCCGTCTGGGAAAGGCCTCCGGCGACCGGCACTTCGGCGGATACGTCGTGGCGCTGCTCGTCAACCAGGCGCTCTTCCTCGGAGACGACAGGCGCGCCATAGCCTGCGCGGAGGCGGTGTTACGCACGCCGGGGCCGCACTCCACACCGGCCCTGGCGACCGATCTGTACGCGATGCAGGCGAGGGCGTACGCACGCATAGGGGACCGGCGGGGCGCGTACGAACGTATGCGGAGTGCGGAGAGCTGCTCCACGCGCATCCGTCCCGAGGAGGAGCCGGAGGAGACCGGCTACGTCCAGCCGGGCCTGGTGCAGGTGCGTCTGGCGGAGGCGCTGCTCGTACTCGGCGAGCTGGAGAGCGCCCGCCGGTATGCCGAGGAGGCGGCGAGGGCACCCGCCCACGTGCGCGGCCGGGTGAACCGGCTGGCCACGCTCACCGACGTCGAACTGCGCAGCGGTGCGACCGAGAGCGCCGCGGAGACGGCGGTGCAGATGGTCGACAACGCGCAGGGCATCGAGTCGCGGCGGCTGCGGCAACGTATGCGGCGGGTGAGGGAGCACCTGCTCCGGCATCCCGGTACGCCGGTCGACCGGGCGGCCAGGCTGATCGAGGAGACGCTGCGAGTGCCTCTCTGAGGGGAGGGAAGCGGGGCGGCGACTCTGTCAGAGGTACGCCGCAGCGTGCTGGGATGTGCCCAACCTCCGTCAGGAAGGGGGCACATACGTGCAATGGAAGAACCTGGGTGAACACACTGTGTACGAGAACCAGTGGTTACGGGTCAACCTCGCGGACGTGCTACTCCCGGACGGCCGTCATCTGGATCACTACCTGATCCGGCTGCGGCCGGTGGCGATGGCCACAGCCGTCAACGAGCGCAACGAAGTGCTGATGCTCTGGAGGCACCGCTTCATCACCGACAGCTGGGGGTGGGAGCTGGCTGCCGGAGTCGTGGAGGACGGCGAGGACCTCGCCGAGGCGGCGGCACGCGAGATGCTGGAGGAGACGGGCTGGCGGCCCGGGACGCTGCAGCATCTGATGACGGTCGAGCCCTCCAACGGGCTGACCGATGCACGGCACCACATCTACTGGTCGGACGGTGCCACGTATGTCGGTCATCCGGAGGACGACTTCGAATCGGACAAGCGGGAGTGGGTCCCGCTGAAGGAGACGCCGGAACTGATCGCCAAGGGTGAGGTCCCCGCGGCGAACACGGCGGCGGCGCTGCTGATGCTGTACCGGCTTCGGTTCGGATAGTCGCCCGGCACGCCTCGGTCCCCGGCCCGCACCCGCGGACCGGGGACCGAGGACCGGGCCCGGCCGTTACGTTCAGGGGTTGCGCAGGAAACCGTCCCCGTGCTGTGCGATGTGCTGCTCGAGTGCGGACAACGCCTGCTGCACCTCCGCGGGCGAGCCGCTGCCGCGCTGCTGGGCGTAGTAGGCGGCGCCGAGCCGACGCAGCAGGTCACTGCCGGCGCGCTGGGCCTGGACCTCCTCCATCTTCTCCTTGCCCTGCGCCAGTCCGCGCTGCGCCTGCTCCTTGGCCCTGTCGAGGAAACCCGCCATCGTCCTGCCTTCCGTTGCCTGCGTGTGCGTGCCTGCATGTGCGTTGTGCGACTGTGCGCGTGGGAAGAAGCCAGAAAGCACCTTCTGTCCCCGGCCCTTCAACGTATGCCGTGATCAGGCGGTTCCCCGCGCATCCCCGGCCAGCACGTCGAGTGCGAGTTCCACCAGCCGGGGGACGGCGGGGTGTCCTGGCCGTCCGGATCCCCGGGGCGTCTCACGCCACATGAGCATCAGCGGCACCTCGGCGGCACCGGCGAGCGGCTTGTAGACGACACCGGGATGCGGGTGCATCTCGGCGGTGGCGGAGGTGGAGACCCCCACCGCGTTGCCTGCCGCGATGGCGCCCAGCCAGTCGTCGGTGTTGGCGACACCGATCGTCGCGTTCTCCTCCGGCCGGATCTCCTCCGGCCACAGATCGAGCGTCGTCAGACCGGAGACGGTGTTCAGGGCGATCGGGTGCGCAGCGAGGTCTTCGAGGGTCAACGAACGGCTTTTTTCAGCCAGTTCACTGTCGGCGGGTACGGCGGCCACGCGGGGTTCGTTGCGGAGCCACTCGCCCAGCAGGCCCTCGGCGTCGGCGGGGATCATCGGCGCCCGTACGGCAGCGATGTCGACCTTCCCGCTCAGCAGGCCGGCCGTCCGGTCGTCGACGCGCAGCAGTTCGAGCGGCGTGTCCGGGTGACGCTCCTTCCAGCGCCGCAGCAGGGGCGTCGTGTGCCTGCCCAGTGCCGACCAGGCGTGCCCGAGGCGCAGCGGCCACGGACGCAGCCGCGCCGGGTCGAGCGCCTCGTCGACGACGGCCACGGCTGTCGCCGCCTTCTCCCTGAACCTGCGGCCCTCCGCGGTCAGCTCCAGATGGTGCGTCGAACGGTCCACGAGACGGGCGCCCAGGTGCTGTTCGAGCTGCCGCAGGGTCCGGGACAGAGCAGGCTGACTGATCCGCAGCACAGCCGCTGCGGACGTCACGCTGCCGGCGTCCGCGATGGCGAGGAACGCGCGCAGGTGACGCAGGTCGGCGGTCATGCCCACGGAGCATAGCCACCGGCGAAGTGGCATTTCACAGCTCGGCGCGACCGCCCTAGCGTGGCCGTATGACCACTGGTGACCACGCCGCGGTCGCCTCCCGCGGCCGTGCGGGCGGGCGGGGCGGAGGGAGGCTCGGCGCGGTCGGCATGGTCGTCGGCAGCGCCATGTCGCTGCAGCTCGGTTCGGCCGTCGCCGTCACACTCTTCCCCCGCGCGGGCTCGCTGGGCGTCGTCGCACTGCGGCTGGTCTTCTCCGCACTGCTCCTGCTCGTCGTGTGCAGACCACGTGTGCGCGGCCACTCGCGTACGGACTGGACCGCCGTCGCGGGCCTGGGGATCGCCCTGGGCGCGATGAACACGCTCTTCTACCAGGCCATCGACCGCATCCCGCTGGGTGCCGCGGTGACTCTGGAACTGCTGGGTCCGCTCGTGCTCTCGGTCGCCGGATCGCGGCGCCTGCTGAGCCTGCTGTGGGCCGTACTGGCGTTCACCGGGGTCTACCTGCTGGGCAGTAGCGGCTTCGGGCGCATCGATTTCGCCGGGGTGGCCTACGCACTGGCGGCCGGTGGCATGTGGATCGCCTACATCATCTTCAACTCCCGTACGGGTGCCCGCTTTCCGAGGGCGGACGGGCTCGCGCTGGCGATGGGGATCGCCGCACTGCTCAGCGCCCCGCTCGGCGTGGCCGACGCCCGCAGCGCCCTGCTGGACCCGGTGACGCTCGGGCTGGGCGCTGCCGTCGCGGTGCTCTCCTCGGGCGTGCCCTACACACTGGAGCTCTTCGCCCTCCGGCGGCTGCCCGCCGCGACCTTCGCCCTCCTGATGAGCCTCATGCCGGTGGCGGCGGCGACGGCGGGTTTCGCGGTGCTCGGACAGCGCCTGGAGCCGCTGGAGGTGGTGGCGATCGCGCTGGTGGTCGTCGCCAGCATGGGCGCGGTCCGGACGCCCCCGGCCCGCGGGGCGGACGCGCTCGGCGGGGATGGAGACCGCCCTCGCACGCCATAGGCTGAGCCGGTGAACGAGCGGCAGACGGTCGGCTGGACCGAGGACGACGAGGAACGTTCGGCGCTGTGGCGCTCGGAGAACGGCATGAAGCCGCCCCGGCGCGTGCAGACCGCCGACGACCGCATGACCGCCGACGCCGCCTACAAGCTGGCGTGCGAAGGCACGGCGCTGCTGTGGCGCGGCGACTTCCACGGGGCGCGCCAACTGCTGTCCGCCATGCGCCGCCGCGTCGACCGGAAGCAGCCCAGGCAGGGCGAGAGCCCTCGCGAGGACTTCCACTTGCAACGGCAGGCCCAGTCGAGGCGCGCGAGGGTGCTGGGCATGCTGCTCGTGCCGCTCGACGTCGATGCGGGGAGCGGGGTCCACTCCGTGCCGCTGCGACGTGCGCCCGAGGTGGGGGAGGCGTGCGCGGAGGCGTACGGGGAGCCGGTCCCCGGGCGTTCTCTCGTCCCGCTCCGCGAACTTCTCGGGGTGATCGGCGCGCACGAATGGCGGCAGAGGGGCGTGCCGGTCCCGGCGCTGGACGGAGAGCGCGTACATCCCGCCTACGGGGTGTTCTCCCCGGTGCGTGGTGAGTACGTCGACCTGGTGGCCCGTACGCGACTGCCGCCGGGCGGGACGGCGTTCGACATCGGAACCGGAACCGGCGTGCTCAGCGCCGTACTCGCCCGGCGCGGCCTGAACCGCGTCGTCGCGACCGACCAGGACCCGCGTGCACTGGCCTGCGCCCGCGACAACATCGGGCGGCTGGGGGCCGCCGCAACCGTGACGGTGGTGGAGGCGGACCTCTTCCCGCCCGGGGACGAGAGGGCTTCCCTGATCGTCTGCAATCCGCCGTGGCTGCCCGCCAAGCCCACCTCGCCCCTGGAGCACGCCGTCTACGACCCGGGCAGCCGCATGCTGCGGGGGTTCCTGGCCGGGCTCGCGCAGCGGCTGGTCCCGGACGGGGAGGGCTGGCTGATCCTCTCCGACCTCGCCGAACACCTGCAACTGCGCAGTCGCGAGGAGCTGTTCGGCTGGATCGAGGAATCGGGTCTGTCGGTCGCGGGCCGCGAGGACACCCGGCCGCACCACCCGCGCTCCGCGGACCCCGCCGACCCGCTGCACGCGGCCCGCGAGGCGGAGATCACGTCGCTGTGGAGGCTGCGGACCGCTGCCGCATGAGGCGGCGCCGGGCCCGCCGCACACCCGGGTGCAGCGGCGGGACAGGCGGGGGGCCTCCGGAGCCGGACCCTGCGACGGGCAGCCGTACCGGAGGAACCTCGGCATGTCCCGACCGGAGCAGACCGGGGGAAGCCGTGTCCGTCGACGCGGCTGCGGCGGGTGGGAGCCGCTGTTTCGGCGAGCTTCTTCGTGCACTTCGCGGTGAGCGCCTCCTGGGCCGCCCGGGTGCCGGCCGTCCAGGACGAACTCCATCCGTCCGCAGGGGTGTTGGGTGGCCGGAGCGGCCGGAGCGGCCGGAAGGGCGAGCGGGAGCGGGAGCGGACAAAAGACCGCACCCGGTCCGTCGTGGCGGCCGTGTGCGACGGCTCGCGGACCGGGTGCGGTCTGAGGACGGGCGGATGTGAACCGCCGGTCCACCGGCTCGAAGGAGTCAGCCCTTCTTCGTCTCCCAGAAGATCTTGTCGATCTGGGCGATGTAGTCGAGGGCCTTCTGACCCGTCGCCGGGTCGGTGGAGCCCTTCGCCGTGGAGAGCGCCTTCAGCGTCTCGTTGACCAGCTGGTGCAGCTCCGGGTACTTCTCGAAGTGCGGGGGCTTGAAGTAGTCGCTCCACAGCACCGAGACGTGGTGCTTGGCGAGCTCCGCCCGCTCCTCCTTGATGACAATGCAGCGGGTGCGGTAGGCCGGGTCGTCGTTGGACTGGTACTTCTCCTGGATGGCCTTGACCGACTCCGCCTCGATGCGGGCCTGGGCAGGGTCGTAGACACCGCAGGGCAGGTCGCAGTGGGCGCTGACCTGAACCGTCGGGGCGAACAGACGGGAAAGCATAAAGCCGTCCTTCCTCGTGATCGTCTTCTCACCTGTGAGATTACTCCGTGGGGGAGGCCATTTCGCGTGTGCCCCCGTGGGCTTAGGACAAAAGTCCAGTGTTGGCTGGAGCAGAACTGCCGGGACATGCCGGGACGAGGTGAGGCGCACACATGCCGGAGCGGGCGATCGAAACGGGCGGACACGGAAGGCGCGGGAACGGCGGCCCCGGCGGGGGTCCGCTGAAGCGGATCGGGCTGGCAGAGGTCTACAACCCGTCCATGACGCCCACGCTCCGGCCGGGCGACCGTCTGGTGGTGAAGTACGGCTCGGCTGTCCGTCCCGGTGCCGTGGTGGTGCTCCGGCATCCGTTCCAGCACGACCTGCTGATCGTCAAGCGCGCCGTGGAGCGGCGGCCGGGCGGCTGGTGGGTGGTCGGTGACAATCCGCACGTACGCAATGACAGTCGGGAGTTCGGCGTCGTACCCGACGATCTCGTGGTGGCACGCGCATGGCTGCGCCTGCGTCCGTCGGGAGAGGGTCAGCGGTCTTTCTGGCCCGCTGTGCGGTGGGCGTTCTCCGCGGTACGTCCCCTGGTGGCGCTGCGGGTGCGGCCGGGCTCCTCTTCGCTCTCCAGCCGCTTGCGGGCACGGTAGGCGGCCACGTTGGCACGGGTCGCGCAGCGGTCCGAGCAGTAGCGGCGGGAGCGGTTGGTCGACGTGTCGAGATAGGCCTGACTGCACGGGGACGCCTGGCAGATGCCGAGCCGGTCGACGCCGAGGTCGGTGAGGTGGAAGGCCAGGCCGATGCAGGCGGTGGCGGCGTAGCCGGCCGCTGTCGTGACGGGGTGCTCCGCCAGGTGCATGTGCCAGCGCGGGCGGCCTTCCTGGTCGAGGTTGCCGTGCCCGCTGATCTGCGGACTGGTCGGGAACTCCATCAGCAGCGAGTTGAGCAGGTCGATCGCCCGTGTCTCGTCGCCCTCCGACGCGGCGCTGAAGACGGCGCGCAGCCGGGTGCGTACGCCCCGGAGCCGGCCCACGTCCGCCTCCGCCGCGCGCCGGGCCATCTGGAGGTTCGGCCCGCACAGCTCCCTCACGGACTCCACCGACGTCAGGGTGTCCTCGCCGCGCTCCGGCTGCTCGGTGTTGACCAGGCGCACCGCCATGTCGGAGTAATGGGTGAGTTCCACTTGTGATCCTTACGGCCGCTGGTCTATCGTCGGGACTGTCGGTAATGGCTGTATTCGCTTAGAGGGTATTACGCCGAGGAGGGGCCGTGGCGACACACCTGGACACGACCGCCGGTCACGCGGACTGGCAGGTATGGCAGGACAGTTGGGACCGTCAGCAGGAGTGGTACCTCCCCGACCGCGAGGAGCGCTTCCGCGTCATGCTCGACATGGTCGAGGCGCTGGCGGGGCGCGAACCCAGAGTGCTCGACCTCGCCTGCGGCACGGGCAGTATCTCGGACAGGCTGCTGCGCAGGTTCCCGGCGTCCCGCAGCACGGGCGTCGACCTCGACCCCGCGCTGCTCACCGTCGCCCGCGGGCACTTCGCCCACGAGGGCCGCGTCGAGTTCGTCACGGCCGACCTCACCGACGCCGGATGGGTGGGGAAGCTGCCGCACGGTACGTACGACGCGGTGCTGACCGCCACGGCGCTGCACTGGCTCCGGACGCCTCAACTGAGCGCCCTGTACGGGCAGATCGCGGGAGTGCTGCGCACAGGTGGAGTCTTCATGAACGCCGACCACATGCCGGACCCCTCGACGCCCCGCATCAACGCGGCGGCACACGCCTTCGCCGAGCGCCGCCGCGAACAGGAGAAAGCCGCGGGGGCGCGCGACTGGGCCGACTGGTGGGGGGCGATGGCCGAGGAGCCGGCGCTCGCCGAGGTGGTCGAGGAGCGCTACCGCATCTTCGGCGACCCCACGAACGGCGACCACGCCGACGGTGAGGTCCAGTCGGCCGCGTGGCACGTGGAAGCGCTGCGTTCGGCGGGCTTCGCGGAGGCGCGGCAGGTCTGGTGCTCGCCCGAGGACGCGATGGTGCTGGGCCTCAGGTGACCGCCCGCCCCGCGCGGCGCGACGACAGGGGTCTCCGCCGCGGCGGGGGACGCGCACAAGTGAGGGCGGTACGGGCCCGATCGGCCCGTACCGCCCTCGACTCGCCTTCCCGGCCGTGCCGTTCACGTCAGCGGCGCGCGATGCCCTCCGCCCGCGCCGCCGCCGCGACGGCGGCCGTCACCGCTGGTGCGACGCGCTCGTCGAACGGGGAGGGGATGACGCAGTCCGCGCTCAACTCGTCGGAGACGACAGCCGCGAGGGCCTCCGCCGCGGCGAGCTTCATGCCCTCGGTGATGTCGGTCGCCCGCACCTGAAGGGCGCCGGCGAACACGCCGGGGAAGGCCAGCACGTTGTTGATCTGGTTCGGGTAGTCGCTGCGGCCGGTCGCCACGACTGCGGCGTACTTGCGGGCCACGTCCGGGTGGATCTCCGGGTTCGGGTTGGCCATGGCGAAGACGAAGGAGTCCTCGGCGAGGGTCGCCACCGCGGACTCCGGCACCGTACCGCCGCTGACGCCGATGAAGACGTCCGCGCCGTCCATCGCCGACTCCAGGGAGCCGGTGCGTCCCGCCTTGTTGGTGTAGCCGGCCAAGTCCCGCTTCACGTCGGTCAGATCGCCTCGGTCGGCGGAGACGATGCCCTTGCGGTCGCAGACGACGACGTCGCCGATCCCCGCCTCGACGAGGATCTTGGCGATGGCGACACCGGCCGCGCCCGCGCCGGAGATGACCGTGCGCAGGTCGCCGAGCGACCGTCCCTTCAGGCGTGCCGCGTTGCGCAGCGCGGCCAGGGTGACGATCGCCGTGCCGTGCTGGTCGTCGTGGAAGACCGGGACGTCCAGCCGTTCCTTGAGCTTGGCCTCGATCTCGAAACAGCGGGGTGCTGCGATGTCCTCCAGGTTGACGCCGCCGAAGGAGGGTGCGAGCCGGACGACGGTCTCCACGATCTCGTCGGCGTCGCGGCAGTCGAGTGCCACGGGGAAGGCGTCCACGCCGCCGAACTGCTTGAAGAGGATGGACTTGCCCTCCATCACCGGGAGGGACGCCTCGGCGCCGATGTCGCCCAGTCCGAGCACCGCGCTGCCGTCCGTGACGACGGCGACGACCTGCGACTTCCAGGTGTAGTCGTCCACCAGCTCCGGCTGGCGTGCGATGGCGCTGCAGATCTTGGCGACGCCCGGCGTGTAGGCGAGGGACAACTCCTCTGCGTCGCGCACCGGAACGGTCGCCTGCACGGCCATCTTGCCGCCGCGGTGCAGGGCGAAGGCCGGGTCGAACCCGTCCTCGTCCAGGCCGTCCTTCGAATTGACGATCTCCGCTGCCACTTTGTCGAACCCCTTTGTCGAATCTTCTGTGAGGGTGGCCGCTCCCTGGTTGAGGAACGGGCGGGAAACCACGTCCGCTGCCCGGCCGGCGGTTGGCCGCCGCCCAGGTGGTGGTCCCGGGCCGGCTGGGCCCGGGTGCGTCCCCGCGGGCTGTCGGGGCCCGGAGGGGAGAGACGAACGCCGGGCGCGCCGCACACGCGCCCCGGTCCCCGGGTGAGGGGTGTAATCGACCTTTCTACCGGACAAGGCCCTTCCGTTACGACCCGCTTCCCGTACGGCAGTAACCAGCAATCGGACATTAACTGACAGAACAGTCGGAAGGTGGCCGGACGCCCAGAAGTGCTGCACCGCGACAGCCCGTACGTGAACGGACCGCGACTCCGCAGCGGTGTGACGAAGGTCTCCTGCCGACTGAATGCGACACCTTGTACGCGACGCGTGAGCGACCTGTATTCGGATTGCGGGCTCCGTTATCCGATTTTGACTCGCCAGCCGTCGGTTACCGCCTGAACGGATGGCAGGATTTCCCCATCCCAGCCGCCCACCCATGCGGTCGTGACACCCGAAGGTGTGTGCCCGACCGGCCACCGCTCACCAGCAGGAGGACCCCGCCATGACCGCACGCACCCCCCGACGCCCGGTCACCGCCCCGGCACGGCGTGTACGGACTGCTGTGCCCGTCGCCCTCGCGGTGACCGGTGCTCTCCTGCTGACCGGGTGCGGTGACCAGACGGACGGAGCGTCGGACAGCTCGAAGGTCGAGGGCAGCAAGGCGCCCCTCTTCGACAAGCTGCCCAAGAAGGTCCAGGACAAGGGCGTTATCAAGGTCGGCACGGACGCCGCCTACAAGCCCATGGAATACAAGATCGGCCAGGAGATAGTCGGCCTCGACCCCGACCTCGCCGACGCCATGAGCAAAGAGCTCGGTGTGCGCTTCGAGTTCACCAACGGCACCTTCGACGGCCTGATCACCTCGCTCCAGACCGGCCGCTTCGACATGATCATGTCCTCGATGACGGACACGAAGGACCGGCAGGAGGGCCTGGACGACCAGGGCAAGAAGGTCGGCAAGGGCGTCGACTTCGTCGACTACCTCACGGCCGGCTCCTCGATCCTCGTCCAGAAGGGCAACCCCGAGAAGATCGAGTCCGTCGAGGAGCTGTGCGGCAAGAAGGTCGCCACGCAGCGCGGCACGACGTCGCACGAGATCCTCAAGGAGCAGACGGACAAGTGCAAGAAGGAGCGGAAGCGGCCGATCACCGTCGAACCGTTCGACAACGACGACGAGGCCCGGGTGCGGCTGAAGGCGGGCGGAGTCGTCGCGGACATCTCCGACTTCCCGGTCGCCGCCAACGCGGCCAAGGAGGGTGACGAGTTCGAGGTCGTCGGTGAGCAGATGGAGTCGGCTCCCTACGGCATGGCCGTCTCCAAGGGCAACGACAAGCTGAGCGGCGCGCTCAAGGCCGCCCTCAGCGCGATCATCGAGAACGGCGCGTACGAGAAGGCGCTCAAGAAGTGGGGCGTCGAGGACGGCGGTGTCTCCGAAGCGAAGATCAACAGCGGTTCCTGAGCCGGCGAAGGCCGCCGAACCGACGTTGTACGGACGCTGAAAGGCATCACCCATGACCGCACCACTCGACAAGGCGCACGGCGACGCGCCTCCACAGGGCCGTACGCCCCCTGAGGCGATCAAGGCGATACCCGTGCGCCACTACGGGCGCTACGTCTCCGCCGCCGTCGTCCTCGTTCTGCTGGGTCTCATCGTCAAGGCGTTCGCGGACGCGGACCTGACGTGGGGCTCCGTCGGCGAGTTCTTCTTCAACGACCAGATCATGGAGGGCGTCAAGAACACCCTCGTGGTCAGCGTGCTGTCGATGCTGATGGGCCTGGTGCTCGGTGTCGTACTCGCGGTCATGAGGATGTCGAAGAACCCGGTGACGTCCTCGGTGGCCTGGGGCTACATCTGGTTCTTCCGGGGCACGCCCGTCTACGTGCAGCTGCTGCTCTGGTTCAACCTGGCGCTCATCTTCCCCGTGCTCAATCTCGGTCCGATCTACAAGGACGAGATGACGGACGTCATGACGCCCTTCATGGCGGCCCTGCTGGGGCTCGGCCTCAACGAGGCCGCGTACATGGCGGAGATCTGCCGCGCGGGCATCCAGTCCGTCGACGAAGGGCAGACCGAGGCGTCACAGGCGCTGGGCATGACCAACGGGCAGAACATGCGCCGCATCGTGCTGCCGCAGGCGATGCGGGTCATCGTGCCGCCCACCGGCAACGAGTTCATCAACCTGCTGAAGACGTCCGCGCTCTGCGCCGTGGTGCAGTACGAGGAGGTGCTGCGCAAGTCGCAGAACATCGGCAACAACTCGGGCGCGGTGGTGGAGATGCTGTTCGTGGCGACTCTCTGGTTCCTCGTCATCACCACGGTCTTCAGCATCGGGCAGTTCTACCTGGAGCGTCACTACGCCCGCGGCTCGTCCCGTCAGCTGCCGGCGACACCGTGGCAGCGGGCGCGGCAGCTGGTCTTCACCTTCAGCCGCGGTACGGGATCGGGCTCCGGCTCGGGAGCGGGAGGCGCCGCATGAGCACGAACGGCAACGCGAAGTCGACCGCGATGGTGAAGGCCGAGGCGGTCCACAAGTCCTTCGGCCCGGTCGAGGTGCTCAAGGGCATCGACCTGGAGGTGGCGCCGCGCGAGGTCTTCTGCATCGTCGGGCCCTCGGGCTCGGGGAAGTCGACCTTCCTGCGGTGCATCAACCACCTGGAGAAGATCAACGCGGGCCGGCTCTACGTGGACGGCACCCTCGTCGGGTACCGCGAGCACGGCAACAAGCTCTACGAGCTGCGGGACCGTGAAGTCGCCTCGCAGCGGCGCGACATCGGCATGGTCTTCCAGCGCTTCAACCTCTTCCCGCACATGACAGCGGTGGAGAACGTCATGGAGGCGCCGGTACTGGTCAAGGGCGAGAGCAAGGCGAAGGCGCGGGAACGCGCCCGCGCCCTGCTCGACCGCGTCGGGCTCGCCGACAAGACCGACAGCTACCCCTCGCAGCTCTCGGGCGGCCAGCAGCAGCGCGTCGCCATCGCCCGTGCGCTGGCGATGGAGCCGAAGCTGATGCTCTTCGACGAGCCCACCTCCGCGCTCGACCCGGAGCTCGTCGGCGAGGTGCTCGACGTGATGCGGGACCTCGCCGAGGACGGCATGACGATGATCGTCGTCACCCACGAGATGGGCTTCGCACGCGAGGTCGGCGACTCGCTCGTCTTCATGGACGACGGAGTGGTCGTCGAGTACGGCAACCCCCGGGACGTACTGACGAATCCGCAGCACGAGCGGACGAAGTCCTTCCTGTCCAAGGTGCTCTAGGAGAGCGGGCGCGGGCGCGGCGTTCACGGCACGGCAACCGGTCTTCCGGGCGGTGCCCGAGCCGCGTGCCGCGCCCGCGCTCGTGAGATCTGTCGCTATGGCGGGGCGGGGCCTGGCTGGCCGTCGCCTTCCGGGAGTAGCGTCTGGATCATGTTTGCTGCTTACGCCGCGCGTATCGACAAGGATCAGCCGCTCGACGGCCTGGAGTTGGGCGACCGGCCCGAGCCGGACGTCCCGGCCGGCTGGACGACGGTCGACGTCAAGGCGGCCTCGCTCAACCACCACGACCTGTGGTCGCTGCGGGGGGTCGGCCTCAGCGAGGACCTGCTGCCCATGACCCTTGGCTGCGACGCCGCCGGTGTCGACGCCGACGGCAACGAGGTCGTGCTGCACTCCGTCATCGGCGCCACCGGCCACGGTGTCGGTCCGGCCGAGCGCAGGACCCTCCTCACCGAGAAGTACCAGGGCACCTTCGCCGAGCGGGTCGCCGTCCCCCGGTGGAACGTGCTGCCCAAGCCGGCCGAGCTCTCCTTCGAGGAGGCCGCCTGCCTGCCGACCGCCTGGCTGACCGCGTACCGCATGCTCTTCACGAACGCGGGCGTACGCCCCGGCGACAGCGTCCTGGTGCAGGGAGCCGGCGGCGGCGTCGCCACCGCCGCGATCGTGCTCGGGGCGGCGGCCGGACTCCGGATGTTCGCCACCAGCCGCCACGAGGACAAGCGCAAGCGCGCCGTCGAACTGGGCGCGGAGGCGGCCGTGGAGAGCGGCGCACGGCTGCCCCAGCGCGTCGACGCCGTGCTGGAGACCGTGGGTGCGGCGACCTGGTCGCACTCGCTGAAGTCGCTGAAGCCGGGCGGCACAGTCGTGATCTCCGGTGCGACCAGCGGCCCCAACCCGCCCGCCGCCGAACTCAACCGGGTCTTCTTCCTCGAACTGAAGATCGTCGGCTCCACGATGGGCAGCAAGGAGGAGCTGGCTTCGCTGCTGAGCTTCTGCGCGGCCAAGGGCGTACGTCCGGTCATCGACTCGACGCTGCCGCTGGACCGGGCGCGGGAGGGCTTCGCCAAGATGGCGGAGGGCGACCTGTTCGGCAAGGTCGTGCTCACGGTCTGACCCGGGGCGCGCGCCGGTCGCCCCGTCCTCGTCCGAGATGCAGGAACGTCCCCGGCGGCACGGTGAGATGACGATGCGCCGCGGCAGCCGTGGTAGCCGTCTGCTGATCGGCAGCGAGGCAGAAGAGGGGGCGGAGATGCCAGGGGTCACCCCGGCGTCCCTGCCCCCCGGTGTTCACTCCTTCAGGTGGCCGTAGCCGTCCGGGTCCTTCAGCAGGACCACCAGCCGGGCCGCCGTCGCCGACAAGTGGCGGCGCGCCTCGCGCAGTTGGTCCTCGGTCACGCCGTGGTCGCGGGCGGCGTCGCGTACGTCGTCGCGGAAGTGGTCGAGGAGCCTTTCGAGGTCGCGGCCCGGGTCGACGCTCGAAGTCCCCTTCTCCTCGGCCCAGTCGGGAAGCGGCGGTTCCTCGTCCGCCGTGCTGCTTCCGCCGGCGTCCGGCTCACCCCCCGCGTACGGAAACCAGGGAGTCGTGTAGGCCGAGAGGCGACCCAAGTTGCCCATCTCGCGGGCCAGTTGGGACATCCCGTCGCGGACGGCGCCCGGCCAGTCGCCGGACCTGGCCCGTGACTGGACCTGGTCCTGGACCTCCCTGGCGATGCGCTGAACCTCCTCGACCGCCGCGGCGCGCGCCTCGGCCTCCTTCACTCTGCGGTTGGCCTGCTGCGTCTCCCGCTTCGCGCGGCGGGCCTGTTCCTTCCATTCCTCCTTGGCCCGCTTCATCTCCTCCTTGGCCCTCTGCCACGCCTCCCGGTCGACCCACCCGTTCTCGGTGCGGGAGCCGTTCCCCGCGCCTGTTCCCGTACGGGCGCGCTCGGCCTGGGCGGCCATCTCGCGCCGCAGGTCGCGTGCGGAGCCGCTGACGTCCTCGCGGATCTCGGCGGCCAGGGCCGTCAGCGATTCGCTGATCTCGACTTCGAGCTCGGCCAGCTCGCCCTGTCGCTGCGCGAGTTCCTCACGTCCGGCGTCGGTGATCGAGTAGACCTTGCGGCCCCCGGCCTCCGTGGTGTGGCTCACCAGACCCTCGTCCCGCAGCTTCGCCAGGCGCGGGTAGACGGTGCCCGCGGAGGGCGCGTAGAGGCCCTGGAAGCGCTCCTCCAGCAGCCGGATCACTTCGTAACCGTGCCGTGGTGCCTCGTCGAGCAGCTTGAGCAGATAGAGGCGCAGACGGCCGTGGGCGAAGACGGGAGGCATGTCAGACGTCCTTGCTGAAGTGGGGGGTGTCGTCGTCATGCGGGGTGTGGCGGCGCAGCAGGGCGATGGAGCCGGAGACGCTGTCGGCCTTGAGCCTGCCGGCTCCGGAGCCGAGGGTGCCCGTCGCCTTCTGTGCTCCCCACATCCCTTCGACCTTCAACTCCTCGAAGGCGCTGGAGACTCCGCCGCTCGCGCTGCCCGCCTCGACGACGGCGTGCACGGGGGAGGGGAGCCGGACGGCGACCGATCCGGACACGGTGGCGAGGCCGACGTCCATGCCGGTGCCGGTGCCCTCGACGTCCTCGCCTCTGCCGGTGCCGGCCGGGTCGAGGTCGAGGATCATGTCGCCGCTGACCGAGTCCGCCCTGACCGCGCTTCCGTGACCGTCGATGAGGGTCAGATCGCCGGAGACCGAGTTGAAGTCGAGCTTGCCGGTCAGCCCCTGCGCCTCGATGTCGCCGGAGACCGTGTCCGCCCGTACCGGACCGGTCAGGCCCACGAGGGTGGTGTCGCCGCTGACTCCGCGGATGTCCGTACGTCCGGTGATGCCGGAGACGAACGCACTGGCCCCGACGACGCCGACCGAGAGCCGTACCTGCGCGGGCACGGACACCGACACCACGGCGCGCCTGTTCCAGCCTTTGCGGTCGAGCCACTTGAGGAAGCCCTTCCAGGGCACGTCCTCATAGGCGATGACCAGGGACGGGCCTTCACGCGTCACCACCAGGGGAGGGCCCTGGACCTCGCCGACCTCGACCCGGGCCCCCGGCCCGGCGGTGCCGACGACGTTGACCGTGCCGTTGACCACACGCACTTGGAGGTTCTCGACGGGGTCGTCGAAGTCGAGGGTCTGGGCCTCGGAGATCTGCCACGAGCTTTCTGCGGGCACGGCGGCCTCCTGGATTGACGTGCGACGACATATCGCGTCCGCTGGTAACACGATATGTCGTGTCTACCGGCGAGGCAAGCGCCGGAACCCCGCGAACCGGTCGACCGCCGCAATGGCAGGCCGCCGCACCGGTGGACCGCCGCACCGTGGACCGGCCGGCCCTCAGGGCGTCCGGTCGGTACGTGCTGCCAGGGCGATGAGCGCTGCCGTGGAGTCGAGCGAGGCGGCGTCGCCGGGGAGCCGTGTGATCGCGATGCGGATGTGGGGCGGGTGGTGGGAGGTGGAGAAGTGGCTGCCGGGCGAGGCGGTGGTGCCGCGTGCCGCGAGTGTGACCAGGGCGGAGGTCTCGTCGGCCACCGGGATCCACAGGGAGAGGCCGTCCCGGTTGCGCGTCACGATGCCGTGCTCCGCGAGCCGTTCCGCGAGTCCCTCGCGGCGCAGCCGGTAGTGGCGGACCGCGTTCTCCACGTGCGCGGCGGTGGCGGTGTCGGTCAGCAGGTGGGCGAGGGCGTCCTGGAGGATGCGGCTGGTCCAGCCCGTGCCGTACGTACGCAGGACACGGGCCCGCTCCACGATGCTCCGCGGTCCGCCCAGCACTGCCAGGCGCAGGTCGGGGCCGTACGCCTTGGAGTAGGAGCGCACGACGACGGTGCGGTCGGGGAGGTGGGAGCCGATGCTGTGCGCCGGAGCGGCGGCGAGCGGGCCGAGGCCGTCGTCCTCCACGACGGCCACGTTAGCCGCGGTCTCCAGGACGGCGGCCAGCTCCGCCGCGCGCCGCGCGCCGAGCGACCAGCCGCACGGCGTCTGCCCGCGCGGCTGGAGAAGGAACATCGCGGGGCGTGCGTTCAGTGCCTCGGTGAGGGACCCGGGCAGGGGGCCTTCGTCGTCGCAGGCCACCGGGACGGTACGGACCTCCAGTGCGTCGAGGATGTCCAGCAGCCGCACCGCGGTGGGCTCTTCGACGGCCACGCGGTCACCGGGGACGAGCAGCGCCTGGCACAGCAGGTGCACTCCCTCGAATCCGCCGCCGACGGCAAGCCACGCCTCCGGCGTGAACGGCCAGGTGCCGTCGACGGCTTCGAGCAGGGCGGGTGTGACCGCCGTACGTGAATAGTCGTTGAGGCGGGGCGTTCGGACCCCCGCGAGCAGCGCCGCTTCCAGCGGCGGCAGCAGTGCCGGGTCGGGGGCGGCGATGGCGAGGTCCTGAGTGAGGCGGTCACCCAGGTCTCCGAGTCGTTCGAAGCGGACGGGGTGTGCGATGGCCGGCGGCCCGCTGACCATGCTGCCGCGTCGCCCGAGTGTGGTGATCATGCGGTGCTTCCGCAGCACCCCCCACGCCTCGGCGACGGTTCCGGGGCTGACGCCGAGACGGGCGGCCAGGGCGCGGACTGTCGGCAGCGAGGCGCCCGGGGCGAGTTCGCCGCTGCGTATGAGGTCGGTCATGGCCGCGGCGATGCCGCGGGCGCTGGTCTCGGGCAGCTTGCCGGCGAGTTCGGCGGCCGAAGGTCCCGTCTGTTCCGGGCGGACTGCGGGGCTCTGAACCATGACGCAACTCCTGGTCTCGGTACGCGGCGCTCGCAGCGTAGTCGCCGGATCACCCTGGGAGAAAGCTGTGTTCGGAAACAAAAAGACTCTTGTGCGACGCGTCGGCTGAACAATAGCCTCCGTCACGTCCGGACCTGTACGCCCCAACGCGGCAAGCAGGACGAAAAGGTCACCAGTCCGAGCCGGGCCCGCGAACGTTCGGGCCGGCCCGGAAGCAAGGAGCACCGACGTGTCGCGAACCGCCCTCCGCCTCGCACTGCGCGACTGGGACCACCTCGTCCCGCTGGCGGCCGGCCGGGTCGGCACACCGGACTTCGACCTCCGGATCGACTCGCGGGACACGACGCCCGACGTGCTGGCGGAGCCCGGACTCGACGGCGGCGAGACGTCGTTCAGCCGCTATGTCCAGGCACGCGCCGCGGGCGACGACCGGCTCGTGGGTCTGCCCGCCTTCGTCATGCGCGGCTTCCGGCACCGCTGCGTACTCGTGCGCTCCGACAGCCCGCGCACCGCGCTCGCCGAACTCGCGGGAGCACGGGTGGGGCTGACCGGCTGGCCCGACTCGGGCAACACCTGGACACGGTCGCTGCTCCGGGCCGAAGGCGTCGAACTCGCCGGTGTGGATTGGCGGGTGGGCCCGCTGGTCCCGGGGGAGAGCGGCAAGGAGCGGCTGGGTCCGCGCAGGCCGCCGCCGAACGTCTCCGTCCTGCACGAGGGCGAGTCGCTCGTGGACGAGCTGGCGGCCGGTCGGCTGGACGCGGTACTCACCCCGTTCATGCCGCCGGAACTCTTCACCCGTGACAGCCGGTTCCGGCACCTGCTCGCGGACCACGCCGCCGCGGAGCGTGCCTACTGGGAACAGCACGGCTTCGTCCCCGGCATCCATCTCGTGACCCTGCGGCGGGAAACGGTGGACGCCGCCCCCGAGCTGCCGGGTGTGCTGCTCGCCGCGCTCGAGAAATCCAAACGGCACTGGGTGGCGCGGCGCCGCCTCCTCGCCGACACCACGCCGTGGCTGCTGCGCGAACTCACCGAGTCCGCCCAGCTGTTCGGCGACGACTGGATGCCCTACGGCACCGAGCGCAACGCCGGGATGATCCGCACCTTCTGCACGGAACTCCATCAGCAGGGCATCTGGCCCGATCCGATCGACCCGGGCGTGCTCTTCCCGGACCCCGCCCTCGCCGCTCCCGCCGTCCAGCCCGAAGCCCTGACAGCCCGATAGGGCACCGAAGTTCGGAGAAGTACGCCATGCGCACCGCCGTCGGACAGTTCACCGCCAGCCCCGACTGGAAGGAGAACCTCCTCGCCTGCCAGGACCTCACGGCCCAGGCGGAGCGCGGTGGTGCGGATCTGCTCGTGCTGCCCGAGGGCGTACTCGCGCGTTTCACCGAGGACCGGCACCGCATCCGGGAAGTCGCCCAGCCGCTCGACGGACCCTTCGTCTCGGCTCTGTGCGAGGCGACGGCGGGCGGACACACCACGGTGGTGGCCGGGATCCACGAACCCTCGGGCGACGGACGCGTGTTCAACACGCTGGTGGCGCTCAGGGACGGCCGGCTCGTCGCCCGCTACCGCAAGATCCACCTCTACGACGCCTTCGGCGACCAGGAGTCGGCCCATGTGAGGCCGGCCGACGAGCCCCCCGTGGTCGTCGATGTCGCCGGCACCCAGGTCGGCCTGATGACCTGCTACGACGTCCGCTTCCCCGAGCTGGCCCGGCTGCTGGTCGACGCCGGTGCCGAGGTCCTGGCCCTGCCCGCGGCCTGGGTACGCGGACCCGCGAAGGAACGCCACTGGGAAGTCATGCTCGCCGCGCGGGCGCTGGAGAACACCTGCTGGGTCGCCGCCAGCGGCGAGTGCGGGCCCCGCAACATCGGCAACAGCATGATCGTCGATCCGCTGGGCACCGTACGGGCCCGGCTCTCCCACAGCCCCGGCCTGGCCTGGGCGGAGACCGATCCCGAGACCACCCTCGCCGCCCGACGCACGCTCCCCGTGCTCGCCAACCGCCGCTTCGCCGTCAGCCCCCGACTCCTCGCCCCGGGAGAACTGCCATGAACACCGCTTCCGCTCACCGTCCCCTCACCCGTGCGCTGCTCGCCGGCGCCACCGCCCTCGCCTGCCTCACCCTCGGAGCCTGCGGCAGCAACCCGCCGCAGGCCGACGGCGGCAAGAAGGACTCGTCGGCGAAGGAGAGCAAGCTGCCCGAGCTCCGGAAGGATCCCGAGCTGCACAAGATGCTGCCCGAGAAGATCCGCGACGCGGGGAAGATGACGTCCGTCAACAACGGCTCCTTCCCGCCTTACGAGATCGCCGGCTCCGACGGGCGCAGCCTGACCGGCGCCTCCGCCGACATGGCCACCGCACTCGGTCAGCTCCTCGGCGTCAAGATCGACCACGTGACGGCCGACGGGCTGCCCAGCTCCCTCACCGGCATCAAGGCGGGACGGTACGACCTCGCGCTCGGCCCCGTCGGCGATTTCAAGGACCGCCAGAAGTCCAACGACTTCGTCGACTGGGTACGCGAGTACGTGGTCTTCGCCGTGAAGAAGGGCAACCCGGAGAAGATCGAGTCGCTGGGCGACACATGCGGGCTGCGCATCGCCGTCATGGCCGGCGGCTCGGCCGAGGGCGTCATCAAGGAACAGGCCCGCCGGTGCAAGAAGGACGGCGAGAAGGCCGTACGCGTCCAGTCCTACAAGGACCAGCCGGGCTCCGTGCTCGCCGTGCGCTCGGGACGCGCCGACGCGTTCTTCTCCTCCCAGGCACCGCTGACCTATTTCGTCAAGGAGGCCAAGGGCACACTCGAACTGGCGGGCACCGGCGAGTCCAACGGCTTCGACGACCTGTACCAGGGCGCCGTCGTCCCCAAGGACTCGCCGCTGCGGGACGTGCTCGTCAAGGCCCTGAAGAAGCTGATCGACAACGGCACGTACGGCGCCGTGATGAAGAAGTGGGGCACCAGCGACAACGCCCTGAAGGAGCCGGGGGTCAACCTCGGCGGCGAAGCCTGACCGACGCCCGGGGCGGAGCGTCCCCGGCGGCTTTCCAGCAGTGTCTCCGGCAGTGCTCCGGAGTTCCCGGCATCCGTCCTCCCCCTGCCAGAGCCGGGGGACCGCTGAACCACACAGGAGGTGACCCGACATGGCCACCGCGCACCCACAGGCCACCGAGCGCGACGATCCCGGGGAGGGAAGCGGGACCGCGGCCCCGTCCGGACAGGGCGGGCCGGCGGCCGACGACGTGGACGTGGCCGGCGCCGCCCCCGTACGCCACCCGCTGCGCTGGCTGGCCGTCGCCGTCCTCGCCGTGCTCGGGGCCCAGCTGTGCCACTTCCTCTTCACCAACCCCAACTTCGAATGGGGCACGGTCGGCAGCTACTTCACAGCCGAGATCATCGGCAAGGGCATCGCCACCACCATCGAACTCACCGTCGTCGCCATGGTGATCGGGATCGTCCTCGGCGTACTCGTGGCCGTCGGACGGATGTCGGCGAACCCGGTGCTCAGGTCCGTGTGCGGCGCGTACGTCTGGTTCTTCCGCGGTGTGCCGGTGCTGGTGCAGCTGGTGTTCTGGTACAACCTCTCCGCGCTGCTGCCCCGTATCTCCCTCGGGGTGCCCTTCGGACCGGAGTTCGTCAGCGGCCAGACGAACCACCTGATCACCCCGCTCTTCGCGGCCATCCTCGGCCTCGGTCTCAACGAGGCCGCGTACATGGCGGAGATCGTCCGCGGCGGACTCCTCGGCGTCGACCCCGGTCAGACCGAGGCGTCCGACGCGCTCGGCATGACCCGCGCACGCAGCCTCCGCCGGATCGTGCTGCCCCAGGCGATGCGCTTCATCGTCCCGCCGACCGGCAGCCAGGTCATCAACATGCTCAAGGCCACGTCGCTGGTCAGCGTGATCGCGCTGTCGGACCTGCTCTACACCGTGCAGTCCATCTACAACCGGACCTTCGAGACCATTCCGCTGCTCCTGGTCGCGTGTCTCTGGTACCTGGTCATGACGTCCGTCCTCTACGTCGGCCAGTCCTTCATCGAGCGCTACTACGCCCGTGGCGCCACCCGCAACGCCCCGCAGAGCTTCTGGGACTTCGCTCTCTTCAAGCGCCGCGTCCGTACACCGGCGGCTCCCGGACAGGACCAGGAGCCGGACCCGAAGGAGTCAGCATGAGCCGTCCCCCGGCCGATGAGGCCACCGTCGGCGCCCCGGCGGGCGCCGGAGCCGGGTCCGTCGCGCCCGACGGACCCGAGGGGACCGTCACGGCCGCCACGGCCACCGCGCCCGCCGCTGCCGCCGCCTCGGGGCAGCCGCCGATGCTGCGGGCGCGAGGCGTACGCAAGAGCTTCGGTTCCCTGGAGGTCCTCAAGGGCATCGACATGGACGTGGCCACCGGCGAGGTCGTGGTCCTGCTGGGCCCGTCGGGCTCCGGCAAGTCGACGTTCCTGCGCTGCATCAACCATCTCGAAGCACCCGACGGCGGTTCCATCCGCGTCGCGGGCGAACTCATCGGCTACCGCAGGCACAAGGGCCGTCTCCACCATCTGCGCCCCCGCGAGGTGACGCGTCAGCGCCGCGACATCGGCATGGTCTTCCAGCACTTCAACCTCTTTCCCCACCAGACCGTCCTGCAGAACGTCATCGAGGCGCCCGTCGGTGTGCGGCGCCGTCCGAAGGCGGAAGCGCTGGAGCGGGCGCACGAACTGCTGCACCGCGTGGGCCTGTCCGAGAAGGCCGCGTCCTACCCGCGGCAGCTGTCCGGCGGCCAGCAGCAGCGGGTCGCCATCGCACGGGCCCTGGCCATGCAGCCGAAGCTGATGCTCTTCGACGAGCCGACCTCGGCTCTCGACCCCGAACTGGTCGGGGAAGTGCTGGAGACGATGCGCGACCTGGTCCGCGACGGGCTCACCATGGTCGTGGTGACCCACGAGATCGCCTTCGCCAAGGAGGCCGCCGACCGCGTCGTCTTCATGGACGAGGGCCGCGTCCTGGAGAGCGGTCCCCCGTCCGTCCTGGACCGTCCGTCCAACCCGCGCACGCAGGCGTTCCTGAAGCGCTTCCTCTGACGACGCGACGCGCCCCGGCCCACGCGTGAACGGGCCGGTGCCGTACGGGGGACGGCACCGGCCCTCCCGGCCGTACGCCTGCGGCGCCCCCGGATCACTCGTGCGCGGCCAGCTCCACGGTCGTGGTGACGCGGGCGAGGGAGGGCCGGCGCGGTACGGAGGCGAAACCGAAACGGACGGGCGGATCGACGGGCGCGAGCGGCCCGAGGTCGTCCCCCGCCAGCGAGGCGGAAGCCGCGGTGACGGGCCGCAGGTCGTGTACGCCGTACCACTCCCGGCGCCCCCGGCCGGCGCTTCCGCGGGTCCGCACCCCGGGCAGCACGCGCGCGGGCACGTCCACGAGGGTGATCCAGGCCGGGTGTGCGGCAAGGGCACGCGGGACCGCGTGCAGCAGCAACCCGAGCGGGCCGCGTCCGCCGAGGGTGAAGCACATGCGCAGGTCTGCGGCCTGCACGTCCCACTGCCGGCCCGAGGACCGCACGGTCACCGGTACGACACGTACGTGGTCGAAGGTGTACGTGGCCGCGACGAAGTCGGCGGTCCGGCGGGTCGGGGCGAGCAAGGTGCGCCGCCCGTCGGCACGTTCGAGCATCACGTCGCTGAACGCGCCGAACGGCGAGCGTGACCAGTGGCCCAGCACCAGCCGTGTGCCCGACCCGGTTCCGATGCCGGCGATCACGCCCTCGAACTGCATCTGCGCACGTGTCACCCACCGAGCTTCCCACCCCCGTCCCGAACGGGAGCAGAGGCAGGACCCCGGACGCCGGACGTGGCTCCCCGCGGGCCGTGGGGCGCGGCGCCGGCCGTGCGGAGGGGGCAGGCCGGCGCCGCGCCGGTATCAGGGAGCGGCGTGGGACGCCATGACGTGCTTGACCCGTGTGTAGTCGTCGAAGCCGTAGCGGCTCAGGTCGCGGCCCATGCCCGACTGCTTGTAACCGCCGTGCGGCAGCTCCGGCAGGATCACCTGGTGGCAGTTGAGCCACACGGAGCCGAAGTCGAGCGAGGAGCTCAGCCGCATCGCCCGGCCCAGGTCGGCCGTCCAGACGCTGGAGGCGAGGCCGTAGTCGACGCCGCAGGCCAGCTCCAGGGCCTCCGCCTCCGTCTCGAAGGGCTGGACCGTCACGACGGGCCCGAAGATCTCCCGCTGGACGATCGCGTCGTCCTGGCGTACCCCCGAGACGACGGTCGGCCGGAAGAAGAAGCCGGGCCGCTCCAGCGGAATTCCGCCCGTCTCCAGCACGGCGTGCGCGGGCAGTTCGGAGAGGGCGCCCGCGACGCGGCCCAGATGCGCCTCGCTGTTGAGCGGTCCGAGGAAGGCGTCCTCCTGCGGGCCGCCCACGGGAGTCGCCCGCGCGGCGGCCACCAGTTCCCGCAACAGCGGTTCGTACGCGCCGCGTTCGACGAGCACCCGGGTCACGGCCGTGCAGTCCTGCCCGGCGTTGAAGAAGGCGGCGTCCGCCAGGGCGCGGGCGGTACGTGCCGTGTCGACGTCGGCGAACACCAACGCCGGTGCCTTGCCGCCCAGTTCGAGGTGGACGTTCGTGAGCCGGGCGGCCGCCGACGTCATCACCTCGGAGCCTGCGCGGGTGCTGCCGGTGATGGCCACCATGTCGACGCCGGCGTGCTCGGCCAGGGCCCTGCCCGTCTCGCGGTCGCCGCACACGACGTTGACCACACCCGGCGGGAAGACGCGTGCGGCCAGTTCGCCCAGCAGCACCGTGGAGGCAGGCGTGGTGTCGGAGGGCTTGAGCACCACGGTGTTGCCCGCCGCCAGCGCCGGGGCCAGCTTCCAGACGGCCATCATGAACGGGTAGTTCCACGGCGTGACTTGAGCGACCACACCGACGGGTTCGCGGCGCACGTACGAGGTGTGCCCCTCCGTGTACTCGGTCGCGGCCACGCCCTCCAGCACACGGGCGGCTCCCGCGAAGAAGCGCAACTGGTCGACGCCGCGGTCGATTTCGAGAGTTCTGGTCACTGCCGGCGGCTTGCCGGTCGCGCGGACCTCGGCTGCCAGGAGCCGGTCCGCGTTCGAGGACACCAGATCGGCCAGTTGCAGCAGGGCACGCTGCCGGTCGGCGGGCGTGCTGCGGCGCCAGCCGCCGAAGGCACGGCGGGCCGCCGCCACTGCCGCGTCCACTTCGGCGGTCGAGGAGCGTGGGGCGGTGCCGTAACTCTCGCCCGTGGCAGGGTCGGTGAGATCCATGCGCGACGGTACGGGCACGCTCCCGCCGTCCACGACGTTGTGCAGCTCGACGGGGCCCGGGGCGGGCTCGAGTACGTCAGTCACGCTGGAACTCCTCTCGCAGGGAATCGACCGTCACGCCCGGTGCGAGCCGGCCGTCCGCGGGGCGCACCGCGATCAGAGCGGCTCTTCCCTTCCGGCAGTGGGCAAGGCCGCGGGCCAGCGCCGGAGCGAACTCCTCGGTGCGGCTGACCGTTTCGCCGTGTGCGCCGAACGCCTGGGCATACGCGGCGAAGTCGGGGTTGACCAGGCCGGTGCCGCTGACCCGCCCGGGGTAATGCATCTCCTGGTGCTTGCGGATGGTGCCGTAGGTTCCGTTGTCGACGACCAGGATCAGCGGATTCCCGCCCTCGGCCGCCGCCGTCGCCAGTTCCTGCCCGTTCATGAGGAAGCAGCCGTCGCCGGCGACCGAGACCACCTGACGGCCGGGGTACGTCACGCTTGCGGCGACCGCCGCCGGGATGCCGTAGCCCATCGACCCGTTGCGCGGGGCGAGTTGGCGCATGGCTTCCCGGTAGCCGACGAAGCGCTGTGCCCACAGTGCGTGGTTGCCCGCGCCGAAGGTGACGACGGCGTCGCTCTCCAGACGTTCGTCCAGCTCGGCGAAGACGGCACCCAGGTCGAGCGGTTCGTCGTCGTGGAGGGTGCGGCGGAAGTCGAGGTGGGCGGCGCGGTCGGCAGCGGTGACGTCCTTCCACGGCACCGGCCGCTCGGGCTTCGAGTGGGCGACCGCCCTGCCGAAGGCCCCGGGCGAGGCGAGCAGCGCGAGGTCGGCGCGGTGCTGCGAACCGGGAGGCTGCGGCTCCGGCAGCACGTGGACGATGCGCCGGGCGTCGCCGCCTGCCGCGTCGTGCGGCTCCAGCAGGGTGTAGCCGTCGGTGGCGACGTCGCCGGGGGCCGCACCCACGCAGATCACCAGGTCGGCGCTGTCCAGGCGCCCGGCGAGCGCTTCGGACCGCCCGTACCCCAGGGCGCCGGCGAAGACCTCGCACTCCTCGGGCACCAGGTCCTGGCAGCGGAAGTCGACGGCCAGCGGCAGCGACCAGGCTTCGGCCCACGCCCGTACGTCCGCGCGTGCCGTGTCCGTCCAGCGGCTGCCGCCCAGCAGCACCAGTGGCCGCTCCGCCTGGGCCAGCATCGCGGTCAGCTCGTCGACTTGAGCGGCCGAGACCGCGCCCTCGGGCACCGGCAGCGGAACCGCGTCCGGCACCCGGGCCGTGTCGGTGAGCATGTCCTCGGGCAGGCCCAGCACCACGGGCCCCGGGCGTCCGCCTGCCGCCACGGCGAAGGCACGGGCGACGAACTCCGGCAGCCGGGCCGCGTCGTCGACGGTCTCGACGAGTTTCGCCGTGGCTCCGAACGTCCCCCGCAGGTCGAGTTCCTGGAACGCCTGCCGGTCCCTGTGGCCGCGCGGCACCAGGCCGACGAAGAGCACGAGCGGCGTGGCGTCCTGGCAGGCGGTGTGCAGTGCGACGAGCGCGTTCGATGCGCCCGGTCCCCGGGTGGTGAAGCAGACTCCGGGACGTCCCGTGAGTTTGCCCGACGCCTCGGCCATGTACGCGGCGCCGCCCTCGTGGCGGCACACGACCATCCGCACCGGAGCGTCGTACAGGGCGTCCAGCGCGTCCAGATAACTCTCGCCGGGGACGCCGTAGACGGTCTCCACACCGTGGGCCGTCAACTGGTCGACGAGTATCCGTCCGCCACTGCGGGCGGGCCGCTGGTCCGGGCCCGCGGCAGGTGGTTCCTCGGTCATGCGATGGCCTTCGAGGTCTCGTGCTGCTTGCTGGGGTCGTGTCCGAGGCGGCGGCGCAGCTGCGGCCCCGCGAGGTACGAACCGGCCGTCGTACAGGCCGCGATGAAGATGAGCAGCAGGGCCGCGCTCCACGAGGCGCCGCCGGAGAGCCCGAGCAGCGAGGCGGCGGCCAGCGGTACGAAGCCCGCCAGCACCCCGGCCAGGTTGTAGGACATCGCGACGGCGCTGTAGCGGAAGTTCTCGGGGAACATGCCGGAGACGACGGCCCCGATGGGCGCGTACGGGATGGAGATCGCGCCGATGCCCAGCGAGACGCCGAGGATCACCAGTCCCGTCCGGCCCGTGTCCACGAGCCAGAAGGCGGGGAACGCGGCCAGTACGGAGACGACACCGCCGACGGCGCAGACCTTCCACGGACCGGCCTTGTTGGCGATCTTCCCCGCCACGACGAGTACGGCGATCTCGACGACCGAGCCGACGAGCGTGGCGTTGAGCATCACCGACTTGTCCACGCCGAGCTGTTCGGTGCCGTAGGAGATGATGAACGTCGTCAGCAGGAAGAAGCCGCCGATGCCGAGGAAGGCCGCGGCGATGCCGATGAGGATGCGCCCCCAGGTGCGGCGGAACGCCTCGACGAGAGGCGCGGGCGGAGGTCCGTTCTTCTCGCTGTCCGCCATCATCGCCTTGAAGACGGGCGACTCCTCGATACGCAGCCGCATGTACAGCGCGACGAACAGCAGCACGAAGGCGAACAGGAACGGTATCCGCCAGCCCCAGGAGTAGAAGGCGTCGTCGTCGAGCATCCCCACCAGCGCGAAGGCGCCGCTGGAGAGCAACGTGCCCACGGGAGAGCCGAGTTGGGGTACGGCGGAGTAGCTGCCGTGCTTCTCCTTCGGCGTGTGTTCCAGCGTCAGCAGCATCGCGCCGCTCCACTCGCCGCCCACCGAGATGCCCTGCAGGAACCTCAGCGTCGCCAGCAGCGCCGGCGCCCAGATGCCGATGGTGTCGTAGCCGGGCAGGAGGCCGATGCAGCCGGTGGTGAGGCCCATCAGCACCACGGTCGCGATCAGGGCTGTCTTACGCCCGAGCCTGTCGCCTATGTGACCGAAGATCGCCGCACCGATGGGACGCGCCACGAAGCCCACCGCGAAGGTGATGAACGAGGCGATGGTGCCGACGGCCGGGTCGAGATCGGGGAAGAAGAGCTTGTTGAAGACCAGGGCGGCGGCCGTGCCGTAGAGGAAGTAGTCGTACCACTCCAGTGCGGTGCCGACGAAGGCGGCGGAGAGCAGCCGCTTGATGTCCGCCGGGCGGACCGTGGTCTTCGGAGCGGGTGGAGGTGATTCCTCACCCTTGGTGATCGGTGTCTCGTGGTTCACGAGGTCTCCTCGGGGAACGGCGGCCGCTCACGCGGCGCGGGAGTTCGGGGACAGGGTGCTGACGAGCAGCGGGGACGCGCGCCGCGGACAGGTCCGCGGCGCGGGTGGGGAGTTCCTGCTGCGCTGTTCACCGGCGTTGCACCAGACCGTGCGGGTCGTGGGCGGCCTCACCGCCGACGAGGGTGGCCAGTACGCCGGTCGAGCCGATGCGTTCCGGCCCGGCTGCGAGGGGGTCCGCGTCGAGCACGGCGAGATCGGCGAGCAGCCCGGGCGTGAGGCTGCCTCTGCTCCGCGCGGTGCCGCCGGCGTGCGCCGATCCGACCGTCCAGGCGCGCAGCGCGGTCCGGGCGGCCACCCGTTCGTCCGGAACGAACGGCGTGCCCGAGTCGGTCAGCCGCCGCACCATCGCCTCCATGGCGGGGAGCGGTGCTCCGGGGGCGACGGGACGGTCGGAGGACCCCGGCACGGTCAGTCCCGCGTCCACGAACGAACGCATCCGGTACAGCCGCCCGGCTCGTTCAGGGCCGAGGGCGGCGGCCATCGCGTCGCCGAACGCGGGCAGGAAGTTCAGCTGCGGCACCGGCACGACGCCCAGGTCGGCGAAACGTTCCAGCTGCTCGGGCCGGACGATGCCCGCGTGCTCGACGCGGTGGGTCACGCGCGGACGGGGGTGTTCGCGCTGCGCACGGGCGTACGCGTCGAGGGCGAGGTCGACGGCGCGGTCGCCGATGGCGTGGGCCGCGACGCTCCAGCCGCCGCGGTGGGCGGCGACGACGAGCTCGGTCATGGCGTCCGGGTCGTTCTGGAAGTAGCCGTTGCCGGGGGAGCCCGCACCTGCGTGGCAGCCGCAGAAGGGTTCGGTCACGGCAGCCGTGCGTCCCAGCAGCGAACCGTCGAGGAAGATCTTCACCGGCCCGACCGAGAGCCGGTCGTCGCCCAGGCCCGTTCGCAGGCCGAGGTCGAGGCCCGCGGTGATCCCGTCGTCCGGGTGTGCCGTCAGGGGGTGCAGGGCGTCGGAGGCGACCATCACCTGTGCACGCGCGTGCAGCCTTCCGGTGTCCAGGGCGAGTTGGTAGGCGGCGAGCTCGACGGGCGTCTGGCCGATCCACCCGCCGCCGATCCCGGCCTCGGTGAAGCTGGTGACACCCTCGGCGAGATAACGGCGGGTGGCCGCCTGCAACGCGTCGGCGACGGTCTCGGCGGAGTACGGCAGGACCTGGTCCTGCACGAGTCGCTGAGCGGTCTCCTCCAGCAGCCCGTTGGGACGTCCGTCCGCGTCCCTGGCGACCACACCGCCGGGCGGCGCCTCGAAACCGGGAGCCAGCGCACCGGCCCTCTCCAGTACCTCCGTGCTGACGTAACAGGCGTGTCCGGAGGTGTGCTTGAGCCATACCGGCCGCCCGCCTCCGGCGCGGTCGAGCGCGTCGCGGTGCGGCGGTACGCCCCCCGCCTTGTGATGGTCGAGGCCCGCGCCCACGACCCAGGCGTCCTCGGGGAGGGTGCGCGCGTGGCGGGCCACGGCGTCGTGGACGTCCTGAAGCGAACGGGCCGGGGAGAGGTCGAGCTGGGCGAGGGTGAGTCCGAACCACGCGGTGTGGCAGTGCGCGTCGTTGAACCCCGGCACCACGGTCGCGCCGTCCGCGTGCAGGACATGTTCCGCGTCCAGTCCTTCGATCTCCTCGTCGAGGCCGACGACGCGCCCGTGGAGGACGCCGAGGCTGTGCGCGGCCGGCCGGCGCTCGTCCATCGTGTGGACGTTCGCGTCCCGCACGATCAGATCAAGGCGCATGGGTGACCTCCCCTTGTCGGCTTCACGTCGGCTCCGTCGCCTCCGGTCGGTTGCGGGCACCGGCGCTCACGCCAGGTGGTGGAGCTGGGCCAGCGGAAGACCGGTGGCGGCTTCGGTCGCGGTGGGCGTCCCGTCGACGAGGACGGGGCCCGGGTCACGGGGGACCTCGACCACCGGGGTCGCGGTGTTGTGCAGCATGTCGGCACGGCTGAGCCCGCGGCTGTCCCGTACGGGCGCGTAACGCAGCCCGCGCGGCAGGGAGTTGCGTGCCGCGGAGTCCGAGAGCGCCTCGGCGCCGACGAAGACGCGGGCGAGCTGTGCGGCGGCGTCGCCCAGTGCGCCGTAGTACGGCCGGTAGCGGCGCGGCTGCGTGAGACGGGTCGAGCCCGAGCCGGAACCGGTGTTCCCCCAGGCCACGAAGCCGCTCTTGATGACGAGTTCGGGTTTCGTGCCGAACCAGGCCGGATGCCACAGCACGATGTCCGCGAGCTGACCCGGTGCGACGCTGCCCACCTCGTGGGAGATGCCGTGTGCGACGGCCGGGTTGAGCGTGATCTTGGCCAGGTAGCGCAACACCCGTGCGTTCGCGGAGTGTTCGACGCCGTCCTCACCGCTGCGTACCGCCTGTACGTGCGCGAGCTGCCAGGTGCGGCGGACGGTCTCGGCGATGCGGCCCATGCCCATCGAGTCGGAGTTGACGATGCTGATGGCGCCCTGGTCGTGCAGTGAGTTCTCCGCCGCGATGGCGTGGGCGCGGATGCGTCCCCGGGAGACCTCGACGTCGCTGTCGATGTGGTGGTTCTGACGGTGGACGGTCATCGTCATCGGGAAGAGTTCGTCGACGGTGTTGACCGTGTACGGGATGGTCGGAGTCGTCGAGGAGGGCAGGATGTTGCCCTCGGAGAGGATCTGGAGCAGGTCGGGATGGCCTCCTCCTCCCTCGACGTGGTACGCGTGCACGGTGCGCCCGCGCGTCGCGCCGACGGTGTCGCGCAGATAGCCGGATTCGTTCATCGAGTCGGTGTGCAGCGCGACGGGCAGGTCGGCCTGGTCGGCGGCGTCAAGGCAGGTGTCGACGATGCGCGGGGTCGCTCCGAAGTCCTCGTGGACCTTGAAACCGCCGGCGCCGGCCAGCACGATCTCGTCCAGCTGGCGGCGTGAGCTGGACGAACCACGTGCCAGGAACGCCACGTTGAGAGGCGTCCCCCGCCAGGCGCTCATCAGCGTGTGCAGGTTGTGGGCGGGGTTGCAGCCGATCTCCCACATGCCGCCGAGGCCCATTCCCACCACCGTGGTCACTCCGGAGGAGAGCGCGGCGGGCGCGATCTCGGGGGAGGAGAGGTGCACGTGGCTGTCGACGATGCCGGGGGTGGCCAGCAGCCCCTCGCCCGGCACCATCGAGGTGTGCGAGTCCACGGCGAAGTCGACGGGCATGACGTCCGGGTTGCCCACTCCTCCGACCGCCACGACACGGCCGTCCTTGACGCCGATGTCCGTCTTCCGCACGCCCGAACGCGGGTCGAGCAGCACCACGTTGGTGATCACCAGGTCGAGTGCGGACTCCCGGTCGGAACGGGGTGAGGCCAGCAGCCCGTCCCGTACGGTCTTGCCGCAGCCGCCCAGGAGTTCGTCGCCCGGGCTTCCGTCGTCGTGCTCGACCTCCACCCACAGGCCGGTGTCGCCGAGCCGGATCCTGTCGCCCGTCGTGGGTCCGTAGAGTGCGTTGTACGTGCGCCGGTCGATCTCGCGCGGCGGACGGTCCGCGCTGTTTCCGGGAGCACTCATGGCCGGGCCTCCTTCTCCCCCTGGTCGTACGGGCTGCCTGCCTGCGGCGGCCGCACTCCTTCGTGACGGGCCTCGACCACGTCGACCTCGCGTTCGGTGCCCGGCTCGAAGACGAGGGCGGTACCGGCCGGGACGTCCAGCCGCATGCCCGCGGCGGCCTCGCGGTCGAAGCGGAGCGCCGCGTTGGCCTCGGAGAGCGGGAAGTGCGAGGAGATGTAGACGGCCTGGTCTCCCGTGTTGCGTACGGTCAGGCGCTGCCTGCGGTGGCCCTCGTTGATGCGTACGGGGCCGGGTGCCGTGCGTACCGCGCCCGGTCCGGGCGCCGTGCCCCGGGCCGTGATCGGGTCGTCGACGGCGACGAGCGCCGTCCCGCTCGGGAAGAGGGCCTCGACCTGGACGGTGGGCACCATCGCGGGCACCCCTTCCAGCACGTCGTCCTCGCTGAGCACCGAGCGCCCCACCTGGATGACCTCGTCCATGCCGAGCCCGTCCCAGGCGGCTTCGAGTATTTCGTCGCAGATGAGCGCGATGGCCTCGGGCGCGTTGAGCCGGCGGCCGCGGCTGCGGCGGCGCCGGGCGAGTTCGGCGGCGGTGAACAGTTGAAGCCGCTCGTTCTCGCGGGGAGTCAGATGCACTGTCGGGCCTCCGGGGTCGACCGACTCGGCTGAGGGCACAAAGCGATCGCCCCAGGATTGCGCGACTGAGGAGGCAGACCAACGTTGAAGTATCGCGGACTGAGGGTCCACGATTGTGCAGATGCACACTCAGTCCGCCTCTTCCCTGCCCGGCCCCCGCGCTGCGGAGCTCGCCGTGGAGTGCCTTCAGGAGCTCGACGTCCTCCTCGGCGACTGGATGGAGACCGTCCGGCCGCTGCGCGCCGAGTACGCCGGAGCCGTGCCCGACGAGGACTTCCGGGAGAGCGCGCTCCTGGCCTTCGAACTGCTGCTGCGTACGGTGGCGGAGCTGCCCGTACCGGCGGAGCTGGCGGGCGTCTCGGAACGCATCGGCGAGCGGCGTGCCCGCCAGGGCGTACCGCTGGACTCACTGCTCGCGGCAGCCCGGCTGGACTTCCGGGTGGTCTGGGCCGCACTGGTCGCCAGGGCCGACGACGCGGACAAAGTGCTGCTCGTCGCCTCCGCCTACCACGTGTGGGAGGCCGTGGAAGCCCATGTCACCGGCATCATGACCGCGTACCAGCGGACCGTCCTGGAGATGGGCAGGCAGCGCGAGGACGAGCGCCGGCTGTGGTTCGACCGCCTGCTGGAGACCGGCGGCCGCAACCCGACAGTGGTACGAGACGTGTCCCTCGCGCTCGGCTTCCAGGCCACGGGACGCTTCCTGTGCGTCGCCGCCCTTCCGGAAGCCGGGGCCGCGCTCCACGAGGCGGCCGCCACGCTGCGTTCCGCCGGCGCGACGCTTCAACGGCAGACGGTGTCCTCGGCGTCACTGCTGGTCGTGCAGCTGGCCCGGCGCATGAGCGAGGCGGAGGTCCTGGACATGCTGGGGGGAGTGCCGTGCGGAGTGTCACCCGCGGTGGACGGCCTGGCGGAGGTGCCCCGGGCTGTCGAACTGGCCACCGCGACCGCCCGGGCGCTTCCGGACTCGGCGGCGGGGCCGCTCCGTCTGGCGGACGCGTGGCTCCAGGTACTGGTGCACCGTGCGGAATCCTTCGCCGGGTATCTGGCCGAAGACGTCCTGGGAGGCGTCCGCCGGGACAACGTCCCCGTCGCCGAGACCGAGCGGCTTCTGCAGACGGCACGGGTGCACCTCGCCGGGAGCGGCTCGATCGCCGAGACCGCGGAAGCCCTCTACTGCCACCGCAACACCGTCCAGCAGCGTTTCACCCGTCTCTTCGAACTGACCGGCCGCGACATCCGCCGTCCCGGGGACGCCGCGCTGCTCGCCCTCGCCCTGCACGCACAGGAGCAAGGCGACAGGTAGAGACGGCAGGCGCGACCGGCGGGGACGGACAGGACCGGCGGGGTGCCGGGCGAGCTCAGACGTCGTCCTCGTCCTCGTCGTCGAGCCGCGCGAGCCAGGTCGCCAGCCGCTCGACGGGGACCTCGAAGTCGGGGTTGAGATCCACGAACGCCCGGAGCTGCTCGGCCAGCCACTCGAAGGTGACCTCTTCTTCGCCGCGTCGGCTCGTCAGCTCTTCGATGCCGCGGTCGGTGAAGTACACGGAGCGCTCCTGGGGGACGGTCGACGGTGCGGTCCCCAGAATATGCGGGTGCGGAGGAGCTCTTTCCGCGGGGCGGACAGGTCACGGACAGCGGTCGGCTCCCGGTCGCGCGGCACGGGCGGAGGTACGAAGGGGAGAGACGCGCCCGACGGGAGGCGGATGCGTCTCTCCCCTCAGACGTCGGTCCGGGGGACCGGCGCCGTGCACCGCGAGCCTTCCCGGTCGCCGGCGTGAAGCGGGAGAGACCGCTCAGCCGGGACGACCGCGGACCGCGGAGCTGTCCCACTCCCAGGCGGGAGAGTCACCGGAGCGGAGCGGTCAGGCCCCGTTCCGTCCTGCCATGCCGGCCTTGGTGCCGGAGCCGTTCTCCGCGCTGTCGGCTTCCTCGCCGCCGCCGTTGCCGGCTTCCTCGGGAAGAACGAGGTTCACGTTGATGTCCGGGTTCACGTTGGTGATCGTGTTGCCGATGCCGGTCTGGCAGAAGGTGGCGCGGTGGCCGTTGTTCGCCTGCTCGGCTGCGGCGGCGAGTGCCTCCTCGGCCTCGGCCTCGTTCTCCTGCTGCGTGTTGCCGCAGAAGTTCACCTGATGGGACCCGCCCTCCTCGCCGTGGCCGTATCCGGGGGCGGCCGACGCGGCGGTGGCCGAGGCGCCGAGCATCGCGGCGGCCATGACGGCGAGAGCGGAGACCCTGAGTGATTTGCGCATGTTCTCTCCAATCTGGATTCTCCCCACGGTGGGAGAACTAATGTGACTATTCCTCCGCATACGTGACCGATGCTGCGATGACGCCGACTCGACCCTGACGCGTATGAAAGTCATACAGTCAGAGCAATTGCTTCGACCGGGGCGGGCCGGGCGTCCGGGATGATGCGTTCGTCGGGGCGTGGGCGCACGACTGGAGCAGCAACGGAGGAGTGTGCGGTGGAGCGGGGTATTCAGGAGATCGAGCTGCCGAACGGGGAGACGGTGCTCGCCGCCGTCCGCGTGGTCGCGCCGGAGCAACTGCCGGACGGGAGGGGCGAGGACCCGGACTTCGAGTTCGAGGACACGGGAGCGGCCGACGGCCTCGCGGCACGTGTGGAGCGGCTCAACGAGCTGGTCTCCGGCGTGGGTTCGGCCGTACTGGAGGCGGCGCGGGAGGCGCAGCCCGACGAGGTGAGCGCGACCTTCGGCGTCGAGATCCTGGTCAAGCCGGGCAAGGCCGTCGCACTGCTCGCGGACGGTGAGGTCAAGGGGGCGATCTCGGTCACGCTGACCTGGAAACGGGGGGATCCGGCGCAGCAGCAAGAGCAGTAATCTTGTTGCTCACTTGCCTCACGCGAGGTGGAACCGGGGGGACGGGGTGCGGGTGGTCAGCGTCTCCGGCGGCAGAGCCGGGTTGTCCGCGTGGGCGCAGCGGAGCAGGAGGGCACATGCCGGTCTGCTGCTGTGCGCCGTGCGTGTCTCGTGAGCGCCGTCGAGAGCGCCGTGCGAGCGGCGGTCGTACGGATTGGTGCAGTGGACGAGGGGTATGACGCCCGGTACGAGAGCGGGCACGGGGTCTTCTGGGGAAGCGGCTTCTTCATCGCTCCGGGCTGGGTACTGACCAGTGCGCACGTCGTGGGCAAGGGGAGGGGTGCCGTGTGGAGGGGTGAGCACGTCATCGGCATCACCACTGAGAGCGGTGCGACATTCACCGGTCTGCTCGCCTGCGGGCTCCCGCGCCCCCACGATGCCGAACGTCCTCCCTCTCCCTGGGGCGACCCCGACCTGGCGCTCGTACGCGTGCCGGATGCGGAGGAGGTGAACTGCCTCTGGCTCAGCGACCGTTCGCAGGTCGCCTCCGACCAGGTCGAACTGCACGGGTATTCCTCGGCGTTCGGCGGCGGCGCGGAGGTGTACGTGCACGGTGCGGGCGCGGCGACCGGCGGCCCCGGCGGTCCGCTGATGCTTCAGGGCAGCTACCTGCCCGCGGGATGCTCGGGAGGCCCCGTCGTCGACCGCAACCGGGGCAGCGTCATCGGTGTCAACAAGGGCCGCGCGAAAGGCCGCGGCGAGTCGGCGGCGCTCGCCACGGCCGTCACGGAGCTGCGTCGCTTCTGCGACGACGGGCCGGACGCCGCCGGCGTGTGGTCGCAGGTGCTGCGCGCACACGACCGGCACCATCTCCAGCGCTATCTCAGTCCCGGCTGGAGCTGGCCGCGGGAGCAGTTCGACCTGGAGGCGCAGCGTACGAAGCCTGGGTACTCGAGCGGCTTCACGGCCTACGACCGGGCCGAACTGTACGGACGCTTCGCCGAGTTGCCGCCGCCGCTCAGCACGGGGCAGGTGCTGGAGATGGTCAACGAGGCACGACGTGAGGTGCTTCGCGAGTCCTATCGGCTCGACGTGCACGCGCCCCGCAGCTGGCGGGAGGGCGCGGGGCTGCTGTACTCGCCGCGCGACGGGCGTGCCGACGGCGGTGACACGGGGCGTGACCTGGAGCGGGAAGCGGTGCTGCTGTACGCGGCGAAGGTGTGCGCCGCGCTGTCGGGAGCGGGAACCGGGGCGCGGGCCGCGACCGGGGAGATCCGCGCGGTGCCGCCCGTACAGCGGGAGGCGCCGTCCGGGAAGTGCGCCGAGGCAGAGCCGGACGCGGTGGGCGAGCTGAAGGCATGGGTGAAGAACGCCGCAGTGACCCTGCGCAACGACATCATCCGGCAGCGCGTCCCCGACATCGTGGACGGTCTCGCGACGGCCGCGGCGACCACGCACCCGTCCGGCGCGGTGCGCTCCGTGCATGCCGACGTACTCGTGGAGATCGACCCGGACTTCTACGGTACGCACGCCTGGCGGATCAAACTGATCGATGCCGAGGGCCAGATCACGCCCGTACGCAACAGCGAGATCGGCGTCCCGCGCGCGAAGCTGGAAGGGGACATCCGCGCCGCGCTCGCCGACGCCCTGGACAGGGGAGACATCGGAGAACATCTGGCGGCGCTCGACTTCATGCTGCCCCGCGCGCTGTTCGACGAGCCCGTGGAGACATGGCGGGCCAGGGAGGCAGACCCCGGCGAGGGGTTCAGCGAGCACAGTCTGCCGCTCGGACACCGCCGTACGGTCGCAGTCCGCGATCTGCAACGCAGGTGCAAGGTCACTCCCGAGTGGCGCAGCCGCTGGAGCGGTATCGCGCAGGGACCGCTCTCCGCGATCCCGCTGTGCAGCGACGTGCCCGAGGCCGGACACGAGAGCGCTGCCCCGGAGACCGACATGGCGGCGTACGGGCGGCTGCGCGCCGCGGAGCGCCACGCGGTCCCTGTGCACTGCGCGCGGGCGGGCAGCGGACGCGGCGCGGCGGCTCTGGGCGTGGCGCTGGCGGCGGGACACCCGGCGGCCCTGTGGCGGCGCTGCGACGAACGGCACGACGACTGCGAGGAGTTCTACTCGGGTGCGGCGGATCTGCTGCGCGCGGTGGGCGCCGCCGACGGACCGGACGGACTGCGCGAACTCGTCCTCAACCTGCGCAACCGGATGGTCGATCCCGGCGGCACCGACACCGCTGCGGCCTGGGCAGAACAGCTGATCCTCCTCTACGATCCGCCCGACGGACCCCAGCTCTCCGACCATCCACTGCGCGCACCGCAGCTCCGCCCCTAGACGCCCCTTCCCGAGCGGCAACGACACCACAGGCCCCGCTACATCGCTGAACCGCACCGAGTCACCAGGAGCATGAGGAGCCCACAGTGAGCGATTGGCGCATCTACCGGGGGGCGGGCCTCCCGCACGACGGCGTACGGCAGTTACCGGATCCGCCCCCCTGGCGGGACTTCACTCTCACGCAGACCGCGGACACCGGTGAGGGAGGGGACGGCGACCGCGCAGGTGCATCCGTGGAGGGGGACGCGGCCCGACGGCTGGGCGTGCAGCGCCAGTTGGTGGAGAACCTGCATCCGCGTCCCGAAGAGGTCGAGGCGGTCAACGCCGCGCTGTACCTGCGCCGTCCACTGCTGGTGACCGGCAATCCGGGCACCGGCAAGTCGACGCTCGCACACGCCGTCGCCCACGAGCTCGGTCTCGGCCGGGTGCTGCGATGGCCCATCCTCAGCCGCACCACCCTCCAGGACGGGCTCTACCACTACGACGCCATCGGCAGGCTCCAGGACGTACAGCTGGACCGGGCCGTGGAGGGCGAGCAGGCCGAACGGCCGCCCATCGGCTCGTACATCAGGCTGGGGCCGCTCGGCACGGCGCTGCTGCCCGCGCACGGCGAACAGGAAGCAAGGCCCCGTGTGCTGCTCGTCGACGAGCTGGACAAGAGCGACATCGACCTCCCCAACGACCTCCTCAACGTCCTGGAGGAGGGCGAGTTCACGATCCGGGAGCTGGAGCGCAGCGCCGACCGTGAGCCGGTCACCGACGTGCTCACCGACGACGGGACCAAGGTGCCCGTGACCGGCGGCCGGGTGCACTGCACGACTTTCCCGTTCATCGTCCTCACCTCCAACGGCGAGCGGGACTTCCCGGCCGCGCTGCTGCGACGCTGCATCCAGCTGGAGCTGAAGCCGCCCACCGAGAAGCAGTTGGCGGCGATGGTCAAGGCGCACCTCGGCGAGGAGGCACTCGCGGAGGGCGAGGAGTACATCCAGCGCTTCCTCGCCCGCGATCCCGGCCAGGTCGTCGCCACGGACCAGCTCCTCAACGCCCTGTTCCTCACCCAGCGTGCCGCGGGAGCAGAGCGGGTGACGCGCAGTCGTCTCGCCGAGATGCTGCTGCGGCCGCTGGACCGCCCGAGGTGATGGCTGATGCGCAGCAGGGGGGTTCCGGACCGGCCCGGCCGGCAGCCGGCCCGACCGCACGCGAGTTCCGAGGGCGTGCCGACGAGCACTGAGGCGGGGCTGGACGGCTTCATCGGACGCCTGCGCGAAGCGGGTTTCGACCCGACAGCCGAAGAGGTCGCAGAGGCACTCTGGCTCGCCCGCCGGCAGTCCGTGGCCGCCCAGGGTGCGGCGGCACCGCCCCCCGGCGGGGAAGAGCGAGAGGCCAAGGGGCCCTCACCTCGGCCTCCTTCAGGGTCCGTCCCGCCTCCGGCCCCGGACGGCGGCGACGAGCCGCCCGCCCACGCCGGTGCCGAGCGCTCCGCCCCGGTGTCGCTCTACGCGCCCGGCCGGCACGGCGATGACGCGCCCCCGCGGGCCTTCGCGGTACGGGCCCCGGCCGCGAGCACGCTGCCGGGACTGCTCGGACTGCAGCGCGCGCTGCGCCCCCTGCACGGGTACCGGCCCCAACCGGTCCCTGTGCCGGGCCCGTTGGACGAGGCCGCAACAGCGGAGCTGAGTGCGCGGAGCGCCGCTGTGCTCCCCGTGTTCGGTGCGGGGGCGCGGCCGGACGCCCAGGTGCTGCTGCTGATGGACGCCTCCACGACCACGTCCGTCTGGCAGCTGACGTTCGACCAGCTGCGGCAGACCTGCGAACAACTCGGTGCGTTCCGCGACGTGCAGGCCCTCTACCTGCACTACGCCGCGGACGGTTCACCGCTGATAGGCACCGGCCCCGAGCCCGCTGCGACTCGCTTACGCCCCGCCGACCAGTACCGCGACACCACGGGGCGTCAGCTCACCCTCGTCGTGAGCGACTGCGTGGGGCCGCTCTGGCAGGGCGGCGGAGCACAGCGGCTGCTGCACCGCTGGTCCGGCAGTTCACCGCTGGCAGTGGTGCAGCCGCTGCCGCCGCGGCTGTGGCACCGTACGGCCCTGCCCGCCGAACCGGGGACGCTGGTGCGCGACCGCGGGGCGGGCGGCCGTGTCGAGTTCCAGCCGGACGGATACGGCGCCCCGCAGCCGGACGACGCGCTGCCCGTGCCCGTACTGCTTCCCACGCCCGCCGCGCTGGGGAGCTGGGCGCGCCTCCTGGGCGGCAACGGACGGCGTGCCGTGCGCGGTGCGGCCGCCTGGGTGCGCCCCCGCCACCACGTGATGCCCGCACCCGGCACGCAGGACGGGGCAGGCCCGCGCGAACTGCTCGGCGCCTTCCGCGCCTCGGCCTCGCCCGGAGCGCTGGACCTTGTCGTGCATCTGGCCGCCGTGCCCCTCGTGCTGCCGGTGATCCAGCTCGTACAGGAGGCGATGCTGCCCGACACCGGGCCGATGGAGCTGGCCGAAGTCCTGCTCAGCGGGCTGCTGGAGCGGCTGCCCGACATCGAGGGGTCGCCGGGGCCGCGTTACGCCTTCGCTCCCGGCGTGGCGGAGCTGCTGATGCAGTCCCTCGACCAGGACGCGGCCGTGCTGGTGCTGAAGTACCTCTCCGAGTACGTCACCCGGCACTTCGGGAAGGGCACACGCAACTTCCCCGCGCTCGCCGTCGCCAGACTCTCCGGCCACGACGCGCCGGAAGAGCAGGGCGAGGAGTGGCAGGAGAACCCGGAAACCGTCTCCGACGACCTCTTCGCCCAGGTCCCCGCCCGCGTAGTGCGCTGGTACGACCCGGAGACAGCGGCTCCCGGCGGACTCGCCGAGGCCGAACGGCTGTTGAACCGCTGGCGGGCACTGGGCGATCCGAGGCTGCTGGAGGAGGCACGTGCGCATGCCGAGTCCGCGCTCGCCGCGGCCCGGAGCGACGGCAGCGGCGGCGAGGGTGACGCCGAAGGCGAAGCCGGTGCGACGCGTGCCGCGGACGGTGAGACCGCGGCCACCGAACAGCTGACCCGCACCAAGCTCGTACTCGGCAAGGCGCTGCGCGCACTGACGGCGACCGGTGAGGTTCAGCGTGACCCCGCCCGGGCGCGCGGTCTCCTGCACGAGGCCGGGCGTCAGCTCACCGGCGCCGACCCCGAGACGCGCTTCGAACTCGCGGCGGTCCAGCGTGACTTGTGGCGGGCCGAGAGCGACCCCCGGCATCTGCGGGCCGCGGTGCGGACACTGCGCACCATGGCCGAGGATGCGGACGCGGCAGGCAGCCCGCTGACCGGTCCGCTCGAGGCCAGGCGCAGGCTGTGGCTGGGCCGGCTCCTGCTGGCCCTGGGCCGGCTCGACGGCCGTACGGGCGCCGAGCTGCGCTCCTTCGCGGCGGAGGCCGCCGCCGAACTGCGCGTGGCCGGCGACCTGCTGGCGTCGGCCGGTGCGGACGACCGGCAGCTGTGCGGGGCTCTCCTCGACCTCGGTACGGCACTGCGCACCGCGGGCGCCGGAAGCGACGAACGGCTGGCGAACCTGGACCGTGCCCGGGCCGCCGCGGGGGACGACCCGGCTCTGCGGCTGCGTTGCGCCCGTGCACGCGCCCGGGTCCTGCGCGACGCCGGTGACCGTCAGGGTGCGGACGAGGCGTACGCCGCGGCGGAAGCCTTCGCCGGACGCGACAGCCGGGAGCGCGCCGAACTCCTCGGCGAATGGGGCAGGATGCTGCTGGAGAGCGGCACCGAGGTCACTCGCGCCGAAGGTCTGCTGCGTGAAGCTCTCACCACCGCGCCGTCAGGAGACGTCCTGGCCCACCGCCTCCAGTTGCAGCTCGGCCGGGCCCTGGTGACGCGCTTCGAGCGCGAGGGGTTCCTGCCGGACCTCTACGAGGGATGCCATCTGCTGGAGCAGACCGCCCGTAAGGCAGGGGACGGTGAACTCCGCGCCGAGGCATGGCTGTTGCTGGGCGGCGCCCGTCAGCAGTTCCCGGCCGGGCACGGGCCCGCCGAGCGTGCGCAGGAAGCCTTCACCCGCTCGCTCACCGAGGCGCGGCCGCATGACGACACTCCCGCATCCGTGTCGGCCGCACGCGCCCTGATGGGACGGGGCACGTTCCACGAGCGCTTCGCGCGTCCACGGGAGGCCCTCGAGGACTATCGCGCGGCAGCCGCCGAATGGCAGCGTCTCGCCGGAGAACTGAGGGAGGACATCCCCTGGGACGAGGTCCGTGAGACGCGTGGGCGCATCGCCGCACTGGAGGCCGAATGAGCGGCGGTGTCCATGGGGCTGCCGGGCCGAACGGGTTTCTCGGGCAGGGCACTTGGGAAGAACCCTGCACCGTTGTCGGCCGCCTCCCGCGAGAGGGGGCAGGGAGGAGAACAGCGTGCCGAAGCAGGGCCGTGGCACGTCCGCCGGGGCGGACCTGGACCACGGGGGAAGACCGCCGTTGCCCGATCTCACCGGTGTCGACCTGCGCCTTCTGCGCGTCACGGACGATCCGGCGGTCCATGCCGCGGTCGACGACGTGCTGCGGGGTCCCGAGCGGTTCACCGGCAAGTGGTGGGGGACGGACACCGGCAACGGCGGGTGAACCCTCCCGCGGCACCGGGTGCCCACGACTGGGCGGAGGGGCGGCCGAGCGGCGGATTCGGGCCAATTCCGAGTACGCAGAAGGGGGAACGATGCAGCCTGCGACGGCCTCCTTCGGCATACCCTCCGGAGTCCTGGCCTCGCTGGCCCGGACCCGTCCCGCCCCCGCTGATCTCCGCCTCCTGCACGCCGGCCTGCACAGCAGACGGCTGGTGCTGCTCAGATCTCTTCTCACACGCGCCGAGCGGCACGCCGTGCCGCCGAGCGTGCTGCAACGCCTCGACGAGCACTGGCGGTTACTGGAACGCGCCGAGGCGCGCGACCCGATCGCCGTGCGCCGGGCGCTGGCCTATCCGTCCGTCGGCAACTGGCTCCTGCGGACGCTGAGCACTCCCGGGGGCGACCCGGCGGCCTTCGAGAACTCGCTCGGTGGTCTCGGGGCTCTCGCTGCCGCCGTGGCCCTCCGCACCGGTACGGGCTTCCGTACGACGCTCCCCGCCCCGGGCGGGCGCCTGGCTCTCCCCGGTATCGGCGTGTACGACGCGCACGCCACGCAGGTGCGTGTCGTCGCCGGTCCGCGCAGCCTCCGGCTCACACCGGGAGACCGCCGCTCCGGCACCGTGCTGCACGCTCCCTACACCCGTGCCACCGGGGCGGGTTGGTACGGGCTCCGGTCGCTGCCCGGCAGCGGCGCCGTGCTCGACGACCTCGACCCGTACCGCGCGGGTACCGCTCCCGTCGGCAGGTTCCCGTCCCCCGCCACCACCGGCGGACGGGGCCGGGGCCGGGCGCGGGCCTGGACGGCGCGGTGGGCCGGGGCTCTGATGCTGCTGGGGTCGGCAGACCCGGCCCGGCGGGCGGAGCTCCTCTCGCTGGTGCGTTCCGTGGTGCCGCTGGCCGGAACCCCGGGCGGCACGTGCAGCGGGACACTGCGATCGGCGCCCTGGGCAGTGCTCACCGAACTCCCGGGCAGCGCGACGGAGATGACGACCGTCCTGGTGCACGAGGTCCAGCACAGCAAGCTCGCGGTGCTCTGCGACCTGACGCCTCTGCACCACGCCGAAGGCGCCCCCGTGCACCATGTGCCGTGGCGCGCCGACGCGCGCCCCCTCGACGCCGTGCTCCAGGGAACGTACGCGCATCTCGCGCTCGCCGACCTGTGGTATCGCATCGCCGACCGCAGGGGCGCCGTGCCCGCCACCCGAAGACAGGCCCGCGCACGCTGTGAGGACTACCGCGAACAGGTCGCCCACGCCCTCACCGTGCTGCGGACCTCCGGTGAACTCACCGTCGCAGGTCGAGAGTTCACAGAAGGCATGGCCGGGCATCTGGTGAGCCTGCGCGGCGCGCCCGCACCCTGCCGTCCCGTTCCTCCGCCGCTGGGCAGTGACGTAAAGTAATCACGTCACTGCGCCCCCGGCGCCGGCGGTGACCCGGGACCACCACGAGAACAAGGGAGACGCGTCCATGGTCGAGTTACGGCCCCCGGAGGGGAGTGGCGGCCCGGGCGGCACCGGGCAGCCGTCGCAGCACTTCGTAGTGGCCTTCCCCGGCTACCACCGCTCCTGGGCCACTTGGCTCGCCCATCGGCTGGAGAGCCACGGGCACCGGGCCATACTGCAACGTTGGGGCCCGTCCCGTGAGCAGCCGCTGGAAGAGGCCCTCGGTGATCTGCTGCTGGCCCGGGGCCGGGTACTCCTGGTGCTGAGCGACTGGTTCTTCCAGCTCGGCCCCCGGCCCGAGGGCGAATGGAACGCGGTGCTCCGCGGCTTCGTGAACGAGAACGCGGAATCGTTCGCCGCCGTCAACCTCACCAACCGAACGCTTCTGCCCGCGACGGCCGTTCTGAGGCCCGTCGATCTGTGGGGTGTGGGCGAGGACGAGGCGGAGCGGAGACTCCTGGACAGGCTCGACCTCACCCCGGCGGCCGGGCGTACGCCACCCGCAGGGCCGGGGTCCCGCTACCCGAACGACCCGGTGGCCGTATGGGGTGAAGTGCCCCGGCGCAACAGCCAGTTCACGGGGCGCGACGAGCTGCTCAACGACGTCCAGCAGCGCCTGACCGACGCCGGACCGGGAGCGTCCGCGTGCGCGCTGATCGGCATGTCCGGCATCGGCAAGACCCAGATCGCCGCCGAGTACGCCCACCGCTTCAGCCCCGACTACGACGTGGTCTGGTGGGTCAACTCGGACCAGCGCAACACGCAGAGGGACCGGTTCGGTGAACTGGCCGTCGAACTCGGCCTGACCGAGAGCTCGGAGCCGGGCGAACGTATCCGCGCCGTACGGGACGCCCTCCGGCGCGGCAAGCCCTACAGCCGCTGGCTGCTCGTCTTCGACGGCTGGGAGGAGACCGACGAGATCGCGCAGTATCTTCCCCAGGGCGGCACCGGGCACGTACTGATCACCTCCCGCAACCGCTCCTGGGGCGAGCACACCGAGCACGTGGATGTCGCGGGCTTCCGGCGCGCCGAGTCCACCGGCTACCTGATGCGGAGGGCGCCGCACGTCAGCGCCGCCGAAGCGGACCAGGTCGCGGTCGAGTTCAACGACGTCCCGCTGCAGATGGCACAGGCCGCGGCATGGCTCGGCGAGTCGCGCATGGAGGTCTCCGAGTACCTGCGGATGGTGCGGCAGGGCGGCGCGGGAGGTACGGGCGGGCGTGCGGCGCTCGCGGAGTACCCCGAGTCCTCGCTGACCTCCTGGTCGATACTCATCAACAAGCTCCGGCAGACGGAACCGCACACCGTCGAACTCCTCACCCTGTGCTGTGCGTTCGCACCCGGCCGCATCCCGCTCGGGCTGGTGCGCGGGCTGAACGCCACGGATCTGCCGGACGAACTGCAGTGGATCGCCACCGACCGGCCGGCATGGGCGCGGGCCATCGAGTCCCTGGTCAACTACTCGGTCCTGACGAGGGAATCGCGCGGCAACGCCAACAGCGAGGGCGGCCCGGAACGGGAGTCCGTCCACATGCACCGCGTCGTGCACGGCATCGTCGACGAACTGACCGCTTCCGCCGACCGCGAGGTGTACCGGAAGGTCGTCCGCCGGCTGCTGTCCGCAGCCGATCCCGGCACCCCGAAGGACAGCAGGAGCTGGCCGCAGTACGCCGAACTGCTGCCCCACCTGGCCAGATCGGGCTCGCTGACCAGCAACGAGCCCCGCACACAGCGGCTGTTGCTGAACTGCATGCGCTACTGCCAGTCCGGTGGCGAGTACCGTGCCGGTGCCGAACTGGCCGATCAGATCCGGGAGCAGTGGTCGCAGATCCTGGAGCCCGACGCGGCGCCCGTACTCGAACTCGCCACGATCCAGGGCAACATCCTGCGTGCCGCCGGGCGGTTCCGGGAGGCGTACGACCTGGACAGCAGCCGTCTGGAGCTGCTGCGCGGCGCTCCGGCCGCGGACGAGGAAGCTCTGATGACGGCGACCAGCTGCCTCGCGGCCGATCAGCGTCTCCTCGGGCAGTACGCCGAGGCGCTGCACAAGCAGCGCGAAGTCGTCAGCACGGCCCAGCGGCTGCTGGGCCCCGACGACTGGACCACGCTGCTCGCCCGGAACAACCTCGCCGGTGGGCTCAGGCTGCTGGGCCGTTACGCCGAGGCGTACGAGGTCGACCTCGACACGCTGCGGAAGCGCGAGACACTGCTGCGCAACCGGCACCCCGACACCCTCGGGTCCGTCAACGCCTGCGCCCGCGACCTGCGCCTGATGGGCCGATACCAGGAGGCACTCGCCCGCCAGGAGCTCGGCGTGAGACGGCACGTGCAGGTGCTCGGGCCCCAGCATCCGCAGACCCTGTGGGCCCGGCACAACCTCGTGCTCTGCGAACGCCGGGCGGGGACGTCGAGGCAGGACAGCGGGGTGGTCCTCGCCGAGCTGCTCGAACAGCAGGAACAAGCGTACGGGCGCCGCCACTTCAACACCCTTGCCCTGATCGCCGACTACGGGAACTACCTGCGTGCTCGCGGCGAGCTCACCCGGGCACGGGAGCTGATCACCGAGGCCGAGAACGGCTACCGCAGGCTGCTCGGACAGGCGCACCCGGTACCGACCGGCATGCAGTCCAACGTGGGACTCGTACTTCAGGCGGAGGGTGACCGCGACGGTGCGCTGAACATGTTCGAACAGGCCCTGGTCGGACTGCGCACCCTGCTCGGGGCGGACCACCCCGCGACTCTTGGATGCGCCCTGAACGCCGCCTGCGGACGCAACTTCACCGGACGACTGGACGAGGCCGTGGAGCTCAGCCGGGAGACGCTGCAACGTGCCCGGCGCGCCCTGAGCGACGACCACCCGCTCACCCTTTCCTGCCAGGTCGCCCTGGCGGCGGATCTGCGGGCAGTACGGGAGCGTACGGAGGCGGGCAAGCAGGAGGAGGACGCGCTGCAACGGCTCACCCGCTCGCTGGGCGCCCAGCACCCCCATACCCTCTCGGCCCGTCAACGGGTCCGCCCCTACTGGGACTTCGAGCCCTACCTGGGCTGAGCACATCGGCCACCCGGCCCACGGTCACCGGGTACAGCACGGAGGGCCCGCCGGATACCGGCGGGCCCTCCGTGTACTTCAGCGGCTGAGGCTCAGAGGTCGAAGACCTCCTGGATCAGCAGCTGCTGCTCCTCCTGGTGCCGCTTGCCGGAGCCGACGGCCGGCGAGGAGGACGAGGGCCGGGAGACCCGGCGCAGCCGGTCCGCGTTGGGGACCGGGTCGGAGCCGATGATCAGGTCCAGGTGGTCGACCAGGTTGAGTGCGATGAACGGCCATGCACCCTGGTTGGCCGGCTCCTCCTGGGCCCACAGGAACTTCGAGGCCCCGCTGTACTTCGCCATCTCGGCCTGGATCTCCGTGCCGGGCAGCGGGTAGAGCCGCTCCAGCCGGATGATCGCGGTGTCGGTGAGACCGCGCTTCTGACGCTCGGCGTTCAGGTCGTAGTAGACCTTGCCGGAGCAGAAGACGACCTTGCGGACGTCGCCCGGGTCCACGGAGTCGTCGCCGATGACCGGACGGAATCCACCCGTGGTGAACTCGGAGGCCTTCGACGCCGCCGCCTTCAGCCGGAGCATCGACTTCGGGGTGAAGACGACCAGCGGCTTGTGGTGCGGGTTGTGGACCTGCCAGCGCAGCAGGTGGAAGTAGTTCGACGGCAGGGACGGCATCGCGACCGTCATGCTGTTCTGCGCGCACAGCTGGAGGAACCGTTCGATGCGGGCCGAGGAGTGGTCCGGGCCCTGGCCCTCGTAGCCGTGCGGGAGCAGCAGCGTCACGCCGGACGTCTGGTTCCACTTCTGCTCGGCGGAGGTGATGAACTCGTCGATCACCGTCTGTGCGCCGTTGGCGAAGTCGCCGAACTGCGCCTCCCACATGACCAGCGCCTCGGGGCGGGCGAGGGAGTAGCCGTACTCGAAGCCCATCGCCGCGTACTCGCTCAGCAGCGAGTCGTAGACGTTGTAGCGGGCCTGGTCCTCGGAGAGGTAGAGCAGCGGCGTGTAGTCGTTGCCGGTGTTCTGGTCGAGCAGCACCGCGTGACGCTGACCGAAGGTGCCGCGGCGGGAGTCCTGGCCGGCGAGCCGGACGGGCGTGCCCTCCATCAGCAGCGAGCCGATGGCCAGGGTCTCGCCCATGCCCCAGTCGATGGTGCCGTCCTCGATCATCGCCGCGCGCCGCTGGAGCTGCGGGAGCAGCCGCGGGTGGACGGTGACGTGGTCGGGGATGTTCACCTGCGACTCGGCGATCCGCTTGACGACCTCCTGGCCGACGCCCGTCTCGACGTGGACCGGGAACTCCGGCTCGGGCTGCGGGACTTCGGCCGGGGCGGGGGAGTCGGTGACGTCCCGGACCTCGGTGAAGACCTTCTCCAGCTGACCCTGGAAGTCCTGCAGAGCCTGCTCGGCCTCTTCCAGCGTGATGTCGCCGCGGCCGATCAGGGACTCGGTGTAGAGCTTGCGCACCGAGCGCTTCTTGTCGACCAGGTTGTACATCAGCGGCTGCGTGAACTGCGGGTTGTCGGTCTCGTTGTGCCCGCGGCGCCGGTAGCAGATCAGGTCGATGACGACGTCCTTGTTGAACGCCTGGCGGTACTCGAAGGCCAGCCGCGCGACGCGGACCACGGCCTCCGGGTCGTCACCGTTCACGTGGAAGATCGGAGCCTCGATCATCCGCGCGACGTCCGTGGAGTACATCGACGAGCGCGCCGACTCCGGGGCCGCGGTGAAGCCGACCTGGTTGTTGATGATGATGTGCACCGTGCCGCCGGTGCGGTAGCCGCGCAGCTGCGACATGTTGAGCGTCTCGGCCACCACGCCCTGGCCGGCGAAGGCCGCGTCACCGTGCAGCTGAACGGGCAGGACGGTGAAGTCCGTGCCGCCCTTGCCGATGATGTCCTGCTTGGCGCGTGCGACGCCCTCGACGATCGGGTCGACGGCCTCCAGGTGCGACGGGTTGGCGGTGAGCGTGACCTTGATCTGCTCGCCGTCCAGGCCGGTGAAGGTGCCCTCGTTGCCCAGGTGGTACTTCACGTCGCCGGAGCCGTGCATCGACTTCGGGTCGAGGTTGCCCTCGAACTCGCGGAAGATCTGGGCGTACGACTTGCCGACGATGTTGGCCAGCACGTTCAGCCGGCCGCGGTGGGCCATGCCGATCACGCACTCGTCCAGGCGCGACTCGGCGGCGGCGTCGAGGACCGCGTCCAGCATCGGGATGACGGACTCGCCGCCCTCCAGCGAGAACCGCTTCTGCCCCACGTACTTGGTCTGGAGGAACGTCTCGAAGGCCTCGGCCGCGTTCAGCCTGCGCAGGATCCGCAGCTGCTCGTCACGCTCCGGCTTGGAGTGCGGACGCTCCACGCGGTCCTGGATCCACTTGCGCTCCTTCGGGTCCTGGATGTGCATGTACTCGATGCCGGTGGTGCGGCAGTACGAGTCGCGCAGGACGCCGAGGATGTCGCGCAGCTTCATCATCGACTTGTTGGCGAATCCGCCGACCGCGAACTCCCGCTCGAGGTCCCACAGCGTGAGCCCGTGCTCGGTGATGTCCAGGTCGGGGTGCTTGCGCTGCTTGTACTCCAGCGGGTCGGTGTCGGCCATGATGTGGCCGCGCACCCGGTAGGAGTGGATCAGGTCGAAGACGCGGGCGGCCTTGGTGACGTCGTCGTCGTGGGAGGCGTCGATGTCCTGGTTCCAGCGCACCGGCTCGTACGGGATGCGCAGCGCCTTGAAGATCTCGTCGTAGAACCGCTCCTCGCCGAGCAGCAGCTTGCTGACGACGCGCAGGAACTCGCCGGAGGCGGCACCCTGGATCACGCGGTGGTCGTACGTGCTCGTGAGCGTCATCACCTTCGAGACGCCGAGCCTGTTGAGCGTGTCCTGCGAGGTGCCCTGGAACTCCGCCGGGTACTCCATCGCGCCCACACCCAGGATCAGACCCTGACCGGGCATGAGCCGCGGCACGGAGTGGACGGTGCCGATGCCGCCCGGGTTGGTCAGCGAGCAGGTGACGCCGGAGAAGTCCTCCATCGTCAGCTTGTTCTGCCGGGCGCGGCGGACGATGTCCTCGTACGCCTGCCAGAACTCGAAGAAGGTGAGGGTCTCCGCCTTCTTGATCGCGGCGACGACGAGCTGGCGGTCGCCGTTCGGCTTCACCAGGTCGATGGCCAGACCGAGGTTCACGTGGTCGGGCTTGACCAGCGTCGGCTTGCCGTCCTTCTCCGTGTAGGAGTGGTTCATCGACGGCATCGCCTTCAGCGCCTGCACCATGGCGTAGCCGATCAGGTGCGTGAAGGACACCTTGCCGCCGCGGGCGCGCTTGAGGTGGTTGTTGATGACGATGCGGTTGTCGAAGAGCAGCTTCACCGGGACCGCACGCACCGACGTGGCGGTGGGCAGCTCCAGCGAGGCGTTCATGTTCTTCGCCACGGCGGCGGAGGGGCCGCGCATGGGCACGTACTCCGGACCTGCCGGCTCCTCGGTCCCGGCACCGCCCTCGTCGCCCTTCGCGGCGGCGGCCTTGGCCTGCGACGCCTTCGCGGGTGCGGTGGCGGGCTTCGCGCCGGCCGGCTTGTCCGCGGGCTTCGCCGTGGCGGGCTTCGCGGGCGCCGGCGCCTTGGGCGCGGCCTGGGCGGCACCCGGCTTCGCCGGGGCCTGCTTCGCGCCGCCCGCCGCCGGTCCCGGCGGGGCCGTGGGCGGGGCGGCGGAGGCGGCTCCCGAAGTGCCGGCTGCCGCGGCCGGTGAGGCGGCGGAGTCGGCCGTCGGTGTTCCGACGGCTCCGACGGCCTCGGAGCCCGGCTTGTAATCGGCGAAGAAGTCCCACCAGGCTCGGTCTACCGAGTTCGGGTCCTGGAGGTACTGCTGGTAGATCTCGTCGACGAGCCACTCGTTTGGCCCGAAGACGGCGGCGGGATCCGATCCCTGACCGTCCTGCTGGGTCGAGACGCTCGAGCTGTTGGGGGACTGTGACGACACGGCGGCAACCGCCCTCTTCCGCGTTCCTTAGATGGTGGACAGCGGAAATAAAGGCTACGCCCCTACCGGCGTTACTTGCAGTCCGGCCGGGGTTGTCGTCGTGCAAGTCACATCAAGCGTCCGGTTTCAGCGCAGTATTTGGCGGGAAACAAACAGGGTTTGCCGCGGTAAGGAACCGGCGCTCCCGGTTCCGGCGTCCTACGGCTGCGGGTCTCCGCTGTTCTCCCTGTTCGTTCCTCCCCTGACGCGTCGCCGATGCTTCGAGCGTACGTCAACCCTGCGGAGCTCCCAGGCCCGGAAGGGTGACCTGGATCCGGCAGCCGCGAGGAGATTCGGCCACGCGTATCCAGCCACCGTGCAGATCCACCGCCCAGCGGGCGATCGCCAGGCCCAGGCCCGTACCGCCGTCGCCGCCGGTTCCGCCGCCGCGCTGCGAGGACGCCTCGGAGCTCTTCGTGCGGTTGAAGCGTTCGAACACGCGGGCACGTTCGGACGCGGGGATGCCGGGCCCCTCGTCCAGTACCTCCACCTCCAGGCTCTCCTCGCTCGCACCGGGACGCGCCCGCACCGTCACGCGGCCGTGCGGAGGGCTGTGCTTGACCGCGTTGTCGATGAGGTTCGCGACGACCTGGTGCAGACGCTCGGCGTCCGCGTAGGCCGTCAGTTCGGGCGGGGAGACGTCGAGATGCAGGTGGACGTCCGTGCGGGCGTGCCCCTGGCCCTTGCTCATGTTGGCCTCTTTGAGCACGCCCGCCAGATAGGGCCAGACCTCGAAGCGCCGGGAGTGCAGCGGGACGACACCGTTGTCCAGGCGCGAGAGGTCGAGCAGGGTCGCCACGAGTCTGCCCAGCCGGTCCGTCTGCTGGAGCGCCGTGCGCATCGTCTCCGGATCGGCTTCGGAGACGCCGTCCACCACGTTCTCCAGCACCGCGCGCAGGGCGGCGATGGGCGTGCGCAGTTCGTGCGAGACGTTGGCCACCAGCTCCTTGCGGTGCTGGTCGACGGCTTCCAGGTCGGCGGCCATGCGGTTGAAGGTCTCCGCGAGCTCGCCGAACTCGTCGCGCCGGTCGCCCCGTACACGGCGTGAGTAGTCGCCGTCGGCCATCGCCCTGGCCGCGGCCGTCATCTCGTCGAGCGGCGCCGTGAGCGACTGGGCGACGAACTGGGTGATCAGCAGCGAGGCGATGATCGAGATGATGGTGATCACCCGCAGCTCTGTCGCGGAGTTGACCGCGAAGAGCGCGAGCAGCGTGGTGATCACCACGGAGACGATCACGAGTGCCCCGAGCGCCGCCTTCACCGAGCGGTACGGGTCCAGCGGGCGCAGCCCTTCCCAGATCCTGTCGATCCAGCCCGTCCAGACGGGCTCCCAGCGGCGCCGCAGCCTCCGGTGCAGGCGGACCAGCGCACGCAGGACGAGCCCCAGGAACGTCCTGGCGGTGCGCAGCGCGGCCCTGGCGCGGGCCGCGCGGTCGGTGCGGGGACCCCTGCGGGTATCCCTGCGGGGACCCCTGCGGGAAGAGGCCACCGAAGAGGTGTCAGGCACGTCTGTCACGCCCGGCCGCCACCGTCAGGACCCGTCGAAGGCGGAGGTCGGGGAGCTTCCCGCCGCCGTCGACGACGCAGACGCCGGTGTGGGCCCGTCGCCCGGACCCGACGACGGCGTCTCCAGCGCGTAGCCCACGCCGTGCACCGTACGGATGCGGTCGGCGCCGATCTTGCGGCGGAGCGCCTTGATGTGGCTGTCGACGGTGCGCGTACCGGAGGCGTCCGCCCAGTCCCACACCTCGGCGAGCAGCTGTTCGCGCGAGAGCACCGCGCGGGGGGAGTGCGCGAGGCAGACGAGCAGGTCGAACTCGGTGGGCGTGAGATGCACGTCCTCGCCGGTGACCCGGACGCGGCGCTGCGCGTGGTCGATCTCCAGCTCGCCGAGGCGGAGTATCCCGCTGCGCGGTGTGTGCGCGGCGAGGGTGGCCCGCTCGACGCGGCGCAGCAGTACGTGCACCCGTGCGGCGACCTCGCGCATGGAGAACGGCTTCGTCATGTAGTCGTCCGCGCCGACGCCGAGCCCGACGAGCATGTCCGTCTCGTCGTCGCGTGCCGTCAGCATCAGCACGGGCACCGGCCGCTGGGCCTGGACTCTGCGGCAGACCTCGAGGCCGTCGAAGCCCGGCAGCATGACGTCGAGCACGATCAGATCGGGCTGCCAGGCCTCGGCGGTGTCCACCGCGGCAGGGCCGTCGCCGGCCGTCTGCACCTGGAAGCCCTCGGCCCGGAGGCGCATGGCGATCGCGTCCACGATCGTCGGATCGTCCTCCACGACCAGGATTCGGCGCTGAGCGCCGGGGGTGGTCGCCGCGGAGGCGTTGCTGCTCTGTGCTGGTGTGATGTTCTTCTGGTCCATTCGACCCCGCCCCTGGATGGCACCGTGGCTTGTTTGTATACGTGCTTGCAGAAGCGTAAAGGGCCCGAGTCGGCCTCGGCTATGCCGGTTTGATTGCGAAGTGAACCACGTCGGGGACGCCTCGGACGACGGGGACCTCATGGGTGCGAACCCCCTCGAATCCGGCATTGCGCAACGCATCGTCGAATGTCGGGTCGGCTTGAGCGGACCAGACGGCCAGTACGCCGCCCGGCGCCAGCCGTGCTCCGCAGGCCGCCAGTCCGGCGGGGGAGTAGAGGGACTCGTTGTCCTCCGTGACGGTCCAGCCCGGGCCGTTGTCGATGTCCAGGCAGAGGACGTCGAAGAGGTCGAAGAAGTCGAAGAAGTCGAAGAGGGGGCCGCCGGGGGTGGCGTCGTCCCCGCGCAGGTACTCCACGAGGTCCGCGTGGACGATCTCCGTACGCGGGTCGCGCAGGGCCTCGGCCGACAGCGGGGAGAGGGGGCCGCCGGGGCGGTGCCAGTCGATCACCGCTTCCTCGCGTTCCACGACAGTGATACGGCCCCAGGCCGGTTCGGCCGCCGCCTCGACGAGGGAGAAGCCGACGCCGAGCCCTCCGACGAGCAGGCGCGGGCCCGTGGACGGGCCGTGCCCGAGGCGCCCGGAACCCGGCTCCTGGCCGGAGGTTGCGGCAGTTTCCGGACTCTTCCGCCCTCGTAGCTCCTCCAGTGCCGCCCGTACGAGGAGCCGCTCGGACCGGCCGTCGGAGGTGTCCATCAGGAACGTCCCGTTGGAGATGATCTGCAGCAGCTCGCCGTGGCGCCGCAGTACGACCTCGCCGTGCGGGCCTTCGCGGCGGTCGAGCACGACGGGCGGTTCGGCGGCGGGTGCGACGGGGGATGCGGAGCCGGCTTCCAGGTGCATCCCCTGATTCTGCCGCGTGCCGCGTGCCGCGTGCCGCGTCGGCGGTCCGTCCCGGCGTTCGCTGCCCGTGCGGGGAAGCCCCGAGCGCCCTGCGGGGTTCAACAGAGGGGACTGCGGCCGTCTCACCCGTGCCGTTGCCTGCCGCCCGGTGCCGTCGCATGCCGTCGCGTCCCGCCGGGTCGGCCCGGCGATCGCTGCTGGCGAACAGAGGCTCCGGCGCGGAACATTCCTCGGGGTACATGCATTGAGTGGGCATAGCTCAACTTGCCTGCCTAGGGAGAGATCATGGCGTCGAAGTCCACAACGCTCACCCTGCCCGTGCTGCCCCTCGACGACGAGGTCGTGCTGCCGGGAATGGTGGTGCCAATGGACCTGTCCGACAGCGAGGTGCGGGCTGCGGTCGAGGCCGCGCAGGCCGCCGCCCCCGACGGTGAGAAACCGCGGGTCCTGCTCGTGCCGCGGGTCGGGGGAAGCTACGCGGGCATCGGCGTGCTCGGCCGCGTCGAGCAGGTCGGCCGGCTCGCCGACGGCGATCCCGGCGCCCTGATCCGCGGCCGGCTGCGCGTCCGGATCGGGGCCGGGACGACGGGTCCCGGCGCCGCGCTGTGGGTCGAGGGCACCGTCGTCGAGGAGTCCGCATCCCAGCCGGACGACCAGAGCGACACCGCGGCCGACCTGATGACGGAGTACAAGGCGCTCGCCGCCGACTGGCTCCGCAAGCGAGGTGCATGGCAGGTCGTCGACCGCCTTCAGCAGATCGACGACGTGGGCCAGCTCGCCGACAACGCCGGGTACTCCCCGTTCCTGTCGACCGAGCAGAAGCTGACACTGCTGGAGACCTCCGACCCGGTCGACCGGCTGCGCTTCGCGGTCGCCTCGCTGCGCGACCACCTGGCCGAGCAGAACGTCGCCGAGTCGATCGCGAAGGACGTCCAGGAAGGCGTCGACAAGCAGCAGCGGGAGTTCCTGCTGCGCCGCCAGCTGGAGGCCGTGCGCAAGGAGCTGGCCGAGCTGAACGGCGACCCGGAGGACGAGGGCGAGGACTACCGCGCCCGCGTCGAGGCCGCGGCCCTTCCCGAGCACGTGCACAAGGCGGCGCTCAAGGAGGTCGAGAAGCTGGAGCGCTCCTCCGACCAGTCGCCGGAGGGCAGCTGGATCCGTACCTGGCTCGACACCGTCCTGGAACTGCCCTGGAACGAGCGGACGGAGGACGCCTACGACGTGGCCGGGGCCCAGGCCGTCCTCGACGCCGACCACGCGGGTCTGCAGGACGTGAAGGAGCGCATCACCGAGTACCTCGCGGTGCGCAAGCGCCGCGACGAGCGCGGTCTCGGCGTGGTCGGAGGGCGGCGTGGCGGTGCGGTCCTCGCACTGGTCGGCCCGCCGGGCGTCGGCAAGACCTCCCTCGGCGAATCAGTGGCGAGGGCCATGGGGCGCAAGTTCGTCCGCGTCGCGCTCGGCGGCGTCCGGGACGAGGCGGAGATCCGGGGCCACCGGCGTACGTACGTCGGGGCGCTGCCCGGACGTGTCGTGCGGGCGGTGAAGGAAGCCGGCTCGATGAACCCGGTGGTGCTGCTGGACGAGGTCGACAAGGTCGGCTCCGATTTCCGCGGCGACCCGGCCGCGGCACTGCTCGAAGTGCTCGACCCGGCCCAGAACCACACGTTCCGCGACCACTACCTGGAGGTCGAACTCGACCTGTCGGACGTGGTGTTCCTCGCGACCGCCAACGTCCTCGAAGCGATCCCCGAGGCACTGCTGGACCGCATGGAGGTCGTGCAGCTCGACGGCTACACCGAGGACGAGAAGGTCACCATCGCCCGCGACCACCTGCTGCCCCGCCAGCTGGAGCGGACCGGCCTCGAGAGCGGTGAGGTCCGGCTGGAGGACGGCGCGCTGCGCAAGCTGGCCGCCGAGTACACGCGGGAGGCCGGCGTCCGCAACCTGGAGCGTGCGGTCTCCCGGGTGCTGCGCAAGGTGGCGGCCCAGCACGAACTGGGCGAACGGGAACTGCCCTTCGTGGTGGGCCCGGACGAGCTGCGCGGTCTGATCGGACGTCCGCACCACACCCCCGAGTCCGCCCAGGACCCGGCCGAGCGGCGTACGTCCGTGCCGGGTGTCGCCACGGGCCTGGCGGTCACGGGCGCAGGCGGTGATGTGCTCTTCGTCGAGGCGTCGCTCGCCGACCCCGAGACGGGTGGCTCCGGACTGACCCTGACCGGGCAGCTCGGCGACGTGATGAAGGAGTCCGCGCACATCGCGCTGTCGTATCTGCGGTCGCGCGGCGCGGAGTTGGAGCTGCCGGTCGCCGATCTGAAGGACCGGGGCATCCACCTGCACGTGCCGGCGGGCGCCGTGCCCAAGGACGGCCCGAGCGCGGGCGTCACCATGACCACGGCTCTGGCGTCGCTGCTGAGCGGCCGTCAGGTGCGTACGGACGTGGCGATGACGGGTGAGGTCTCCCTGACGGGACGGGTGCTGCCCATCGGCGGCGTCAAGCAGAAGCTGCTGGCGGCGCACCGGGCCGGGATCAGCACGGTGATCATCCCCAAGCGGAACGAGCCCGACCTCGACGATGTGCCCGAGGAGGTGCTGGAGAGGCTCGACGTCCGTCCCCTCTCCGACATCCGCCAGGTGCTGGAACTGGCCCTGACGCCGGCCGGGTCCGGTTGCCTGGACGGCGAACGGGAGCTCCCGGTGGCTGCCTGACCGGCCCCGAACACACCGGCCCAGAGCCGGAGTTGAGAGTGTCTCGCATCCCCCGTGCTCGGGGCGGCAGCCGTCGACGCGGCGAACGGGAGCTCCCGGTGACGGCCGTGCAGCCGTCACCGGGCACCCCCTCCCGGCTGGGAGCGCCGCGCCGGGGCCGGAACTCCGGCGCGGCGCGGGGCGCGGGCTCCCGTGACTGTCGGCCGGCCGCCGTCAGCCGTTGGCGAGCGCCTTCAGACGGTCCATCGAACCGTTGAAGGAGTTGTGGTCACCCACGATCGGGCCGGTCGAGGTGTACTGCCAGAAGGTGTGGAAGCCCCAGCCGTTCGGCAGCGTGCCGGGCGCGGACGCGTACCGGGCGATCCACAGCGGGTTGGTGTTCCCGAAGCCGCCGTTGTTGCCGGTGCAGGTCGTCCACCAGTCCGTGGTCGTGTAGATGACGGCGTCGCGGCCGGTGCGCGCCTTGTAGGTGTTCGTGAAGTCCCTGATCCAGTTGACCATCGCGGACTGGCTGAGCCCGTAGCAGGTGGCCCCGTACGGGTTGTACTCGATGTCGAGCACCCCGGGGAGCGTCTTGCCGTCCCTGCTCCAGCCGCCGCCGTGGTCGGCGAAGTAGTTGGCCTGGGCGGCACCGCTCGAGTTGTTCGGCAGAGCGAAGTGGTACGCGCCGCGGATCATGCCGATGTTGTACGAGCCGTTGTACTGCTGCGTGAAGTACGGGTTCGTGTACGACGTGCCCTCGGTCGCCTTGACGTAGGCGAACTTCACGCCGCTGCTCCACAGGGACGACCAGTTCACGTTCCCCTGATGGCTGCTCACGTCGACGCCTTCGACGGTCGCGGTGAGGGACTCGGGCGGGGTGCCGTCCGTGGGGTCGCCGCCTTCGTGCATCCGTACGCCGACGCCCATCGACGCCTCTCCGGGCTTGACGGGCGTCTCGTCCTGGGGAGCCGCGTTCGCCGCACCGGGAGAAGTGAGGACGAGTGCGAGTGCAGAGATGAACATTCCGGCCGCAGTGAGGATGCTGCGTCTGCGGCGGGCCGTGCCGGATCTGTAACCGGGCATCGCTGCCTCCGAAACCGTGGGTGGGGGTGGGGCGACCTGCCACCTGGTGTGGGCATGTCAGATTGACCGTACGCGCGTAGACAGAGGTGTGGAAGAGCACAGGTCGCCGCCGGTGGTCCAGACCTGCGAAATACTTCCGTAGCTGGGACGATCCCCGTCATCGACGGGAACTTTCTGCACGGAAACCTGGGAGAGGGCGCATACGTGGACGAGTCCATGCGGAAGTACGCACCCGAAGTACTGGAACTGGAGCGGGAACTGGCGGTCTTTCTGCGGCGTGCCCGCGCCTTCTCGGGGGAGTTGTCCCGCGAGGTGCATCCCGAACTCGAGCCCGCCGCCTACGGACTCTTCGTGCGCCTGGAGGAGACCGGGGCCCAGCGCGCCACGGAGCTCGCGGCGTTCTTCGGCGTCGGCAAGGCCACCGTCAGCCGTCAGCTCCGCGCCCTGGAGGAGCTCGGACTGATCGCCCGTTCCCCCGACCCCGCCGACGGCCGCGCCTCCCTCGTCCATCTCACGGCCGACGGGCGCGAGCGCTTCGCGCAGGTGCGGGACGCGCGGCGGGCCGAGTACGTGCGCAAGCTGGCGGCCTGGGACCCGGCCGAGGTCGCCGAGCTGGCGAGGCTGCTCCACCAGCTCAACGGGCTTGTCGACGCGGGAAGTGACGCCTGACGGGTGGAGGAGCCCCCCGGTGGGACGGCCGGCCGCCTCCCGCCCGGGAGCGCCGGCCCCGTCTAGCGGAATACCGCGAGCACGGCTGACGCGTCGTCATGTGCCTTGCCGCGAGGATGCGCTGAGCCCTCCGGGTCGTCCCGCTCGGCCTTGCGTACCTGCCCCACCAGTGAACCCGTCCCCTTTTCCCGTACGAGCCGCAGGAGTCCGGCCCAGTCGCCGAGGCCGAAGACCTCGCTCCAGCGTGCCGCCCCGTCGGTGAGGGCGAGCAGTGCGCGTACATCCGCCCGCGGCGCGCTTCCTGTCACGGTGCGCGAGGCGACAGCCGGGTCCGCGGCCGCCGTGTAGAAGCCCGTGCCGTCGGGGGAGTTGCGCAGCGCTTCGACGGCACGGACGTATTCGTCCCTGGCCGCGGCCCGTTCGGGGGAGCCCCCGGGCAGCGCGCGCACGCGGTCGCGCAACGCGGTGACGTGCGCCGGGAGTTGACCGAGCCGGGGGTCGCGCAGGGCTTCGACGGTGCCGTCCAGGTGCTCCATCAGCAGCGCCGAGTCCGAGAGCACCAGGTGCTCGACCCGCTCCTCGTCCCAGCGGGCGGCGACCACGGTCGACTGAGGCGTCCGCTTGTGAGAAAGGTCACAAGTCGCACAATGTGCCGCGGCTGTCCGGGAGATGGCCGACTCCAGGCATTCGGCCAGCGTCAGATCCCGTCGGCTCGCGGAGAGTTCGAGCAGCGAGCCGCCGAGCCGCGCCGTGAACCAGGGGACGCCGTGCAGGCACCCGGTGTCCTCCTGAGGGGGCGTCACGCCGTCTAGCACGACCAGCGCGCCGCCCTGTCCGGACGAGGGCAGAGCCGCCGACGCGTAGTCCTCGTTGGGGTGCCGGGGATCGCCGGGCTCGCTGGTCATCTCGATGCGCATGGGCGTCAGTCTGCCGGAGCGTGCGCAGGGCGGACGGGCCGGTGACGGCGGTGTCAAGGGGTTGGACCCGGCCGGTACCGGCAGGTCAGAGGCGTGCGCGGTGCGGAGTTGACCGGAATGCGTGGGTCCGGAAGTATGCGAGCGCGCATCTTGCCAGGACCCTCCCGGGATTTCCAACCGGCGCCCCGGGACAGGGCCGTTGGCGTGCGTGGACGGAGTTGTTCGCCGACTCCCGAGTGGGGTTCACTCCTTCGGGTGGCCCGGCAGGAGATCGTCGTCCGCCTCTCATCCGTGCTTGAAAGGGTCGGAAGGGGGCCGGGGGCGCACGGGGGCGGAGCCCACTCCTGCAACAAGAGGTTGGTATGCGCCACCCTGGCTGGCCCGGGGGGAGGCCCCGACGAGATTGCGAGTACGGGTGCGGACGAAGCTACTGCGGAAACCGGCCGGACCAGCTGGGTCCCCGGCCCAGACCGCGAGCCCGGAGAAGGCTTCCGGCTCCCGGGCCCGGGCTGCCGGACGCCGCTCACGGGTACGCAACCGGCTGCTGGCCGGCGTCGCGCTGTGTTCCCTGGCCGTCATCGGTGCCGGTACGCCCGCCGTGCTCAACGGCACCGACAACCTCGCCGAATCGCAGGAGCTGGTCGAGCGGGCCGAGCTCGGCAAGCGCTCCGTCGCCCTCGCGCACGCCCTCGCCGACGAACGTGACGGCATGGTCGAGTACGTCGCCGCGGGGCGCACGAGCCGGGACGGCGCGGGAATAACGGAGGAGCAGCGCGCCCGCGTCGACCGCCAGGTCACCGAGATCAGGCAGACCGCGCCCGCGAAGGTGAAGAGCACCCTGGACCAGCTCTCCCGCATCCGGCAGGACGCCCAGGCGGGGCAGAGCAACGCGCAGGACATCTACGAGGCCTACACCGGGACGATCGGACGGCTCCAGGACGTGAGCCTCACCGTCGCGCGCTCCCTGCCCGCCCGCGCGCAGGCCGCCGACGCGCCGGGTGGGCTCGGCAGCGCGCACGCCCTGCCGGACCTGGGCCGCGCCGTCGAGCAGGCGTCCGCCGTGCGCGGCCTGCTGCGTGCAGCACTCGCCGGCGACGGGGCGCAGCAGCGTCTGACGGCCGAGGCCCAGCGGGCGAACGTACGGGAGCAGGCCGCCCTGGAGGACTTCGGCGACGCCGCGGGCACGCAGGCGTCCGAACGGTTCGCCAAGACGGTCACGGGTGCCGACGTCACGCTCGCCGAGCGGTACCTGGCCAGGCTCACCGATCAGCCGTACCTGGACGCCCGCGACCGCGCGATGAACGGCGAGCGCATCGACGCGGCGCTGTCCGCGCGCATCGACAGCATGCGCGGCGTCCATTCGTCGTTCGCCGCCGAGGAGTTGAGGCGGCTGGAGCAGCTGCGCGACGACGACGTGACGGCCCTGGAGCTGCGCATCGCCCTCGTCGCCGGCTGTCTGCTGCTCGCGGTCGGCATCAGCGTGCAGACGGCGCGCTCGATGGCCCGTCCGCTCTCCGTGCTTAAGCGCGGGTCGCGAAGGCTCGCCACCGACCCGGTGGGGGAGAAGGCGGTCGCCTACCGCGGCAGGAACGACGAGTTCGCCGAGGTCGTGGAGGCGCTCAACCAGCTCCGCGAGTCTGTCGTCGCGGCCCACGAGCGCGCCGGTGAGGCGGAGGCCGACAACGCCTATCTCGTCCGCTCCAAGGACACGCTCACCGCCGAACGTGACCGGCTGCGCGGCGAGTACGCGGCGCTCAAGGAGCACGTCGACTCCCTGTCGGGCGCCGTGCACGGCACGTTCGTGAATCTCGCCCTGCGCACCCTCGGCCTCGTCGAACGCCAACTCGGCGTCATCGAGGGGCTGGAGGACCAGGAGAGCGACCCCGGGCGGCTGAGCACCCTCTTCAAGCTCGACCATCTGGCGACCCGTATGCGGCGGTACAGCGAGAACCTGCTGCTGCTCGCCGGCTCCGAACACGTCACGTCGCACCATTCGGGCCCTGTACCGCTGCTGGACGTGCTGCGGGCCGCCATCAGTGAGATAGAGCGCTACGAGCGTGTGGAGCTCGGCTCCCTGCCTCCGCACATCCAGGTCTCCGGCTTCGCGGCCGACGACTTGAGCCACCTCGTCGCCGAACTCCTCGACAACGCTGCCACGTTCTCCCCGCCGGAGGCCCATGTGCAGCTCTCCGGCTGGCTGCTGGAGAGCGGGGAGGTCATGCTCTCGGTCGAGGACGAGGGGATCGGAGTGACCGGCAGACGGCTCTCCGCGCTCAACGCCCGGCTGAGCACGCCGGACGACCAGGAACCACCGCGGCTGGAGGAGCCGGAGCCGCAGTCGCAGGACCGCAGGCCCGAGGCAGGCCTCGGCATGGGGCTGTACGTCGTGGCCCGGCTGGCGGCGCGGCACGGGCTCCGCGTGCAGCTGCGGGAACGCAAGAACGGCGGCATCGCGGCTGTCGTGGCGGTGCCCGGCACGCTGCTCCCGTCCCGGCCGAGTCCGGTCGCCGCCGCGTCGGGCGAAGACCAGCGTGCCTCCGCCCGTACGTCGCCTTCGCTGCCCGGCTCCGTCGCCGAGGCCAACTCCAACGCGCTGCCCGTCCGTCGCGTACCCGGCGCCCGCGGTGACGCCCGGGACGCCGCCGGACGCCTCCCGGACGGCGCCTCCACGCGGGAGCCGTCCGGCGGCGGCCCGGTGGGAGAGACGGAGCGGACGCCGGAGGACCCGCTGGTCACCGCTGCCGAACAGACCATCAGGGACGCCGGCGGGACTCAGCCGGCCCCCGCTCCCGCGCCGGCCCCCGCTCCCGCATCCGGAGACGCGGCCCCCAGGCCGCAGTCCGTCCCCGAGCAGCACGGACGGGCACCCGGCGATGGATTCGCCGGGGAGGCGGCGCGTCCCGGCCCGACGGCCGGTCCGCCCGGCCCGGAGCACGAGCCTGCGCCGACTCCACTGGGCCGCACGGAGAGCCGAGCGGGAGCAGCCCCCGAGGCCGCCCCCGCAACCGGCGGGGAACGCACCGGCGAAGAGGCGGAAGCCCCGCAGCCGAGGCTCACCGACAAGGGACTGCCCAAGCGCACCCCGCGGCAGGTGGCCGCCCAGACCGGCCCGGTGCAGCCGCGCAGCCAGAGCGCCAACGCGGACGAACTGCGCAGGCGCCTGGGCGGTTTCCAGCAGGGTGCTCAGCACGGACGTCGTGACGCGGCGGCCGAGACAGGCGCTGAAAGGGATGTGACTGATCAACCGGGGGCGCAGTCAGAGGGTGGGACCGCCGAGGAGGCTCGTACGTGAACGCGTCCACTACGCGCACGACCGGCAGCAGGCAGGCGCGCAATCTGCGCTGGCTGTTGGACAACCTTGTCGACGAGGTGCCGGGCATCCTGTCCGTCGCCGTCGTCTCCTCGGACGGACTGCTGCTGCTGTCCTCCGACCCCAAGCTGGACGAAGCGGCGGACGAAGCGGCGACCGCAGCAGAGACCGCCGCAGAGAACTCACCCGCGGGCTCCGGGCCGGGAGCGGACGGCGACGAGGCCGTCTCCGGCAGTGGGAACGCGGCCCCGCCCGTCCGCAACGAGAGCAGGCACGGGGGCCCGAAGGGCTCCAGCGCCGACCTGGCCACCATCGTCTCGGGCCTCGGGTCGCTGACACTCGGCGCCGCGAAGCTGATGGACGGCGGCGAGATCCGCCAGACGATGATCGCCATGGACGAGGGCTCGCTCTTCGTGATGTCGATCAGCGACGGCTCGCTGCTCGGTGTGCACGCCACACCCGACTGCGACATGAGCGTCATCGCCTACCACATGGCGCTGTTCGTCGGCCGTGCCGGCCACGTCCTCACCCCCGAACTCCGCAACGAACTGCGCACGTCGATGGAGCTGGACCAGTGACACCTGCTGCTTCCTCCCCGCCCCCCTTGCCCGCCCGGCGCGGCGAGACCGGAAAATCCAAACGCGTACGTCCGTACACCCTCACCGGGGGCCGTACGCGCTTCGGCCATGTGCTGCTCGTCGAGACGATCGTCGCGGCCATCGAAGCGCCGGAGGAACGCCCGGAGTTGACTTCGGGCGGCCTGCGTGACCGGGTGATGCCGGAGATGCGGGCCATTGTCGAACTCTGCCGCCGCATGCGGTCGGTGGCGGAGATCGCTGCACTTCTGAAGATGCCGCTGGGCGTGGTAAGGGTGCTGCTCAGCGATCTCGCCGATCAAGGACGTGTGCGCGTACACGGCACCGGGCACGGCACGGACCGTCCCGACCGGGCGCTGCTGGAAAGGGTGCTGGGTGGACTTCGCAGGCTCTGAGCCGGTCGTGGAAGGGACGCGGGCCGAGCGCCGGGTTCCGCAGGATTCTCCCGGGACACAGGACTGGCAGGAGGATCTCTCCCGTGCCCCCATATCCACCAAGATCGTGGTGGCGGGAGGCTTCGGCGTCGGCAAGACGACGCTCGTCGGATCGGTCTCGGAGATCGAGCCCCTGACGACCGAGGCGCTGATGACGCAGGCGAGCGAGGCGACGGACGATCTCGCCGCGACCCCGGAGAAGACCACCACCACGGTGGCCATGGACTTCGGGCGGATCACGCTGGAGGACGACCTCGTCCTCTATCTCTTCGGAACCCCGGGCCAGCAGCGCTTCTGGTTCATGTGGGACGACCTCGTGCGCGGCGCGATCGGCGCCGTCGTCATGGCGGACACACGCCGGCTCGAGGACTGCTTCCCGGCTCTGGACTATTTCGAGAGCTGCGGATTCCCGTACGTGGTGGCGGTGAACCACTTCGAGGGGACCACTGCCTACGCCGCGGAGGACGTGCGAGAAGCTCTGTCGGTCCCCGCCCGGGTGCCAGTGGTGATCATGGATGCGCGGGAGCGGCCGACGGTCGTCAAGTCGCTGCTGGCACTGGTCAGTCACGCCCTGGACGTCGCGCCCGCCTGAGCGGCGCGGGAACGCACGGACGCACGTACGTACGCACGGAGAAGAGAGACCGCCATGCGAAAGATACTCATCGTAGGAGCCGGCCAGGCAGGGCTTCAGATCGCGCTCGGACTGCAGTCGCACGGCTATGAAGTCACCGTGATGTCGAACCGCACGGCGGAGGAGATACGCAGCGGCCGTGTCATGTCGACGCAGATGCAGTTCGACCAGGCGCTCCAGCACGAGCGCGACATCCAGGCCAACTTCTGGGAGAGCCAGGCCCCGAAGGTCGAGGGCCTCGGCGTCTCCGTGGCCGACCCGGAGTCCGTGCACGGTCCCGGTGAGACTCAGCGCGCCATCAACTGGCTGGGAAAGCTGGACGGTTACGCCCAGTCCGTGGACCAGCGGGTGAAGATGGCCGGCTGGATGGAGACGTTCGCACAGCGAGGCGGCCAGCTGGTCATCCACGGAGCGGCCGTCTCCGATCTGGACTTCTTCGCCGGCAGGTACGACCTCGTCCTCGTCGCGGCCGGCAAGGGCGAACTGGTGTCGATGTTCGAGCGCGACGCTTCGCGCTCGCCGTACGACGCACCCCAGCGAGCCCTGGCCGTCAGCTACGTCAACGGACTCGGGCAGCGGCCGGAGCACCCGGACACCGAAGCCGTGCGCTGCAACCTCGTCCCGGGTGTCGGCGAGATGTTCGTGATGCCCTGCCTGACCACGTCCGGCCGCTGCGACATCCTCTTCTGGGAGGGCATCCCGGGCGGGCCGCTCGACGTCTTCCAGGGCATCAAGGACCCCGGCGAGCAGCTGGCGAAGACCCTCGAGCTGATGGAGGAGTTCCTCCCCTGGGAGTACGCGCGGGCGACCAAGGTCGAACTGACCGACGCCAACGGCACGCTCTCCGGCCGCTACGCCCCGACCGTGCGCAAGCCCGTGGGCCGGCTCCCCAGCGGCGGATCGGTGCTGGGCGTGGCGGACGTCGTCGTCGCCAACGACCCCATCACCGGGCAGGGTTCGAACTCGGCGTCGAAGTGCGCCGCGGCCTACACGGCGGCGATCCTGGAGCGGGGCGAGGAGCCCTTCGACGAGGCGTGGATGCAGCAGACCTTCGACCGCTTCTGGGCGACCGTGCAGCACACCACGAAGTGGACCAACGCGATGCTGGCCCCGCCCCCGGAGCACGTCCTGAACCTCATCGGCGCCGCCGGCGAACTCCAGCCGGTCGCCGACCGGTTCGCCAACGGGTTCAACAACCCCGCGGACTTCGAGGAGTACTTCTACGACCCGGAGAAGACCGAGGCGTACCTGCGCAGCGTCACCGGAGGCTGACGGCCCGCGGGGTGACGCCCGGCGGCCCCCGGTGCCCGGGGCGCCCGGGCCCGTACGGAGGGCGGCCGCCGCGTCCGGGCACTCCCGGTTCGCGGCGGCCGCCACCTCGTCCGTCCGGGCGGCGCGCCGCGGACGGAGGCGGACGGGGAAGGGGAACCCGTCCGCGGCTCGTGGAGGCGGGCTGCCTCTCGGCCGCGCGGCCCGTGGAGGTGCGCGGTCAGATGGACCGCAGCAGCTTCGGCAGGCTGTACCCGCTCGACGGCCGCGCACCGGAGTCGGGCCGTACCGCACCGAGTACGGGACGCATGCTGCGTACGGGCGCGAGCTTCACGTCCCTCCCGGGCCTGGGAGCGTGGACGACCTTGCCCCGGCCGACATAGAGCGCCACGTGCCCCGCGTTCCTGTAGTAGACGACGAGGTCGCCGGGGCGGAGCTTCTTCATCTTGACGCGGCGCAGCTGATTCCACTGGCCCTGACTCGTACGCGGAATGTTCCGTCCCGCCTTGCGCCATGCCTTGGACGTCAGGCCCGAGCAGTCGAAGGCGTTCGGACCGGCCGCACCGAAACGGTAGGGCTTGCCGATCTGCCGCAGTGCGAACTTCACTGCCTGCGCACCCGCCGAAGACGGCATGCGGCGCTTCTTCGAGGCGGCGACCGTCACCGCGGACATCGGCGTGTGCTGCGCGACGGTGTGCGCGACGGTGTTCTGCGGAGTCTCCAGATTGCGCAGTCGCGACAGCTCGTCCTGCGACAGCGAGGCGAGCATGCCCTCGACGTCGTCCAGGCGTTCCCGCACCTCGTCCCGCTGCTGTCTCTGCCGCTTCGCCAGCCGCTTCTGCTTCGCCAGCGCCGAGCGTGCCTGCGTGGTCAGTTCCCGCTGCCGGCGTTCGCTGGCCACCAGCCGCTGCACTGTGCGGGCTTGATGCCCCGCGACACGAGTGACCACGTGCACGCCCTCGAGGACGTTCCGCGGATCGCGCGTCAGAAGGAGCTGTACGAGCGGGGGCAGCCCGATGTCGCCGCGACGGTACTGCTGCCGGGCCAGCTGCCCCGCCTCCCGCCGGCTCTTCGCCAGCACGGAGCGCACCGACGTCAGGGCCTGCTCCGCGTCCTCGGCCTTCTCACGCTGCCGGTCGAGCTTCGCTGCCGTCTGCCGGTAGGCATCGGTGGCCGTCTCCGTCTTGGAATAGAGGATCTGCAGCTCCCGCAGCAGTTCGCTGACGGGCTTCCCGGACGGGTCCGCGATGCTCGGCGTCGGCTGGAGGGCGAGCGCCGCAATGGCTGCGGCGGCCAACGCCCCGGCGCCGACGGCGCGTAGGTGAGGTGGATGTGACACGGGCTCGCCTCCGATCCGACTCGATACCGGAGCGATCGTGCACGGCGGGAGGCGTTACCGATGAGGTTGGGAGCGCCGGGGCCTCGTCCGTCACCCGAAGGGTGCGGGGCCGTCGCCCGAGCGGCAGAGCCACGAGGGGCATGACGGCGGGGCCCCGGCGGAGGTCCTGCTCGCTTCCGCCGGGGTGGTCAGCGGCCGAAGAGACGCCGCGACGTCAGACGCCTCGCCGCCTCCGTCATCGCCCGGATCTCCAGGACGCAGGGCTCGGGAAGCCATTCCCCGGCGGGCTGCTCGGCGGTGTCCGCGAGGTCCAGCGCATGGGCCAGCACCTTCGGGGACGGGCGGGACTCAGGCGTTTTGTGCAGGCAGGCGAACAGCGCGGGACACAGCCCGTCCGGAACGCCCGTCAGATCGGGGTCCTCCCGGGCCATCGGGAGCATGTTCCCCGCGAAGGGCCGGTGGCCGCTGGAGGCGAAGACCAGGGTGGCGCCGAGGTCGAAGACGTCGTCGGCCTGTTCGTCGGTGCCGGGTCCGGACATGCGGCCCAGCGCCAGCCCGTAGTCGACGACACGTGGTGTGTCGTTGGTGAGCAGCACGTTGTGTGCGCCCAGATCGCGGTGGGAGACCTGCACGGCGTGCAGAGCCGTCAGCGCGCGGGCGAGCGCGCCGCCCAGGGCACGGACCGCATGTTCGGGCAGCGGCCCGTACAGGGCGACGAGGGCTTCCAGCGAGACTCCCGGAACGAAGGCGCCCGCGATCCACGGCTGGTCGCTGTCCAGCTCGCAGCCGGCCGAGTCGGCGACGTACGCACTGCGGACGCCCATCGCGACCGCCTGCATCTCCTGCCGCAGCCTGGCGCGCAGGGGACGGTCGCGCAGCAGCTCCCGTCGCAGCGTGCGTACGGCGACCAACTGCTTGCGCGCCCCGCGCTGCGGTGCTCCGCGCCCGAGGTAGACGGTCCCCATGCGGCCGCTGCCGAGCACCCCGTGCAGCCGGTACGGGCCCAACTGCTGGGGATCTGTGCTGCGCAGGCCGGTCATCCCTTGGATCACGCGTAGCAGACTAGGCGCACAGCGTGTTCAAGGGGATAGGCGGGACAGAACCTGTGAAGTTCTTCGCAAACTTCACGTGGGGCCCGGAAATTGTCACCGAACACACAGATGTTCCTTCTGCGGGGGAGTGTCCGGTCAGGTTCGCGCCCCCGGACCGTCCGTCTCGCCGGAGCGTGTCAGGTGCGGCTCCAGGGCCACTTGAGCTTACCGCGCGGCCTCGCGTCGGGTTCGTGGACGTAGCGCCAGCCGCGCGGCAGCCGCAGCCGGGGGGTGAAGACGGCGGGTTCGAGGCGGTACACGTGCACGGTTTCGCGGCCGGTCTCCCCGGAGGGGACCGGTACTTCGTAGGTCTTCGGGGGCCGTCCGTTCGCGCCGACCAGGACGGGCAGCACCCGGCCGTCCATCGGGCCGCCGACGAAGACCGTCTCCTCGCTTCGCACAGTGCTCCTGTCCGTCAGGCGTCGCCGGCGTCGCAGCAGGGGCGTGCGAGCGAACGCGCACCGGGGCCCTCTTCGCCGAGCTTGTCGTGGGGGTTGGCCAGGGCGCAGTGGCTCAGGGAGAGGCAGCCGCACCCGATGCACTCGGTGAGGTGGTCGCGCAGCTGCGTCATCAGCCTGATGCGCTGGTTGAGATCTTCGCGCCAGCACTCCGAGACCCGCGCCCAGTCCTCCCGGGTGGGTGTGCGGTTGTCGGGGAGCAGCGCGAGTGCGGAGCGGATGGCTGCCAGGGGGATGCCCAGACGCTGGGACGCGCGGATGAACGCGACGCGGCGCAGGGTGTCACGGCTGTAGCGGCGCTGATTGCCGGAGGTGCGGCGGCTCTGGATCAGGCCCTCGCGTTCGTAGAAGCGCAGCGCGGACGTCGCCACGCCTGCCCGCTCGGCGAGTTCGCCGACGGTCGCCTCCTTGGCCTGCCAGGACAGATGGGTGGACATGAAGCCAGCCTACGCGGGCTTCAAGCTCGCTTTAAGTTGACCGGGAGAATTCGCGACCTTTCCGTGGCGGCCGGGCCGGACCGGGCGGGACCGGGCAGGGGTGCAGACGGCGCGAAAAGCCGGGCCGCAAGGGGCGGGGCCCGGCGGCGGGATCACAGCAGGTGTGCCTTGTCCGTGACGACGGGCAGCATGCGGCGTGCCAACTCCCCGACCGGGCCGTCCCGTTCCTCCAGGTCGAGGGCGTGCCGCACGATGCCTGCCGTCTCGGCGTCGCGGGTGGCGGACGCCATCAGCAGGGCGACGAAGTGGTCCAGGAGCCAGTCGCGCAGTTCATCGACCGGCGGCTGCTTGTCCTCGTCGAGCCAGATCAGCGACGCGGCCTCGACGACGGTGATCCAGGTGCTCACCGTCATCCGGAGCCGGGGCCCCGCCTGGCGGCCAGGGGGAGGGGGGTCTGCCGGCAGGTCATCCGCCCCGCCGGGCTCGCTGCGGGAGTCCTCGGTGCGGAAACCGAGGTGGACGAGGATCTGGTCGGCTGCCGCGCGCCGTACCTCGTCGACGATCGCGTGGGTGCGGGAGGTCTGTACGACGCTGCCGCCCTGCAGCAGGGCCATGAAGCCGGCGTCGTGCTCGTCGACGAAGGCGAGGTAGCGGTCCAGGGCGCGGGTGAGCCGGCTCGTGAGAGGTCCCGTCTGCTCCTCGGCGAAACACTGCTCCAGCTCGTCGGCGGCGCTGCGCAGAGCGGCCTCGTACAGCTGCTGCTTGCCGCCGGGGAAGTAGCGGTAGACCAGCGGCCGGGACACGCCCGCCTCGGCCGCGACGTCGTCGAGCGAGACGTCCTCGGGCGGGTTGTGCGCGAAGAGGCGGAGGGCCGTGGAGATCAGCTGCGAGCGCCGCTGGTCGACGGTGAGTCTGCGATACGCCGGGGCGGTGCCGCTGCTGCTCATCCCATGAGCGTAACCGTCCCGGTGCGGGCGGGATCCGGGCGGCCGGTGCCCCGGCCCCACGGGAGGACCGGGGCGGAGCTCCGGCGAGCTGCGCGGCCCGGACGTACTGATCAAGACCGCGGGTGTCGGCAACGCTCGTCGACGCTGGGGATGTGCGTGCCGGGCGTCGCGAGCAGGGCGGGATTCGTCAGAAAGGCACTCAGCGGGCGAGGAGTCCGGAGCTGACCCACAGCTTGCGTCCGACGCCGCGCATGACGCCTATCTCGTCGAGGAAGTCGGTGAGCCTGCGGGCGCCGGTCTGCATCACTTCCCTGCGGTGGCCGCTGGCCTTGACCTGGGCGACGGCTTCGCGCCTGTCCAGGCCGACGTTCGTGTAGACCTCGGGGTTGATGAAGGAGAGGGAGAAGACCCGGGCGGCCTCCCCGGAGCTGATGCGCGTCAGTTCGGCTTCCCAGCGCGGACAGCCGACCATCTGACGGCGCAGTTCCTCCCGCGCGTACCGGACGTGCCGGGCCTCCTCGACGACGTGGATGCGGGTGACGCCGCGGACGAGGGGCTGGATGCGCTCGTCGGGGAAGGTGAGCCGCTGCATCCAGTCGAGGATCTCCTCGCCGAGGAGGGTGGCGGTGAAGGAGCCGGGTGTGGTGGAGACCGTCTTCAGGAGCCGGGCGAGGTTGTGGTGCAGGCGGGAGACGCGGTAGGCGGGCGAGCCGCTCTTGCCGATCAGGCGGGCGAACATCTTGGAGTGCCGGCACTCGTCCTCGATCTCCGTGAGCGCGTACCGCACGTGGTTGCTGGTCGGCGACTTGTCGTAGATGTGGCGGACGAGCAGCTGAATGAGGATGATCTCGAACCAGATGCCGAGGGAGGCCAGCGAGGCGGCCTCGTGGCGGGAGAGGTCCAGGCGCTGCTCCTCGGACATCCGCTTCCACATGGGGGTCCCGTAGAGCGAGACGAGCTCCGGCGGCCAGAACCACTTGCCTTCTTCGAGGGGCGCGTCCCAGTCGAGCTCGGTGTCGGGGTCGAACGAGTGCTTCTTGGACGAGCTGAGCAGACGCTCCGCGACCTGCTCGCGGTCCCTGATCAGACCGAGGGCGTCCCGGAGCGCTTCCGGCGCGGGCTTGCCGGCGGCCGTCTCTGGAGTGATCGTCATGCTGGGGCACCTCTTCGTCGAGTTACCGAAGGTTACGTCAGCCGTTCTCTTATGAGACTGCCTGTCAGTAAGCCCGTCAATCCCCCGCGCTCACATTGCACCGTCTTTGTTGACCCGGCGGTAACCGGCGTGTGAGCCTGCGATTCACCGTCCCCGCCGGCCCAGGGGGCCCCGGGGGACCCCGCCGGTCCGCAGGAGGAGGCGTCCATGTCCACGCACGACCTCTACGTAGGCAGTCCAGGAGCCGAGGAATGGGAGGTTCCCGCCTCGGGATCGGCCAGATTCAGCTGGGACTACGACGACGGCCGCGACCGCCTCCTCGCCCTCTACCAGAAGGGCAAGGACAAGCAGTGGGACGGGCAGCTGCGCATCGACTGGGACCTGGAGGTCGACCCGAAGGACCCCCTCGGGACCCCGGACGAGGCCATCTCGCTCTACGGCACGTCCTACTGGGACAAGATGAGCGACGCCGAGCGCGCCGACCTGCGGCAGCACTACGCATCCTGGCAGTTCAGCCAGTTCCTCCACGGCGAGCAGGGCGCCATGGTCTGCGCGGCCAGGATCGTGGAGTCCGTGCCCGACCTGGACGCGAAGTTCTACTCCGCGACGCAGACCATGGACGAGGCCAGGCACGCGGAGATCTACGGGCGCTTCCTGCACGAGAAGATCGGGATGCTCTACCCGATCAACGACAACCTGCAGGCGCTGCTGGGCGACACCCTCCGGGACTCCCGCTGGGACATGCCCTACCTCGGCATGCAGGTCCTCATCGAAGGGCTGGCCCTCGCCGCCTTCGGCATGATCCGCGACACCACGAACAAGCCGCTCCCCAAGCAGATCCTCGCCTACGTCATGCAGGACGAGGCCCGGCACGTCGCCTTCGGGCGGATGGCGCTGCGCGACTACTACAAGCAGCTGACCGAGGCGGAGCTGCGGGAGCGCGAGGAGTTCGTCATCGAGGGCTGCTACCTGATGCGGGACCGGCTCAAGGGCGTCGAGGTGCTGGAGAACTTCGGCGTCCCGCGCGCCGAGGCCGAGACCTTCAGCGAGCAGTCGGACTTCCTCAAGCTCTTCAGGCAGCTGCTCTTCAGCCGCATCGTGCCCTGCGTGCGCGACATCGGACTGTGGGGCGAACGCCTGCAGCGGGCGTACGTGGACATGGGCGTCTTCGAGATGGGAAACCAGAACCTCGACCTGCTGATGGCACAGGACGAGGAGATCGCCGAGAAGCTCGACGCGGAGCGTTTCGCGGCGGAGGAGGCCGAGCGGACCGCCGAGGTCGATGAGGCGATTGCCCAGGGCAAGCGGGTGGAATCGGAGAGCTGACTCCGCCGCCTGCCGCCAACTCGGCCGCGAAGAAGGCTGCTTGCACGAACGGCCCCGGACGCCTCACGGCGTACCGGGGCCTACGTGTGGCACTTCGCTCCTCCTGGACGTAGTTTGAAGGGGATCGGGAGTAACAGACGATTTCATTACTCTTTAGGTGCTTTTGAGCACCATGTGCTTCGGCCAGTAGGCACAGCTGCGGGAGGGCGGTCGGCGCCGCCGCGCTTGATCGCTGTGTCCACTCCCGTGGTGATGCGCTACCCAAGATCACCGTGCACCGGGAGGCAGCAGGTCATGTCAGCCGTTCGTTTCCGTGCGAAGCACGCACGCCACCCGCATGACGATGCACCCGACACCGCGGCCCACTTCGAGCGCATCACGTCCCTGCCCGACGGGCCCGAGAAGGAGGAGCTGCGCCAGGAGGTGGTGCGCGCCTGGATGCCGATGGCCGACAGGCTCGCCCAGCGCTTCCGCAACCGCGGCGAGAATCTCGAGGACCTGCAGCAGGTCGCCGCGCTCGGACTGGTCAAGGCCGTGGCCCGGTACGACCCGGCGCGCGGCTGCGCCTTCGAGAGCTTCGCCGTGCCCACGATCGTGGGCGAGATCAAGCGGCACTTCCGCGACTACATGTGGGACCTGCACGTACCACGCCGGGTGCAGGAGCTGCGCAACCGGGTCCGGGCGAGCAGCCGCGAACTCGGCGTGACGCTCGACGACCGCTCGCCCACGGTCGCCCAGATCGCCGAGCACAGCGGACTGAGCCAGGAGGACGTCGTCATCGGCATGGAGGCGCTGGAGAGCTACAGCGCCCTCTCCCTGGACGCCGAACTGTCCAAGAACGAGGACGGCTACTCCCTCCTGGACACCCTCGGCGCCACCGAGCCGGGCTTCGACCGCGTCACCTACCGCGAAGCCGTCAAGCCGCAGTTGCGCAACCTTCCCGAGCGGGAGCGCTACATCCTGTATCTGCGCTTCTTCTGCGACATGACGCAGAGCAGCATCGCCGAGCAGCTGGGCATCTCCCAGATGCACGTCTCGCGCCTCATCAGCCGCACCTGCGAGCGGCTCCACCGCGAGGTGGAGGCCGAGGTGGCGCGTGCCCACGACTCCTCCGCCGAGCGGACCCCGATGACGGTCTAGCGCTGCGGCCGGGAAGGCTCGCGAGGCCCGGCACGGCACCAGGAGGCGCGAACGCCCTGCGGAGCCCGTGCGCCGGAAGCGGCGCGCGGGCTCCGCGGACTGCGCGCCGGGCTGCGCCGGAACCGTCGGCACGAGGACATGCCGGGGCGGCCGGCTCCGGGGGCGACCTGTGCGGTCGCCGGCGAGGGGCCGGTGCAGCCGTCCGCTCCGGCGTCCTCAGCCGCAGCGTGCCGCGGCACCCCTCGTGCCGCCGCACCCCTCGTGCCGCCGCACCCCTCGTGCCGCCGCACCCCTCGTGCCGCCGCACCACCGGCGTGGGGCTGTCTGCGCGGTGGGACCCGGCTGCGCGCTGCGCGGCGGGTACGCCCCGAGTCCGCCGGAGACCGGCCGGCCACGCGCTCCGCTGAACCCCTGAACCCGCCGCTGTCGCTCCGCGCGCCGCGGGCCATGTCGCACGGCACCATGGCGGGGCCGTCGAAGGTGTCGGATCACGACGTGGGGGGCGCGCACCGGCGCTCGTAGCCTGCCGTCACCCCGCGCGGCCCACCGCGCGGGGCAGTCGCGTCAGTCACCCTTCCCGCCCCTCGACCCCGCCTACGGAGGCTCCCGGATGACACGGGCCAACAGCACGGCACGACGCCCGTACCGCCTCGCCACGCTCGCCGCCCTCACCCTGGCGCTGCTCTCCCTCCCCGTTCCGGACGGCGCTGCCGCCCAGCAGCACGGGGACCGCGGCTGCGCTCGTACGGACGTCCCGCGCGTACCCGGCGCCGCACACCAACAAGCCGCGTGCCTGGAGGAGTTGACCACCGCCGGGACAGTGGCGACCGGTCACACCGACCCCGCCGACTGGGCCGGCCTCACCCCCGAGAAGCTGCCTACGCCGCGTGGTGTGCCGGGCCTCCAGATCGACGGCTACTTCCCCGACTCCTCCACCACCAACACCAATCACGGCTGGGGTCACGACGCCCAGTTCGTCCTCCGGCTGCCCGCGCGCTGGAACGGCGGCCTGGTGGTCACCGGTTCGCCCGGCAACCGCGAGCAGTACGCCAACGACCGGGCCATCGGTGACTGGGCCGTCGAGCGCGGCTACGCCTTCGCCGCGACCGACAAGGGCAACACCGGCGTGCACTTCCACCGGGACGGACGCCGGCCCGGGGACGCCGTCGCGGAGTGGAACCGGCGCGTGACCCAGCTGACGCGCGCAGCCCGCGCCACCGTCGCCCGGCACTACCGGCGTCCGCCTGCCCGCACGCTGGCCACGGGGATGTCCAACGGCGGCTATCTCGTGCGCTGGCAGCTGGAGAACCACCCAGAGCTCTACGACGGAGGCGTCGACTGGGAGGGGACGCTGTGGCGGGCCGACGGCAAGGGCCCGAACCTGCTCACCTTCCTGCCGCCCGCGCTGCGCCACTACCCCGCGTACGCACAGGGCGGGCCCGGCGCGGAGAAGGCCCGGCGCGAGATGCACGCGGCGGGGTTCCCGCGCGGCACCGAGTTCCTCTGGCCGTACTTCCACGAGAACTACTGGGACCTCACCCAGCGGATCTACCGCGAAGAGATCGACCCCGGCTTCGACGGCGGCACGGAGGCCGGCACACCCTTCTGCACTCCGGGCACGCCGGGCGGGCCGCCCTGCGACGCCGACTACGACTACGCGTCCCGCCCCGGCGACGTGCACGACGCAGCCGCGAAGGCCGGACTCACCGGCAGGATCGGCAAGCCCCTCATCACCCTGCACGGCACGCGCGACACCCTGCTGCCCATCAGCAAGGACTCCGACGTATACGCCCGCATGGTGCGCGAGGCGGGCCGGGAGAAGCTCTTCCGCTACTACCGCATCGAGGACGGCAACCACGTCGACTCGCTGGCCGACACCTTCCCCGACAAGCTCCGTCCCCTCACGCCGTGCCACCGCTCCGCGTTCACCGCACTCGAGGACTGGCTCGGCGACGGGCACCGGCCGCCGGCCGGCCGTACCGTGGCCAGGCCCCGACAGGCTTCACAGCACGAGCTCCTGACGGAGTGTCCGCTCCGGTGACGACGGCCGCGCGGGGGCGGTCGAAGGCTGTACGGGCCGGCTCGCGACGTTTTCCACCCGGGGCCCCGGGCACCCGGAGGCTGTGTCACCCGAGAACTTCTCGGAAGGAGGAGTCACCCGTGAGCACGGAGAAGAAGAACCAGGCCAAGGCCGACCGGATCAAGGGCAAGGTCAAGGAGACCGTCGGCCGCACGCTCGGTAACGAGAGGCTCGAGGCCGAAGGCCGCGCCGAGCAGTCGAGGGGCGACGCCCGGCAGGCGGCGGAGAAGGCGAAGGACGCCTTCCGGCACTGAGCTTCGGGCAGTCGGCCCGTGCACAGGTCCGAAGTGCCGGTTCTCGTCCTCCGGTCCGTGGCGACCGGACGACGGGAACCCCTCCGGACCCTTCGACGAACCGGAGCATCCGGGACCGACGCGCCGATGCCGCGCAGCACATGAAGGGGGCCCGTGACGGACTCGCCGTCACGGGCCCCCTTCATGTGCTGCGGTTCTCTGCGTCCCGGTTGCTCAGGCTGTACGTGTGACAACGGGCTCCCGTGGCGGGCGAGCAGCGCGGACGCCGCTCAGCTGCCTGCGAGCATGCCCTCGCGCAGTGCCGACAGGCTGCGGCTGAGCAGTCGCGAGACATGCATCTGGGAGAGGCCGAGATGCTCGCCGATCTGCGCCTGCGTCATCTCGTCGCCGAACCGCATCTCGAGGATCTTCCGGTCCCGGTCGGAGAGTTGGGCGAGCAGCGGCTTGAGCGCGTGGAAGTCCTCGACGAGGTCCATGGCACCGTCGCATTCGCCCAGGACGTCCGCCAGCGAGGCCTCGCCCTCCTCGTCGTTGACGGTGGCGTCGAGCGAGGAGGAGTTGTAGCCGTTGGCGGCCACCTGTCCCTCGACGACCTCTTCCTCGGTCACTCCGAGGTGTTCGGCGAGTTCACTCACGCGGGGGGACCGGCCGAGCCTGGAGGTGAGCTTGTCGTTGGCCCGCGCCAGGTCCATCCGCATCTCCTGCAGACGGCGCGGGACCCGCACGTCCCAAGTGGTGTCGCGGAAGAAACGCTTGATCTCACCGACGACGTAGGGAATGGCGAAGGTCGTGAACTCCACTTCCCGCGACAGGTCGAAACGGTCGATCGCCTTGATCAGGCCGATGGTGCCGACCTGCACGATGTCTTCCATGTCGTCGCCGCGCGAGCGGAAGCGGCGTGCGGAGTACCGGACAAGCGTGAGGTTGATCTCGATGAGGGTGTTCCGCACGTACTGGTACTCGTGCGTCCCCTCCTCCAGGACGGTGAGCCTGTCGAACAGGGTCTTCGAAAGCTGGCGCGCGTCCTCGGGTGCGAGGTTCTCCGGCGCGTCGATCGCAGGCAGCTGGTCCGATGCCTCCTCAACTGCCCGTCCGTCCGGGACGGTCGCCTCGGTTGTGGCATTCTCCGCTGTCGCTACGGTCGGCGTGGCGGAAGTCATCGCTGGGACCTGCCCTTCACCTCGTTGGAACAACCGGTCGGGCTGTCCGCGTACCCACCTTGCTGCTGAACAAGCGCACCAGTTCCTCCTGTTGTCCGTTTTGTTGCGCAATGCGAAATATTGCGCGAGCAGATGGGCGCGCGTTCGGCATGGGGCGACTGTGGCCGGGCAAGCGCATGGAGCGACGGTGATGAGAGGCGAGCTGAGGAGTACCGGACATGCTGAAGACGCACCCCGCAGCGCGACGCGCACTGTTCGCCGAGGGGCGGCGCGCGCGGAGCGGGCGACAGGTCGACGAGCCGGTCACCTGAACCGGGGAGTGGAGGTGACGCCTGTGTCTTCGGGGCGAATTGCCACGGCGACGGGCGACGGGGAGCGCGAAGTGCTTCTCCTGGATTCGAAGTGCAAGGACATCGGGGACGTGAGGAGGGCCGTCGAGGATCACCTGGTACGCACCTCGTCCTGGGTGGATCTTGCAGGGGTCCTCCTGGTCGTGTCCGAACTGGTGACCAACGCGCAGCGGCACGCCCGTGGGCGGTGGTCCCTGCGTGTCCAGGCGGAGCGGCACCGTGTGCGTGTGGACGTCACCGACAACGACCCCTCGCCGCCCCGCTGGCGTCCGGGACGGCTCGACGGCAGCGGCGGCTGGGGGCTGCGGATCGCCGAGCAGTGCGCCGACTCGCTCGAAGTGGTGGCCGCCTCGGGCGGGAAGACGATGCGCGCGCAGTGGCTGCATCCGGGACATGTGCCCGTGACCGCATCCTGACCTCCGGAAACCCCCGCGTATGACAATGTATGACGCTGTGACGACCGGTGACGATGCGGCCCGCGAGCCGGGCCCGAAGCAGCAGGAGAGCGGAGCGGACGGCGCTCCGTCCCCCGTGTTCCGGGAACGACGGGACGGTACGGAGGTCCTCACCCTCTCCGGGGACCTGGACCTCGACGTCGTCGACGAGATCACGCCGGTCCTCGATGCCGCGCTCGCGGCGCAGCCGGACAGTCTTGTCATCGACCTCTCCGGCGTGACCTTCGCCGACTCCTCGGCGCTGAACATGCTGCTGCGCACCCATGCGCGTACGTCGCTGCACCTGGGCGGGCCGCTGCATCCCGTCGTCAGGCGGCTTTTCGAGATCACCGGCATCGAGAGCGTGCTCAACCTGCACGACTCCCCGGCTGCGGCACTTCAAGCGGCGGCCCGTACCCAGCGGTGACGTGACGCCGGCCCGAATCCCCTGCTCTGCCCGGGAGTTGCCCGGGGCCGCCCCCGCGGTGGGGCAGCGCTGAGCGGTGGTGCTCGACGGGGAACTCGCACTCGCTCGATCTGAGTACATGTACTCATGCGGCCCCCTGGGGGCGGAGGGAAGTATGTGCGGCCAGGCATGACGCGTGCATGACCGTCGCGCGCTCATGACCCCCCACTGCCACCCCCCACACCCGACCCCCGAGTGAGGCCAGCACGTCACAGACCCCCGGACACGGAACCGGCCGTCGGTGTCCGACGACCGGGCCGATTCGGGGCCGCGCCGGACGGACGTACCGGCGTGCCCGAATTCCAGGTCCCGCGAACGGAATTGACGAGCACGGTTCCCAGGAATGTCTTGACGGCCGCGAGGAACTCCCCATAACGTTCCCGGCCGTCGGGAGAGAAGAAGCACGAATGCACCCCCGTTCCCGTACGGCGAATATGGCCGCTCAGCCCGTACGGAGCACCCGACCGCCCGCCCCCAGGGGAAACTCCGAGATTGCACGGGGAAAAACATGAAGCGAATTACGCGCACCGTTCTGCCGATAGTCGCGGGTGCCGCGGTACTCGCACCGTTCGCGCCTTCCGCCATCGCGGGGGACTCGACGGAGCAGCCGCAGGCGAAGAAGTCCGTCAGCAGTGACGCCGGCACCAAGGCCGCCATCAGCCGTGACACGGTCATCAAGCGCGCCAAGACGTGGCTGACGGCTGTCGACGGCCACCAGGTGCCCTACAGCCAGAGCAAGACCTTCGGCGGTTACCGCACCGACTGCTCCGGCTACGTGAGCATGGCGCTCAAGTACGGGAAGCCGGGCACGAACACCGTCGGCCTTGCCTCCTCGGACTTCACGACGAAGATCAAGACGTCGCAGCTGAAGAAGGGCGACCTCATCATCGACGCGAACGGCAGCAACACCACCCGTCACGTCGTGATCTTCGAGAAGTGGACCAGCTCCGCCAAGAAGTCCTACAGGGCCTACGAGCAGCGCGGCGGCCACGGCACGGACCACAGCACACGCAGCTACGGCCTCGGCAACGACGAGTACGACGCCTACCGGCCGAAGAAGTACTGAGCCCACCCCCTTGGCCGTACCGGCCGGGCTCAGTCGGGTCGGCGCGGGGCCGGCGCGCTGACCCACGGATGCCCTCGTCCCCAGTTCTCCGGGGACGAGGGCATTGTGCTGCGCACCCGCGCCACGGGTCATTTCCCCGACCGCGTGAAAGGGCGGCCCGGTCGTCCCGGATGTGAGTGGACGGCGGAATGCCCCCGCCCCGTCGATTCAGGGGCGAGGGCATTCCGGAATGTGCTCCCGGTGCTACCGGTGGAAGCGGAACAAATGTGTCCCGGCCTCTACTTGTAGATCTCGCCGACCCATTCCGGGTGGTCGATGAACGGGTTCCTGTTGTGCTGGACCTTGTCGAAGATGACCTGGTTGCGGTTCTTCTCGAACTCGCTCGGCGGGTCCGCCTCGTTCCACTTCTTGAGTACGGACAGCCGTCCGTGGAGGGGCTTGGAGCCGTTGTTGACGTCGTCGTTGGCTTCCAGGTCGGGGAACTCGTCCGCGCCCTCGTAGCGCACGTCCATGTAGAGGATCATGCGGGCGACGTCGCCCTTGACCTCGTCGCGCGGCTCGAAGGAGTCCTCGTCGGTGAAGTTGCCCGGCGCGCCCTCGACTTCTTCGCCGCCCTCGTCGAAGTCCTTGCTGCCGCGGGTGCTGTTGACCTTGACGTTCGTGGGACGCAGGTGGTGCACGTCGGTGCCCGGTCCGGTGGCGGTGCCGAAGTCGCCGTGCGACTTCGCCCAGGTGTGCTCGCGGTTCCACTGGTCCTCGCCGCCGCCGTTGTTGTCGGCGGGGGCGGAGGCGCCCGAGTAGAGAAGGATGACGTTGCCCGCGTTGTCCGGGTCCTTGTCGGTCTCCTTCAGCGCGTCCCAGACCTCGTCGTACGAGATGGCGGTCGCGCCGGTGCTGATGATCTTGTTCAGGGCCGTCTTGAGCTCTTCGCCGGTCTTGCCCTCGGCGTCCTTGTAGTACTCATCGTCGGCGGCCGCGCTGAAAGCGGACTGTGCGGCGGAGGAGCCGCCCGCGCGGGAGTCCGAGACTGTGGGGGAACCGGCCGTGGCAGGTATCTGCACGGCCACGGCTATCACTGCGGTGCCCGCGAGCGCGGTGAGCGTTCTGCGGCGGGCGACGGAGCGGGTGGAATCCACTTTTACGTCCTCTCCCCGAGGATGTGGCACCGCGCGCGCAAGTGTGGGGGTCGCAACGCGGCACCGGCCGAAGGGTGATCGGCCGCTGGGAAGCCTTCCACTGCGTCGAACACCAATGCGTGCCAGATGGGAAATTGTTACGTGTGGGTAATGTGAAGACGCCTGCGCGGTCACCCAGGGCGACTCCGGGCTCACCCGCTGAATTCCCGGGCGTGCAGGGCCTGTTGGCAGAATGGGCGGTCGGGGAGGCGTCCGTCCCGGCCGCCCGGGCGCCCCACGTCCGTGCCGGCCAGGGGATACTTGCCCGGCCCGAATCGATGTACGACGAACCGGAGTTGCCGTGCACGGCGCCGAACCCACCGAGCAGCGCGCGGCATTGGAGGAAGCCGGAGAGCCGGTGCGGGAGACCCCGCCCCGGACGGGAGTGCGCCGGCTCCTGATGGACACCCGTCCGCTGCGGCACCCCGCCTTCCGGCGCCTGTGGTCCTCGACCACGGTGACCGCTGTCGGGAGCCAGCTCACAGCCGTCGCCGTGCCCAAGCAGGTCTACGACGTCACCGGCTCCTCCGCATGGGTCGGATACGCAAGCCTCGCCGGCCTCGTACCGCTCGTACTCTTCGCACTGTGGGGCGGCGCGATCGCCGACAGCATGGACAAGCGCAGGCTGCTGCTGATCACCAATGCGGGCATCGCCGCGACGTCCCTGCTCTTCTGGGTCCAGGCCGCGGCGGGGGCGCAGTCCGTGCTCCTGCTGATGGTGCTGCTCGCGGCGCAGCAGGCGTTCTTCGGTATCAACTTCCCTACGCGCAGCGCCTCGGTCGCCCGGCTCGTCCCCTCGTCGGAGCTCCCCGCCGCCAACGCGCTCGTCTCGACCGTCTCCGCCACGGGCATGGTGCTCGGCCCGCTGCTGGCCGGTGCGCTCATCCCCCTGGCCGGGCTGCCGGAGCTGTACCTCGTCGACGCGCTCGCGCTCTGCGCCGCTCTCGTCGCCGTCTGGCGGCTGCCGGCGCTGCCGCCGTCGGACCCGTCCGGGCGGGGTGCCGGGGCGCCCCGGCGGGCGGGGCTGCGCGAAGTGGCCGCCGGCTTCCGCTACATCGCCGCACACCAGGTGCTGCTGCTGTCCTTCCTCGCCGACATCGTCGCCATGGTCCTCGGCATGCCGCGGGCGCTCTTCCCCCAACTCGCCGCCACCGCCTACGGGTCCTGGGGCGAGGGGTTCGCTCTCGGGCTGCTCTTCGCGGCGATCCCCCTCGGCGCCGTGGCGGGCGGACTGCTCTCGGGGACCTTCTCCCGTGTGCGCCGGCACGGGCTGATGGTCATCGGGGCGGTGATCGCCTGGGGCGCGGCCGTCGCGGGATCGGGGCTGAGCGGCAGCCTGTGGTGGGCGGTGGCCTTCCTCGCGCTGGGGGGTGTCGCCGACATGGTCTCGATGGTCTTCCGCGGGGCGATCCTGCAGTCGGTGGCCACGGACGCCATGAGAGGCCGGATGCAGGGAGTGTTCACGGTGGTCGTCGCGGGCGGACCGCGCGTCGCGGACCTCCTCCACGGCACCGCGGGCTCCGCGCTGGGTGCGCGTACGGCCGTCACCGGGGGCGGCGTGCTCGTCGTCGTCGCCATGCTCGCGCTGGCACTGACGATGCCGGCGCTGCGCCGGTACCGCGCAGCGTAGCGTCCGGTGGTCCGGGAGGGTCCGCGCCGAACCCGGCGCCGGGCGGTGCCAGGGCGGCGCGGCCGCTCCCTTCCGTCATTGGACCGACCACAGACGGTGAACGGACACTCTGGCCAACACGCGTAGACACGCGCATCATTGGACCGCTCCGCCAGTAAGGCCATCACCACCCGCCGCTCGGGCCCCACCCTCACGCACAGAAACAGGGGCTCACGTCGGCACATGTGCATGTCATGTCTTTGTCAAATTCACAGAGAGGACAGCACCATGGCTTGCGGATCGACCAGCCTCTGGGCCGGTGAGACGAGCTGGTTCTGCTGCGGCAACGCATGGGGACCCTGCACCGGCGCCGGAGGCGGCGCGTGCGGCAACTGCCAGTCCAGCGCCAACCACGGCGCCTGGCCCAACGCTTCACAGGCATGCTGGGACATCACCCGGCCCGACCTGTGCGGCGAGAACATCCCGAGACGCGGCTGCGGATCGGTGATGAACGTCAAGCACCAGTGCTCCGGCGCCACCGTCTGCATCACGATCACCGACTGCGGTCCCCGTACGAAGGAGTGGTGCGGCGAAGCCTCCTGCTGCAACGGCCAGTGCCGCACCAACCGCGTCCTCGACCTGACGCCCGCCGCCTACTCGGCGCTCGGCGACCTGAGCTCCGGCATGCTGCCGGTCTACATCTACGAGTGAGGGGAACCGGGATGACCGCACACCACGGAAACAGCGGTGGCATCGACCGTCGACGCCTCCTCGCCCGCGCAGCCCTCGGCGGCGCCACCATCGTCGGAGCCACCGCCCTCGGGGGCATCGACGCCGACGCCGCCTTCGCCGCGCAGCAGCCGTCGCTCGACCCGGCGATCAGCAAGTCCTCGTTCGTGGAGGGCAGGATCACCGCCATCAGCGGCAGCGTGCTGGAGGTCGCCGGATCGTACGGGGACCACTCCCGCGTCCGGATGACCAACGCGACCAGCGTGTGGAAGGTCCGCCCCACCACGGCCAAGGTGATCGAGGTCGGCGACGGACTCTACGCGCGCGGTGTGAAGATGCCGGACGGCACCATCGCCGCGGACGCGGTGTGGGTGAACATCGTCAACCTCCACACCACTATCCGCGGCATCGAGAAGCAGCGGCTGCATCTCGCGCACGGCAACCACGAGATCACCGGCAACGTCATCGCGGACACCAACGCGTCCTACGCGGGCCGCGCGCCCACCTCCGACCTCTCGCGGCTGCGCATCGGCCAGAGTGCTCAAGTCCTCGGCGCGTGGCGGCCGTCCGACGGCTCGGTGGACGTCGTACGGGTCTCGGTCGGGCACTGACAGGCGCAGGAGAGGAAGAGATGCTCTCGACGACATCGAGCCTCGCCCCTGTCGTTCTGGCCGTGCTCCTGGGCTGGACAGGCGCGTCGAAGCTCTTCGGTTCCCGCGCCGCACAGCAGGCGCCCAAGACCGCCCTCGCCCGCATGCTGAGCAGCAGCGAACGGGCCGTCCAGGTGCTACGGGCCACGGGTCTCGCCGAACTCGTGCTCGCAGCAGGGCTGTTGGCAGTGCCTCACAGTCCGCTGCCCGGAGTGGCGACCGCCCTGCTCGGTGCCGGCTTCGCCGGATACCTCGGCCGGGCACGGGTGATCGCGCCGGAGTCCTCCTGCGGCTGTACGGCGAACGACTCGGCACCGGTGACGTGGCGGGCCTTCGCACGCGCCGGTCTCGTGCTCGCGGGGGGAGTCGCGGCTGCCACGGCGTCCGCCGCCTGGTGGACGACCGTGGGGGACCGGCCCGCGGCTTCGGCGGCGGTACTGGCCGCCGGGGGCGCGGTCCTGACGGTGCTCTCCGTCGACCTCGACCGCTGGTGGCTGCTGCCGCTGCGCCGTACGCGGCTGCGGATCTTCGGGCATCCCCTGGCGGGCGCCGCCGGCGGGAAGCAGGTGCCGGTTGCCGCGACCGTGCAGCTGCTGGAGAACTCCCTTGCCTGGCAGGCCGCTTCGCCGGTGGTCCGGTCCGGGCTCCTCGACCACTGGGAGGAGGCGGGCTGGCGGTTCCTCCTCTACTCCGGCGTGTACGTCGAGGAGGGCGGCGGGGCCCGTCCGGTATCCGTCGTGTTCGCTCTGGACGCGACGGCGAGCCGTGACACAGCGGGGGCTCCCGCCGCCCGGGTGAGCGTCGTCGACGCGGACACGGGGGAGCCGGTGGGCGTGGACCTGGCGGCTGTGCGCCCGCGTACGGCGCTGCCCGTCGCCGGCTGACGGGCGCAGAGGGCCGGACATCCCTGAGGCCGGCCGGGGACGCGGAGGCGGTACCGAGAGGGATACCGCTTCCGCGCTTCCCGTCCGTCCGCCGGAGGAGTCAGCCCACCCGGTGCACGGGACGGCCGTCGCCCCAGCGTTCGATCGCCTTCTCGTCGGCGAAGGCGAGTGCGCGCATCATGTTGCCGCCGTCGCCGGCGTCGACCCCGCGCTTCAGCCGGCGGCTGTGCCTGGCGCTCAGCCTCGTCGTGCCCGCTTCTATCGTGTCGCCGTAGAACGGTTCGAAGGCCACACCCGCGAAACCGGCCTGCCGCAGCAGCAGGGGAAGGGTTTCGCGCGAGTAGAACATCAGGTGGTTCCGGGTGAAGCCGTTCCAGCGGGAACCGTATGCCTTCAGCAGCAGCGACTGCGCGTTCACGGTGAGGATCATCAGTACGCCGCCGGGGCCGAGCAGGTCACGGAACCCGCGGAAGTCCTCGACGGGACGGGGCAGATGGGCGAGCACCGACCACAGGGTGATCACGTCGAAGCCGCCTGCTGCGATCTCCGGTACGTCCTCGGGTGCGCCGAAGTGGGCGGCGGCCGACGTCAGACGCTCGTTGGCCTCCTTCACGGAGTCGGGGGAGAGGTCCACGCCGCACGCGTCGAAGCCGCGCTGCTCGGCCAGCTCCAGGAAGTACCCCGCACCGCAGCCGAAATCGAGGAGCCGGCGGCCGCCGCCCTCGGCGAAGACCGGGCTGAAGGCGTCCATGGCCTGCTGGTAGCGGCGCTGCCTGTTCGCGGCGTAGTTCCCGGTCAGGAAGGTGCTGTAGTTCTGGGAGTACAGATCTCCGAGCCGCTCGGGAAGGATGTTGGGATTGCGGTAGAGGAAGCCGCACGACGGGCAGCGCACCACGTGATAGGTCCACGCCGTCCTGCCGTTCTTCTTCGTCCTGGACGGCTCGTAGAGCGGCTGCTGGCGTGACTCCCCGCACATGTGGCAGGTGATGAACTCCTCGATCGCCCCGAGCTTGACGCGGGAGCGGTATTCATCGAGGGATATCACCGGTGAAGTGCGCAGCTTCAAGCGCCATTGCAGCTCCCTGGCAGCTCTCTCCCCCGGCCTGACATAGACGCGCTGCGCCCACGGCACGCTGTCGTATCGCGATCCGTAAACGGCACGGGCGACGGCCCGTTTTGCAGACACCATGAGGCACCTCTCGGGACGGCTTTCGGGCCACAGTGTCATCCGGAATGGCGCAAAACAATTGTGCTGCGGCCATCTTTTTGTCCGTGACCTCTGCCCCGGCTTTTGTGACTGCGAAAGGTGATCGGGTGCATACGCAGCGGACAGCTTTCGGTGCGGTATCGCCCGTTCCGTCCTGGCGGTTCGGGAGGGTCCGGCGATGTGGCGACGAGGGGAAGCCGCCGGGTCCGACGCTCGTCGAGTCGCCGCTGAGTCGACTCCTGGGAGTGTCCGGAGTGCGGTGCGGAAATCCCCGCGGATCACCTGCCGGTCAAATGGTCTCCCTGGCGTTCACGGCTGCACCGTTTTCGCCCAACAATGCTTGCCCTCTTCATCAGTTGGTCGAATGTGTGCAGCCATGGATTCCGCTCCGCCGGTCGTTTCCCGGGCCGTGCGGAAGGCAGTTCTGCTACGCAATGAATTCGGGCTGTCGCAGAGTGCGGCATCCCGCCCCGGCCGGTGACGTCGCCGGTCCGGCCGGTCTTGGACGTGGAGCGCGGCCGTCTCGCAGCGCGGACGCAGCCGGTGGCCCGGCCGTCGTCGGCGGTGGTTCCGGGGGCCGCAAGCGGGTGGATCAGGACCGGGCGCGGGGTGCACAGGCCGCCCCCTCGTGGCCGTACTGGTGGTGGCGGCAGGCATCGGCGTCACCGTCACGGCCGTTGTGGGAGCTGCGTCAGAGGCCGGCCCCGCCGCGCAGGCCGTACGCGCCGCGATGAGCCTCCTGCTGGGGCCGGGGGCCGGGGGCCGGCGACCGGGAGCGGGGACGCCGGGCAGGTCACTGCGCTCCAGCACCTGCCCTACCCGGTCGGCGCCCTACCCGGTCGGCGCCCTTCTCCGGAAGGGCTCCCGCGGGAGGTCAGAGCCGCCGTACGCGTGCGGAGATCCCGTGGCCGACAAGCAGGTAGATGGCGGCGGGCAGGCCGTAGTTGAGGAACACGCGCACACCTTCGCTGTCCATCGTGAAGATGTCCTGCGCCCACCAGGCCAGCCAGTCGGCCACGCCCTTCACGAACTCCACGAAGGGGTTCGCCTGGTTCGCCTCGAGCAGGTACAGCAGGATCCACAGGCCGAGGAAGACGGCGGCTATGTCCGCGATCGTGTGGATGATCAGGGCGGTCCTGGCCGAACCGCCTCCGTCACGCGGACGGCGCTCCCGGCGGGGCGGGGGCTCCGGCTGCCCGTACCCGGGGGGAGGCGGAGGACCCTGCGTGTACTCCGGGTGCGGAGGAGGTCCGCCCTGCGACCCGTAGGGGTACGGCTGCCCGGGCATGGGTTCGGGATGGCTCACGAGGTCCCAATCCGACGCACGTCGGCGTCTCGTCGATGGAGCAGAATGACCACAGCGAGCCACTCCGGAAATCATTCGGCGCGTACGGCTCGTTCCGGGGCCCGCATTCCCTCAGCGCCGTCGTGGGCCCGGTGCGTTACTCGCGGTCGCCGCGTGCGGGGGAACGCCCGTGCCCCCACGAGCAGCGTGACTGCGATGTCGCGCCCCCGCCGTCCGCCAGGTCGTACAGGCCCGGCTCGGCGAGCCGGCGCTCCAGCGGCTCCCCGGACTCCCGGGCTGCCGGCTCCCCGGACTTCCGGGCTACCGGACGGCCAGGGCAACAGCAGGAGAACGAGGTGCAGCCGCGACAAGCATGCCGTCCGCCGTCCGTCCTGTCGACCTACCCGGTCGCGGCCGGAGCACGCTCCGTCACGCGGTACAGCAGCCATACGAGGCCGCCGTCGAGGGTCTCGTCCGCCACGAGCGTCAGATCCACGGCCGGGCCGCCGCCCGGTCCGTGCCAGGGCCGGCCGCCGTCCGTACCCGCGAGGCAGGGGGTGCCCGGCAGCGCTCGCAGCTCGCACAATTCTCCGGAAACGCCCACGTCACCATCCGGGCCGTAGTACTAGGTACCTATTGCCTATGGCGTTTTCGGTCACCATCCGGTGAGCTGGAGGGTGACCACAACCGACTGTCCGTGGACGGTCCCGGTGCCGAGCGGGCCCGTGAGGCATCCGTGTCGTCAGAGACGCCGTCGACTGCGTAGGGATTGAACGAACGGATGGATTGCGCGCGACTGTCAGATGCCGAGCTGCTCCCACTCGTGCGAGAAGGGGGAGAGTCCTCTCTGCCTGCCCTCGGCGAACTGGAACTGCGGCATTTCCCGGCCGTGAGGGCCTTCGCCTCGGTATGCGCCATCAGTTCCCTCGCCGCGGACGAACTCGCCGTCCAGGCCTGGCGCCGGGCGCTTCGGCTGCAGGACGGCAGCGCCACGGGCGCCGTACGTCCGTACGCACTCTCAGAGGTGCTGCGCACAGCCGCGGACTGGGCCGGTACGGATGAACGCAGCGCGCTCGACGCGGACTTGGCCGAGTGGATCGAGTCCCAGCCCGTGGTGATCTCCGAGGACTCCGTGGGGCCCGGTCTTCCTCCTCCCACTCTTCCGGCGCGTGCCTTCGCCGACCTCTCCGACAAGAGCCAGACGGTGCTGTGGCACCGCGCCGTGGAGCATGACGACGACGAGCGGATAGAGAACCTGCTCGGCCCCGGTGTGGAAGGGGTCTCGTTCCTGGACAGGCGTGCGCGCAGGGAGCTTTACACCTCCTACGTCCAGATCCTCCACGACGGCGCTGTCGACGAATGCCGCAGGTTCCACCGCATGGTGCTGGCCTACGCCGACCAGAAGAGCATCGACATCGCAGCGGACCTCGTTCCGCATCTGGAAGTCTGCGCCTACTGCTCCCGCGCGGTCGCCGACCTGGGCCGGATGCACTCCGACTGCGGGACGTTCCTGGCCCAGGCGATTCTGCCGTGGGGCGGCTCGGAGTACGCCAGCTCCAGCCTCCCCGTGATGGTCACCGGCAGCGAACTCGTCCCGCACGCGGCGCCGGTGGGCTCCGGCAGGTTCCGCCGGGCCTTCGGGGGCGGGGGCTCCGGCGCGGAGAGGGGCAGGAACCGGCGCATCAACCGGGTGCTGCAGAGCGCGGCCCTCGTCGCCCTCTGCTCCTTCGTCGTCGCCCTCGCGTACTCGGGCGCTCTCCGGCCGGGAGATCCGCAGAGCAGTGAGCCGGTCACTCCCCCCGGGAAGTCCTCCCAGTCGCCGAAACCGCCTCGCCCCGCTCCGTCGACGGCCACCGCCACGGCCACGTCGACCGTCACGGCCACGAAGACCACTCCCTCCAAGCCGGGGGAGCCGAGCGGGACCGGACGCCCGTCCCGGCCCCCGGTCCGCGGGGCGGCCCTCGAATGGCTCTTCGACGGAGTCGACGGCGGCATCACGAAGGACACTTCGGGCAACGGGCTGAACGGGACCCTCGTCGGGAGTCCGCTCCCGCGCTTCCTGAACGCGGGAGCCATCGACTTCGACGGGCAGCAGTCGGTCGCCGCGGAAGGCCCCGTCGTCGACACGGAGGAGAGCTTCTCCGTCTCGGCGGATGTGAAGCTCGGGGACACCGGGGAGTTCCAGACCGTCGCCAGCCAGGACGCCGGCGAGATCAGCGGGTTCCAGCTCCAGTACGACGGGGACGAGGACCGCTGGGAGATGCGCATCCCCGAAGAGGACTCGGACGACACGGACTTCGTCGAAGCGGTCGGGGACCGGGGTCCCGCGACAGGAGTGTCGACGCATGTGACGGGCGTCTACGACGACTCCGAAAGCGAGGTACGCCTCTACGTCGACGGCCGGCTCGAAGACACCGACGAACTGGACGGCGACTTCTCGGCGGACGGTGACTTCGTCGTCGGACGGAGCCTGGAGGGCGACGAGTTCATCCGCGGATTCGACGGCTCGATCGACGATGTGAGGGCCTTCCGCAAGGCGCTCTCGCCGAGAGAAGTGCGGGCGCTCGCCCGCAGCTGAACCGGACCCTTCGGAGCCGGCGGGCCGGACGAGCGGGGTGCAGGGCTCGACGTCCGTGCTGCGTCCGCGAGTTCGCAGCGACGTGTCGTGGGGGCGGCGCGGCTGCCTGGTCCGGCGCCGAGGTCCGCGCCGAGGTCCGCGGACCGGCGGCCCGGTCGGCCGACCGGCAGGGCGGACCGTCCGGTTCAGGCGAAGTCCTCCCGCAGGTACTCCGATCTGAGCGCGCGTCTGCTGCTGACGCCCAGCTTCCGGTAGATGTTCTGGAGATGGTTGTCGACCGTACGCTTGGAGATCGTGACCGCCTCGGCCACCTCGGCGTTGGTGAGCCCCGCGCACACGAGACGCGCGATCTCCGCCTCCCGCGTGGTGAGATGCTTCGCGACCCCCAGTGCCGACAGCCCCGGCGTACTCGCCCCTTCACACTGCCGCTGAAGCGAGAGCGCGAGGTTCTCGGCGGCGGTCGCCGCACGCTGCTCCCCGTCGCGGCCGAACTGCAGGCAGGCCGACGCGGCGGCCTCGGCGGCCGGGAGCGAGGCCCCCGTACCGGCCAGCACGTGTGCACTGTCCAGGAGTTGCCGCGCGTCGCCGGCGGCGAGGGCGGACACGTACGAGGCACGGGCCGCGACCAGAGCACCGTCCATGGACCGGCGGATCTCCAGCAGCCGCGTCGCCGCCCCGGCGGCGTCGCCCAGCCGAGCGATGTCCGTGAGCAGCCGCGACTCGCTCGCCAGGTGGCCTGCCGCCCGAGCACTCCCGACAGCGTTCCACAGGACGTTCCGGCTCTCCTGGACGTTGCCCCGGGCAGCCGACAACCACGCCCGCCCCAGGGGCAGTTCGGCGCGGAAGGCTCCCCAGCCCGGCAGTCCCTCACACTCGCTGAGCGCCTTCGCCGCGGCAGGTACGTCCTGCATCAGGGCCGCGGCCTCCGCCTTGCGGGCCAAGGCCATGTGCAGGGTGCCGACCAGCGAGTTGCGTGCCGCCACGGAGACGGCCTGGGACGCCCAGCGCCGCGCTTCGGCGGGCCGGCCGCGCAGCAGCGAACACCGCGCCAGCGCGGCGGCGATCCACGCCTGCGCGCCTGCGGCGTCGTCGGCCAGCGCCTCTTGCCAGCCCTTCTCCCCGGTGCTGTACGCCTCGTCGAGACGGCCTTCCTCCTCCAGGGCGAACATCACCGTGCTGAGGTACTGCACCGGGTGAGGTATCCCCAACGAGTCCTCCAGGCCGAGGCGTTCGGCGTACGCCTCCCGCGCGAGCCCGAGTCCGTGCCTGGCACTGCCCGTCGCCACCATCGCTGCGGCCCTGGGACCCTTCCCGAACAGGCCGGCCATGCAGTTGCCGTCGAGAGGCACGCCACGGAGCGCCTCCAGGGCCTCCTCGGGCCTCCCGAAGGCCATGAAGACAGCGCCGCGTACGGCCGTCAGCACGTCTCTGTACGCGGGTTCGGTGATCCCGTCCATGGCGTCCGCGCTGACCTTCAGCGCCTTCTCACCGTCGATGAAGCCCCAGGCCAGCAGCCTGGCCTTGCCCAGCGCCACGAGGAGGCGGTCCAGTTCACCCTCCGCTCTCGGGGCGGCCTCCTCGAAGACCTCCCAGGCGCTGTCCAGATCGCCGAGTTCGTACAGCGACTCGGCCAGCAGCAGCCGGGGGAGCGTCTCCTCGCTGTCACGGCAGGCGGCCTTCGAAAGCTCGCACACCTGGCGGAAGTTCTGGGTTCTGCGGGCGAGTGTCGCTGCTCGCAGCAGCGTGTCCGGGTCGGCCGATCCGGTGGCGGCGAGCTGCCACGAGGCGATCCTGATCTTGTCCGTCAGTCTCCTGGCGCCGCGTGAACGCACAAGCTCCACCTCCTCGTTGAGGATGCGGCGACGGGCCGAGGACGATATGAGCGACCGGAGCACCTTCTCGTGCGCCGGATGATTCAGGGACACCGACTCGCGACGGCCGTCCCGCGTCGTCGTGACGAGTTCCAGCTCCTCCAGCTCGTCCATCGCACTGTCGGGCAGGCCCGCCGCCTCCACGGGCTGGCAGAGTGCGATCCGGTCGAGTGTCCTGCGGGTCTCCGGGGCGACGTGTGCGAGACGTCTCTGCAGAAGCTCTGCGAGCAGCGGTGTGGAGGGCACCTCCGCGACCAGCGTCCACGACTCCCCGTCGTGCACGAGGCCGCCGCTCTCCAGCGAGCACTGCACGAACTCCCGCAGGCAGCGCGGATTCCCCCCGCTCGTCCTGTGCATGAGGGTCGCCGTGCGCGGCTCCACCGGCCCGCCGAGTGCCTGGCGCATCACCTCGCCCACCTGCCGTTCGTCGAGCGGGGCCAGGTCCACGCGGTGGGCCGCTCCCGTCGCCTGGAGCGAGTACGCGACGGGCTTCAGCGCCCGCAGCGAGGTGACGGTGCCGACGAGGAACAGCACGCCGGCTTCGAGGAGTTGGCCGATGAGGGAGGCGGATGCCTCGTCCAGGCCGTCCAGATCGTCCACCACCAGGACGAAACGCCTGCCGGCCGCACCGGCCGGGCATTCCTCGGCCAGAGCCTCGCGTGTCCTCCTGAACAGGGCGACGGGGTCGTCGACATGGGAGCCCTGCGGGAGCAGATGCGCCAGCGAGGCCAGGGGGAACGGGTTCTCGGAGACCGCGACCGCCTTGCCGGTGGCATGACCGCGCCCCTCCGCCCTCTCCCGGCATACATGGGCGAGCCGGGACTTTCCGGCCCCCTGCGGGCCGTGGACGACGAACGCCTGACACCGCTCTCCGGCGAGCGCATCGTCGAACTGGGCGACCGCCGGCTCCCGTCCGGCGAACGGCCATGGGGTCGGACCACCCACTCCGTCCCCCTCCCGTGAGTCGGGCACCGGGTTCCGTGTACCCCTCACGAGCAGAGTACGGCCGATGCCGTACCGAAGTGTCTGTCCGCTGCAGAGTTGTCCGATCATGCGCGGACTTCGCGACGCGGCTCGCGCACCGGCGGCCCGCCACCGCCGGCACGTCCGGGCTGCGGCCGGGAACTCTCGCCGCACCGGTGGGACTTCGGGCAGCTCTTTCGAGGGAATCCCGGAAAAGAGCGCAATCAGTGCAACTTTGCCCTGTTACCACGTGTCTGGAGCTTTGTAAGAGGAATGCACCACAAGGGGGCCTTCATGCGTGACATCAGGCTGCTTGCCATCGCCGTCCTCGTCAGCGCCGGGCTTCTGACCACCGCGTCGGTGGGCACCGCGGCCGCGAGCGGCACCGAAGGCTCCAAGGGGGTCACCGAGGCGACTGCGAGCGCTGCCGCAGCCGCCTGCAGCGTCACCTGGGGGAGCCTTCCCAAGACCGGCGACGGGACGGGCAACCGTCCGCTGACGAACGTCCGTACGGGGCGGCACGACTGCTACGACAGGATGGTCCTCGACATCCGGAGCGGCAGTCCCGCCGGCACCCCCGCCTACGACGTCCGCTACGTGGAGAAGTTCTACCAGGACGGTTCGGGGAACCTCATCGAGATCGGCGGAGGGGCGATCCTCCAGATCGTCGCGTCCGCACCGAGTTACGACCCGGACACCCATCAGCCGACCTACGGCGGGAAAGGCGGCAAGCCCCTGCCGGGCGTGAACCTCGCGGGCTACAAGACGTTCCGCGACGCCCGCTTCGGCGCCAGCTACGAGGGAACGACCCAGCTCGGCCTGGGAGTACGGGCCCGGCTGCCGTTCCGCGTCCACCCGCTGGGCGACCGTCTGGTCGTCGACGTCGCCCACTCCTGGGCGGCGGCTCGCTGACCCGGGCGGTCCGGCACGCGAGTGAGGCAGGCCGGAAGGCACACAGGGGCGGTCCCGGCGTACGGGGCCGCCCCTCGCGCATCCCGTCCCTCGCGCATCCCGGGCTCGACCCGGCCGGGACGGGAGAGGACGGGGGAGGACGGGGTTGCCGCACGGCCGCACCGGTCACGTATTCCGGGTAGGAATATGCGCGTACGTGACCGGTGCGGCCACAGCTGAGCGCGCCCCGAGCAGTCCCGAGGAGTACGAGGTGTCACTGCCCCCGCCCGACGACCCCCGTTTCCCCGCAGCGACCGCTCCGCGCCTGTGCACCGCTGCCGCACTGGAGGAGGCGGTGACCACCTGCCGGGCCTGCCCGAGACTCGTGGCCTGGCGGGAGGAAGCGGCGCGGACGAAGCGCAGAGCGTTCCAGGACTGGGACTACTGGGCCAGGCCGGTCCCGGGTTTCGGTCCGCCCGACGCGGCACTCGCCGTCGTCGGGCTGGCACCGGCCGCACACGGCGGCAACCGCACAGGACGGGTCTTCACCGGCGACCCGTCGGGCGACGTCTTCTTCGCCGCGCTGTACGACATCGGGCTGGCCTCCCGGCGCACCGCCACCCACCGCGGAGACGGCATGGAGCTGTACGGCGTGCGCATCACCATGCCCGTGCACTGCGCACCCCCCGCCAACAAGCCCACCACCGCCGAGCGCGACACGTGCCGGCCCTGGCTCGCCCGCGAACTGGACCTGCTGCGTCCGACCCTGCGCACCGTCCTGGTGCTGGGCGGCTTCGCCTGGCAGGCGCTGCTGCCCGTACTCGAAGACGCGGGATGGCTTCTCCCGCGCCCCCGCCCCGCGTTCCGGCACGGCGGTGAGGTGCTGCTCGCCGACGAGCGGGGCCGGGGGGAGCTGCGTCTGGTCGGCGGCTACCACCCCAGCCAGCGCAACATGTTCACGGGGACGCTGACACCGGAGATGCTCCGGGACGTCCTGCGAGGCGCAGCCCGGACCGCCGGTCTGCCGCAGCGCTGACGTCGGCCTGCCGCAAGCGCCGACCACCGGCAGCGGTTCTGTGCGCTGCCGGATGCGGGCCGCCGCCTGTGCTCAGCGCCGCCTGTGCTCAGCGCCGTCCGTCCAGCGCCGACAGCACACTGCGGGCGGTGTCCCTGCTCGACTGCGGGTTCTGCCCGGTGACCAGGTTCCCGTCCACGACGACCTTGCTCGCCCAGGCCGGTCCCGTCGTGACGATGCCGCCCCGATCCCGCAGCCGGGATTCGACCGAGTACGGATTGGCGTCGCCCAGGCCGCCCTGCTGCTCCTCCTCGTCGCTGAACGAGGTGAGGGCGCGCCCGGCGAAGGTGAAGGAGCCGTCGGCCCTGGTGGCGCTCAGCAGAGCCGCCGGGCCGTGGCACAGCGCTGCCACGGTCAGGCCCCGCCGGTCCGCCTCGTCCAGCAGCCGGCCCAGGCCGGGGTCGGAGGCCAGATCGGCCATGGGCGCGTGCCCGCCGGGGATGTACAGGGCGTCGTAGCCGTCGAGAGTGACGGCCGCGAGGTCCAGCGGCGATGCGAGCTCCGCTTCGATGGAGTCGAGGTAGGCGCCGAACTCCTTCGCGTCGCCCTCGGCGACACCGCCGCGCTCGTCGAGGCTCAGGGGGTCGACGGTGGGGCGCACCCCGCCCGGGGTGGCGATGCGCACCCGGTGCCCGGCTTCGGTCAGGACCTTGTGGGAGACGGCCACCTCCTCGGCCCAGTAACCGGTGGGATGGCTCGTTCCGTCGGCCAGCCGCAATGCGTCTGCGCCGGACACGATCATCAGGATCTCCGCCATGGACTGCTCCACTCTTCCGGGCCGGTGCGGTACCGCGCCGATGCCATCGGCCGACCGCAGGTACGACGCCAGCTTCCATCGCAAGAAGCCGGATGGCATCCTCCAGCCCATAAGCATTCTTATGGACGGAGGTCGGAGTGCCCGGCCTTGATCTGCTGTCGACGTTCCTGGAGATCTTCCGCCGCGGTTCGCTCTCCGCCGCCGCAGAGCACCTCGGCCTCAGCCAGCCCGCCGTCAGCGGTCAACTGGCCCGGCTTGAGCAGGAGTTCGGCGAGCAGCTGTTCATACGCTCCCGGGCGGGCTGCACCCCCACGCCGCGCGCCGTCGACCTGGTGGCCCGCGTCGGACCCCACGTGGACGGGCTGCGCCAGGCGCTCCACGCCGAGAGCGAGGACGCCGCGTACCGGGGCACCGTCCACATCGCAGGCGCGGGCGAGCTGATGACCGCCCGCGTACTGCCCTCCCTGGCGCCCCTGACCGCCCACGGGCTCCGGCTGCGGGTGACGCTCGGCCTCGCCGAGGACCTGCTGTCCGCCCTGGTGGCCGAGCAGCTGGATCTCGTCGTCTCGTCGGTGCGTCCCGCCCGCAGAGGCCTCGCCGCCACACCCCTCGTGGACGAGGAGTTCGTCCTCGTCGGGGCGCCGATGCTGGCCCGCGGCATCGACAGCGCGCAGCTGGCCGCCGACCCCGTCGAGGCCCTGGCACACCTCCCGCTGATCGCCTACGCGGACGAGCTGCCGATCGTCCGCCGCTACTGGCGCAGCGAGTTCGGGCGCCGCCCGCCGAACACCACCGCGGTCATCGTGCCCGACCTGCGGGCCGTGCTCGCCCTCGTCGTCGCGGGGTCCGGTGTGAGCGTGCTGCCCCGCTTCCTCGCCGATCCGGCCCTGGCCGCCGGCTCCGTCGAGATGCTGCACCACCCCGCCGCCGCGCCCCTGAACACGCTCTACCTCGCCACCAGGGCAGGTGCTCTCGCGCAGCCCCCGCTCGCCCTCGTCCACGAGCATCTGCGGTCACGTGCGGGCACGTGGGGCGCGCTGTAGCCCGCACGCCGGGCCGCAGTGGGGCTGCGGCCCGGCGCTGAGGGAGCTGCCGCGCTACTTCTCCGGAACGGAGAGCCAGGGGAACTCGTCGAGCCGGTCGCGCGCATCGGCCGGGAGGTGCTTGAGGACGGCCTCCCGGAAGGTGGTGACCATGCGCTGCGCCTCGGGCGTGTCGCCGTTGTACTGCTCGTACGGCGTCTTCGCCGGGACGGGGAGCGGCGGGCCGTGCGGGATGCGCGGCGGCTGGTCGTGGACCGTGTCGCCGTTGCCCCGGTGGGCCATGGGGTTGATGTCGTAGGCGTGGTCGCCCATGAAGTAGCCGGCCACGCCGTTGGCGAAGCCGAGCAGGTTGGTGACCGGGTTCTCCGAGTAGCAGATCCCGTCGTTCTTGTTGCAGATCTCGTGGACAGCGATGTCACCGAAGCCGCGCGGGCCCTTCATGGTGATGCCTGGGATGATGGTCGGCAGATTGGTCTCGATGCCTCCCGGACCGCCCTTCACGCCGGGACGCCGCGGGTCGCCGTAGAGCACACCGTCGATCTGCTGGTGCGGAATGGTCTGCTCCTGTGACAGCTTGTTGAGCTCGTCACCGGCGACTATCGCTCCCTGGGAGTACCCGGAGATGGTGATGTGGGAGTCGGGGCACTGCCCGTGGTAGTCGCGAACTGCCTTGTCCAGCTTGGCGATTCCCTCTGCCACCGAGTCGTCCATGGAGATGGTGTCGCCCGGGAACGGAGCGATCTGTGCCGAGTAGGACACCTTCTGGAAGTCCACTCCGGCCGGCAGCTGCCCGTTGCTCTTGTCGTAGGCCGTGGCGTTGCCGTCACCGTGGCCGCCGACCTCGAAGACCCGGGTCTGGGCGCAGTCCGCCGCCCCCTCCGCGCCGACGGCGGTCGTCACCCCCGCCACGGTCAGGGCCAGCGCCGACGTGGTCGCCAGCGCGGCCCACACTGTTCTTCTTCGCATATCTCCTTCTTCACGTCGATCAATAATCTGCTTGCCGAGGCGGCGACAAGACTCCGCAGCCCCAATTCGCGCGGCGAGCGTACCAGCGGTAAACGGCCTGAAGCGGCGAGAGTTCAGAGAAAAATAAAAGCACCGATGCTGAAAAATCCAGAGCACCGGTTCGACCTTTGAAGTGCACAGTCATTGCAGCTCAGGGACGTGTTCCCGGCGGTTACACCAGCAATTCTCAAGTTAGTTTCATGATGAAAGTTCAAGCAGGGGAGCAGAGTTCTCGCGGGTGCTGTGAAACGGCGCGAATGATCGGTTGCGCCGACCTGGGAAAATGGGTCGCTCCGGCCCTTGTGCGGTGTTTTCCGGGCAGGCGGGGCCCAATGAGCAGAAACGCGGAGGGCGCGGCCGGTCCTCAGCAGGGGCCCGGGGTGGCGGGCGTGCCCAGAGCCGGCCGGCCGGTCCCGTGCGCTCGCGTCGGCACGCTTCGTCGATCTTGCCGGGGTTCCGCTCGGCAGATCGAGGCGTACGAGTCGTACGCTCGGAGATATGGCTGATGCGAAAGAGCCCGAAGCCGACGCCCTGTACGTGGACGCGCACCAGGGTGTGGTGGAAGCGCGTCGGCACGTGCGCGACGCGGCAGCCGGAACGGACAGCGTCCAGCTCGAGAACGCTCTCGATGAGCTGGAGGCCGCGCTCGCCCACCAGGAGGCCGCCCGCGCCCGCCCCGGCGAGGACGACTGGCTCCTCACCGCCCTGGGAGCGGCGAACGCGATCGACCCGGAATTCCACGGCGACGCAGCGACCCGGCCCGGCGAGGACAGCGCCGAGCCGGAGCCTCCCGGCTGAGGCGGCCGGCCGGATACGCCGAGGCGGACGTCGGGCCGGAATGTCCCGACGGTCGGACCGCGGCCCTTCCGCGGGGTACGCGAGGGAGGCGTGACCAGCTCACCGGGCGTACGGCCGGTGAGCTTCTCGTGGCGCTCCGCAGACGAAGAACTCCCGCACCCCGGCTCGTCACGCGCGAGCAGCCCGGGGCGACGGCGAAGAGCCGGACCCAGTGACTGGGTCCGGCTCTCTCGTGCGCGGTGTCCTGGCAGCTCGGTAGCGCGATCACGCCGGGTGCTGCGACGTACTCCCGGCAGGGCTCGAACCCGCGCGCACGGCTCGGGAGGCCGTACGCGGCCCAGCGGGCGTACCCGGACCGGAACCCTGCGTGACGGGCCGCTTGTGCGGATCAGGATGACTCCGCAAAGCCCCCCGGCCGGAGCGCTCACGCGGTCCCTCGGGCCCCCCGGCCATTGCGGTCATTCCGGCCGTCAGCCGTGGCCGTCAGCCACCGATGCCCTTCACTTGTGGCCGAACCCGACCGCGTGGTTCGCAGGGTGCGGGGTCACGTGCGTCTCACAGCCGGGGTCCGCTGCCTTGCGGCCCGTAGAGGTCCAGGAGCCGCGTACGGGCAGCGTGCAGGCGTCGCGCGATGATCTCTGCGACGCATCGGGTGAGTGCCTGCCCGAAGACCGGCTCCTCCTCGCACAGTTGCCGCACGGCGTCCCCGTCGAATTCCAGCGCCCTCACGGGTGAGAGCGCGGTGGCGCCCAACTGCCAGGTGTGGGGCGGGAACAGCCACGACCAGCCGAGCAGGTCGTTGGGGCCGAGAGTCGCCACCTGGGCGGCGCGGCGTCCGGGAACATGCAGGTCGAGGGTGACCGAGCCGGTCCGGACGATCCAGAAGCGGTCGCTCCGGCGGCCCTCCTCGCAGATGCGCGCTCCTCTGGGGAAGTGCGCCTCGTGCGACAACTGCATCATCCGGTCACGTCCCGCGGGGGGCAGGGCGGTGATCAGCCGGGGGCTTGCTGCTGTCGTCATGATTTCTCTCCTTCCGTCGGCCGGCCCCTCACCGCAGCGCCGGGCTGCTTCACGCGTTCGGGGCGGCCGGTCGGGTTGCTGCGTACCTCGGCCACGCCGTCCATGCGCCGGCGCGGCTGTTCAACGGGGGACGAGGTGGCTGGGCGATCGCGCCGCTCAACGACACGCATACGCGGGGCACTTGGGCGGCGCGGCCGGCTGCCGCTGCGGACCGGCGCGAATTACGGCCCGGGCCGGGACATCGGAGTGTCCCGGCCCGGGGCAGAGGCCCGTCCTTCACAGGAGCCAGCGGTTGCGGGTGACGAACGGCAGCCGCTCCCACGTCCCGCCCAGTCCCCAGGCGCGGCCGGCGGAGGCGACCGCGAGGGCGATCAGGACCACGGCGTAGACGAGGTGGTAGTCCAGGACCGGGTTGGTCGACATGCTGGGCGAGCCGTCCGACAGGTGCTGCGCGGGCGGCCATTCGGCCGCCCACATCAGCGCCATCATCACGGTCCCGGCCGCTGCCGTGAGTCGCAGTGCGACGCCGGCCACGAGGGCGGTGCCGATGCCGAGGAGGCCGAGCATGAACAGCCAGTCGGCCCAGCCGGCTCCGGCCCACGAGTGGAAGGTGGACTCGAACGGTCCGGTGGCGACGCCGGACAGGAAGCCCTTGGTCGGCGAACCGCCGTCGATCCAGCCCTTGCCGGCGGGAGTGGCGTACCCCCAGCCGAGGAGCTTGTCGAAGAACGCCCAGAGGAACACGCCGCCGACGACCAGCCGCACCACCGCGAAGGTCTTCCCGACGGTTGTGGAGGCGGCTGACTCCGCGGTGCCCGAAGTGCTGCGGGCCTGATGCTTGCGCCACGGACGGGAGATCCGCGAACGGGTTGCCTGGTGAACGGCCATGACGGTTCCCTTCGAAGGGGCGGGATCGAATTGCGGCCCTGCGGTGTGCAGTTCGATGTTCCGCGGTCCGCGACGGCGGCGCCGGTGGCATGAGGCCCTCGCCGGGTGGGCCGAACGTCCCGCGTTCGCGGGCCCGTTGGACCTGCTGCCGGCCGGCGTGTTCCAGTCCCGTCGGCGAAAGGCCGAACGGCGCCCGGCGCGGGGCCGAACGGCCCTCTCCCTCACGGTGTTCCCGGCCGGATGCTGAGGTCACGAAGGAACACCGGGGTGTGCCGGGCACACCGTCAAGAGTCGGGAAGGGCGTCGTTATGGATCGCGCGATCGTTGTCGGGGTGGACGGCTCCGAGGAGAGCATGGCCGCAGCCGGATGGGCCGCGGAGGAAGCGGTGCGTCGCGAACTGCCACTGCATCTCGTGAATGCCTGGTACTGGCAGCCCGTCGATGTGCCCATCGTCCAGCCCCCTGACGTGCAGGAGCAGGCGGGCAAGGACCTGCTGTACCTCGCCGAGAAGGACCTCAACGAGCGTTACCCGGCGCTGCGGTCGTCGGTCGAGCCGGTACGGGAGACCGCGGCCGTGGCGTTGCTGAAGGCCGCCGACCGGGCCGAGATGCTCGTCGTGGGGTCCCGTGGACACAGCGCCCTCGCCGGCTACCTGATCGGCTCGTGCGGGCAGCGTGTGATCGCCAACTCCACACGGCCCGTGGTCGCCGTCCGGGCTCGCGCGGACGAGCCGGCACGCCAGGAAGTCGTCGTGGGCCAGCAGGGCGGCGTGGACGACAGCCGCGAGGTGCTGCAGTTCGCCTTCGAGACCGCGGCCGCACGGGGAGCAGCGGTGCGCGCCGTACGCGTGTGGAGCACGCCGCCGGTCTTCGTCTACAGCGCGGGCTCCATGTGGCTCGCCGAGCAGGCAGGCGGACTGGAACGGCACGAGAAGGCGGCACTGGAGGAGGCACTGGCGCCGATGCGGGAGCGCTTCCCGGAGGTGCCGGTCATCGTGCAGGTCGAGATGGGCAGTCCTGGACAGGTGCTCCTCGAGGCCGCCGAGGGTGGGCAGATGCTGGTGGTCGGCCGCCGCACACGCCGTGCTCCGATCGGGACCCGCATCGGGTCCGTCGCCCATGCCTGCCTCCACCACGCGCACTGTCCCGTGGCTGTCGTCCCGCACAGCTGACGCCGGCCGAGGCCGCGTACAGGGTCGACGGAGGCCGCATACAGGAGAGCCGGGCCGACTGCCCGGCTCTCCCGCGTGCTTCGTCCACGTCCCGCGGGGAGCGCCCCGCAGTGCCCCACCTCGACTGTGAGTCACCTGACCGGTCCCGCCCAGCCGTGCGCGCGGCCGGCGACTCTCAGTCGACGCTCACCGAGCTCGGTGGCTCTCAGCGACTCTCAGCGACCGGGCCTTCTCCCGGGATCGGAGGACCCGTACCCCCTGTGCTGCTGCTGCGCGGTGAGCGTCCGGGTGGCGATCACGGCGGCCTGCACGCGGCGCTCCACCCCGAGCTTGGCCAGCAGCCGCGAGATGTTGTTCTTCACCGTCTTCTCGGCCAGATAGAGCCGCTTGCCGATCTCACGATTGGTCAGCCCCTCACCCACCAGGGCCAGGATCTCCTGCTCGCGTTCCGTCAGGGCGGGCAGCGTGTCCTCCGGCTCTTCGGAGCCGGCGCGGAGCCGCGCCATCAGGCGTGTGGTGGCGCCCGGGTCGAGCATCGACTGCCCCGACGCCACGGTGCGTACGGCGGAGACGAGGTCGGTACCCGTTATCTGCTTGAGGACGTAGCCCGACGCGCCGGCCATGATGGCGTCGAGCAGGGCCTCTTCGTCGTCGAAGGAGGTCAGCATCAGGCAGGCGAGCTCCGGCATGCGGGAGCGCAGCTCCCGGCACACCTGCACGCCGTCCCCGTCCGGCAGCCGTACGTCGAGTACGGCAACTTGCGGGCGCAGGGCCGGAATGCGGACGAGCGCCTGCTCGGCTGTCGCTGCCTCGCCGACGATCGTCAGATCGGGCTCGGCGTCCAGCAGGTCGTGCACTCCTCGGCGGACCACTTCGTGGTCGTCGAGCAGGAAGACACTGACAGGGGCTCTCGTGTCTCTGCCATCGTCGCTGTCCGTCATCTGAATCCCGTGCCTTCCGGAGTGCGTCCCGCTGCGCCAACACCATGCATCGTCCTCGAACCCGGGGCCCGAACGCCAGATCGGACCGGGTTTCCGCCACCACCCACCTCACCGGTGGCGGCGCGGACGGCGATCCGGCCGAGGGACGGAACCGAGACCTGCGCCGGAGGCTCTCCGGCGAACAGGTGCCCGGAGCAGGGCCGTTCGGCCCTGGCGTCCGAGCGGCGTGGAACGCGACGCTGGTTTCCGTGGCCGGACGGGGTGTCCGGCCGGCAGGGGCGAGAGTGGGGACGATGAGCGAGAGTGTCTCGTGGACGCCGGACAGCCCCGGGGAGCCGGGAGCGCCGCGGCACATGAAACCGCTGGACCGCGGGGAAGCGTTGCGGTTGCTGACCTCCGTCGCCCTGGGACGTCTCTTCTTCACCCAGCGGGCCCTGCCGGCGGTGCGCCCTGTCAACCATGTCCTGGACGGCGAGGACATCATCGTCCGGCTGAGCGACGCGGCCGCGCTGGCGGCCGTGGCGACGCCGGTCGACGGCGCGGGTGCCGTCGTGGCCTTCGAGGCCGATGTCATCGACCCCGAACGGCACCTGGGCTGGAGCGTCGTCGTCACCGGCTACGCCCGTCGTGTCGACGACACGGCAGAGCTGGAACGCTACGAAGGCGTTCTGCGGCACTGGGCACCTCGGGCCGTCACAGGCACACTGCGGATCCGGCCGGAACTGGTCACAGGATTCGAGTTCATCGACGCACCGGCCGACCAGTGACCGTCGCGGAAGCCGAGCGCGGCGCGACGTACTGAAAGGCACGACGTACCCGAGAGGCGCGACGTACCCCAGAGGCGCGACGTACCCGGAAGGACGGCCCTCGCGCCCCGGAACGTCACCATCTGTGCGCTGGCCCGGATACAGCGCCCTCGGCCCACCCCACCCCGTCCCGGGACCGGTTCTAGCCGTCGCCGCCGGGGCGCAGGGGAGCGCGCCACTCCAGGCGGCTGCCGTCGTCGACGGCCGTGTCGATCGCGAATGTTCCTCCCACGCTGCGGGCCCTGTCCGCGAGGTTCTTCAGCCCGCTGCGCCGCCCGTCGGCGGGGATGCCCCGGCCGTTGTCCGTGACGGTGAGGACGACTTCTTCCCCGGTGGCCTGGAGGACGACCTCCACGCTGGTGGCATGGGCGTGCCGAGCCGCGTTGCTGAGCATCTCGCCCAGCGCCGCCAGGACGTGGTCGGCCACCGCCGGGGGTACGTCCGTGTCCAGGAGGCCCTCCATGCTCAGGCGCGGTGGATATCCCAGCGCCGGGGTGGCCTCTCCCACCGCGCGGGCGGCACGTGCCCGCAGGCTGGGACCCGTACCCTCCTCCTGGATCCGCAGCCCGAAGATGGTGCTTCGAATGATCTTGATGGTTTCGTCCAGGTCGTCGACCGCGCGTGAGACCCGCTCCGCGGCACCGGCGTGTTCCACCAGCGGCGCGGCGCTCTGCAAGGTCAGACCGGTGGCGAACAGCCGCTGAATGGCGAGATCGTGCAGATCGCGGGCGATGCGGTCGCGGTCCTCCAGCAGCGTCAACTGCTCGGCGTCGCTGCGGCGTTCCGCGAGTTCGTGTGCGAGGGCCGCCTGCCCCGCGAAGGCGAGGAGCAGGTCGATCTCACCGTCGGTGAAGACCGGTTCCCCCGGTGCCCGCGCCAGCAGCAGCACACCCAGGCTCCGCTCGGCGCCGCCCAGGGGGACTGCGACTGCCGGCCCCAGGGCGCAGTAGTCACGGGGCCCCGAGCCGTAGCGGGAGTCGCCCTCCAGACGGGCCGACCTGGCAGGTGTACTGGACCGGTGGGCGGCACCGGCGAGAGTGCCCTCGACCGGTACGACCAGGCCCCCGCGATTCGACTCCTCAGAACCCAGGGCGAGTTCGACGACCAGGTCGTCCGTGCCGGGTACGGGGACGGACACATCCGCGAGGGCGGCCCCGGTGATCTGCTGTGCTCGCCGGGCGATCAGCTCCAGAACTTCCAGCCGCGGACTGCCGGAGAACAGACTGTTGGTGATCTCCGCGTTGGCCTGCAGCCAACGCCGATGGCGCTGGACTCCTTCGTACAGCCGGGCGTTGTCGATCGCTACGCCCGCCGCCACCGAAAGCGTGGATATGACGCTCTCGTCCTCGGCGTCGAAGTTCTGCCCGCCTTGCTTGTCGGTCAGGTAGAGATTCCCGAACACCTCTTCCCGCGCCCGGACGGGCACGCCGAGGAAGGTACGCATCGGCGGATGGTGGGCCGGGAAGCCGTACGAGGCCGGGTGCTCGCCCAGGTCGGCCAGACGCAGCGGCTCGGGATTGCGGATCAGTTCGCCGAGCAGGCCGTGCCCCGCGGGCAGCGGCCCGATCTTCTTGATCTGTTCCTCGGCGAGCCCGACGGTCAGGAACTGCGACAGGGTCCGCCCGTCCGGACCGATCACCCCGAGAGCCGCGTACTGCGCGTCGACGAGCAGGGCGGCTGCCTCGACGATCCTCCGCAGCACCTGGGCGAGATCGAGCTCCCGGCCTACGGAGACGACGGCTTCCAGCAAGCTGTGAACGCGGTCCCGGGTGCCACGGACGGCGTCGATGCGTGTCTGCAGTTCCTCCAGCAGCTCGTCGAGGCGCATGTTCGGTATCTGTGGGAACGATTCCTGCACGCTTACCGGTTCTCCCTCCCAGCAACCCCCCGCCCACGGGAAGGTTATCTCTTGCGCAGTCGGGCGGACCTGGCCCGACGACGTATCCGGGGCAGCCGTGAGCTTCCGTCCGGCAGTCGGTACTCCGCCGTGACGGACACCGGCAGCGAACGTGAAGGCGAGCGGCCTCCGCACGGGAATGCGCAGAGCGGTCACGCATCGGTGGCCCCGGGGCCGCGACGCCCGGCCGGCGGGTGCGGCCCCGAGCTGTGATGTCCCGTCCTCCGCCCATCGAGCGGGTCGGAACGCATCAGCACCGGATCCCGGCTGAGGTTGCGGCCCGGGCCGCGGCGCCGGAGCCTGGGAGTGTCCGTCGATTCGGCACGATTCGGCACGAATGGCCTGGCTGATTCCTCACCCGGCGAGAGGAGGCGGGCCGCATGAGCAGCATCGCTCGCCGTATGGCCGCTCTGTTCCGTATCAAGGCGAACAAGGCCCTGGACGAGGCGGAGGACCCGCGCGAGGTACTGGACTACTCCTATACACAGCAGCAGGAAATGCTCCAGAAGGTACGGCGCGGCGTGGCCGATGTGGCCACCAGCCGCAAGCGCGTCGACTTGCAGATCAGCCGGCTGCGGCAGTCCGGCGGCAAGCTGGAAGGACAGGCCGAGCAGGCGCTCGCCGCGGGGCGCGAGGACCTCGCCCGCGAAGCCCTGAACCGGCGCACGGCCGTGGCTTCGCAGATCACCGACCTGCAGTCCCAGCAGGCGTCGCTCCAGGAACAGGAGGAGAAACTCACTTTCGCCTCGCAGAACCTGGAGGCGAAGGTGGACGCGTTCCGCACCCGCAAGGAGACGATCAAGGCCACCTACACCGCGGCAGAGGCCCAGACCCGTATCACCGAGGCCGTCACCGGCATCGGTGAGGAGATGGGCGATGTGGGTCTGGCCACGCAGCGTGCCCAGGACAGGACCGAGCAGCTGCAGGCCCGCGCCGGTGCGCTGGACGAACTGCTCGCCTCAGGGGCGCTGGAGGACGCCACCTTGCCGGCCGGACGTGACGACATCCAGGCGGAGCTCGAATCAGTCACCACCGGCCAGGACGTGGAGAGCGAACTGGCCCGGATGAAGGCCCGACTGCCGGCTTCACCGGCTCACCCGGCCGTGGAGCGCGGGACCGGGCAACCACCGCCGGACCAGGAGGCGACATCGTGATCATGCGGATTCTCGGCGAGGGGCAGTACGAGATCACCGAAGAACACCTCGGCCGGCTCAACGAGTTGGACTCCGCCCTGCAGTCGGCCGCCGACGCAGGCGACGAGGCGGCGTTCACCACCGCCCTGTCCGCCCTCCTCGACTCCGTCCGCGGTCTCGGCACGTCGCTGCCGGAGGAGACGATCACGCCGTCCGATCTGGTGCTGCCCGATGCGGACACCAGCCTGCGGCAGGTACGGGATCTGCTCTCCGACGAGGGCCTGATCCCAGGGTGACGGTGACGCGCCCGGTGGCGGCGAGGCACGCTCCACGTCCCGTGGGCGGAGCGAGCCGCGTACGGGGCGAAGGCGGCGACGTGGTCGCGGACGGCAACGGTTCGCCGGCAGCCGGCGGGTTCGGCGGCGGTGATATCGGTATGCGTGCAGCGGCCGTGGTCGTCGTAGCAGGTACGGGCGTCGTAGCAGGTACGGGCGACGTCTGAGAGCAGGCGCCGGCGCAGCGCACGGCGCAGGTGGCCACGATCCGGGAGTGCATAGGATCGCCGGCATGGCACTGCGACCAGTTCAGGTGAACATCAAGGCCCTCGATGCTTCCGCGGTCGGCCGGTTCTGGGCGGAGGCGCTCGGCTGGAGTGCTTACAGCCCGGGTGTGACCACCTACGTCGGACCGGTCGGCGGGCTGGTCTGGCCGGACCCGGTCGCCGTCGGCATCGACGTCGTTCCCGTCCCGGAACCCGGGACATCCACGAAGAACCGTGTGCACCTCGATCTCGCCACCAACTCCGCGGACCATCAGGCGGAGTTGGCCGCGCGCCTCCAGGATCTCGGTGCGACGCCCGTCGACGTGGGCCAGGGCACAGTGCCGTGGACAGTCCTCGCCGACCCCGAGGGCAACGTGTTCTGCGTGCTGGAGCCTCGGGAGACCTACCGGGACACCGGGCCGATCGCCGCGGTGGTGGTCGACTGCGCGGATCCGCGGGCCATGGCCCGGTTCTGGGGCGAGGCGACGGACTGGACCCAGCACGAAGTGACGGACGACCACGCGGTGTTGCGCTCCGCCGAGGGTGTCGGCCCGTATCTCGAGTTCCTCCGCACGCCCGGCGTGAAGACAGCGCCGGACCGCGTCCATCTCGACCTGCTGCCGTACCCCGGTGACGACAAGGCAGCGGAGGTGGCCCGGCTGCGGGCCCTCGGTGCCACCGACCTCGACCTCGGCCAGGGCGACGTCCCGTGGACGTGCCTGGCCGACCCTGAGGGCCACGATTTCTGCGTCCTCGCCCCGTCCTGACACGGGGCCCTGACGACACGCTTCGGGCCCCGAGAGCCCGCGTGCCGGGGGCGGGACCTCATCCATCAGGTCGGTCACTGGCACCCGGGACCTCGATGGCGGGGCCTGCCCTTCGCAGCTTCCGAACTCATCGTGTGCTGGGACGTCCAGCCGCCTGTTGCCCCTTGATGTCGAGGGCCGTCGTCACAAGCTGCTGCCTGCGGGGCTGGCCCCGGCTGGCTGTCCGGCCGGGGCCTGGCGCCTCACCGAGCTTTTTCTGGTGCTCCAACTTATGCCGGTCGGCGCAGCGGTCGCTGTTGGCCGGGGCGCGGGCCGACCAACTCGCCCGCCAAGCCCCGGGTTTTCCTGCCGACCCCTGTCCGTTCAGGCACCTGAGCGCATGACGGAATCGCTCGCTGCGTCCCGTCGGCGGACAGTTGGCCGGGAGCGGGCCCTCAGCTGAAGGCGTCCTGGCGGATCCAGCCTTCGCCGTCAGCGGCACAGCCGCACTCTACGGGGACGAACGACACACCGCTCTCGGGGTCGAGCACGGCGACCGGGCCCTCGCAGGGGAAGGAGATCAGATCGCCGGCCCTCTTCTCCTTGCGCACCACGGAGTTGGTGTCAGGGTTCTCGCGGACGACGGCGTCCTCCTCGAGAGTTTCGTAAATGGGACAATACTCTGCACTAGCAACAGAGTTGGGGGCGGCAGCTGCGACCCCCGACGTACCAACGACGCTGCCAAACAAGCAGAGGTAAGCAGTGGTGACAGTGAACAAGATCTTCCTCGGTGACACCTGATTGCTCCCTTCAAGTAGCCGAGTGCTGACAGTGGGTGACTGTACCTTGCTCGCGCGATCCTCTGGACGCTCAACTTCCCGCTAGTTCCGATGTGTTCAGTGATCGAATGCGGTCAGCGACCGTAGGGCGGGTGCGCCGGTCTTGTGGTTGTGCCAGATGGCCGAGGTCATCGCGAGAATGCGCTGGGCGACGCGGACTGCGACGCCTTCGAAGGTCCGCCCGCCGTGTTGTTCCAGATCGAGTTGCCGCTTGAGGGTGTCGTTGACCGCCCCGATCAGCTGCTGCCGTACCGACTTCAACTGCAACTCGCCCTGTGCGGCGCTTCTACGGTCCGGTGATCAGGGCGTCCAAGTTCTCGTTCGTCACACAACGATCTTGGACGCCCTCTCTGCGCCCCCGAACGCACCGCCAGCATGCGGAACTACTCGTCTAGCGGCTGTTGCCCGGCGTCATCGCGCGGCGGACGCTCTCGTGGAGCAGGGTCCGGCGCTGCTCGTGCACTTCGGGCGGTCGCGGGCGGCAGCCGTCTGGGCCGAGGCCGTGAGCGCCGAGAACATTTCTGTGACCGCTGTCGACCCTAAGGCTTGTCCCGTAAGTGATCTTGCTGTGCGATGATCTTGGGCTGTGGCTGGTGTGATCACGGCATCGGAGCCGTCTTGGATAGCCCCGTTCACCGGGCTGAGCCCGCGCTGTTTGACAAGCTCGTGCGCCAACTACGCAAAGCGGGTGCTTATCCGGCCCGGCGAGGCCGCCCCTGGCGTCTGCCGCTGGAGGGGCGGGTGCTGCTGGTGGCGGCCTACTGGCGTACCAACCTGACGCTGCGGCAGATTGCTCCGCTCTTCGGAGTGTCGAAGTCTGCAGCAGACCGGATCGTCGACCACCTCGGCCCTAAGGTCGCGCTGGAACCCAGGCGGCGGTTCCGCAAGGACACCGTGCTCATCGTGGACGGCACCCTGGTTCCCACCCGCGACCACGAGGTCGCCGAGCAGTCGAAGAACTAGCGCTACTCGGCCAACCACCAGGTCGTCATCGACGTCGACACCCGCCTGGTCGTGGTCGTCGGCCGGCCCCTGCTCGACCGCAACGACTGCAAAGCATGGGAACTGTCCGGGGCAAGGCAAGCCGTCGGCCGCACCACTGTGATCGCTGACGGCGGCTACCAGGGCACCGGCCTTCTCATCCCGCACCGCCGGCAGCCCGGACAAGACCAACTGCCTGCCTGGAAAGAGGAGTCCAACGCCTCCCACCGGCAAGTAAGGGCCCGAGTAGAGCACGTCTTCGCTCGCATGAAGAACTGGAAGATCCTTCGCGACTGCCGCCTAAAGGCGACGGCGTACGTCATGCGATGCACGGCATCGCCCGCCTCCACAACCTCGCACTCGCCGAATAGAAGCGCATAGCCCACGGCCACAACCAGGCCCGCACCGACACCGAGATCATTTACGGGACAAGCCTTACTGATCGTTTCAGAATGCTGTGTGGGTCTCGCTACGGAGATCGCCCACTGGTATCCGGCCCTTGTAGAGCCCGGACCGGGCCTGGCGGCGCCACGGGCGGGCGTACCGCAGGGCTTCGTGGATGTCCGACTCCTGCGAGTCCAGGTCGATGTCCGCGACCGCCAAGGCGGGGCCGTCGTCGGCGGCGCGCGCCAACCACCGTCCGCCCGGAGCCACGATCCCGGCCGGAGCCGTCGCACTGAACTGCGCCGGAACGCAGTAGCCCACCCAGTAGTTGTAGAGCGTCCCGTACGACTGGGCCAGGTGCGCCATCGAGGCGTCGTCGGCCATCACGGACAGCAGCATGCAGTCCACGTCCAGGCGCTCGTACTCGGCGAACAGCTCCGGGAACCTGGCCTCGATGCACAGCGCGAAGCCGAACCGCAGGCCGTCCACTTCAATGATCAGCGGATCGCGGCCGGGGGAATACAGGAGGGACAGCTCGGTGTGAGACAGGAACCTCTTGTCGTACCGGGCGACCAGGCGCCCTCGGTCCGAAACGACGTACAGGCTGTTGTGCGGCCGGTTTGGCTCGGTGAGCGGATGGACCGACCCGAACACCGTCCACAGGCCGAGCTCGCCGGCGCATCCGGAGATCGCTTCCGCCTCCTCGCGCAGCACCTCCCAGGCGGCGCGGCTCCAGTCCGCCGGCACATGGTGGCCGCCCGACCCGGCGGTCATCACGTGTTTGCCCGGGTAGGTGAGCGCCCCCTCGGTGAACTGCACGAGCCGCGCACCAACTCTGGCAGCCTCGCCCATCAGGGCCCGCATCTCCCGACCGGCCCGTCGCAGTGACTCCCGGTCGGTGGGGTCCTGCGGCACCGTGCTCTGCGCAACCGCGATCCTCAACGCCCTCGCCACATCGGGGACGCTACGGCAGGCTCGCAGTACGGCCAGACTCGGAGACCGGCTTTGACCGGATCAGGCCGCTCGGCTGTCCGGCATCACATGCCGTTCGGACCCGCCGGAGGCAGATGACGCTGCATGCGAGTTCGAGCAGTCCCTGATGGAGGTCAGCGCGTCGCTCGTAGCGGGTGCGGAGCCGCTTGAACTGATGCAGCCAGGCAAAGGTGCGCTCGACAACCCAGCGCACCCTGCCCAGGCCGGAGCCGTGGGCGACGCCGCGGCGGGCGATCAGCGGCTTGATGCCGCGCTTCCGTAGCAGGCGCCGGTACTTGTCGAAGTCGTATCCCCGGTCGGCGTACAGGCGGCGGGGTCTGGATGCCAGCGAGGGCCGCCCGGTCCGGGGCGCGCAGTCGCCCCGGGTAGCGGTGGCGCCGTTCGGGAGCGGGCGAGCCCGCGAAGATCCAAACGCGCACCCCGGAAGCGGCCAGGGCGGACAGGGCGCGAGACGGCGCCTGTCCGTCCCGGTCTTCAGGCTCCGGCCTTCAAAACCCGGCACTCAGTCACTGGGACAGTCTTCTTTGATCTTGTCCTGGTATGTGCGGTAGAGCGGGCCGTCGCTTCTTTTGGGCTTCACCTGCTTATGCGCGTCGAGTTCGAGTACCGGGACCGGTTTGCAGACCGACCACTGCTTCCTGTCAGAGCGACCGAGCCCGTAAGTTCCGCCGGCTCCCTCGAGACAGTCCTCGTACGCGCACCTGTCCGCGTTGTAGGCGGAGTTCCGGAGATTGTTGTAGACCTCGTGAAAGCGCAGCGTCTTCTTGGAGTGCTTGAGATTCTCGTTGTAGCTGTCCTCGACCGCATCGGCGAGTGCCCGCAGACCGTCGTGTGACATGGCGGCGTAACCGTCGTCAAGGGGCTTCGTGCCCAGTCCGTAGGATTTCTTCCACTTCCCTGACTCGCCCTGGAACTCAGCCTCGAACTCGTCCCTGAAGTTGTCCACTCCGTCCGGGATTCCGCGTTCACGGTTCCACCAGCCCGTATCCACAGACGAGGCGTCGACGAGCGTGATATTGGCCTTATCCATATCGTCGAGATTGTCCGGGCTGGTGAGGGAAGGGTCGAATCCGGTGCCGACCTTCAGGATGCGCCTGGGCTTCTTCTCGCACCGCCCCTCCTCGATCTCACTGATCAACCTGGGCAGGTCCTGGTCGCGGCCCGCAAAGAAGATCGTGTCGATTTTTCCGCCACAGATATCTTCCGTTGCGTCGTCGAAATCACGCGGCTGACCCTTGCTGCGGGAGGTGATGCCGGAGTACTCGACCGAAGTACCGCGCACGCCCCAGTCCTTGTCGAACTCTTCCTCCATTTCATCCTTCAGATCCTGCGCGTAGGCGTCCTCCTCCCTGTCGTAGACGAGGATTCCTCGCTCGTCCTTCGACGCGTCGCTGCCCTGCGGGTGCAGGTCGAGGTACTTCCTCAGGGCGTGGACGAACTCCTCGTTGCTCGGCGAAGTCTTGAAGAGATGGTCCCTGCCGTCGACTTCGGCTGTCATATCGGTCGAGGAGACAAGCGGGCCGAAGGTCGGGATTCCGCGAGCGCTCAGGTCCTTCACGGCCTCCTGCGTCGTGCGGGTGCTGCTGGGTACGCCCGTGACGCCGACCACCGGGGCCTTGTCGTCGGTCATGGCCTCGATCTGGTCGTGTACGGGTGGCCACTTGTCGAGGTTCTTGCCGACCGGAGCCGGGAGGACCTGCAACCACAGCCTCCGCTGCTGCTTGTTGAACCTCTTCTGCTCGACCAACGTGCCCGCCAGCGCGTGGCGGATCATCTCCTTGGTCAGGGTGCTCGTGTTGTCCGCGGACCTACGGTCCGCATAGGTGAAGGGCATCGTCAGCGCAACCCGCACATGCAAGCGCGTCTTTGCGCCGCTGTGGTTCTCCTTCTCGATCGCCTCCACCAGCTTCTGAACCCCGGCGTCCGCCACAGGAAACGCCTTGTCCGTCACGCCCACGCACTCGCCGCCGACCTCCTCCAGGTCGTCGCCGCACGGACCGGGCCAGAGGAAGTTGACCAGCCAGGCCCCGAGTCCGACCACCGCCGCCGCCGCGACGACCGCGGCGGCGCGCTGTAAGGGGCCCCACTCCTTGGGATGTACTCGCAGCTTCATGTTCCTCACAATCAAAGGCTGTCCGTACGGGCCCTGAACTGCCCGTCCGTGTCTGCCTATTCGGAGTTTTCGCCGGGCACGGTGAACGGGCGCTTCCGCTCCGCGTCGGAGGGCCAGCCGCGCGCCACGTGCCGCAGTTCGGTACGCCATGTCTGGTGCAGCCGGGAGAGGCAGCCGAACTCCTCGCGCAGAACCGCGCACAGATCGGGGTCCGGCTCGGTGTGCGGCTCCGACAGGCACCACACCGCGTGCAGCAGCCTGTTGATGGACCACTCCGCCTCGTCGTTCAGGCCGGGGTCCTTCCCTGCCGAGTCGTCCTCGCCCAGGGCGATCCGCCGCAGTGAGTCGGCAGCGCCTCCGTACGGCGGCACGGGTGCCGTCCCAAGGTGGGCGAGCAGCTTCAGCCACTCTCGCGCGTCGCCGGGGTTCCACGAGGCGAACAGGTCCCTCAGAACACCGATGGCCTTGTCCACGTCCCCGGCCGCCATCGAGTGCCAGTGCGCGCGTCCGCGGTTGAACTTCCCGCCCTCGTCGCCGGAACGAACGTGGTGGTCGCAGAGGAAGTCGTGCACGTCCCCCCAGAGGGCCCCGCCCTCCTTGTGCATCGTGCGCCGTGCCTCGGCCGTCAGCAGTCTCTGGAGCATCGGGTGGGCGACCAGCGGACCGTCAGGCGTGGTGTAGCGCTGCCATCGGTGCGCCTCCAGATAGTCCTCCGCGGCACTGACGGGAGACTGCTCCGGGCCCTGCATCCCCAGATGTCCGGCGAGCGCCTCGGCCGCCGTGCGGTCGCGTGCAAGGCAGAGCTGTACGAGACGTTGACGTTGACGCTGCTGCGGCAGGAGCTGTTCCAGGATCACGGAGGTGACGGGCCGTCCGTCGCCGTCCGTCAGTTCCAGCAGGGAGTCCGGCGTGACCTTCTCATTCCGCCGCGCGGCGGCCAGCACCGCGTCGCACATGATCGTGCTCGCCGCGGGATGGCCGTCCGTCAGGGCGTAGACAGCGGACGCGAGATAGGGGTGGAGCGTCGCGTCCGCGCGGTCGAGCAGGGAGAGGATCTCGTCGCGGTTGAGCGGTGTGAGCGGCACGACGAGCATCCCCGCGGACGGAGAGCGGCCCCGCTGTGGCGGCTCGGGCTTCTTCAACGCGTCCGCAAGCAGGGGCAGTTCGCACCGCATCGCGTCGGGTGCCTCCTCCGGCGTCCCGCCGAGGTGCGTAGCGGCGAGGACGAGGCGGTCCTCGTGCGGTTGCTCGCCCCTCGCCCGCTGCTCCAGCAGCAGATCGACGAAGCGCCGGCCGGCACGGTGGTGGGCGTCGTCGAGCAGGATCAGCGGCCAGCGTTCGCGGTTGGCGCGCTGCAGCGGTCCGTACGCCGCGGCGATGTCATGGAGCAGCGCGGCCACGAGGGTGCGTTCACTGGCCCTCCCCGGGTCGCCGCCCTGGTGCAGGCGCAGTCCGAGGCGCACCAGCGGAGACGGGCCTTCCCCGTCCCCCGTGGCCGCCTCACCGTACTGTTCCGCGTACCAGGCCTGCGCGGGCCCGATCGGACACATCTGCGCGAACCTGTCGACGAGGTCCCGGGTCAACTGCTCGAAAGCCGCGCCCCGTTCGCCTGGCTCATCGCCCCTCCCCGCGGCCCTCCCCGCGGGATCGACATGCTCGGCCCAGGTACGGCGGAGCCGTTTGACGTCCTGGCCGCCGAGGCCGCACGCGGTCAGCATCCTGGCGATGCGCAGACATGTCTCGTCGCGTTCGTCGGCGTCGCCGGGCTGCCAGCCGGAGACGGCGATCAGCCCCGGCAGCAGCGTACGGAAGGGATGCCGCGTGCCGGAGCGCCGCAGCGGATACCGCGTAGGGAGGCCGGGAGCGAGCCCGCAGACCAGCTCCTGGAGGAGCTCGACGAATGTCGCGGCCGTACGCGGCTCCTCGTCCTGCTGCGGCACGGCGGGCCGCTGGTCAGGCTGGACGGCGCGTACGTACGCGAACGGCAGCCGGCCGGAGTATCCGGAGGCCAGAGCCTCCAGCACGGCGCTGCGTCCCATGCCGTGCTGCCCGGCGACCAGCACGACCGGGGGGCTCGCGCGGGGCTCCCAGCGGACCCGGGCCCGTTCGCCGTAGGCCAGGCCGGTCAACTGAGGCATCAGCGATCGCAACAGAGGATCACGCCCGTACAGCCGCTGCGCTCTCTCCCCCGCCATGCACACTCCCCCGATGCGTCATTCGCTCGAGCCCGCGCATCGAATCACCAACTACGCCTGAAGCAAACGAACCTACATGTGCGTCACCAACCGTGGCCAGCGTGTGACATCACCGAAGCCGTCGCGGCGCGGAACGGTCACAAATGCGGGTAAACATCGAGCTCGATCGTCTCCGGGCGCGGATTCGTGCCATGGACCGTTCCCGGATATTCGAGCCGTATGTGGCGCAGTTCCTGCAGTCCCGCGAGTTGTGAGAGGTCGATCTCGGCCGCCTGGGAGACATACAGCTCCCTCAGCCCCGGCAGCCGCCTGGCGATCATGTCCAGGTCCAGCCGTGACCGTGCCCTGGCACGCACCTCCAGCCGCGTCACCTGCGGAATCTCCACGCGGGGAGCGGCGAACAGCAGCATGCTGAGCTGGGCCGGGGAGAGCGACAGGGTACGCAGGCGCGGCAGACCGGCCAGCAGGGCGCCCCACTCGTCCGGTACGAGACGCCCGCTCGCCTCCCGCAGGCGCAACTCCTCCAGGGCGCCGAACGCCGCGATGCCCTCCAGCTCCGTCGCCGCCGGAGGAAGCGACAGCACACGGAGCCGTCCCGTGCACGGCAGGTCGGTCAGCCCCCGCCACGGCACGTCTGACCCCAGGTGCAGCTCGTCCAGCTCGCCGCACTCCTCGAGTTCGCTCATCGGCTCGAATCCCGGAAGGTTCCGCAGCGTCAGCCGCTTCAGACCCGTGAGCCGCGCGAGCGGCGCGGGGTCCCGCAGGTTGCGGCAGCCCTCCAGGACCAGGGTCTCCAGGGACCCGAACTCCTCCAGTACACCGAGGTCGCCGAGTTGGAGCGTGCCGCGCAGCCGCAGCTCGCGCAGGTTCCCCGGGTCGAGTGCCGCGAGGATGTCCTCCAGCGCGAAGTCCCCGTGGCAGCCCACCCGTTCACAGCCGGGCATGCCCCGCAGCGCCGCCAGTTCGCCGGACGACCGCGCGGTCACCAGTCCGCCGGGTGTCGACGCCAGGAGCGGACGGATGATCTCCGTCGCGTATGTCTCGGTATCGAACCGGTCCCAGTGGCCCAGCAGTTGCGCCCGTACGGAGGGCCGGCCGGTGTCCAGGAACTCCTGGAGCCTGGAGATGGCGGCGTCACCCCCGATCTGGCAGATCGCATGCACGGTCGCCAGTTCCTCGTCGCCCGACAGCTCGGCCGCTCCCGGCAGCAGATTGAGCACCAGCGGTCCGGTACGCGCCAGACCTCGCGCCTGCCGCAGACTCCTGGGCGGCACCATGCGGCTGGCCTGGTCCCGTACCGTCTGGACCACCTCCGGGTCCAGTCTGGTGGCCACTTCCAGCGAGGCGAGGGCGAGCAGCCGCAGCCGGTCCTGTACGGCGGGTTCCTGCGCCTGATCGGCGCGGTCGGTCAGGCCGGTGAGGATGTCGGCGCGCTGCATGTGGTCGCCCTGCGCGACCGCCATCTGCACGACGTCCTCCCACTCGTCCAGGTGCGCGTTGTTGACCAGCATGCCCATGTCGCGTTCTTCGAGCAGGGCCTTGGCTCCGAGGAAGTCCTGAAAGGTGCGGTGGATGAAGGCGACCGCACCGTCCGTGGGTTCGCGCAGCAGACCGGAGCGCTCCAGCAGGAACTGCAGCGCCTCGTCGGCGGTGCCCAGGCGCTTCAGCCGCGGCACGGACAGCTGAAGGCGGCGTACGATCTCGGCCGCGTCGTCCCGGTCGAGTTGCATGCGCTCGTTACGGATCAGCCAGTGCGCCAGCGCCTTGAGCGGTTCGGTGGCCGCTTCCCGGTTGAGCAGTGTGTAGACCTTGCGCTCCGGGTCGCGCCGCCGCAGCAGCATGTCGAGTGCCGCCTCGTACAGGGTGATCCGGTCGTGGGGCAGCACGCCGCGGCGCTCCCGGTTCAGCGCGCAGATCAGCCCGCACATCAGCGGGTTGGTGGCGAGCCTGCTCAACTCGGGGGTGACCCGCAGCACTTCGGCCAGGTCCCTGCCGGACTCCGGGTCGGCACCCGCCGCGACGTGCCAGCGCTCGACGAACCGCTTCGTGTCCGAGGGCCGCATGGCGTTGAGCGTGTACTCGCGGAACGACTCCCCCGAGAGCCAGCCGCGTTCCAGGGCGGCGGGACGCGTGGTGACCAGCCACAGATTGCCGGGGTAGGCGTCCATCAGGCCGCGCAGCCACTCCCGTACACCGTCGCGCTGGTCCTTCGGGATCTCGTCCACGCCGTCGACGAGCATCAGAGCGCGTCCGCTCTTCATGACGCGCTGGGCCCAGCCCTCCGGGGCGTCCATCACACCGCCGGCCCACCCGAGGAAGCCGTTGGGCGAAGGCAGTCGGGCGTCCCTGCCCGTGAGCGTGCGCAGCGGCAGCACGAAGGGGACGCGGCCGAGTAGCTGCGGTGCGAGGTCGCGCCCGGCTTCCCCTTTCTGCCGTGCGGTGATGTACGCGAGCCACTGCACGAGGGTCGTCTTGCCGGTGCCGGCGACACCTCGCAGCAGCAGCCGCTCGTGGTCGGCGAACGCGCCCTCCAGTGGCTGGCCGCCCTCGGTGTCCGGACCGTCGCCGTCGGAGTCGTCTCCCGGGTCGCCGTTGTCCTCCGGCTCGGCACCGCTGCGCAGGGGGACGGCGTCGAGCGTGAGATAGGCGCTCTCCAGCGGCCAGTTGGAGTCGTCGGGATCGTTGAGGTCGACTCCGTGGATGACCAGCCGGTTCTGTCTGCGGGCGACGAACGCCGCGTAGTCCGCCTCGAACTCCGCGTCGCCCTCGGCCTCTTCGCGCGAGAGGCGGCCGAGCTGCTCCAGCACGCGCTCGACCTTCCGGTGGATCTCGCGTTGCTCCTGGCGCACTTCGATGTCCGTACGGGCGCCGAATCCGGGTCGTTCGCTGAAGAAGCGCAAGATGTGCACGCACGCCGTCACCAGCAGCCGGTCGTGGAAGCGCCCGGCGTCCTCGCCCAGCAGCCGCCGCGTCTGGGCGCCCGCTGCCTGCGCGAGCTTCTCCGCCAGCGCCTCCGGACCCAGCGCCACCGCCTGCACGTCGTCCATTTCCAGGTCGCCGAGCGCATGCAGCGTACGGGTCAGGGCCTGCCCGACGGCGTCGCGCTGCTCGGGAACCACGGGCGGATCGTGCGGACCCGCGGCCCGTACGGCGCGGCGCACCAACTCCCGTGCGAGCTTGTGCAGATCGTCCTCGGTGAGCGTGCGGTGTTCCCGTGCGAAGGACAGCAGCCGGCGCACGCGGATCGCGGGCTCGTTGTACTCGGCGGCCGGTAGGCGGGAAGCGGGCAGCAGCAGCCGCGTCAGCAGAGGTGCGACCGTCTTCGCGGCGATCTGCAGCCCCGCCGTGCCTTCCATGACTTTCGTCCCCCTGCCGCGGATCTCTGCCCGGGCCGGTCTGTCGACGGCCGCTCCGACCCGGCCCGTACCGGTAAAGCCTATCCGCCGGAACGCAACTCTTTCGCGTGAAGTGCGGTCATACGGACAGCCGACTGGGGTCATGCAGCGGCCTGTTGCGCGGACGCCGGCGGCTTCGGCGCCGGTTGACCTTCAGGAGCGGTCGGGCGGACGCTGCACATGTGAACGGCAGACGCGATACGACGGTCCGCGGGCGACTGCCGCGGGTGTGGGGCGCACGGGAGGACGAGGTCCGCAGGGCCTATCCGTGCGACGGGCTGATCCACGGGCCCCGCGAGGAGTGGTTCCGCGCGGTCACCGTCGCCGCGGACCGCGCCACCGTCTTTCGCTGGCTGTGCCAGCTCAAAATCGCCCCGTACAGCTACGACTTGCTGGACAATCGCGGACGCCGGAGCCCCCGCAGGCTCACCCCTGGCGTGGAGCATCTGGAGACAGGCCAGCGGGTCATGCGGATCTTCCGGCTGGCCGGCTTCTCGACTGACCGGCATCTGACCCTGGCCCTGGACTCCGCCCAAGGCAGGCGCATGTTCGGGGACTTCGCCGTCACCTACGCGGTGACCGAGGAGGGGCCCGGGAGTACCAGGCTGGTCGCGAAGCTCGTGGTGGGCGGCGCGGAAGGGATGCTGGGGCGGCTGCGCCGTCCGCTGCTGGCGTGGGGCGACCTCGCCATGATGCGCCGCCAACTGCTCACCCTGCGGAAGGCGGCGGAGCGTTGGTGAGGATCGGGCGCGGGCCGGATGAGTCTGGCCGTGGCGGTGCCGGCCCTGACCAAAGCGGCTCGGGGTCGCCCGGAACCGGCGGTGGTTCGCCGAGCGCTGCGTTCCTACGTCTTGCCGACCCCACGCCGTGAGCGGGAGCGGCGGGAAGATGTCGCGACGGCCCTGCGCTGGTTGGAGCGGGCCTCGCTACCGGCGGCGGAGCGGCGCTGGCCGCAAAGCCGTACGACCTGCGGCACGCCTGCGTCTCTCAGTGGCTCAACTCCGGTGTCCCTGCTCCGGAGGTCGCTCGACGAGCCGCCACTCGGTGGAGGTGCTGCTCAAGATCTACGCCAAGTGCATCGACGGTCAGGAAGCGGAGATGAACGAGCGGATCATGAAGGGCCTGGAGGAGACGGAGTAGCCCGGCCATGCTGACAGAACGACCAGAGCCCCGGAGAGATCCGGGGCTTTCGGCGTGCTCTCAAGCCACTACGTCGAAGCCGCGTGAAACCGGCCCTGACCTGGGCCGAAGCCATCCAAGATCATGACGCTATTACAACATGATCACTGTCATGAGGCTGCTTCGAGCCGCGTTCGGCTGCACACGCAACAACGCCCCGCACTCAGCATCATGGCTGGTGGCGGGGCGTTTGGGTACTTGATGAGAAGTACCCCCGGCAGGATTCGAACCTGCGCACACGGCTCCGGAGGCCGTTGCTCTATCCCCTGAGCTACGGGGGCTCGTCGGCGCTTGTCGGCGGCGACAGGAAGAACAGTACCAGCTCGGTGGTGGTGCACCGGAACCGGGTTTCAGGGCCTGACGCCCGTGTGGGGACGGGTGTGGATGTTGTGACGGTGCGCCGCCCGCAGGGGTGGAAAAGGGCAAAACCCGGACGACGGGGGAGGGGTGTGCCTAGGCTTTGTGGCGTGCCAGGTATGTCCGGCCGGGTTCTTGTCGTGGACGACGACAAGGTTGTCCGGCAGCTGATCAAGGTCAATCTCGAGCTGGAAGGCTTCGAGGTCGTGACCGCCGCCGACGGTGTCGAGTGCCTGGACGTCGTGCACGGTGTCCGTCCCGATCTCGTCACGCTCGACGTGATGATGCCCCGCCTCGACGGTCTGCGCACAGCAGCCCGCCTCCGCTCCGATCCCCGTACGCGCCACATCCCCGTGGCGATCGTGAGCGGACGCTCTCATCTCGGCGACGACGAAGGGCGGGAGCCACCGGTCGACGCACTGCTGGCGAAGCCCTTCGAGCCGTCCGAACTGGTCCGTATGGTACGGCAGTTGACCGGTGCGACCGGTGCGACCGGCGGGAGCGAGACCAAGGAGGAGGGGGAGGAGTCGGCCGTGGGGCAGGCGCGCCCCTGACGCGTTCCCCCCTGACGCGTTCCCCCCTGACGCACGCCTCCGTGCCCCGGCCGGTCCCCGACGCCTCGGGGTGCCGGATCGGCAGTCTCGTGGCGGAACGGCTGCCCGTCGGCGCCCACCGTCACCAGCGGTTACGCTCCGACGCCGCCCTCAGTGGCCGCCCCCGGGGGGTCTCCGCCACGCCTCCGCACGTCTCGGGCAAACCGGTTCGCGCACACCCACCCCCTCTCCCATACGCTTGCTCCGTGACACCCGCCCAGCTCTCCCGCACTGTCCTGCACACAGTGCGCTGCGCCGCCCAGAGAGGTGAGCTCCTGCTCCCGACGCGGGACGGCCTCGAACTGCCGGAGCGGGTGGTGGTCGAGGCGCCGCCGAAGCGTGGCGAGGGGGATTACTCGGTCAGCGTCGCCTTCCGGTTGGCGAAGGCGTCCGGGGTGGCGCCGTACGAGGTGGCGCAGGTCCTCCGGGCGAGGCTCGCGGAGCAGGACGGCGTGCGGAGCGTGGAGGTCACGGGCGGCGGCTTTCTCAACATCACGTTGGAGGACCGGGCCAGGGCGGCGCTCGTCGAAGAGCTGACGCGGGCCGCGCGTGCCCACACCGGCGTCGGCGCCGACGCTCCCGTCCGTACCGTCCCGGCCCGCACTGCCACCGCTGCCACCGCTACCGCCACCGCTGCCACCGCTACCGCCATCGCCGCCACCGCCGAAGGGGCCGCGCCCAGCGACGATCCCGCCCCCGACGATCCCGCCACCGACATCGCCCGGTGGAGCGCCGTCACCGGCGACGCCCCGGCCGCGCTCGCCGTGCGGACATCCCGCTCCAGCCCGCTCTTCCACGTCCAGTACGCACACGCCCGCACCCGCGCCCTCTCACGCAACGCCCGTGACCTGGGCTTCTGCGGCGACCCGTACGCGTGCACCGGCAAGCACAGCCCCAGCCCCGGCGTCGCACCCAGCGACAGCGACAGCAGCGACAGCGACGGCAACAGCAGCGACAGTGACAGGGTGCGGAACTGCGACAGCAGCGACGGACGCCCGCGCTCCCCGTACGGAAGTCCCAGCGCACGCGCCCTGCTCGCGCTCCTCGCCGACCACCGGCGCATCAGTGAGCAGTCCGACCCGGCACGGCAGGCCCGTCATCTCGTGGCCGTGGGCGATGCCTTCTTCGAGTTCCACGACCGATGTCCGCCCCTGCCCCGCGGTGACGAGAAACCCGGGGCCGCCCACCGTGCCCGGATGGCCCTCGTCGAAGCCACCGGGGCGGTGCTGGCAGGCGGCCTGTCCCAGCTCGGCGTCACCGCGCCCGCCCGCCTCTGAGTCTCCGCGTGAGACCTCACGGCGGGCCCCGACCGAGAGATCCCGAGTCCCCCGCGGCCGAGAGCTCCCTCGCACCCCGCGAGCGCCCGGCCTCCGGGACGTCCCAGACTTCGCAAAGGACGCACGACCGACATGAACCCGCACTCCCACCTCCCCCTCCTGCACAGTGAGAGCGAGGCCCCCGCATGAGCCGCTCCGCCCACCCCGCGGGCCCGCGGTACGCCGATGTGCTCCCCGAGGGGCACTACACGGCACCGCCCGCCGACCTCAACGCACTCGACCCCAAGGTCTGGCCCCTCACGACGGCCCGTTCCGGGGCCGGCTCCGTCAGCATCGGCGGTCTCGGCCTCGCCGAGCTGGCCGAAGAGTTCGGTACGGCGCTCTTCGTGCTCGACGAGGACGACTTCCGCACCCGCTGCCGCGCCTGGCGTGACGCCTTCGGCCCGGACGCCGACGTCTTCTACGCGGGCAAGGCGTTCCTCTCCCGCGCGGTCGTGCGCTGGCTGACCGAGGAGGGGCTCAACCTCGACGTCTGCTCCGGCGGTGAACTGTCGATCGCTCTCGCCGGCGGCATGCCGCCCGAGCGGATCGCACTGCACGGCAACAACAAGTCGTCCGCCGAGCTCCGCCAGGCGATCGAGGCAGGCGTGGGGCGTATCGTCCTGGACTCCTTCCAGGAGATCGTCCGCGTCGCCCACATCGCCGACACGCTGGGCAGGCGCCAGCCGGTCCAGATCCGGGTCACCGTCGGCGTCGAGGCGCACACCCACGAGTTCATCGCGACCGCGCACGAGGACCAGAAGTTCGGACTCGCGCTCGCCGGGGGGCAGGCGGCCGAGGCGGTGCGCCGCGTGCTGAAGCTGGACAGCCTGGAACTGGTCGGCATCCACTCGCACATCGGCTCGCAGATCTTCGACACCTCGGGCTTCGAGGTGGCCGCACACCGCGTCGTCGGCCTGCTCGCGGACATCCGTGACGAGCACGGCCTGGAACTGCCGGAGATCGACCTCGGCGGCGGCCTCGGCATCGCCTACACACCCGAGGACGACCCCAGCGAACCGCACACAATCGCCAAGTCGCTCCGCGAGATCGTCAGCCGCGAGTGCCGGGGAGCGGAACTCGCCGTGCCCCGGCTGTCCGTCGAGCCGGGCCGCGCCATCGTCGGGCCTTCGGCGTGCACGGTCTACGAGGTGGGGACGGTCAAGGAGCTGCCCGGCCTGCGTACGTACGTCAGCGTGGACGGAGGCATGTCGGACAACGTCCGCACCGCGCTCTACGACGCCGAGTACAGCGTCTCGCTGGTCTCCCGGGCGTCGGACGCCGAGCCGATGCTCTCGCGCGTCGTGGGCAAGCACTGCGAGAGCGGGGACATCGTCGTGCGGGACGCCTTCCTGCCCGCGGACGTCGCGCCGGGGGACCTCCTCGCCGTTCCCGCGACGGGCGCCTACTGCCGTTCGATGGCGAACAACTACAACCACGCGCTGCGGCCGCCCGTCGTCGCGGTACGCGACGGCGCGGCCCGAGTGATCATCCGCAGGGAGACGGAAGAAGATCTCTTGCGACTCGATGTCGGTTAGCGAGATATACGTCCCACATGTTGGAACGGGCGTCGATTCTCCCGATCCTTACGTGAGACTGACAGCACAGGAAATGACGAGAGGCGAGGTCGGATGATGCGTACGCGTCCGCTGAAGGTGGCGCTGCTGGGCTGTGGAGTGGTCGGCTCAGAGGTGGCACGCATCATGACGACGCACGCCGAGGACCTCGCAGCCCGCATAGGCGCCCCCGTCGAACTGGCGGGGGTGGCCGTGCGCCGCCCCGACCGTGTGCGCGAGGGCATCGACCCCGCCCTGGTCACCACGGACGCGGCCGCTCTCGCCAGGCGTGCGGACATCGACGTCGTCGTCGAGGTCATCGGCGGCATCGAACCCGCCCGCGCGCTGATCACCTCCGCCTTCGAGAACGGCGCCAGCGTGGTGACGGCCAACAAGGCGCTCCTCGCCGAGGACGGCCCCACGCTCCACGAGGCTGCGGAGAAACACGGCGCCGACCTGTACTACGAAGCGGCCGTCGCGGCCGCGATCCCGCTGGTCAGGCCGCTGCGCGAGTCCCTGGCCGGTGACAAGGTCAACCGCGTCCTCGGCATCGTCAACGGCACCACGAACTTCATCCTCGACCGGATGGACTCCAGCGGGACCGGGTACGGCGAGGCGCTCGACGAGGCCACCGCCCTCGGCTACGCGGAGGCCGACCCGACCGCCGACGTCGAGGGGTTCGACGCCGCCGCCAAGGCCGCGATCCTCGCCGGTATCGCCTTCCACACGCGCGTACGCCTCGACGACGTGCACCGCGAGGGCCTGACCGAGGTCACCGCCTCCGACATCGCCTCCGCGAAGCGCATGGGCTGCACGGTCAAGCTGCTGGCCATCTGCGAGCGCGCCGCCGACGGCCGCTCCGTCACGGCGCGCGTGCATCCCGCGATGATTCCGCTCAGTCATCCGCTGTCCAACGTCCGCGAGGCGTACAACGCGGTCTTCGTCGAGTCGGACGCCGCCGGCCAGCTGATGTTCTACGGACCCGGGGCGGGCGGCGCGCCCACGGCCTCCGCCGTGCTGGGCGACCTGGTGGCCGCCTGCCGCAACAAGCTCAGCGGCGGCCGGGGGCCCGGTGAGTCGTCGTACACGCAGCTGCCGGTCTCCCCCATGGGCGAGGTCGTCACGCGGTACCACATCAGCCTCGACGTGGCGGACAAACCCGGCGTCCTCGCCCAGGTGGCCACCGTCTTCGCGGAGCACGGGGTCTCCATCGACACCGTCCGGCAGCAGGGCAAGGACGGCGACGCGTGGCTCGTCGTCGTCACCCACCGCGCGGCGGACGCCGCGCTCAGCGCGACCGTCGAAGCACTGCGCAAACTGGACACGGTGCGCGGCGTCGCCAGCATCATGCGGGTCGAGGGCGAATAGGGCAGCAGGGGAGTCGAAGGACAGTGACCACCATGGAAAGCGCAGCATCCGCATCCGGAGCATCCGCAGCGTCAGCGGCTTCAGCGGCATCCGAACCGTCCGCCCGGGGAGCTTCCGGGCCCGCCACCGTCACCCGGCAGTGGCGAGGAGTCATCGAGGAGTACCGCGAGCGGCTCTCCCTACGCCCCGGCACGACCCCCGTGAGCCTCCGCGAGGGGGGCACTCCGCTCGTACCGGCGCAGCTGCTCTCCGAACTCACCGGCTGCGACGTCCATCTCAAGGTCGAGGGCGCGAACCCCACCGGTTCCTTCAAGGACCGCGGCATGACGATGGCCATCACGCAGGCCAAGGAGGAGGGCGCTCAGGCCGTCATCTGCGCGTCCACCGGCAACACTTCGGCGTCGGCGGCGGCCTATGCCGTACGGGCGGGCATGGTCTGTGCGGTCCTCGTCCCCCAGGGCAAGATCGCGCTCGGCAAGATGGGCCAGGCTCTGGTGCACGGCGCCAAGATCCTCCAGGTGGAGGGCAATTTCGACGACTGTCTCACCCTCGCTCGCGGCCTTTCCGACAAGTACCCGGTGGCGCTGGTGAATTCGGTCAACCCGCACCGCATCGAAGGCCAGAAGACCGCTTCCTTCGAGGTCGTCGACATGCTCGGGGACGCGCCCGACGTCCATGTCCTGCCGGTCGGCAACGCGGGCAACATCACCGCGTACTGGCGGGGTTACCGCGAATACGCGGCGGACGGCCCGGCGACCCGCACGCCCCGCATGTGGGGATTCCAGGCGTCCGGTGCGGCGCCCATCGTGCGCGGCGAGGCGGTGAAGGACCCCAGCACCATCGCCACCGCCATCAGGATCGGCAATCCCGCTTCGTGGGAGTTCGCCGAGCGGGCACGGGACGAGTCGGGCGGCTTGATCGACGCGGTGACGGACCGTCAAATCCTGCGCGCCTACAAGCTGTTGGCGCAGCGGGAGGGCGTCTTCGTGGAACCCGCCTCGGCGGCGTCCGTGGCCGGGCTGCTGCAGGCGGCCGAGCAGGGGCAGCTGGAGCCGGGGCAGCGGGTGGTGTGCACCGTGACCGGCAACGGCCTCAAGGACCCGGACTGGGCGGTGGCGGGCGCTCCGCAGCCGGTGATCGTGCCGATCGACGCGGACGCGGCAGCCGAACGGCTGGGTCTCGCCTGAGGTGTCCGCCGGCCCGGATCGGGGCAGTCACCTGGTGACTGCTTCCGTCCGGGCGGGACGCCGCCGGTGCGGGAGCGGGCCTGCCCCCTGCCGGCAGGGGGCGGCGGCGAGGGAGCGCGGAGCCGTATACGACACGCATCGTGCGCCTCCCGTGCGCCCTGTGTCGTCGGTGAACCTTCCTTCGATAAGCTTGAACCTGTCTCGAACAACCCCGAACCCCCCGCACCTACTTCGGTCCCCCGTGTCCGCCGGGGGTCACGTCCGGCCCGTAAGGTCCGGAACACACTGGGTCATCGACCGGTCCGGCGTCACGCCGCGGTCCTACGGGAAATCGTCTCGACCAACCAAGGAGAGTCATCGGGAGATGGCCGGCCCCGCGTTCCGCGCCGCAGCTGTCCGTGTGCGCGTTCCCGCCACAAGCGCCAACCTCGGCCCCGGCTACGACACCCTGGGCCTTGCGCTGGGGCTCTACGACGACGTCGTGGTACGGGTCGCCGATGCCGGGCTGCACATCGACATCGCCGGTGAGGGCGCCGAGACACTCCCCCGCGACGAGGACCACCTGCTCGTACGGTCGCTGCGCACAGCCTTCGACCTGCTCGGCGGGCAGCCGCGAGGTCTGGAGGTCGTGTGCGCGAACCGCATCCCGCACGGACGCGGCCTCGGCTCGTCCTCCGCCGCGATCTGCGCCGGCATCATGGCCGCCCGCGCGGTCACCACGGGCGGGGAGGCCCGGCTGGACGACGCCGCGATGCTGGAGCTGGCCACCGAGATCGAAGGCCATCCGGACAACGTCGCCGCCTGTCTGCTCGGCGGCTTCACCCTCGCGTGGATGGACGCCGGTGCGGCACGTGCCATCAGGATGGAGCCGGCGGCGTCCGTCGTACCGGTGGTCTTCGTGCCGGCCAGACCACTGCTGACGGAGACGGCCCGCGGACTGTTGCCCCGTCATGTGCCGCATGTGGACGCGGCGTTCAACGCGGGACGGGCCGCGCTGCTCGTCGAGGCGCTGACCAGGCGCCCCGATCTGCTGCTGCCCGCGACGGAGGACCGCCTGCACCAGGAGTACCGGGCTCCGGCGATGCAGGAGAGCGTGGAACTGCTGAACCGATTGCGGGCCGATGACGTCCCAGCAGTTGTCTCGGGTGCGGGGCCCACGGTGCTCGCGCTTCCCGAGGGGGACGGAGCCGCCGAGAAGGTGGCCCGCCTGGCAGGAGAGCAATGGACGGCGAACAGGCTGAGCCTCGACGCCGCGGGCGCGTGCGTGCTGCCGCTCAAGGCGGACGGTACGGCCCGCGGCGCACCTCAGTGACAGGACAGGAACTCTCCGGGCCGGTCGGGGCCCGGGCAGAGGACGACGACCGGAGAGATCCGGGAGAGATCCGAGAGAGGGGGAATGTTTGTTGGATCCGGTAGTGTTAACCTCAAGTCTGTACTCGCAGTCTCGTGGTCCACACGTGAAATCCTGTGGTGGCCCGTAGAGTGCAGTGCTTGTGTGGTCCCCCAGGGCAGAGCCCCAGGGATCGCCTCTTCTTCCAGGAGCCTCCCACGCTGCTTCGCCTCGCTTGGCAGTCTCGAGCACGCTCCGGAGCCGACGTGCAGGACAACACGTCCTTTGTTGTACGTCGAACCATGAATTGATCTCCCCGCCACACATGCAGGCGGGACCACCGTTTCGGTCAGGTCCGCTCGTACAGGACCCCCGCCGGACAGCACGACCGGTCGCCGAGCCAGACAGGCCGACGTCCGCTCCAGGGAAGGACCCTTAGTGAGCGACACCACCGATCTGATGGGCGTGAACGCCGCTGCCTCCGAGGCCGGCGGCTCGGGTGGTACCCCTTCCGGGGGTACGTCCGGGAACAATGCCGACGCGCCTGCTACGGACGCTTCTGCCGCGCCTGCCTCCGGTGCTGCGCCCAAGCGTCGGCGCTCCGGCACCGGGCTTGAGGGCATGGTTCTCGCCGAGCTCCAGCAAGTCGCCTCCGGTCTCGGCATCAAAGGCACCGCGCGGATGCGCAAGAGCCAGTTGATCGAAACCATCAAGGAGAAGCAGTCGGGCGGTTCTGGCGGACCGTCAGCTGCTCCTGACCGTGCGAAGGACGCCGGGAACGCCGCCGACGGGGAAGCCGGGGACGCGGGCACCAAGCCGAAGCGCCGGGCGACCTCCAAGGCGCGTACGGGCGACGACGCCGCTGACGGCGGGCAGGACGCCCAGCAGATCGACATCCCCGGCCAGCCGGCCAACGAGGAGAAGGCCGCGGACGGGCGGCGCGGCCGCCGCGAGCGGAGTGAAGGCAACGGCAAGGCCGAGGCCGCCGTGGACGCGGCCGAGGGCCGGCAGCAGGACGGCGGCCAGTCCGGCAAGGGCGAGGCCCGTGGCGACGGCTCCCGGGGCGACCGCAACGACGGCCGGGGTGACGGCGGCGGGCGGCAGCAGCAGGACCGTCCCTCCAAGCGCGACCGTCAGCGCGGCCGCGGCAAGGGCGGCGACGGCGGCGGTCAGAGCCAGGGCGGCGGCCAGAACCAGAACCAGGGCGGCGGCGGCCGTCGTGACGACGACGATTTCGAAGGCGGCCGGCGTGGCCGCAGGGGCCGCTACCGTGACCGCCGCGGCCGTCGCGGCGGGCGTGACGAATTCGAGCCGCAGGTCGCCGAGGACGACGTCCTGATCCCGGTTGCCGGGATCCTCGACATCCTCGACAACTACGCGTTCGTGCGGACCTCCGGATACCTGCCGGGCCCGAACGACGTGTACGTGTCGCTGGCACAGGTCCGCAAGAACGGACTGCGCAAGGGCGACCACATCACCGGTGCGGTCCGTCAGCCCCGCGAGGGCGAGCGGCGGGAGAAGTTCAACGCGCTGGTGCGCCTCGACTCGGTCAACGGCGCGACTCCCGAGGGCGGCAAGTCGCGGGCGGAGTTCAACAAGCTCACCCCGCTGTACCCGCAGGAGCGGCTGCGGCTGGAGACGGAGCCGAACCACCTGACCTCGCGGATCATCGACCTGGTCTCGCCGATCGGCAAGGGCCAGCGAGGTCTGATCGTGGCACCGCCCAAGGCGGGCAAGACGATGGTGCTCCAGTCCATCGCGAACTCGATCACGGTGAACAACCCCGAGTGCCACTTGATGGTGGTTCTGGTCGACGAGCGGCCCGAAGAGGTCACCGACATGCAGCGGTCGGTCAAGGGAGAGGTCATCTCCTCGACCTTCGACCGTCCCGCCGAGGACCACACCACGATCGCGGAGCTGGCGATCGAGCGCGCGAAGCGGCTCGTGGAGCTCGGTCACGACGTGGTCGTGCTGCTGGACAACATCACCCGGCTCGGGCGCGCCTACAACCTCTCGGCTCCGGCCTCGGGGCGCATCCTCTCCGGTGGTGTGGACTCCACCGCGCTGTACCCGCCGAAGAAGTTCTTCGGTGCGGCGCGCAACATCGAGGACGGCGGTTCGCTGACGATCCTGGCCGCCGCGCTGGTGGAGACCGGTTCGCGCATGGACGAGGTGATCTTCGAGGAGTTCAAGGGCACCGGCAACATGGAGCTCAAGCTCGACCGGAAGCTCGCCGAGAAGCGCATCTTCCCCGCCGTGGACGTGGACGCCTCCGGCACCCGCAAGGAAGAGATCCTCATGCCGTCGGACGAGCTCCAGATCATCTGGAAGCTCCGCCGCGTGCTGCACGCCCTGGACCAGCAGCAGGCCATCGAACTGCTCCTGGACAAGATGAAGCAGACGAAGTCGAACACCGAGTTCCTGCTCCAGATCCAGAAGACGACGCCCACGCCCGGCAACGGCGGCGACTGACGAAGGCCGCTCCGCCGGGGCCTTGAGGGCCCGGTCGACGAGGACCGCCCCACCACATGTGGTGGGGCGGTCCTCGCTGTGCGTGACGGACGCTGAGAGCTTGCCCACACCCACGGCCCGCCGGCATACCGCTGCTCATCGCTGAGTTGGCGCATCGCCGCAGGTCGGACGCGTACGGCCACTCTCTGTACGAACCCGCGCCGATCATCACAGCAGAGGCGTCGAAGTCACCGTGTGTGCCACTCTTCGCGGGGCGTGACTCCGGTGCGGCACCCGGGCCCCGCCCGGCAGCGGTCGCGTACCCGCACCGGCAACGACGGCAGGCGCAGCCAGAGCAGGACTGAGGAAGTGACGATGGCGGACGACCACACGGACGGGCAGGCGGCGGCCGGGGGCCGCTCCCCGGGCGGTCTCCGTGCCACCGGACGCCGTCGTAAGCCGCTCGATCACCGCCGGCGGCTCCTCAAGGCGGCCGCCTGGACGGCGGGGGGCGTCTTCGTCCTCGGCGGGTCCGGGCTCGGCTTCGCCTACGTCAAGCTGAACGGCAACATCTCAGGCGTCGACATCAACGCCGAACTCGGCAAGGACCGGCCCGACGACGCCCCCGACGGCTCCGTGGACATACTCGTCCTCGGCTCCGACACCCGCTCCGGCGCCAATGCCGAGTACGGCAGGGGCCAGGCCGGTGCCCGCTCCGACACAGCGATGATCGTGCACGTCAACAAGGAGCACGACAGGGCGAGCGTGGTCTCGATACCGCGCGACACCATCGTCGAGCGCCCCGGGTGCGCGAAGGACGACGGCAGCGGTACGGCGCCCGCACAGCGGACGATGTTCAACTCCGCCTACGAGGTGGGCGGACCGGCCTGCGCGGTCAAGACCGTCGAATCGATGTCCGGCGTGCGCATGGACCACTACGTCGAGGTCGACTTCGCCGGCTTCAAGAAGCTCATCGACACCCTCGGCGGCGTCGAGGTCACCACCGGGAAGCCGATCGACGACAAGGACAGCCACCTGGCCCTGGAGCCCGGCCGCCACAAGCTCAGCGGCGAGCAGTCCCTCGGGCTCGTACGTACCCGGCACGCGGTCGGCGACGGCAGCGACCTGGGCCGCATCCAGCTCCAGCAGGCGTTCGTGAAGGCGCTGATGGACCAGGCCGACAGCGTCGGGGTCTTCAGCAGTCCGAAGAAGCTCTACAACCTCGCGGACAGCGCCACATCCGCCGTGACCACGGACTCCGAGCTGGACTCGGTCGCCGACCTCGTGGGTGTGGCCAAGCTGCTCAAGAGCGTGAAGTCCGACGACATCGCGTTCTCGACGCTGCCCGTCACCTACGACCCCGCCGACCCGAACCGGGTCGTGCCGATGGAGTCCAAGGCGCGGAAGATGTGGTCGGCGCTCAAGCGGGACGCGGCCATACCGGAGTCGGCGACGAAGGGCTCGGCGGGCGACCGGACCGACATCGGCGCCGTCGTGCGCTAGCCGCGCCCGGCGCTCCCGGGCGGGGCGCACCCGGGCCGTACGCCCGCTCATGTGCCGGATCGCGGAATAATCACCGCCCGCCCCCGGTTTTGGGAGGCACGGCCAGTGATGGCAGACTGGACCGTCGGCTCCGGTTCACGGAAGACAATCCGTCCTTCCGACCCGGCGCCCTCCCGGAACTAGGAGACACCTTGAAGCAGGACATCCACCCCGAGTACGTGGAGACCCAGGTCAGCTGCACCTGTGGCAACTCCTTCACCACGCGCAGCACGGTCGGCAGCGGCGTCATCCGCGCCGACATCTGCTCCGCGTGCCACCCCTTCTACACCGGCAAGCAGAAGATCCTCGACACCGGAGGCCGCGTGGCCCGCTTCGAGGCCCGCTTCGGCAAGAGCGCCGGTAACGCCAAGAAGAAGTAGCACCGCTCGAGCGCCGGTCCTCGGCACGCCCCCGCGCCGGGCGTGAGGGACCGGCGCTCTTTTGCGCTGCCCGGCACTTTCTTCTTCCACGTAAGGGACAAACGATGTTCGAGGCGGTCGAGGAACTGATCGGCGAGCACGCGGAGCTGGAGAAGCAGCTCGCCGACCCGGCGATCCACGCCGATCAGGCGCGCGCCCGCAAGCTCAACAAGCGGTACGCCGAGCTGACGCCCGTGATCGCCACGTACCGCTCGTGGAAGCAGGCCGGTGAGGACCTGGTGACGGCTCGCGAACTCGCCGCCGACGACTCCGATTTCGTCGCCGAGGTCAAGGAGCTCGAGGGGCAGCGCGAAGAGCTGACGGACAAGCTCCGGCTGCTGCTGGTGCCGCGCGACCCGAGCGACGACAAGGACGTCATCCTCGAGATCAAGGCGGGCGAGGGCGGCGACGAGTCCGCACTCTTCGCCGGCGACCTGCTGCGGATGTATCTGCGCTACGCCGAACGCGTCGGCTGGAAGACCGAGTTGATCCAGTCGACGGAGTCCGATCTGGGCGGCTACAAGGACGTGCAGGTGGCCGTGAAGTCCAAGGGGGGTTCCGGAGCGTCGGAGCCCGGCCAGGGCGTGTGGGCGCGGCTGAAGTACGAGGGCGGCGTGCACCGGGTGCAGCGCGTGCCGGCGACCGAGTCGCAGGGCCGCATCCACACCTCGGCGGCGGGCGTCCTCGTCCTCCCCGAGGCGGAGGACGTGGACGTCGAGATCAACGCGAACGATCTGCGCATCGACGTCTACCGCTCCTCCGGCCCGGGCGGCCAGTCGGTCAACACCACCGACTCCGCCGTGCGGATCACCCACGAACCCACGGGCATCGTGGTCTCGTGCCAGAACGAGAAGAGCCAGCTGCAGAACAAGGAGCAGGCGCTGCGCATCCTGCGCGCGCGGCTGCTGGCCGCCGCCCAGGAGGAGGCGGACCAGGAGGCGTCGGACGCCCGTCGCAGCCAGGTACGTACGGTGGACCGGTCGGAGCGGGTGCGCACGTACAACTTCCCGGAGAACCGGATCTCCGATCACCGGGTGGGCTTCAAGGCGTACAACCTGGACCAGGTGCTCGACGGAGAACTGGACCCGGTGATCCAGGCGTGCGTCGACGCCGACTCCGCGGCCAAGCTGGCCGCGGCCCAGTAGAGCGCTTGTACGGACGGGTGGTAGGGAACTCACGATGCTGCATTCGTCCGGGGGGCAGCCCCCGAACCGCCGCGGCCTGCTCGTCACCGAGGTGGCACAGGCGACCCAGCGGCTCGCCGACGCCGGCGTGCCCTCGCCGAGGTTCGACGCGGAGGAACTCGCCGCGTTCGTGCACGGCGTCAAGCGCGGTGAGCTGCACAGGGTCTCCGACGCCGACTTCGACGCCCGGTACTGGGAGGCGGTGGCCCGCCGTGAGGCGCGTGAGCCGCTCCAGCACATCACCGGGCGGGCCTTCTTCCGGTACCTCGAACTCCAGGTGGGGCCAGGGGTGTTCGTGCCCCGGCCCGAGACCGAGTCGGTGGCCGGCTGGGCGATAGACGCGGTCCGGGCCATGGACGTGGCCGAACCTCTCATCGTCGACCTGTGCACCGGCTCGGGCGCCATCGCGCTCGCCCTCGCGCAGGAAGTGCCGCGCTCGCGGGTGCACGCCGTCGAACTGGACGAGGGCGCCTACAGCTGGGCGGTGAAGAACGTGGAGGGCAGCCGCGTCGTCCTGCACCACGGGGACGCGCTCACGGCCCTGCCCGAACTCGACGGCCAGGTCGACCTGGTGGTCGCCAACCCGCCGTACATCCCGCTCACCGAATGGGAGTATGTGGCACCCGAGGCCCGGGACCACGATCCCGAACTCGCGTTGTTCTCGGGGGAGGACGGGCTGGTCACCATCCGCGGCCTGGAGCGCGCGGCGCACCGGCTGCTGCGCCCCGGCGGCGTGGTGGTCGTCGAGCACGCCGACACCCAGGGCGGCCAAGTCCCCTGGATCTTCACCGAGGACCGCGGCTGGGCCGACGCCGCAGACCACCCCGACCTCAACAACCGGCCCCGATTCGCCACAGCCCGCAGGGAGGTGCCGTGATGGCACGGCGTTATGACTGCACGGACTCGACCGACCGCAAGACCGGCCTGCGCGAGGCCACTTCGGCGGTCCGCCGCGGTGAACTCGTCGTACTCCCCACGGACACCGTCTACGGGATCGGCGCCGACGCCTTCAGCCCGGACGCCGTCGGCGACCTGCTGGAGGCCAAGGGCCGCGGCCGCAACATGCCCTCGCCCGTGCTCGTCGGCTCGCCGAACACGCTGCACGGCCTGGTCACCGACTTCTCCGAGTCCGCCTGGGAGCTCGTGGACGCCTTCTGGCCGGGCGCGCTGACCCTCGTCGCCCGTCACCAGCCGTCGCTGACGTGGGACCTGGGCGACTCGCGGGGCACCGTCGCCGTACGGATGCCGCTGCACCCCGTCGCGATCGAACTGCTCAAGGAGTTCGGGCCGATGGCCGTCTCCTCGGCCAACCTCAGCGGCCACCCCGCGCCGCAGGACTGCGACGCCGCACAGGAGATGCTGGGCGAGTCCGTCGCCGTCTACCTGGACGGCGGCCCGACGCCGGACTCGGTGCCTTCCTCCATCGTCGACGTGACGGGGAAGAACCCCGTGCTGCTGCGTGCGGGCGCCCTGAGCGCGGAGGAGCTGCGCAAGGTCGTACCCGACCTGGAGGTGGCGTCATGACAGGGGGCGTGCAGCCCCTCAGGACGCTCGTACGGCCGTCTCCGCCCTTCCGCCTCCGCACCCGCTCCCGTACCCGCCCCGCCGCGGCCGCAGGGACCGGCACGGCGCGCACGACCCCGACGAGCGCCCACCGGGCCGGGAGATGCCTGCAGTGAACACCCCGCACGGGCGTGGCACCGCGGACCCCGGCGGCATAAGCGGCACCGATGGCATCTTCCGCATCCTCCACGTCTCCACCGGCAACGTCTGCCGCTCGCCGCTGACCGAGCGGCTGACGCGGCATGCCCTGGCGGAGCGGCTGGGGGACGGGCGCAGCGGCGGCATCGTCGTGGAGAGCGCGGGCACCTGGGGGCACGAGGGCGCACCCATGGAGGAGCACGCCGCCGAGGTGCTGCTGGAGCTCGGAGCGGACCCCGAGGGCTTCCGCGGACGGGAGCTGCTGGACGAGCACGTCATCCGTGCCGACCTGGTGCTTACGGCGACCCGTGACCACCGTGCGCAGGTCGTCTCCATGGGGCACTCGGCGGGACTCCGCACCTTCACGCTGAAGGAGTTCACGCGGCTGGTGAAGGCGATAGACGCCGCCACGCTCCCGGACGCGGCTTCGGCGCAGGGCGTCGTCGAGCGGGCCAACGCCCTCGTGCAGGCTGCGGCGGCACTGCGCGGCTGGCTGCTGGCCCCGAGCCCCGAGGCGGACGAGATCCACGACCCGTACGGGGCACCGATCCCGTATTTCCGCTCCGTGGGTGAGGAGATCAACAATGCCCTCGAACCGGTCGTCACGGCGCTGACCGGCGTGCCCGCCCGTATGTATCCCCACACGTGAAACCGCCGGTGGCGGGCAGGTGTCTTAGGGTGTGGGGCCAAGGAGAAAGCAAACCTCTGGGGAGCCCGTGCGTGAATACCTGCTGACGCTCTGCGTCACGGCTGCGGTCACCTATCTGCTGACCGGGCCGGTGCGGAAGTTCGCCATCGCCGCAGGAGCGATGCCGCAGATCAGGGCGCGCGACGTGCACCGCGAGCCGACTCCGCGCCTGGGCGGCATCGCGATGTTCGGCGGGCTGTGCGCGGGGCTCCTGGTCGCCTCCCAACTCACCAATATCGGCGAGCTGTTCATCCTCTCCGACGAACCCCGCGCGCTGCTCTCCGGCGCCGGGCTGATCTGGCTGCTGGGCGTCCTCGACGACAAATGGGGAGTGGACGCGCTCGTCAAGCTCGGCGGGCAGATGATCGCGGCGGGCGTGATGGTGCTCCAGGGCCTGACCATCCTGTGGCTGCCGGTGCCCGGTGTGGGCAACGTCGCCCTGACCCAGCTGCAGGGCACGCTGCTCACGGTCGCGCTGGTCGTGATCACGATCAACGCCGTCAACTTCGTGGACGGGCTGGACGGCCTGGCATCCGGCATGGTCACCATCGCCGCCGCGGCGTTCTTCATGTACGCGTACAGGATCTGGTACGGCTACGGCATCGAGGCCGCGGCTCCGGCGACCCTGTTCGCGGCCGTGCTCATGGGCATGTGCCTCGGCTTCCTGCCGCACAACATGCATCCCGCGCGCATCTTCATGGGGGACTCGGGCTCGATGCTGATCGGGCTCGTACTGGCCGCGGGCGCCGTCTCCATCACCGGCCAGGTCGACCCGGACCTCGTGGTGGAGCACACCCGGTCCGTACGGGCGGCGGTCCACCAGATGGTGCCGCTGTACATGCCGCTGCTCCTGCCGTTGACGATCATCGCGATCCCGGTCGCGGACCTGGTGCTGGCGATCGTGCGCAGGACGTGGCGGGGGGAGTCGCCGTTCGCGGCCGACAAGGGCCACCTCCACCACCGCCTGCTGGAGATCGGGCACTCGCACAGCCGCGCGGTGCTGATCATGTACTTCTGGTCGGCGCTGATCGCCTTCGGCGCCGTCGCGTTCTCCGTGCAGTCCGCGAGCATGGTGATCGTGCTGGCCGTCGTCTGCCTGTGCGCCATCGGGCTCGTCGTGCTGCTGATGCCGCGCTTCACGCCCCGAGTGCCGGGCTGGGCCCACGCGTTCGTGCCGCCGCGGTACCGGCACAAGATCGCCGGTGATGCGCCCTTGGCCGGGGAGAATGTCCAACTTGCCGCCGATGAGCAGGAATCGGGCGATCCGTCCACGAAGGCCGGGACCGTGACGGCTGAGGGTGCGAAGACGGGCCAGCAGCCCCAGCCGGCCTTCGCCGGACTCAACGGCGCGACGGCCATCGGGGGCAACCAGCAGCAGGGGACGCGCAGTTCAGCGTCCTCGTGTGACGGCCAGCACACCAAGTAGGTAAAGACCTCATCAAATAGTTTGTGATACCGTTCACGAAACCCGGCGAGGGGGCCGAAGGACCGTAGTGCGACGGTCCTCGGCGTGAGGTCCGCTCCTCCTTCGCGCCGGGGAGACAGTCGTCCAGGGCGACACTCACCCCCGATCTTCGGAGCAACTCCCATGCAGTCGAACGACGCTCGCATGCTCTTGCAGTGCGCCGTCCCGACCGCCCTCGCTGGTGTCGTGGCCGCCGTTGTGAGTGCCGTACTCACAGGCAGTAAGGGCGCCGTCGGCGCGGCCGCCGGCGCCACCGTGGTGATCCTCTTCATGGGGATGGGCCTCGTCGTGCTGCAGCGCACGGCGAAGTCCCTGCCGCACCTCTTCCAGGCGATGGGGCTGCTGCTCTACACGACGCAGATCCTGCTGCTGGCCCTGGTGTTGATCTTCTTCAAGAACACGACCCTCTTCGACACCAAGGCGTTCGCCTTCTCGCTTCTCGCCGCCGCTCTCGTGTGGGTCGCCGCGCAGGCGCGGGCGCACATGAAGGCGAAGATCCTCTACGTGGAACCCGATTCGTCCGGCAGTGCCGGTGGTGACAACAAGAAGACCGCTGCCACAGGGGCCAATTCATGATCCCCGGCAGAGGTAGGGTCGGGATAAGCGACCGCTCCGGCAACTGCTATCGTCCGTTGCCAACTGCGGTCCAGCAGGCGCAGGCGGCTGAGTTCGCCCGTCCCACGGGACGGAACGGGCGGCCCCGCTCGCTGACAAGCTGCCGCCCCCACATTCGTCAGAACAGTCCAGTGCCGCTCCGTGGCCGCGTGCCGCGCCGACACATCGAGGTAGCCGTATCCATGCGCCATGCAGAAGGAGTTCGCGGTGAGTGCTGACCAGATGCTCGCCTTCGACACCGATTGCCACCTCTTCGGTGGATGTGGCTTCAAGGAAGTCTCGCCGGGCCTGCACTCCTTCGTCTTCAAACCGATCGCCAACGTCGGCGGCGTCGACATCAACAAGACCATGCTGCTGGCGCTGTTGGGGACGATCGCGATCCTCTGGTTCTTCTGGGCCGCGTTCAGCAAGCCCAAGATCGTGCCGGGCAAGCTCCAGATGATCGGTGAGGCGGGCTACGACTTCATCCGCCGCGGCATCGTCTACGAGACCATCGGCAAGAAGGAGGGCGAGAAGTACGTCCCCCTCATGGTCTCCCTCTTCTTCTTCATCTGGGTGATGAACCTCTGGTCGGTCATTCCGCTCGCCCAGTTCCCGGTGACGTCGATCATCTCGTACCCCATGGGTCTTGCGCTGATCGTCTACATCCTGTGGGTCTCCCTGACCTTCAAGCGGCACGGCTTCGTCGGCGCGTTCAAGAACTTCACCGGCTACGACAAGTCACTCGGCCCGGTGCTGCCGATGAGCATGACCATCGAGTTCTTCTCGAATCTGCTCGTGCGGCCCTTCACCCACGCGGTGCGGCTCTTCGCGAACATGTTCGCTGGCCACCTGCTGATCGTGATGTTCACGATCGCCAGCTGGTACATGCTCAACGGCATCGGGATCGCCTACGCGGGCGTCTCCTTCCTGATGACCATCGCGATGACCGCCTTCGAGCTGTTCATCCAGGCTGTCCAGGCGTACGTCTTCGTCCTCCTGGCGTGCAGCTACATCCAAGGCGCACTCGCCGAGCACCACTGAGACCCCCTGCCCGTACACGACCACCTGGTTGTCCGGTGGCCAACCCCCACCGGTCCGTGAAACAGAAGGAAGAAACGGCATGTCCGCTCTCCAGAACCTTGCTGCTGTCAGCGGCTCCCTCGGCTCCGTCGGCTACGGCCTCGCCGCCATCGGCCCGGGCATCGGCGTCGGCATCGTCTTCGGCAACGGCACCCAGGCGCTCGCCCGTCAGCCCGAAGCCGCTGGTCTGATCCGTCAGAACCAGATCCTCGGCTTCGCCTTCTGTGAGGCGCTGGCCCTGATCGGCATCGTCATGCCGTTCGTCTACGGTCCGTGATCGTCGCTCACTGACCGAATCACTCGTCGAAAGGCACTGATGTGATCGCCCTGGTAAACATGGCGGCCGAGGAGCAGAACCCCCTCCTCCCGCCGCTCCCAGAGCTCGTCATCGGCCTGATCGCTTTCGCCATCGTCTTCTTCTTCCTCTGGAAGAAGCTGCTCCCGAACATCAACAAGGTTCTGGAGCAGCGCCGAGAGGCCATCGAGGGTGGTATCGAGCAGGCTGAGGCGGCTCAGGAAGAAGCCGCTGAGGTCCTCAAGCAGTACAAGGACCAGCTCGCCGAGGCACGGCACGAAGCCGCGCGTCTGCGCTCCGAGGCGCAGGAGCAGGGCGCCACGCTCATCGCGGAGATGCGCGCGGAAGGCCAGCGCCAGCGTGAGGAGATCGTCGCGGCCGGTCACGCCCAGATCGCGGCCGACCGCAAGCAGGCCGCTCAGGCGCTGCGCCAGGACGTGGGCAAGCTCGCCACGGACCTGGCCGGCAAGCTCGTCGGGGAGTCCCTCGACGACCACGCGCGTCAGAGCCGCACCATCGACCGTTTCCTCGACGAGCTCGAGGAGAAGGCCGAGGCTGCCCGATGAACGGCGCGAGCCGTGACGCACAGGCCGCCGCCCGCGAGAACCTGACGGCGTTGACCGACAACACGTCGGTCGACGCCACTCAGCTCGCCGACGAGCTGGCCGCCGTGACAGGGCTGCTCGACCGTGAGGTGTCCCTGCGCCGGGTCCTGAGCGACCCGTCGCGGAGCGGTGAGCGCAAGGCCGAACTGGTCGGGAACGTATTCGGCGGCAAGGTGGGCGGCCCGGCCGTCGACCTGATCTCCGGCATGGTGCGCTCCCGCTGGTCCGCCACGCGTGACTTCGTCGACTCCGTCGAGATGCTGGCGGACTACGCCGACCTCGTCGCCGCGGAGCGGGACGGCTCGCTGGAGGAGACCGAGGACGAGCTGTTCCGGTTCTCCCGGACGGTCTCCTCGTCCCCCGAGCTGCGGGCGGCGCTCGCCAACCCCAGCGCGTCGGCCGAGGCGAAGTCGCGGCTGCTGCACACGCTGCTGGGCGGCAAGGCGAGGCCCGCAACGGAGCGCCTGATCACGCGTCTCGTGAGCCAGCCCCGTGGACGTAGCCTGGAGGGTGGCCTGGAGTCCCTCTCCAAGCTGGCTGCAGAGCGGCGTGACCGCTCCGTGGCGGTCGTCACCTCGGCGGTGCCGCTGAGCGACCAGCAGAAGCAGCGTCTCGGATCGGTACTGGCGAGGCTGTACGGCCGTCAGATGCACCTCAATCTCGACGTGGACCCCGAGGTCCTCGGCGGAATCATGGTGCGCATCGGAGACGAGGTCATCAACGGCTCCATCGCGGACCGCCTCAGCGAGGCGGAGCGCCGCATGGCGGGCTGAGCTCCGGCAGTACGCCGGGTGCGCGGCCCGCGCTCACCAACTCAACAGCATCACTTAGCGGCCCGAGTTGGGCCGTAGAAGATCGATACGGTCCCAACAAGGAGAGCAGGGAACCCAGATGGCGGAGCTCACGATCCGGCCGGATGAGATCCGGGATGCGCTGGAGAATTTCGTCCAGTCGTACGAGCCGGACGCGGCCTCGCGCGAAGAGGTCGGGACGGTCAGCGTTGCCGGTGACGGCATCGCGAAGGTCGAGGGACTGCCCTCGGCCATGGCTAACGAGCTGCTGAAGTTCGAGGACGGCACCCTCGGCCTCGCCCTCAACCTTGAGGAGCGCGAGGTCGGCGCGGTGGTCCTCGGTGAGTTCAGCGGCATCGAGGAGGGCCAGCAGGTGCGCCGCACCGGCGAGGTCCTGTCGGTTCCGATCGGCGACGGCTACCTCGGCCGCGTCGTGGATCCGCTGGGTGCCCCCGTCGACGGCCTCGGCGACATCGAGTCCGAGGGCCGCCGCGCCCTCGAGCTCCAGGCCCCCTCGGTCATGGACCGCAAGTCGGTGCACGAGCCGATGGAGACGGGCTACAAGGCCGTCGACACCATGACCCCGATCGGCCGCGGCCAGCGTCAGCTGATCATCGGCGACCGGCAGACCGGCAAGACGGCGCTGTGCGTCGACACGATCATCAACCAGCGCGACAACTGGCGTACCGGCGACCCGGACAAGCAGGTCCGCTGCATCTACGTCGCCATCGGCCAGAAGGGCTCCACCATCGCGTCCGTGCGCGGTGCGCTGGAGGAGGCCGGCGCGCTGGAGTACACGACGATCGTCGCCGCTCCCGCGTCCGACCCGGCCGGCTTCAAGTACATCGCGCCCTACACCGGCAGCGCGATCGGCCAGCACTGGATGTACCAGGGCAAGCACGTCCTCGTCGTCTTCGACGACCTGACCAAGCAGGCCGACGCCTACCGCGCCGTGTCCCTGCTGCTGCGCCGCCCGCCGGGCCGCGAGGCCTACCCGGGCGACGTCTTCTACCTGCACTCCCGGCTGCTGGAGCGCTGCGCGAAGCTCTCCGACGACATGGGCAAGGGCTCCATGACGGGCCTGCCGATCGTCGAGACGAAGGCGAACGACGTGTCGGCGTTCATTCCGACCAACGTCATCTCCATCACCGACGGCCAGTGCTTCCTGGAGTCCGACCTGTTCAACGCGGGTCAGCGCCCGGCGCTGAACGTGGGTATCTCGGTCTCCCGTGTGGGTGGTTCCGCGCAGCACAAGGCGATCAGGCAGATCACCGGTTCGCTCCGCGTGGACCTCGCCCAGTACCGCGAGCTGGAGGCGTTCGCCGCCTTCGGCTCCGACCTGGACGACGCCTCGAAGGGCGCGCTGGAGCGCGGCAAGCGTGTGACGGAGCTGCTCAAGCAGTCGCAGTACAACCCCTTCTCGACCGAGGACCAGGTCGTCTCCGTCTGGTCGGGCACCAGCGGCAAGATGGACGACGTGCCGGTCGAGGACATCCGCCGGTTCGAGCGCGAACTGCTGGAGTACATGCACCGCGAGCACAAGGGCCTGCTGACCAGCATCGTCGAGGGCGGCAAGATGTCCGACGACACGGTCCAGGCCCTCGGTGACGCGGTGGACGCCTTCAAGAAGCAGTTCGAGACCTCGGACGGCAAGCTCCTGGGCGAGGACTGAGCCATGGGTGCTCAGACCAGGGTCTACAAGCGGCGGATCAAGTCCGTCAAAGCGACCAAGAAGATCACCAGGGCGATGGAGATGATCGCCGCCTCGCGCATCGTCAAGGCGCAGCGCAGGGTGGCGGCGTCCCAGCCGTACGCGACCGAGCTCACCCGTGCGGTGACCGCGGTCGCCACGGGCTCGAACGTCGAGCACCCGCTCACCACCGAGGTGGAGAAGCCGACGCGGGCCGCGGTCCTGCTCATCGTGAGCGACCGCGGTCTGGCGGGCGGCTACAACTCCAACGCCATCAAGGCGGCCGACCAGCTCACCAACCGGCTGATCGGGGAGGGGAAGGAGGTGGTCAACTACATCGTGGGCACCCGCGGTGTGACCTACTACCGCTTCCGTGAGCGTGCGATCACGCAGTCGTGGTCGGGCTTCACGGACAACCCCACCTACGCCGACGCCAAGGCAGTGGCCGAGCCGCTGATCGAAGCGATCCAGGCCGAGCGGGGCGCCGACCACAGCGTGGACGAACTCCACATCGTGTACACGGAGTTCATCTCGATGATGACGCAGACGCCGGTCAAGAACCGGATGCTGCCGCTGAGCCTCAAGGAGACGGCGGAGGAGTCCGCGGAGGTCATCGAGAGCCACATCAAGCGGGGTCCCGAGATCCGTCCGCTGTACGACTTCGAGCCTTCGGCGGAGGAGGTGCTCGACGCGCTGCTGCCGCGGTACGTCGAGAGTCGCATCTACAACGCGCTGTTGCAGGCCGCCGCTTCGAAGCACGCCGCCACGCGGCGCGCGATGAAGTCGGCGACGGACAACGCCGAGGAGCTCATCAAGTCGCTGACGCGGCTTGCCAACGCGGCCCGCCAGGCCGACATCACCCAGGAAATCAGCGAGATCGTCGGTGGCGCGAGCGCGCTGGCTGACGCTTCTGCGGGGAGTGACCGCTAACCATGACCACTACTGTTGAGCAGGCCACGGCGGCGGGCCGCGTCGCACGGGTCATCGGCCCGGTCGTCGATGTGGAGTTCCCCGTCGACGCGATGCCGGACATCTACAACGCGCTGACCGTCGAGATCGCGGACCCGGCCGAACAGGGCAAGAAGAAGATCCTTACCCTCGAGGTCGCGCAGCACCTCGGCGAGGGTGTCGTCCGCGCCATCTCGATGGAGCCGACCGACGGCCTGGTCCGCCAGGCCGAGGTCACCGACACCGGCAACGGCATCACCGTGCCCGTCGGCGACGTCACCAAGGGCCGGGTGTTCAACACCCTGGGCCGCATCCTGAACGAGCCGGAGGCCGAGTCCGAGGTCACCGAGCGCTGGCCGATCCACCGCAAGGCCCCCGCCTTCGACCAGCTCGAGTCCAAGACCGAGATGTTCGAGACGGGCCTGAAGGTCGTCGACCTGCTGACCCCGTACGTCAAGGGCGGAAAGATCGGCCTGTTCGGCGGCGCCGGCGTCGGCAAGACCGTCCTCATCCAGGAAATGATCATGCGTGTGGCGAAGCTGCACGAGGGCGTTTCCGTCTTCGCGGGTGTGGGCGAGCGTACGCGTGAGGGCAACGACCTCATCGACGAGATGGCCGAGTCGGGCGTCCTCCCGCAGACCGCGCTGGTCTTCGGGCAGATGGACGAGCCGCCGGGCACCCGTCTCCGCGTCGCACTGGCCGGCCTGACCATGGCGGAGTACTTCCGCGATGTGCAGAAGCAGGACGTGCTGTTCTTCATCGACAACATCTTCCGCTTCACCCAGGCGGGCTCCGAGGTCTCCACGCTGCTCGGCCGCATGCCCTCCGCGGTGGGCTACCAGCCGAACCTGGCCGACGAGATGGGTGTGCTCCAGGAGCGCATCACCTCGACCCGTGGTCACTCCATCACTTCGATGCAGGCGATCTACGTGCCCGCGGACGACCTCACCGACCCGGCCCCGGCGACGACGTTCGCGCACCTCGACGCGACGACCGTCCTCTCGCGGCCGATCTCCGAGAAGGGCATCTACCCGGCGGTCGACCCGCTGGACTCGACGTCCCGGATCCTGGACCCGCGTTACATCTCGCAGGACCACTACGACTGCGCCCAGCGCGTCATCGGAATCCTGCAGAAGTACAAGGACCTCCAGGACATCATCTCGATTCTCGGCATCGACGAGCTGTCCGAGGAGGACAAGCTCACCGTCAGCCGGGCCCGCCGTATCGAGCGCTTCCTGTCGCAGAACACCCACGCGGCGAAGCAGTTCACCGGCCTGGACGGATCGGACGTCCCGCTGGACGAGTCGATCGCGGCCTTCAACGCGATCGCCGACGGCGAGTACGACCACTTCCCCGAGCAGGCGTTCTTCATGTGCGGTGGCCTGGAGGACCTCAAGGCCAAGGCCAAGGATCTCGGCGTCTCCTGACGCCAGGCCCGTACGGTCGGCGGGGCCGGGCCGGGGTGCGACAGCCCTCGGTCCGCCCCCGTCTCCGCACCCCTTATCCTTTTCCTAACCTACGAAGGAGCCACTGTGGCTGAGCTGCACGTCGAGTTGGTCGCCGCGGACCGTCAGGTCTGGTCGGGCGAGGCCAGCCTGGTCGTCGCGCGCACCACTTCGGGCGACATCGGCGTCATGCCCGGCCACCAGCCGCTGCTCGGCGTGCTGGAGCCGGGTTCGGTCACCATCCGCACGGCGGGCGAGAGCGGTGAGGGCTCGGTCGTCGCCGCGGTGCACGGCGGGTTCCTCTCCTTCGCGGACGACAAGCTGTCGCTGCTCGCGGAGATCGCGGAGCTTGCGGATGAGATCGACGTCGCGCGGGCCGAGCGAGCCCTCGAGCGGGCCAAATCGGAGGCCGACGCGGCCGCCGAGCGGCGCGCCGAGGTCCGGATGCGAGCGGTGGCGGGCCGCTGAGACGGCCGACGCCGGGCGCGAAGCCGGGCACGACAGGTACGAGGCTCAGCCGCGGGCTGTTCCGGGTCACCCCGGACCAGCCCGCGGCTGAGCCCATACAGAGGGGGGCGCGGGATCCAGGAGATCCGGCGTCTCCGCGGGCACCGCGTCACATGCGGTACGAGAGAGTGCGAGGAGGTCGGTGATGATGGTCCTCGTTCTGTCCCTGTGCGGCGCGGCCCTGCTGCTGGCGCTGGCGGGCCTGTTCGCCTTCGGGGTACGCCGCCGGCTGCTTCAGCGTTCGGGCGGCACCTTCGACTGCAACCTGCGGTGGGACGCCCCTGCGCCTCCTGTGTACGCCGACGAGACCGCCCACGACGACCAGGCGCGAGGCCCGGGCCCGGGGCAGGGCCCCGCCCAGAGCACAGGCCGAGGCGCGGGTCCGGGAGGCGCCCCCGGCCAGGGGGGCCAGGGCCACGGGGGCAAGGGCTGGGCCTACGGCATCGCCCGCTACAACGGTGACCAGATCGAGTGGTTCCGTGTCTTCTCCTACGCTCCGCGCCCCCGACGCTTCCTGGAGCGCAACTTCATCGAAGTGATTCAGCGCCGCCACCCCGAGGGCGAGGAAGAGCTGGCGCTCCTCTCCGACGCGGTGATCCTCGCCTGCTCCCTGCACGGCACGCGGGTCGAGCTGGCGATGAGCGAGGACGCGCTCACGGGCTTCCTCGCCTGGCTGGAGGCGGCACCGCCCGGCCAGCGGGTGAACGTCGCCTGAGCAACGCCACCGGCGTCAGCCGAGGACCGCGGCGACGAGCACCAGCACGGGTGCCGACGCCAGCGTGGAGAGCAGGATGGACTCCCTGGCCAGCCGGGTGCCGAGGCCGTAGCGCGCGGCGTAGGTGAACAGGTTCTGCGCCGAGGGCAGCGCCGAGGTCACCACCACGGCGAACAACGCCTTGCCGGGCAGGTCGAAGACTCCCGCACCGATCGCCCATGCCACCAGCGGCTGTCCGACGGCCTTGCACACCACCGCCAGAACGACCGGCAGCCGCTCGTGTTCACGTGAGAGCACGGCGCTTCCGCGCAGCGACATCCCGAACGCGAGCAGCACGGCCGGTACGGACATCGCCCCGACCAGGTGGACGGGTTCGAGCACGGGGCCGGGAAGGGTCCGCCCGGTGGCTGCCACCGCGACGCCCGCCAGGGACCCGATGACGACCGGGTTGCGGACGGGCGTGGTGAGACGCCGCAGAACGCCGCCGCGCCGCCCGGAACGTGCGGAGAAGACGTCGAGTGCGGTGAGCGCGACGGGGGAGACCACCAGCAGCTGGAAGAGGATGATCGGCGCCATCAGCGAGGCGTCCCCCAGCACGTATGCGGCCACGGGAATGCCGAGGTTGCCCGCGTTGACGTAGCTCGCGCAGAGGGCACCCACGGTGCTCTCGCCCGGAGGCCAGCGCCGGAGGGCCGCCACCGCCGCGTAGAGCCCTGCCATGGCGAAGGTGCTGAGTGCCGTGATCAGCAGCGGTCCCGAGGTGAGCACCGTGAGATCGGCCCGCGCCATGGTCTCGAAGAGGAGCGCGGGGGTGGCGACGTGGAACGCGAGCTTGGTGAGGACCTCGGGACCGTTGGCCCCCAGCAGCCCGAGACGGCCGAGGACGTAGCCGGTGCCGATGATGCACGCGATCACCGCGAACCCCGCGATCACTCCGGCCATGACGGGCCGCTCCGCACTTCGGACGTCACTTCGTGCATGCTGCAATTGTCCGTGTCCGTACATGCGGAGGTGCACGCGGGTGTCCTCAGTGGGCCGGCGAGCGGTGCTCAGGTTCCGGCGATGCCCGACTCCTGTGCCAGAACGGCGGCTTGGGTGCGGCTGCGCAGTCCGAGCTTGGCCAGCAGCCGGCTGACGTGGGTCTTCACCGTGGCCTCGGCCATGCCGAGCCGTGCGGCCGCCTCCGCGTTGGAGAGGCCCTCGCCGAGGCAGCCGAGCACGTCGCGTTCGCGTGGGGTCAACTCCGCGAGCTCCGGGGGCTCCCGGCGGGTGAACGCGGTGCTCCGTCTGCTGCCGGGACGGGCGAACTCGGCGATGAGGCGCCGTGTGACGGCCGGGGCGACCATTCCCTCGCCGCGTGCGACAGTCCGTACGGCGTCCACGACCTGTGCGGCTTCGCTGTCCTTGAGCAGGAAACCGGCCGCTCCGGCGCGCAACGCCCCGAAGACGTACTCGTCGAGGTCGAAGGTGGTCAGCACCAGCACGTCGGACAGGCGCTCACGGGTGATCCGTTCCGTTGCGGAGACGCCGTCCAGGCGGGGCATCTGGACGTCCATGAGCACGACGTCGGGGCGCAGTTCACGCGCCAGCCGTACCGCCTCCTCGCCGTCGCCGGCCTCTCCGGCGACCTCGACGCCCCGGGCGTTGCGCAGGATCAGCACGAGACCGGCCCGTACGGCCTGCTGATCCTCGGCGACGAGCACACGGACGGGGGGCGCGGCGGCGGACTCGTCCCTCAAGGGGATCTCCTTTCCTCGACGGGCAGTTCGGCCCGGACCTCCCAGCGCCCGTCGCCCCCGTCGCCTGCCACGGGGCCCGCGTACAGATCGCCCCCGAGCAGTTCCACACGCTCGCGCATGCCGATCAGGCCGGCGCCGGAGCCCGGTGCGCGCGGGGCGTCGTGGCGGCGGGTGCTCTCCAGGGGGCTGGTGACGCGCACAGCGAGGGCCGGTGCCGTGCCGCCGGTACGGGCACGGCGCAGCTCCACCGCGACGGTGCCCCTCCCCGAGTGCTTGAGGGCGTTGGTCAGCGACTCCTGGACGACGCGGTACGCGGCCAGCTCGACCGGCGCGGGCAGCGGCTGTTCGGACGCGGGGTCCCTGTCGTCGTGCAGCGTGAAGCGCAGTCCGGTGCCGGCCGCCCCGGCCCGTGCCCGGTCGAGGAGAGCGTCCACTCCGGCCAGGGTGGGGGACGTCGGTGGTGTCCCGTCGTCGTGCGGGTCCCGGAGCAGTCCGATGAGGCGGCGCATCTCGGCGAGTCCCTGCACGCTGTTCTCACGGATGACGCCGAGCGCCTCGCCGGCGGCCTTGCGGAACGGCTCGTCGGGCGTGCCCTCGTGTTGTCGGCCCTCGTCCTCGTCGCCGCTGCTCATGGAGAGGGCGGCCGTGGAGTGGATGGCGATGGCGGAGAGGTGGTTGGCGACGACGTCGTGCAACTCTCTTGCCATGCGGGCGCGTTCGGCGGTGACGGCCTGCACGCGGTCCATCTCGGCCAGCAGCGCGGTCTGTTCGGCGCGCAGCCGCTCGGCGGCGGCAGCGTTGCGGTGGTCGCGGATGACCATCCCTGTCCACGCGGGCACGACGGTGATGCCCGCGCAGAGCACGCCCAGCAGCAGCGTCTCCGGTTTCCGGAACACGGCCATCAGCCCCAGGGTGACGGCCACGGTCGTGGCGACGCTGACCGGGAGCACGGCACGGGCGACACGGGCCGGCCCGTACAGGACGGCCGCGTAGACGATGTCGGTGAAGACGATCACCGTGGCGAGCAGGGAACCCATCACGAAGTCGCCGACAAGCGCGGCGACCGCGACCGCCAGCACCCACGGCTGCGCGGACCTGCGGCCGAGGGCGGTCAGGCACACGACGGCGAGCGGGACGAGCAGCCAGGCGCCGTAACGGCGGCCCGTGTCGGGGGTGTTGTAGAGCCCGAAGTGCCACAGGATCAGGCCGCCGGCGAACCCGAAGAGTGCGATGAGTACCCCGTCGCGGTGCGGGCGCAGCCCCCCGAGCCGGTGCGCGGCGCGGTGCGGGTGCCCGCGCAGGCCCGCGAAGGGACGCGGGCGCGCGTTCATGGAGAGGGACGTGCCTGGCATGCACCCATCTCAGCACGGGCGCCGGCGCGACGCGTCCCCGCTCCGGATGACGCCGGTACATCGAAGGATGCAGGCCGGGCGCGTACGAATCGTCGCCGGTGAGGACGTCCGGGCCCCGGGCGGCTGGAACGCTGGACGCGGAGCCGAGACGGAGGAGGCGTGCGTGATCGTCACGTTGATCATCATTTGCGAGGTCGGCTTCTGGGTGCTGCTGGCGGCCGGCCTCGCGCTGCGCTACCTGGCGCGGATGCCGCGGGCCGGGGTCGCCGTGCTGCTCTGCGAGCCGCTGCTGGAAGTGGTGCTGCTGGTGGTCACCGCGGTCGACCTGCGCAACGGTGCCGAACCGGACTGGAAGCACGGCCTGGCCGCGGTCTACATCGGCTTCACCGTCACGCACGGCCACTACATGATCAAGTGGGCGGACGGGCACGTCCTGCACCGGTTCGCCGGGGGGCCGCGGCCGGCCGGACCGCCGCGGTACGGCATGGCCAGGGCAGTGCACGAGTGGAAGATGTGCGCGCGTGCCGTCGGGGCGGCGCTGATCGCCGCGCTGCTGCTTCAGCTGGCGATCTGGTACGTGGGCGACGGCGGGCAGAGCGGTTCGCTGCGCGAGTGGCAGGAGAAGATGGGGCTCGTCGTCGGCATCAGCGTGATCATCGCGCTGTCCTACACGATCTGGCCCAAGCGCCCGGAGCACGGGGACCACTGTCGCGGGGGGAACTCAGAGGCGGCGGACGAGGCGGGGCCGAAGCCCCTTCGGGGCAGGGGCAGTTGAGCGACGGCCGCGATGCGGCGGGCGACGCCCGGCACCCGGATCCCGCTGCCGACGGCTCGTGGGTGTCCCGGCCCTGCGTGGGTGCCTACGGGTCGGCTGTTCCCGGACCGGCGGTCTGGGGATCGGCGTTCTCGGGATCGGCGGTCTCGGTCTGGGGATCGGCGGTCTCGGTCTGGGTATCGGCCGTCCCGTCCCGGTCGCGGAGCCGTGTGGCCAGCCGGTAGTCCACGTGCACGTCCCGGTAGTCGGTTCCTGCCTCGACGCGGTCCGGCAGATTGGTCCGCTCGCTGAGTGAGACCGACTCCCGTCCCGGCGACCCCTCGAAGCGGACCGCGGTCAGGGGCTCATCGGCGAACCGCAGCTCGTCGGCCTGCACCGACGCCGTCAACTCGATGTCGGGGGAGCCGGAGAGACCGGCGCCGTGGCCGTTTCACGGCGGTTCGTCGCGGTCCCGCCTGCGGGCAGGGCGGCGCCGCGCCCGTTCCTCCGAGCTGCCGGATGTCGTCCTGCCGGCCTTCTTCGCCGTACGGGTGGCGCTCTTGCCCGCCTTGCGGACCGTACGGCCCGACTCGTCGATGACCTTGCCCGAGCTCTCGCCGACGTCCCGGGTTGTCTCGCCCACGCCCTTCCCGACGTCCCCGGCCGCCTTGCCGGCGCCTTCGCTCACGTTTTTCGCCGTCTCTCCGGCGCCTTCGCCGACGTCCCCGACTGCCTTGCCGGCGCCTTCGCCGACGTTCTTGGCCGTCTCTCCGGCGCCTTCCCCGACGTCTTCGACGGCGCTGCCCGCACCTTCGCCGACGTCCCCGACTGCCTTGCCGGCACCTTCGCCGACGTTCTTGGCCGTCTCTCCGGCGCCTTCCCCGACGTCTTCGACGGCGCTGCCCGCGCCCTCTCCCACGTCCTCGACCGCTCGGCCGGCACCTTCTCCGACCTGCTTGACTCCTTCTCCGGCGCCTTCGCCGACATCCTGGACGGCGCTGCCCGCGCCTTCGCCGACGTCCTCGACAGCCTTGCCGGCGCCTTCGCCGACGTCCTCGACGGCCTTGCCCGCTCCCTCGCCGACGTCTTCCACCGCTGAGGAAGCCCCGCGTCCGAGTTCGCCCACGGCCTCCCCGGCACCTCCGCCGATCTCCTTCGCGGCGGCCCCCAGACCCGAGGTGAGGTGTTCGAGGATCTGCGGGTTGCGGTCGATCGTCGTCAGCACGCGGCCGATGACCTGCGCGACGTTGTCGAGACGGACCTTGAGCAGGGCCTGTACGTCCACGCCCTTGATGCCCAGGTGCACGCGTCCCAGCTCGACGTCGGCACCGACGTTCAGCTTGAGGATGTCCAGGACCTCGGCCTGCAGGGAAACCCGGGCCCGCAGGTCCTCGACCTCGAGATCGATCTCCTCGACGTGCAGCTGCGGTACGTCCAGGAGGACGTCGGGGTCGGCGTTCCGTGCAGGCTGCGTCACACCGGAGGGGTAACCGTCCGGGGATTCCTCCGGCTCGTCGCCGTAGTCCTCGTCGTACGCCTCGACCTCGCGGCTCCGGTCGTCCTGTTCCTCCTGGTCGGAGGTGTAGTCCTGCTCACTCATGTCGCTCCCCGTGTGTGCGGGTGCGTGCAGATCTCTCAATCCACCGTAAAACGGATGTTCTATACCTGCCTGACATGCTGGAGGGCCTGGCCATGGGTGCACGGTTGAAGGACGTGAGCGCGCAGAAAGGCCCGGCCACGCGTGCACGGGAACGCGGGCCGGGCCGGCGGTGGGGGGTGGCGACCTGGGGGGAGCGCCTCACTCAGCCGCAGTGCTGCTTCTTCTCCTTCTTGGTCATCTTCCGGGTGTGCTGCGTCTTGGTGCTGGGGGTGTCCGGCTTGGGGCCCTTGGCGGTGAACGGTACGTACCAGATGTGGTGGCCGTAGAACTTGTCCTCGAAGTGCATCTCGTACGTGCCCTCGACCTCCTGCATGGCGGCCTCGCGCGTGATCCAGCCGACCTTGCCGGGCTTGACCTCGACGTTGGTCTGCTGCTCCTCCGTGTGTGAGCTCTCCCAGGAGTGCTGGTAGCTCGCCTGGATGGTCACCTTGAACAGGTCCGTGAAGCCGTACTCGGCGGTCATGGAGACGCCGACCGTGTTGGTCTCCCCGGTCGTGTCGGACCATCCGACGCTCGAACGCTGGGTCTTGTCCGTGCAGTTGAAGGCGCTGTCGCCGACCTGGTGGGCCTCGCCCATGGAGTCCTCGGGCAGGCCGGAAGGGTGGAAGATGCACACGTCCGTGCCGTCGTTGCACTTCTCCAGCAGTTCTCTGGTGGTGGGTTGCTCCTCCTCGGCCTGTGCGGCCGTGGGGAAGAGTGCTGTGGCGCCCAGGGTGGTGACGGCTATCACCAGCATGGACAGCTTCTTGCGGCGGTTCATGATGCCTCCGACGAGGGTGGGGGTAAGGCGGGTGTTGCCGGGACCGTTGCTGCGTGCACGGCGCCTCAGCTGAAGCTGATGGACTGCGAACGGTCGTCCAGCGCGTCGCCGATGTCCGGGGTGAGCTCGTCGAAGGGCCCGTCGCGGTCACCGCCGAGGCCCGTCTCGGAATACAGGTTGAGCGTGCAGTTGCCCCAGGGCTGGACTGCGGAGATCTTGTTCCTCCACTCCTCGGCCAGGTCGATCTCGAAGTCGACGTCGTCGGCATCGCCGTCGCAGAGCTCGGTGTTCTTGACCGTCAGCGAGCCGCCGCCGTACTGGGGGTCCGCGAAGAGGGTCGCCGCCATGACGTTGCCCTCGCCCTGGGTGGTGTCCGAGGACGCGAGCGGCGCCGCGTCGGCACCGGCCGCGCTGCTCTTGGCGGACTTGCCGGACGCGTCGACGAGCTTCTCGCTGCCGGGTACGCCGGTCGCCTCGGTCAGGCTCTCGAAGCACCGGGTCTCGCCGGATTCGGCGTCCAGGGTGCAGTGGTTCCCCTGCCCCTTGACGTCGGCGCCTCCCTCGGAGATGGCACCGTTCGCGACGGGTACTGCTATGACGCCCGCCAGGAGCGCCACCGCGGCGACGGTGATCCGGGTACGTCGCTTCGTATTGCTGGCCATACAGAACTCCAACCCCTCATGGCTGACCTGCAGTTATTAGGTCCAGGCCTGTAAGGCGATAGTACTCACGGAAATAGAGAGCAAAAGAGAAGCGTGGGGTCGCCCCTATGTCACCCGGGTTGCGTGCGGGAATGCCGCCCCCGGTTTCCGGTGCGTATTGCCTGGTGGCCGCAGTGCGGCAGGTCCAGCAATGCGGTACGCCCGATTCCGTCCATTTAATCGGCCATCAGAGGTGTGCGGCAACTGTCGAGGCAATGCGGATTGCTGAGACGGGCACGGCTCTGAACAGGGGATTCACCCCAACCGATCGACCCTGGAAGGTGCCTGAAATGGAAAACCTCAGCGCAGACTGAAGGAAGACTTAACAAAAGCTTAAGCCGGGGATTCCCGTCCGGTGCGAGGGAAAAACCGGGACATCCGGCTTTCATTTCCGAGGCGTTCTTCCCCATTCGGCGCGACGCCAACCCGATTGCTGCCGGAGTCCGGCGCCGGCGTAATCGACCACCGCGCGCACCGGTCCTCATTGGAGGCACCACTGTCGGCGGCCACAACGATGCGGTTACGTGAGAGTCCGTCAGCACTGCCCTCTGTCCGACGGATCGCGTGGCCCCTAGGGTGCGTCGCTTGGATCTTCGCGAGCCCGCGAAGATCCAAACGACGTGCCCTGGCGTGCTGCGTGCCGCATCACGCCACAGTGTCCCGCCCGTACGTGGAGGTACCCGGAGATGATCAGCAAGCGAGCCGCCGGTGCCGGCGGCGTCGTCATGGGCGTCCTCGCCCTGGCCGCCGTACCGATGACGCTCACCGCGGGGGCGTCACCGGGCGGCGCGGAGGGCGGCCCGCAGGCGCGGAGCGGGCAGAACCCCGGCCCGGCCGGACCTTCCTGCACCGCGCGGACGTCGGCCGGGATGACGCTGGAGCAGCAGGTGGGCCAGCTCTTCATCGGCGGAGTGGACGCCGACGAACCCGCGGAAGCCGAACTCGCGGCCGTCCGCGACCTCCACCTGGGCGGGGTCATCCTCACGAACGGCAGCCAGGCGGGAGCGGAAACGACGCGTCAGGTCAGCGAGAAGGCCCAGGCGGCGGCGACGACGGGCGGCGTGCCGCTGTGGGTCTCGGCGGACCAGGAGGGCGGCAAGGTCCAGCACCTGAAGGGTCCCGGCTTCGACGCGATGCCCTCGGCCGTCGAGCAGGGGAAGCTCGACCCGGCGCAGCTGCGCTCCCAGGCCGAGGGCTGGGCCGGCCAGTTGAGCTCGGCGGGCGTCAACGTGAATCTGGCACCCGTACTGGACACCGTGCCCGAAGAACTGGGGGACGAGAACGAACCCATCGGCCGGCTCCAGCGCAACTACGGCACGACACCCGAGACCGTCGCCGCCCATGGCACTGCCTTCCAGGCGGGCATGACGGACGCCGGTGTCACCCCGGCCGTCAAGCACTTCCCCGGCCTGGGGCGGGTGATCGGCAACACCGACCACAGCAAGGACGTCAAGGACGACGTCACCTCCCGGGACGACGCCTACCTCCACCCCTTCGAGGAGGCACTCTCCCAGGGCGACCCGCTCGTGATGATCTCCAGCGCGCGCTACACGAAGATCGACCCCGACAACATGGCGGCCTTTTCCCAGACGATCCTCACCGGGATGCTCCGCGACGACCTGGGCTTCGACGGCGTGATCGTCTCCGACGACCTGGGCGCGGCCAAAGCCGTCGAGGACGTACCGCCGGCCGAGCGGGCGCTGCGCTTCCTCGACGCGGGCGGCACCGTCGCCCTCAGCGTGGACGCGGGCGTACTTCCCGAGATGGTCGACGCGGTGCTCCAACGGGCTCGCACCGACGAACAGTTCCGCGCCGGCGTGCAGGCCGACGCGGAACGCGTGGTGAAAGCCAAGGGCGCCGCGGGGCTGCTCGACTGCGGCTGACCGGCTGACCGGCCGACCGGCCGACCGGCCGCGCTCCGCGCGTGCGCCGGGCGCCGCCCGACCGGACCGGCCGGACCGACCGGACCGGCCGGTGTCTCAGCGGTTCTCGCCGGGCACCCACAGCACGTCGCCGATCTCCTTGTTCGCGGAGCGCGCCAGGATGAAGAGGAGGTCGGAGAGACGGTTGAGATACGTGGCCGTCAGCGGGTTCATGCTCTCGCCGTGCTCGTCCAGGGCGGCCCATGTGGAGCGCTCGGCCCGCCGTACGACCGTGCAGGCCTGGTGGAGGAGTGCCGCACCCGGGGTGCCGCCGGGGAGGATGAAGCTCCGCAGCTTCTCCAGCCCCTCCAGGAAGCTGTCGCAGTCCTCTTCCAGCTTGTCGATGTAGGTCTGTTCGACGCGCAGTGGCGGGAACTCCGGGTCCTGGACGACGGGTGTGGCCAGGTCGGCGCCGACGTCGAACAGGTCGTTCTGCACGCGGCCCAGCACCGTGGCGATCTCCTGCGGCAGGTCGCCGAGTGCGAGCGCTGCCCCGATCGACGCGTTGGCCTCGTTGGCGTCCGCGTAGGCGGCGATGCGTGTGTCGGTCTTGGACGTGCGGCTCATGTCGCCGAGGGCCGTGGTGCCGGTGTCGCCGGTACGGGTGTAGATGCGCGTCAGATTGACCATGCAGTCGAGACTATGCCCTTGCGCCCGTGAGGCTCCGTCCGTCCCGGGGGCTCCACCGGCACGGCGACGACGGCGAGCTTCCACCACACGAGCACAATGCTGATGCGTACGGACCGGCGCACGCCGATGAAGCCGACGAGCACGGAGACCGCCGTGGGCGGTACCGGGACCGCCCGTCGCCGTGCGGGACCCCGCCGCGGGCGAGTCCGTCAAGTGTGCGGCGCGGCCCGTGGATTGAGCTGCCGCCGGACCTCCCTCGCAGGACGCACCCGCCGAACTCGGTCATGCGGTGCGGATCGGGCACCGTCGATGTGATGTCCGCCATGTGAGACGTGACGCGTGTCTCTTCACCGCCACAAGATCTTCGTGAGGCGCTAATGTCCGGCCAACAGGCGTACTAGTGAAGGCAAGGCTAGGTGGCAGTCGTGGCGAAGAAGCTCGCCGTCATCGGTGCCGGGCTCATGGGCTCCGGTATCGCGCAGGTCTCGGCCCAGGCGGGCTGGGACGTGGTGCTCCGTGATGTGACAGGCGAGGCGCTCACTCGGGGTACGGACGGGATCAAGCGTTCGTACGAGAAGTTCGTGAGCAAGGGCAAGCTCGAAGCGGGGCTGGCGGAGGCCGCACTGGAGCGCATCACCACGACCACCGACCTGGACGCCGCAGCCGATGCGGACGTCGTCGTCGAAGCCGTATTCGAGAAGATCGAAGTCAAGCAGGAGATCTTCAGCAGGCTCGACACGATGGTGAAGGACGAGACGATCCTCGCCTCCAACACTTCCGCCATCCCCATCACGAAGATCGCGGCGGCGACCGCACGCCCCGAACGGGTCGTCGGCACACACTTCTTCTCGCCCGTGCCCATGATGGCGCTGTGCGAACTCGTGCGCGGACACCGCACCACTGACGAAACCCTGGCCGGTGCACGGCAGTTCGCGGAGTCGGTCGGCAAGACGTGCATCGTCGTCAACCGTGACGTGGCCGGCTTCGTCACCACTCGCCTCATCTCCGCGCTCGTCGTCGAGGCGGCGAAACTTCACGAGTCCGGCGTGGCCACGGCCGAGGACATCGACACGGCCTGCAAGCTGGGCTTCGGTCACGCCATGGGGCCACTGGCCACGGCAGATCTCACCGGCGTCGACATCCTGCTGCACGCCAGCGAGAACATCTACACCGAGTCGCAGGACCCGAAGTTCGCGCCTCCCGAGTCGATGCGCAGGATGGTCGACGCGGGTGACATCGGGCGCAAGAGCGGTCGCGGCTACTACGAGCACTGACCGGTACCGCCGGCACCGGCCGACCGCCGGCGGCACGGCGAACAGAACCGGCGGCAACAGCAAACAGAAGAGGCAAGACCGAAAACCGTTCGACGGCGGCGCGTTCACGGCGGCGTCCCCCGCGAGGGTGAACTCCGTATCGGTTCGACCACGGACAGCAACCAGGCCACCCGAAACGCAGTCAGTCGTAGTGAGACATTCAGACGTAAAGGTACGCGGACCAGTAACAGATCCGGGGAGCAGCTATGCATATCAGGGGCGACCACGCCGAGCTGGCCGTCGGGGGTCGCCTCGATGTCCGGAGCGCGGCGGACGCCCGTACGGTCCTGCACTCCGCCGTCGACTCCGGTGACGGCGACCTGGTGCTCGACCTGGCCGGACTCGACTCCTGGGACGCGACAGGACTCGGCGTGATCATGGGAGCGCACCGCAGGGCGGGCAGATGCGGACGCAGGCTGGTACTCCGTGACGTACCCCCGCAGATGCAGCGGCTGCTGGTCGCGACCCGGCTGCACCGCATCCTCGCCATCGAGGGCGGCCTCCCGGTCGCGGAGACCCAGATCCTCACCAAGCCGTAACTGCCGGAGCGGTTCAGGTCTTGCCCGCTTGGTAATACTGTGCCGAAGCAGCGCCCGGTACTGCCGTTCGCGTCGACCTGCGACGGAAGAAGCCGATGAAGGCGGGGCGTGCTCGTACCGCAGTTACTGGGGGCATCCATCATGGTTCAGCACGGCGACAATCAGCACGGCGGTGAGCAGGAAGAAAGCAGCAACGGTGCCGCCGCACCACCGGGAGGCGCCGACGGCGGCGCACCTCCTGCCGATCACGGTTCCCCGCAGCGGGAAGCCGCCGACGACGCCGGTACCGGGCAGGAGCCTGCTCCCGTACCGCTCGTGCGGATCGTCGCGGGATCGCATCTCATCACGGTCAATCCCGTCGACGGCAGCGAGATCGAGCCCTGCCCGCCGGACGAACTGCCCGGCGCGCCCCGGAAGCTGGGCCCCGGTGAACGTCCCGCGAGCGCCTTCGCCGCACCGGCCCCGTCGAAGGCCGCGGCGGCTGCCGACGGCGACGCGCCGGCCGGAGCGTCCGCGATACCGATGCTGGAGCGCGACGAAGAACGCGACGAGCTCGCCCGCGAACTCGCGCGAGGCCGCACCATCCGCCTGACCGGACCTTCGGGCGTCGGGCGCACCACTCTGCTGGACGCCGTCGCCGAGGACGTCGCCGAACTCGCCCCCGACGGCGTCGTGCGTCTGAACGGTCACCACAGGACGCCGGACGACTTGTTGCAGGAACTTTTCTCCGCCGTCCACGACGCGTCCCGGCACCGTCCGTCGGATGACGAACTGCGGGCCGCGCTGCGCGAAATCGGCGCGGTCGTCATCGTCGACGACCTCGGCTTCGGCGGCGAGGCGCTGGACCAACTGCTCGAAGCCACCCCCGAATGCGCATTTCTCCTCGCCGCCACGCCGGACGTCCCCGCCCCCTCTGCGGACGCCCACGTGGAAGAGGTCGCGCTGACCGGTCTCAGCCGGACCGGGTGCCTGGAACTGCTCGAACTCGTCGTCCGGCGCCCCCTGACGGACGAGGAGTCCGACGCGGCGGGCGATCTCTGGTTCGGCGCCGAGGACGCCATGGAAGGCCTTCCGCTGCGCTTCGTGCAGGCCGGCGCGCTCCTGCGGCACGGCACGGCCGAGGACTTGACCAGTGCGACGTCCGCAGGCGAAGCGGCCGGCAGTGATGCCCCGGGCGGCCGCACATCGTCCGGCGCTGCCCGCGGCGTGACCGCCGTCGTCGCCGATCATCTGTCACCCGAGGCGCGAGAGGTGCTGCGTTTCGCCCTCGCTCTCGGCGGCGAGCTCCCGCACCAGAAGCATCTGCCCGCCCTGGTCGGTGAGCCCAAGGCAGCGGACTCCGTCGCCGAGCTGGCCGGTGCGGGTCTCGTCACCGCCCACGGCGCGCGTCACAAGCTCGCCGCCGGTGTCACCGCGGAGCTGAAGGCCGCAGGTTTCGCGGACGGCACGCACCACCGGGCGCTGAGCGCGGCGCACCACTACTGCTGGTGGACGGGGCAGCCTTCGGCCGGCCCCCGGCAGGTGGCCGGAGAGGCCGACGCGGTACTCGCAGCCGTGCACGGCGCACACCGCGGCGGTCACGCGAGTTCAGCGGTGCTGCTCGCGCGTACGGCCGCTCCGATTCTCGCGGTCTCGCTGCGCTGGAGCGCGTGGGAGCGGCTGCTGCGTGCCGGGCAGGAAGCAGCGCGAACCTCGGGCGAAGTGGCACAAGAGGCTTACTTCCACCACGAGTTGGGCGTGCTGGCACTCTGCACCGGAGAGCTGCAGCGGGCGCGGGTGGAACTGGAGGCGTCGATAGCGCTGCGCGGCGCGCTGTGGGACCAGCAGGGCACCTACACGGGACGGCGGGCGCTGGCCCTGGTCGCGGACCTGATGGGCGAGACGGAGACCGGCCCGGAGACTGCGCCGGCCTCCGAGCACGCCCAGGAGCACGAGGCCGAACCCGTGTCCCGTGCGTACGAGCATGCGACGCCGCACGAGGACTCCGTGCCGCGCGAGGACGCGACGGCGTACGAGGACGTCCAGCCGCCGCAGGACGCGGAACCGCACCCACGGCCCTATCCGTCGCGGTTGGGCCCCGCCTTCCGGCAGGGAGCCGGAGTCGGAGCCGGCGTCGGAGCCGGAGCGCGGGCGCCGCGCCACGGGGACGAGAACGAGACGACACCGATCGTGGCGGTCACCGCCGCTCTCCGGACTGGGGACGGGGGAGGCGGCAAGGTCGACAAGACCGAGAAGGCCGGCACGTTCGCTGCGGGCACGCACGGCCCGTCCGGTCGTCAACGGTCGGGCAAGCGCGCCAACATGGCCGCCGCGGGTGCCGGTGCCGTACTCATGGCGGTACTCGGCGCGATCATGGGCCTCGGCTCCATGCCGGACGACGGACCCGGTCCCGACGACGGGGGCAACAAGCCCGGCGCCTCGACCTCTCAGCCGGACGAGAGCGACCTGAACGCGGACGACCCGGACTCCAGCAGCCCGGCGCGGCGGGCAGGCAAGTCCAAGAAGCCCGGCGACGACAGCAGCAAGCCCGAGGCGTCGGACAGTTCGAGCCGGCCCGGTCCGAGCGACAGCAGTTCGGCACCTGAGGAGGACCCGTCGAGCAGCGACCCCGGCAATTCCGGAGGTTCGAACGGCAACTCGTCGGGCAGCGACGGCGGTACCGACGGCGGTGCGGACGGCGGTACTGACGGTGGCACCGATGGCGGTACGGATGGTGGCGCCGACGGTGGGACCGATGGCGGTACTGACGGTGGCACCGATGGCGGGACCGATGGCGGCACGGACGGTGGTACCGACGGCGGGACCGATGGCGGTACGGACGGTGGTACCGACGGCGGTACTGATGGCGGCACGGACGGTGGTACGGACGGCGGCGCCGACGGTGGTACCGACGGTGGTACGGACACCGGCGGCGGCAGCAACAGCGGCGGGACGTCCGACGGAGGCACTGGCGGCGGTACCCCGTCGCCCACCGGTTCTCCGACCGGTTCCCCCATCGTCTGACGGGCGACGCCAGGGACGACGGAACGTACGCCCCGGACTCAGGTCGCGGGGCGTACGCCGGTGGTCGGTTCCTTGCGTACGAAGGCCCGACGCAGCGCGTGATAGGGCTCGTCCGGACCGAAGAACTGGCCGCGCATGACGCGCAGTTCCTCCCGGCGGTACTCCTGCAGCGGTTTGCGCGTCTCGTCCCTGCGGAGTGCCGCCGCCTTCTCCGCGAGGCGTCCGCCCAGCTCCCGGTCCAGCGCCGCCTGCGTCGCCATCCGGGAGGTCACGCCGGCGAAGTCCTGGGGGGCGGCGGGAACGAGCCGGTCCACGAGCCCCATCGCTGCGGCGGCACCGGCACTCACCGGTGCCGCCTCGCGCATGAGGCGTGCGGCTGCGGTTTCCCCGACGCGGCGGGGCAGGGTGTACGTCCAGTACTCGGAGCCGTACAGCCCCATCAGGCGGTAGTGCGGGTTCAGCACGGCTCCCTGCCTGCACCACACTTCGTCGGCCGCGAGCGCGAGCATCACCCCGCCTGCGGCCGCGTTGCCGCCGAGCGCCGCGATCACGAGGCGGTCGGTGGTCCGCAGCAGCGCCTCGACCAGATCGTCCATCGCCTGGATGTTCTCCCACGACTCCTGCGCCGGGTCCGCGGCGGCTTCGATGACACCGAGGTGGATGCCGTTGGAGAAGAAGTCGCGGGCGCTGCCGAACACGAGCACCGATGTCGGACGGGAGAGCGCGTGACGGTAGGCCGCGAGGAGGCGGCGGCAGTGGTCCGTGCTCATCGCGCCGCCGGGGAAGGAGAACCAGAGGAAGCCCGTCCGGCCGTCGGCGGTGCCCTTCTCCTCGTACCGGATGTCCGTCCAGGTCCGCCGGCCCGCCGGCAGAACCAGCGGAGCGGGCACCTCCGGTACGGCCGGCAGGCGTTCTCCCAGCGCCCGCACCGCCGGCTGCTTGAACGTGCGCGGGCCGCCGGGTGTGCGCCGTGGCCTGAGCTGCGGGATCCAGACCGCCCCGTCCCGTGTGGCACGGCAGATCGCACCCGTGCGCGTGGCCACGATCTCGCCCGGGGCGCCCCGCAGTCCGTCCTCGGGGTGGCCGCCGTGCAGGAACCATTCAGCCCCGAGCAGTTCGTCGAGCACGCCGGGCTGCGAGTCTGCGGCACGCAGCTTGCGGAGGACGGTTGCGCAGGAGTCGGCGGCCCAGTCGATGCGGCGCCGGGCCTGACCGAAGTACGGGCGCACGGTCACGTCGGTCTCGCCGTCGTGCTGGGACCGCGGCTTCCAGTTGCCTGACTCGTAGCGCTCGACGGCCAGTCTCACAGCGGCTGTTGCGGCGTCGGCAGCCTCGTTGCGGTAGATGTCGCTCTTGCCGGGACCGGCCCCTTCCCCGGTGCCGCCCCCGGCAGGAGCGGCGTCCCCGGCGCCCGGAATCCGGAAGGGGACGGAGGCCCAGACGTCTCCCGCGTCCATCTCGGCCTCCGCCTCGAGCACGGTCACCGCCCACTCCTGTGCTCCGGTCGCCACGGCCCAGTCCAGAGAGGACGGGCCGCGGTCGCCGGGCGGACCCGGATGGACGACGAGGCAGGTGTGTGCGGACCAGACGTCGCGGGGGATCGCCGTTCTGAGCATCGGCGCGACGACGAGTCCGGGAGTGTGGCGGCGTACGGCTGCGCGCAGGGCCTCGTCGTCGCCTCCCACCGCTACGTCCAACTCATGGCCGCAGTCGGTCAGTTCGGCGTGCACTCGCTGGGTGAGGCTGTTGAACGCGCTGGCCACGAGCAGAATCCGCACCGCACACCTCCGGGTCCGAGCACACCGGGCCGTCCCCCGGGCGCAGACAGCCTCGGACGGTAGTCCCGTGTGTGGGGCGGAGGCCGGAGCCGTGCGGTGGCACTTGGCGTGCGTACCCCGTACGAGCGTATGAACGTACTGCCGGCGGGACCGGGGCACCGCGCGGCGAACCGGGCACCGCGGGCCCCCGGCCGGCGGCTCCCGGTCGCGTAGCGGGCGGGCCTCAGAAGAGCCGCAGCCGGTCGTCCTCGATGCCCCGCAGCGAGTCGTAGTCGAGCGTGACGCATCCGATGCCGCGGTCGGTGGCGAGTACGCGGGCCTGCGGCTTGATCTCCTGTGCCGCGAAGACGCCCTTGACGGGGGCCAGCCGGGGGTCGCGGTTGAGAAGGTCGAGGTAGCGCGTCAGCTGCTCCACGCCGTCGATCTCGCCGCGCCGCTTGATCTCGACGGCGACGGTCGCGCCCTTCTCGTCGCGGCCGAGTATGTCGACGGGACCGATCGCGGTCGGATACTCGCGGCGGATGAGGGTCCACCCCTCGCCGAGGGTCTCCATCCGGTCGGCGAGGAGTTCCTGCAGGTGGGCTTCGACGCCGTCCTTGATGAGGCCGGGATCGGTGCCGAGTTCGTGCGAGGAGTCGTGCAGGATCTCCTCCATTGTGATGATCAATTTCTCGCCCGCCTTGTTCTCCACCGTCCAGACCGGGTTGGAGGTCTCCTCGGACTCCTTGACCGTGCACGGAGGCGACATCCAGTTGAGCGGTTTGTAGGCGCGGTCGTCAGCGTGGACGGAGACCGATCCGTCGGCCTTGACCAGGATGAGACGCGGAGCCAGGGGGAGATGGGCCGTGAGCCTGCCGGCATAGTCGACCGAGCAACGGGCGATGACGAGACGCATGGTCGGTCACGCTAGCGGACGCACTGCCCCCGATGCGATTCGCCCTTGATCCACCCGTTCGGCTGTGGCCGGATGTATGCCCATTCGCATGGTGCGGTCACTCTCCGCCCCTTAACGTTAACGATGGGGGGTGTCGCCGTACGGAATCGTGTGATCACGCGTCGCCGTCACGGGTCCCCTCCAAATCATCAGGAAGACCCCTAAATCCCCAGGGGTCGCGAGAGGAGAACCCCATGTCGCTCGACGTCTCACCGGCACTGTTGGCACAGGCGGAACGGGGCGAGGTCGACGAGAAGGACTTCGTCGACTGCGTCCGTTCCTCCCTGCCGTTCGCCTGGGAGATGATCAGCTCCCTGGTGGCGCAACTGAAGGTGGACGGCGGCGAGTTCGCCGACAACCAGACGCCGCCGCCGAACGAGCAGGCCCGCGGACAGCTGCTGCGCGCCCTGGCCAGCGACGCGATACGCGGCGCGCTGGAGCGGCACTTCGGCGTACGTCTCGCCTTCCAGAACTGCCACCGGGTGGCCGTCTTCCCGCTGGACTCCATGGTGGACGACCGGCTGGCCCGCTTCACGTCCGTCCGCGGACAGCTGCTGAACCAGTCGCCGACGCTCCGCGACTGCTGAGCTGACCGCACGCCGCGGGCCGGCAGGCGGCACGCCGAGGCCGGGCGGGGGGCTCACTGCGCAGGGGGGAGCTGCGTCAGGACCTCTTCGCCCAGCCGCTGTACGTTCCGCTCGGTGGCCGCCAGGTCGCCCGTCCCCTCGACGAGCAGGGCGTACCGGTTGATTCCGGTGCGCTCGCTCGTCGCCGCCAGCCGGTCCGCACACAGCGCGGGTGTCCCCACGGGGTGCAGCTTGCACAGGAGTTCGGTGTAACCGTGCGGGTCGCGCATCGTCCGCTGCCGGCCGTCCACCGTGCGGTGCGCGCCCAGTCCGGTACGGAACCAGCCCGGCATGGACTTCTGGAGAGCCTCGGCCGCTTCCGCGGTGTCGTCCCCGACCTGTGCCACTCCGGCGGAGACGTGCAGCGACGCCGCCTGTTCGATCTCCTCCGGACTGTGCCCGGCGTCCCGCGCCTCGCGGCGCCACATCGCGACGACCTCGGCCTTCTCTCCGTCGTCGCAGTGCATGCCCAGCAGCATCGGCAGGCCGCGCTGCGCCGCGAGGCGGACCGTCCCGGGAGAGGTGCACGCGACGACGACCGGCGGACGGGCCGGGGAGCCGCCTCGTTCGGTGCCGCCGGACGGAAGCAGAGGCTCGTCGCAGCGAGGCACGACCTCGACCTCACGGAACTGGTAGCGCTCGCCGTCGGTGCCCACCCGTGCCTCCCGCAGCCAGCGCATCAGCAGGTCCAGCGACTCCGGGAAGCCGTGCTCGTACGCGTCGAGGCCGCCGCCGAGGACTTCGAGATCGACCCACGGTCCGCCTCGGCCGACGCCGAGTACGAAACGCCCTCCGGACGTCAGGTGAAGCAGCGCCGCCTGTTCCCCGAGGGCGACGGGGTGGGCGTTGGGCAGCACGGTCACTGCCGTGCCGACGTCGATGCGCCTGGTGCGTCCCAGCAGCAGCGCCGCGAGCGTCACCGCCGAGGGGCAGACCCCGTACGGCACGAAGTGGTGTTCGGCGAGCCAGACGGAATCGAGACCTGAGGCCTCCGCCACCTCCGCGGTACGGATCGCTCGGTGCAGTGGCTCTCTCTGGCTCTGCCCGGGGAACTGTGCGGCCAGCACGAACGCTCCAACTCGCATGCTGCTCCCTCCTCTTGGGCTTCGCGGGTACCCAACAGGCAATAACGGCTGACACGTGCCAAGGGCACGGCCTGTGCGCGCATTCTTCCGATGAACGGCATTCGGCAACAGGGGAGTTGACAGACCGGCCCTCGTTCTGCGCCGGGCTGCGGGCATCCCGCCGAATCATGGCTACGCTGGAAGGCCCCGATTCCGCCGAGCTGTCGAGGTGTCCTGTGTCCCCGCGCCGTAACCGTCCCCGCGGCGGTGCACCGAGATCCTCTGCGTCCGCGGGCGGCGGTCGCGACGACGCGCCCGGCCTGCGGTACGGCCTGGAGCGCACGGAGGAGTGGCGCGGAGAGGACTGGGCCGTGCGCCACGTCGCCGGTACGACGGGCAAACGCTACCGGTGTCCTGGCTGCGACCAGGAGATCCCGGCCGTCCCTCACGTGGTGGCCTGGCCGCGGACGGGAGACGTCGACGACCGGCGGCACTGGCACAAGGCCTGCTGGAACGCGCGTGACCGCCGGAGTGTGCGCGTCCAGCGGTCGCGCAACGCCCCCCGCCACTGACCCGCCGTACGCCATCGGGCCGCCCGGGGTCGCTGTGGCGACCTGATCACGGTGAGCCGCGCGCCGACGGCCCCCGGCGGTGTGCCTGTCAGCTCCGCGCATCCTTCTCGCCCGGTGTGCCTTCCTGAGCCCGTGCCCGGTCCTGCTGCTCCCGCTCCCGCAGCCTCTCCCGCTGCGGCACGACCGTGTACTTGGGGTCCTTGGCGGACTCCAGCCCCGCCTGGAAGACGCCCAGCCGTGTGCACGCCGAAGCAGCGAGCAGCGCCGCCCCGGAGACACCCGCGGCCAGGCGGCTGCGCCCCGCGAACAGTGCCGCTCCCGCCGCGCCCGCGGCGGAGAGGGCTCCGGCGGTACGCATCCAACGGCCGCCGCTGCCCCGGCGGTAGACCTCGGCCACGAGACCGAGTCTGCGCTCCATCGCCTTGACTGCCGCGTTCTCCAGGGCTGTCGCGGCGAGGGCGGCGGTACGGGCCGGTCCGTTCTCGGTGAGCGGAGAGGCGGCAAGGGCCATGCCGGAGGCGGCGGCCGCGGCCGATCCGACGAAGACGAAGGGGAGTTCGCGGTAGCCGCCGTGCCACGCGGGCACGGCCGTGTCCGCCGCCAGCACCGCCGTGTACGCGGCCACCGCGGGGCCGAGCAGCGCCGCGCCCACCGTTGCCGTACGGCCGAGGCGGGGCAGACGCCCGCTCACCTCGCACAGGCTCGCCGCGCCCGAGGCGGGTCCGTACGCCGCGAGCAGCCAGGAGCCGACGCTCATGGGGGAGGTGGGCTTGAAGACCCGCAGCATGTTCGCGAAGCGGCCGGGACGGCCGAGGTCGTGGATGAGAGCAGCCGCCGAACCCGCGACCGCCACCGTCGACGTGACCTTCAGCGCACGGGCCGTGACGGGACGGCCCGTCAGCTCGGCGCCGGCGGCCAGCACGGAGCCCGCGCCGGCGAGACCCCCGAGGAAGAAGTACCCGGCGATGTTCGCCGCCTTCCACGCCGGCCGGTTGAGCACCGGTCTGCCGTAGTACGAGGTGAACTCGGCCTCCGGCACCATCGGCTGCTCGCCTCGGCGACGCCTGCGGCCCGCCCGGCCGCCGCGGTGCCGGCCGCCGCCCCCGCCGGGACCGGGGGCGGTTCCGCGGTCCCGGTGGCCGTGGCCGTCCGTCAGGTCGTGGCCGCCGACGAGCGCCGCACGGCCCGGACGCTCACCCCGGACGCCGTCCTTCGTGACGTCGGAGATGCTGCCGCCGTGCTGCAGCCGCGCCGGGTCCTCGTAGATCTCCCCGTACGGACGGTGGCCGTTGCGCTGCACGTCCTCGTCGCTGTGCGCCTCCGCGTCGCCGCTCATCGCGGGAACCTCCTCGCCGGTCGGCTGTTTCTTCCGTGCACGGCGAAGGCGGCCGCCAGCCCGCCGAGCAGGGCGAGCGCCGCCGCCCCGGCGTGCCGCCACATGTCGGGCAGGTCGCGGGTGGTGACGACCGGGTCCGGCGGCAGCCCGTACACCTCGGGGTCGTCGAGCAGCAGGAAGAAGGCTCCGTCGCCGCCGACCCCGTCCTCCGGGTCGTGGCCGTAGAGGCGGGCGTCGCTGACGCCCGCCTCCCGCAACTGGTCGACGCGGGCCTGCGCCCGCTCGCGCAGTTCGTCGAGGGGCCCGAACTGGATGGACTCCGTCGGGCAGGCCTTCGCGCAGGCGGGTTCCTGCCCGGCGCCCAGCCGGTCGTAGCACATCGTGCACTTGAACGCCCGGCCGTCGTGCGGACGTTGCTCGATGACGCCGTAGGGGCAGGCGGGCACGCAGTAGCCGCAGCCGTTGCAGATGTCGTCCTGCACGACGACGGTGCCGAACTCGGTGCGGAAGAGCGACCCGGTGGGGCAGACGTCCAGGCAGGCGGCGTGCGTGCAGTGCTTGCACACGTCGGAGGACATCAGCCAGCGCAGTTCGGTGCGTCCGTCGGCCTCGGGCGGAGCCTGAGCCGCCGGGGCGGTGCCGGGTTCCCCCGTCGGCGTCGCGGGGCCATGTGCGGCGAGCGCGAGCACGTCCAGGCCGCTGTGGTCGACGTCGGCGTGCGCGTGCCCCACGGGTTTGCTCTGCTCGATGAAGGCGACGTGCCGCCACGTCGAGGCGCCCAGACCCTGTGAGTTGTCGTAACTCATTCCGGTGAGTTCGAGGCCGTCCTCGGGAATGGCGTTCCACTCCTTGCACGCCACTTCGCACGCCTTGCAGCCGATGCAGACGGAGGTGTCGGTGAAGAAGCCGACGCGCGGCGGGTGGCCGGTGTGGCCGGCGTCGCCTGCCGGATCGTCCTCCGCGCCGGCGAGCAGGTTGCGTCCGACGAGTGAACCGGCGCCGGTGCCGTGGGTGTCGCTGCCGCCGCCGCGGGTCTCGTTGCCGGTCAGGGAGCCCGTCATCCCAGCGCCTCCGTTCCTGTCGCCTCGCTCACGCCGCCGCGCTCGCGGTACTCCTGGAGCAGCTGGAGCAGCTCCGGGCCGCGGGGGCGGCGGCCGGGCCGGATGTCGGCGGTCAGCGCCTTCACCTCCTGGATGTGCACGTTCGGGTCGAGCGCGATGGACGTCAGCTCGTTGGCCGAGTCGCCGGTGCTGTAGCCGTTGCCGCCCCAGTGGTACGGCAGGCCGATCTGGTGGACGGTGCGCCCTCCCGCCCGCAGCGGCGACATCCGCCGGGTGACCAGCACCCGCGCCTCGACCGCGCTGCGCGCGGTGATGACGGTCGCCCATCCGGCGTGCTCCAGGCCGCGTTCGGCGGCGAGCTCCGGGGACACCTCGCAGAAGAACTCGGGCTGGAGCTCCGCCAGATACGGCGTCCAGCGGGTCATGCCGCCCGCGGTGAAGTGCTCGGTGAGCCGGTACGTCGTCACCACGTACGGATAGACGTCCGAGCCGGGTTCCGTTCCGCTGTTGTGGTAGCGGTTGCGCTCCCGGGAGAAGACCTCCCGTACGGGGCTGCGCTGCTGACGCCGGTGGACGGGGTTGGCGACGGGGGAGTCCTGCGGCTCGTAGTGCGCGGGCAGCGGGCCGTCGAGGAGCCCGGCCGGTGCGTACAGCCAGCCCTTCCCGTCGGCCTGCATGATGAACGGATCGACGCCGCTGATCGCGTCCGGTCCCGTGGCGCCCGGTTCGGGACGGTAGGAGGGCGGCCGGTCGGCGATGAAGTCGGGGTTGTCGTGGCCGGTCCAGATGCCCTGCTTCCCGTCCCACCACACCAGTGCCTTGCGGTCGCTCCACGGGCGGCCGGCGGGGTCGGCGGAGGCCCGGTTGTAGAGGATGCGGCGGTTGGCGGGCCACGCCCACGCCCACTCGGCGGCGATCCAGTCCTGCTCGGTGTGCGGCTTCTTGCGGGCCGCCTGGTTGACGCCGTCGGCGTAGACGCCGCAGTAGATCCAGCAGCCGCAGGACGTGGAGCCGTCGTCCTTGAGCTGCTGGTAGCCGGAGAGCGGCTCGCCGTCCGGGCCGTACCCGTTGATCTCGGCCAGCACGGCTTCGGCGCCGGGTTCGCCGTGCCGCCCCTCTGTCGGGTAGTCCCAGGTGAGGTCGAGCAGAGGACGGTCCATCGGGTCGGTGGAGTCCTTCAGCCGCTCCCTGATGCGCTTGCCGAGGTGGTAGACGAACCACAGGTCGCTGCGTGCCTCGCCGTCGGGTTCCCTGGCGGCCTCGTGCCACTGCACGTACCGGTTTGTGTTGGTGAACGAGCCGTTCTTCTCGGTGTGCGAGGCCGCCGGGAAGAAGAAGACCTCGGTGCCGATGTCCTCCGTGCGCAGCTCTCCGCTCTCGATCTCCGGCCCGTCCTTCCACCAGGTCGCCGACTCGACCAGTGAGAAGTCGCGGACGACCTGCCATTCGAGGTTGGCCATCCCCATGCGCTGCATACGGGAGTTGGCTGATCCGACGGCCGGGTTCTCGCCCATCAGGAAGTAGCCCTTGCAGATGCCGTCGAGCTGGTTCAGCACCGTCTCGTACGTGCTGTGCGAGCCGGTGAGGCGGGGCAGGTGGTCGAAGCAGTAGTCGTTGTCCTCGGTGGCCGCGTCGCCCCAGTACGCCTTCATCAGGCTGACGAGGTAGGAGCGCATGTTGCCCCAGAAGCCCTTGTCGGCGCGGACCGCCTGGACGAACTTGTCCAGAGTCTCGTTCTCGTGCGCGTGCGGCATCGGGATGTATCCGGGCAGCAGGTTGTACAGCGTCGGGATGTCGCTGGAACCCTGGATGCTCGCGTGGCCCCGCAGGGCCTGGATCCCGCCGCCGGGCCGTCCGATGTTGCCCAGGAGCAGCTGCAGAATGCAGGCGGTACGGATGTACTGGGCGCCGACCGTGTGCTGTGTCCAGCCGACCGCGTAGCAGAACTCGCTGGTCCGGTCCGGGCCGGAGTTCTCCACCAGGGCCCGGCAGACCTCCAGGAAGGTCTCCTCGGGAATGCCGCAGGTCTCCTCGACCATCTCCGGGGTGTAGCGGGCGAAGTGACGCTTGAGGATCTGGTAGACGCAGCGCGGGTCCTGGAGCGTGCGGTCCTGCCGGGACTCCGCCTCGCCCTCGAGGCCGGGACCGCCGGAGCCGTGCGACTCCGCCATCCCCGCGGACGCCGGGGTGCGCGGCGTGCCCCGCGTGCCCGGGGTGTCCCCGGCCTGCTCCGCCTCACGCGTCCGCTCCTCGTACAGCGCGTCCCGCTCGCCGGAGGCGGCCTGTATCGTCCCGCCGCCCTCGTACTGCCAGGTTTCCATGTCGTACTGCCCGGTCCCGGGGTCGAAGCCGGAGAAGAGTCCGTCGAGGTCCTCGGTGTCCTGGAAGTCCTCACCGACGATCGTCGCCGCGTTGGTGTACTCGAGGACGTACTCACGGAAGTCGGAGCCGGTGCTCAGCACGTGGTTGATGATCCCGCCGAGGAACGCGATGTCGGTGCCGGCCCGGATCGGCACGTACAGATCGGCGAGCGCACTCGTACGTGTGAAACGCGGATCGACGTGGATCACCTTGGCGCCGCGCGCCTTCGCCTCCATCACCCACTGGAAGCCCACGGGGTGCGCCTCGGCGAAGTTGGAGCCCTCGATGACGATGCAGTCGGAGTTCTGCAGGTCCTGAAGGAAGGTGGTGGCGCCTCCGCGGCCGAAGGAGGTGCCGAGGCCCGCGACGGTCGAGCTGTGGCAGATACGGGCCTGGTTCTCGACCTGCACCACGCCCAGGGCGGTGAACAACTTCTTGATCAGGTAGTTCTCTTCGTTGTCGAGGGCCGCGCCGCCCAGCGTCGCCAGGCCGAGGGTGCGGTTCACGCGCAGACCCTCGTGCTCCCACTGCCACGATTCGCGCCGGGTGCGGACGACACGCTCCGCCACCATGTCCATGGCGGTGTCGAGATCCAGCCGTTCCCAGTCCGTGCCGTACGGCCGCCGGTAGAGGACCTCGTGACGCCGGGAGTCGCCGGTCGTCAGCTGCAGCGTCGCCGAGCCCTTCGGGCACAGACGGCCGCGGCTGACGGGGGAGTCGGGGTCGCCCTCGATCTGGACGACCTTCCCGTCCTCGACGTAGACGTTCTGGCCGCACCCCACGGCGCAGTACGGGCAGACGGACTTCACGACCCTGTCCGCGGTCTCGGTCCTGGACCGCAGCCCGCGGGTGCGGGCGGAACTGGCGGCCGCCCCGCGGCCCAGCGGATCCTCCCCGGTCAGCTGCCGGTACACCGGCCAGTTCTCGATCCAGGTGCGTACACCCATCACCCGACCTCCGTCCGCGCGGTCACGTAGTCGCGCCGGAGGGGTGCCCGTCCCGCCGGGGTCTACTCGTGGAGTGCAGGCGTACGGCCCGAACGGGCCACGGGTACGCGGACCACGGCCCGGGCGAGCCGGTACGGCCGGCCCCGCCCGGCCAGCCGGACGTCGCAGCAGACGGACGTCACGGCGACGCGGACGTCGGACGTGGCGTCACACGTCGCGGTTGTTGAGCATGACGAAGGCGCCGGCGAGCGCGACCGCGGTGACCGCCGCGAGGATGCCCAACAGGGGCCATCCGGTGGCGTTCTGGTCCTCGCCCGCCATGGGGATGCGGTACAGCGAGGCCAGTCCGTTCAGCGGGGAGTACTCCATGAGGAACTCGCGCACCTTGCGCAGCGACTCGCCCGCCATGAACAGCGACATCACCAGCGGCAGCAGGACGAGACCGAGCATGGCGGTGATCGCGCCCGCCGAGTGCCTCATCAGCGCCCCGACGGCAAGGGCCAGCAGCCCCAGCAGCGCGACGTACAGACCGGCGCCGACCGTCGCCCCGAGCCACTGGCTGCCGTCGGCGACGAGCTGGCCGTTCTCGATGGAGCCCTCGAACTCCTCCATCTGCCGTGCGAAGGGCGGGATCTCCTGATCGCTCAGCAGCGCCGAGTTGATGAGCGCGGTGATGGTGCAGGCGACCGTCGTCATGACGAAGGCGAGCAGGAAGAAGATCAGGGCCTTGGCGATCAGCACCCGGCCGCGGTTGGGACAGGCCGTCATGGTGGTGCGGATCATGCCGGTGCCGTACTCGGAGGTGATCACCAGCACGCCGAGGGTGATGATGCAGATCTGGCCGAGCATCAGGCCGAAGAGTCCCGGCGCGAGGAGCGGCATCCCCGTGAACGTACCGCCGCTGAGGCCGAGCGCGGTGAGCAGGCCGATGCCGACGGTGAGCAGGAACATCACGCCGAGCGTCCACACTGTCGAGCGCACCGAGCGGATCTTCGTCCACTCGGAGGCGATGGCGTGGCCGAGGTGGGTGCGCCGGAGCGGGATGGGGGAGGCGTAGCCGCCGCCCATGGGGTGACCCTGCGGCGGGGCCGGCGCCGCGGTGGCCGTGCCGTTCGCGTGCGGGCCGGGCTGACCGTGGGGGGCGGGCTGCGGCTGGTACTCCCCGCTCCGGGGCGGCTGTTGCGGCTGCTGGTCGGGGGTGGTCATCGGGCGTCGTCCTCGCTGTCGGACCGGGAAGCGTCGTCGGAGCCGTCTTGGCGCTCGGGCTGAGCGGGCTGCACGGGGGGAGCGGGCTGCGCGGCCGGAGCCGGCGGTGCTGCCTGCGGCGCGGGCGGGGTCTGCGGCGGCGTCTGCCACACCTGCCCGGCCGCCGGTGCCTGCCCGGCGGCGTACGGGTTCGGCTGTCCACCCGGTACGGCACCCGGCGCGGGACCGTAGCCGGGCGCTTGCCCGTAACCCGGAGCGCCGGCGTGCGGCCCGCCCTGGAAGGGCGCTCCGGGAGGGGGAGCGCCCCAGCCGCCGGGCGCCCCGGGGACGCCCGGTGCACCCGGTACGGGCGGCGGCCCGTGCGGCCCGACGGGAACACCCAGCTGCGCGGCCACCTGCTGTTGCAGCCCCGCGCGCTGGTCCACGGTGGAGCGGTAGTCCACAGCACCCTGCGTCAGCTGCATGTACGCCTCCTCGAGGGAGGCCTGATGCGGGGAGAGCTCCCACAGCCGTACGTCCGCGCTGTGCGCCAGGTCGCTGATCTGCGGCAGTGGAAGCCCGCTCACCCGCAACGCGCCGTCCTCCTCCGGCTGCACCCGGCCGCCCGCCTCGTTCATGGCGGACGTCAGCTTCTCCCGCTGCTCCGGTTCGCCCTCGGGCGTGCGGACGCGGGCGAAGCCCACCGAGTTCTGAGCGATGAACTGCTTGACCGAGGTGTCCGCCATCAACTGCCCGCGTCCGATGACGATCAGATGCTCGGCGGTCAGCGCCATCTCGCTCATCAGGTGGGAGGAGACGAAGACGGTGCGTCCCTCGCCGGCCAGCTGTTTCATCAGATTCCGCACCCAGAGGATGCCTTCGGGGTCGAGTCCGTTGACGGGCTCGTCGAAGAGCAGTACCTGCGGGTCGCCGAGCAGAGCGGCGGCGATGCCCAGGCGCTGTCCCATGCCGAGCGAGAACCCCTTGGAGCGCTTCCTGGCCACCTGCCTCAGGCCCACGACGTCGAGCACCTCGTCCACCCGTCGGGCCGGGATGCCCGACAGCTGCGCCAGCGACAGCAGATGGCTGCGCGCGGAGCGTCCGCCGTGCACCGCCTTCGCATCCAGCAGGGCGCCCACCTGGCGGGGTGCGTTGGGCAGCCGGCGGAAGTGGTGGCCGCCGATGGTCACACTGCCGGCCGTCGGGGTGTCCAGCCCGAGGATCATGCGCATCGTCGTGGACTTCCCGGAACCGTTGGGCCCCAGGAAGCCCGTGACTGTGCCGGGCCGTACCTGGAAGGACAGGTTGTAGACGGCCGTCTTGGCGCCGTAGCGCTTTGTCAGGCCGTACGCCTCGATCATCCGCTTCGTCCCTGGACGCAGTTCGGGGCTGGTCGCCCCCGGGCATGGCCTAGGAGGTTACAAGCCCGCCGATCGGTTCCATCCGATGGTTCGTACAAGCGCTCGTACGGCGCTCCTGCCGCGTGGGCGGCTTCGGCGGGCTGCGAACCCCAGGCGTCACACGACAGTTGGTGCCCGCTCATGCTCGATTCAGGCGTCACGCCGCTTCAGGACGATCCAGCCCGCGACGAGCGCGGCCACCGTCCAGGCGGCCATGATGAGCAGCCCTTCGTACGGCCCGTACGGACGGTTCAGCGACTCCGGAACCACGGCGGTCACCGTCTTGCCGGCCTGGTCCGGCAGGTACTGGGCGTACTCCTTCGTCGCTTCGACGGTCCCCAGGATGTTGGAGATGAGGAAGAAGAACGGCATCAGGATGGCGAACGCCAGCAGGGGACTGCGCAGCACGAAGCTCAGGCCCATCGCGAAGAGCGCGATCAGCGTCATGTAGACCCCGCCGCCGAGCACGGCCCGCAGGACGCCCTCGTCCTCGATCGAGACACTGCGCTCGCCGAGCAGCGCCTGCCCGACGAAGAACGCCAGGAAGCTCGTGGCCATCCCGACCACCAGGACGAGCGTCCCGGCGACGAAGACCTTCGAGAGGAGGAAGACGGTGCGCTGCGGCACGGCGGCGAGCGAGCTGCGGATCATGCCGGTGCTGTACTCGCCGGCGACGACCATCACGCCGAAGGCGATCATCGCCAGCTGTCCGAGGCCGGAGCCGGAGAAACTCGTCTGCACGGCGTCGAAGTTGAGCTGCTCCTGCTTGCTGAGCTTCTCGAACTGGGAAGCGGTGAAGGCGCAGATGAGGGCGGAGAGACCGACCGTCACCGTCAGGGCGGTCGCCAGCGTCCACACTGTGGAGCGCACGGAACGGATCTTGGTCCACTCCGACCGTAGAACCCGGGTGGTGTGCGGCATCGTTAACGCCTCCTCCTGCCGGCCTGGCCGCTCCGCCCGTCGGGCGTGGGACCCTGCTCATGCGCGTGATATTCCACGGATCCCGCCGTCAGCTGCATGAACGCCTCTTCCAACGACGCCTTCTGCGGGCTCAGTTCATGCAGGACGACTCGGTACCAGGCGGCCATCTCGCCGATCTGGGCGGGTTCCATCCCCTCCACCTGCATCGCGCCGTCCTGCTCGAAGACGGGCATGACGCCGACGCTCGCCAGGACGTCCCGCATCCGCTCCGGCTCGGGCGTGCGTACCCGCACGAAGGTGCGCGAGTTCTCGGCGATGAAGTCCGCCATCGAGGTGTCCGCGAGCAGCTTGCCGCGGCCGATGACCACCAAGTGCTCGGCGGTCAGCGCCATCTCGCTCATCAGGTGGGAGGAGACGAAGACGGTGCGACCCTCGGAGGCGAGGTGTTTCATCAGGTTGCGGATCCAGTGGATGCCTTCGGGGTCGAGGCCGTTGACGGGTTCGTCGAACATCAGGATCTTCGGGTCGCCGAGCAGGGCGGCGGCGATGCCCAGCCGCTGCCCCATGCCGAGGGAGAAGCCCTTCGGGCGCTTCCTGGCGACCTCCCGCAGGCCGACCAGGTCCAGCACGGCGTCGATGCGCTTCTTCGGGACGTTGTTGGACTGCGCCATGCACAGCAGGTGGTTGTAGGCGGTACGGCCCCCGTGCACCGCCTTGGCCTCCAGCAGGGCCCCGATGTAGTTGAGCGGGTCCCGCAGTTGGTCGTAGCGCCTGCCGTCGATCCGGACGTCCCCACTGGTGGGTTTGTCCAGGCCGAGCATCATCCGCATCGTCGTCGACTTGCCGGCGCCGTTGGGTCCGAGGAAGCCCGTGACGATGCCGGGGCGCACGCTGAACGTGAGACGGTCGACCGCTGTCTTGTCTCCGTACCTCTTCGTCAGCTCGCGCAGCTCAATCATGCACCGACGCTATGCGGGCGCAGGCCCCTCCGCCAGTCCGTTTGAAGGCTCCGTACGAAACGTTTCCAGCAGACCAGGGGGCGCTTCCACACGTTACGGGCCCTCCCGGCGAGGGGCCCGTACAGGGACGGAAACCCCCGTTCCAGGACGCGCGGGCACGCGCATTCCGGCCAAGCCCTCGGAGGGGCACGTTCCGGCCGTGCGTCTCAGCCGCGCCGCGGGAGCACGCCGGGGCGCCGACGGAGCGGGGAGCCGGACGCAGACGGGACCGGGCCCGGCACCAACAGGTGCCGGGCCCGGTCCCGTCTTCCGTCTCACGGACGTCGCGGGGACGTCAGGGACAGATCGGCGACACCCGTCAGCGGGACTGCTGCGCGGGGACGCTGCGCGAGGCCGAGTCCTCGTCGGAGTCGGCGTCCTCCGCGCCCTGGCCCGCCGCCGCGACTGCCGCACCCGTGAGGGTGGCCAGCATCTCGCGGACGTTGGTGAGCTGCGCGTTGATGCTGTCGCGGCGGTTGGTGAGTGCGGCGAGCTCGCGCTCCGACTCGCTGCGGACGCGGTCGGCCTTGGCGTTGGCGTCGGCCACGATGTCCTCGGCCTGGCGCTGGGCGGTCTCCACCGTCTGACGGGCACGGCGCTCCGCGTCCGTACGCAGCTTCTCCGCCTCCAGGCGCAGCTGCTCGGCGCGGTGCTCGATCTCCGCCAGCCGCTTCTCCGCCTTCGCCTGCCGGGAGGCGAGGTCGCGCTCGGACTGCTCGCGGCGCTTGGCGAGGTTGGTCTCGAAGTCGGCCGCGGCCTGGGCCGCCTTGGCGCGGGTGTCCTCGAAGAGCGAGTCTGCTTCCTCGCGCTTGGACTGTGCGTCCTTCTCCGCTTCCGAACGGAGAACGCTCGCTTCGCCCTTGGCCTTCTCGACGATGCGTGCGCCCTCGTCCTCGGCCTTGGCCTTGCGGTCCGCGGCGAACGCCTCGGCGTCGTTGCGTACCTGCTGGGCCGCGGCCTCGGCGAGCTCGCGGTGCTGGTCGGCAGCCTTACGGGCCTCGTCCCGCAGGTCCTTGGCCTCCTCCTCGGCGAGGCGGAGGATCTTCTCGACACGGGCGCCGAGCCCCGCGTAGGACGGCTCGGCGTCGTTTACCTGTGCCTGGGCGTTCTGCGTCTCGAGGTGCAGCTCCTCGATGCGCTTTTCCAGAGAGGTGATGCGGGCCAGCGCGCTGTCACGGTCGGCGACGAGCTTCGTGATGCGGTCGTCCACCTGCCCGCGGTCGTAGCCACGCCGCACGAGCTCGAAGCCGAAGGGGGAGGAAGTGTCGCTCATGGGGTTCCTGTCGAGTCAGACGGGTTATCAGACGGGGAGTGTTAGGGGGAATCCTAGGGGCCAAGACGGCGTGTCATCGAGCCATTGCGGGTTTGATCTGGAGAATGTGCGCTCGTTCGAGTGGCTAGCTCCCGGAATCCTTGCCACCGGACCGAGTCGTACCTGCGCCAACTCCCGCCGCGACGCCGTTGGTTGATCCGGCGTCGGCGGCGCCCTTCTTGCCGCCGCCTTCGCCGCCGGAACCTGGCGTCTCGAACGACTCCAGCGCCTCCAGCACGTCCTGCACGCGGGAGATCTCGGCGTTGATGTTCTCCTGCCGCCGCTCCAGCACCTCCAGTTCGCGCTGGCCGGCCTCCACCGTACGCTCAGCTTCAGCTTCCGCTTCCGCCCGGATCTGATCGGCCTCACGCAGGATGTCGGACTTGCGTGTTTCGGCGTCCTTCAGCAGGCCCTCGGCCTTCTTCACCGCGGCGATACGGACGTTGCTCGCCTCGTTGTCGGCCTCCCGCACGAGCCGGGACGCCTTCTCCTCGGCGTCCCGCAGCTGCTCCTGCGCGGCCTTGACCAGCTTGTCGCAGCGTTCTCCGGCGGTCTGCAGCGCCTCCGAGGACTCCCGGCGGGCACGCTGGTGCAGGCTCTCGATCTCGCGCTCGACGCGGACGCGCTGCTCCTCGGTGCGCTCCCGGATCGCGGCGGAGTCGCTGCGGGCCTCCTCCAGCATGGTGTTGGAGTCCGTGCGGGCCCTCTCCACCAGGTCGCGGCTCTCGTCGCGTGCCTCGCTGACCAGCCGGTCCGACTCCCTGCGGGCGGCGCCGACCATGCTGTCGGCCTGCTCCTCGGCGCTGGTCTGCGTACGTCGCGCCTCCTCGCGGGCCTCCGCCAGCAGCCGGTCGGCCTGTGCGGCGGCGTCGTTGCGCCTCCGGGCGGCCTCCTCGCGCGCCTCGTCGAGGAGCCGGTCGGACTCGGCACGGGCGCGTTCCGACTCCTCCAGGGCCTCCGAGACCGTCGTCTCCGCCATCGCCTTGGCGGCCTCGGTCTCCTCCTGCGCCTCCTGGCGCAGCTCCGCCGCGGTCCGCTCGGCCGACAGGCGCTTGCGCGCGATCTCCTCCTCGGCCCGCTCGTGCAGCCCGGCGACGGAGTCGCGCACCTGCTGGGCCGTCTCCTCGGCGGCGCCGACCATGTCCGACGCGCGCCGCTCGGCCTCCTCCACGAGGCGGGCCGCCTCGGTCTGCGCGTCCTCGACCCGCTGCCGTGCCGCGGCCAGCAACTCGTCGCTCTGTTCGCGTGCTTCGCGGCGTTCCCGGTGCGCCTCCTCGCGGGCCTCCGAGAGCAGCTGCGCCGCCTCGCGGCGCCTGCGCTCCGCCTCCTCGCGGGCCGCCGAGAGCGCCTCCGCGGCCTCCGCGTTCGTACGTTCCGCCGCCGCGTTGGCCTCCGACCGGATGCGGTCGGCGGTGTCCTGGGCCTCGGCGCGCAGCCGCTCCGCCTCGGACGCGGCGTCGCTGCGCAGCTGCACCGCCAGCGCCTCGCCCTCGGCGCGGGCCTGCGAGGCGTCCGCGTGCGCCTCCGAGCGCAGCCGCTCCGCGTCCTCCTCGGCCTGCGCCTGCAGCGTGCGCAGCCGCTCGGCCGCCTCCGAGCGCAGCCGCTCCGTCTCGGTACGGGCCTCCTCGCGCAGCCGCTCGGCCTCGGAGCGGGCGTCGGACAGCTCACGCTCGGCGTTCTCGAGCTTGGCCTCGGCCTCTTCGTGCAGCCGCTCCAGCTCCGCCGCGGCCTCCGCCTTGCGGTCGCGGGCCGCCTGCTCGGCCTCCTCGCGGACGCGGCGGCCCGCCTCGTCGGCGTCCGTACGCGTCTGGTGGGCCTGCTCCTCGGCCGTGGAACGCAGCTCCTCCGCCTCGGAGTTGGCGCGCTCCAGCGCCTCGTCGGCCTGACGGCGCAGTGTCGTCGCCCGCTCGATGGCCTCCGTGCGGACCCGCTCGCTCTCGGCGGCGGCGTCGCTGCGCGTGTCCTCCGCGTCGGCCTTGGCCTTGATCAGCAGCTCTTCCGCGCGGTTCGCGGCCTCCTCGATCTGCTGGACGGCGTCGCGGCGGGCCTCGCCGCGGATGCGCTCGCCCTCCTCGATCGCCTCCGCGCGCAGCTGCTCGGCCTCGTCCCGCAGCCGCCGGGCCTCCTCCTGGAGCTCGACGGTCTTCTCGCGGTACTCCTTGGTGTCGTCCTTGGCGGCGCCCTCGAGCTCCTCCACGAGGCTGCTCGCCTCGTTGCGCAGCCGGGCGGCCTCCTCCTCGGCCTCGCGCCGGACCCGTTCGGCCTCCTCGGACGCCGAACGCGTGGTGGCCTTCGCCTCCTCGGACGCCTTGTCCAGTACGTCCTCAGCCGTACGGGCCGCCTCCGCGAGCCTGTTGGCGGACTCCTCGGCCGACCTGGACCTGGCCTCCTCCTTGGCCTCCGCGACGACCTGCTCCGCCTCGGCCTTGGCCTCCTCGCGCAGCCGCTCGGCCTCGGCCTTGATGGCCTCCGACTCCTTGGTGGCCTCGCTGACCATCCGGGCCACTTCGCCCTTGGCGGTCCGGGTGCGCTGCTCGGTGTCGGCCTCGGCGTCGGCGATCTGCTTCGCGGCGGCATCCGCCGCCTCGTTGAGCTTCCGGTCGGCCTCGGCGCGCGCCTCGCGCAGCGCGGCCTCCGCCTCCTGCATCCGCTCGCCCGCGCGCCGTACCAGGTCGGCGGCCTCACGGCGGGACGACTCGGACTCGGTGGTGGTCGAGCTGCGCAGCTGCTCGGCGTGCTCGCTGGCCTCCTGCGCCTGCGTGGAGGCGGCGCTGAGCAGCCGCTCGGCCTCCGCGCGGGCCCGCCGCAGGATCGAGTCCGCCTCGGCACGTGCCTGGTCGGCCTCCGAGTTCAGCCTGTTGCGGGTCTCCTCGGCGTGGCGCTGAGCCTCTTCGCGGGCCTGGGCGAGGGCGCGTTCCGTCTCGGCGCGCGTCTCCTCCATGAGGCGCTGCGCCTGCTGTTCGGTACGGGCGCGCAGCTGCTCGGCCCAGGCGACGTTCTCGTTGACGTGGGACTCGACGGTCGAGCGGCGTTCCGAGAGTTCCTGGTCCAGCTGCTGCCGGCGGCGTACGGCCTCGGCGTGCAGCTCCGACTCCAGCCGGGACTGCTGCTCGGCGCGCTCCTGCAGGAGCCGCTGCGTCTCCATCCGGGCGTCGCGCAGCTCGCGCTCGGCGTCGGCCCGCATCTGGTCCGCCTGCAACTGGGCGTTGCGGAGCAGGGCCTCGGCCTGCTGGGAGAGGTTGTCGTATCCGGCTGGGCGCGTGGCAAGAGCGCGGCGCGCCTCGTGCAGCTTGGCGCGCAGCACTTCGACCTGATAGCCGAGGTCGTCGGCATGGTCGACGGCCTTCTCCCGCTCCTTCTTCAGCCGCTCCATCTCGGCCTCGAACTGCGAGAGGTGGTCGTCAGCCTCGTAGCGGTCGTAGCCCCGCACTGCGCGGTCCCATCCGTCCCCTGGTCGTCTTGGTGAACTGACCCCTCGTGGAATGGTGTCAGATCATCGGCGGAAATCGGGCCGGATCCCCAGCCCGGATCCTCCCTCGGGAGGTGCGGAGGCCCCGCCCCGGCCGAGTGGTCACTCTACCGGGCTGAGAAGCGGGCGTCAGTGGTCCGTGGATGCCGAGGAGACGGAGGAGGCCGATGAGCCGGCAGCGGTCACCAACTCCGTGAGGACGCCGTGGCAGTCCTTGGGGTGCAGGAAGGTGATGCGGGAGTCCATCGAACCCCTGCGCGGCTCGTCGTACAGAACGCGTACGCCGCGTTCCCGGGCCGCCTCCGCGTCGGCGTCCACGTCCGCGGTGCCGAAGGCGATGTGGTGGACACCCTCCCCGTTCTTGGCAAGCCACTTGGCGACGGTGGAGTCCTCCCGCACGGGCTGGAGCAGCTGGATGTAGGACGAGCCGCCGTCGTCCGTCCCGTTGATGCGGAGCATGGCCTCACGTACGCCCTGCTCGTCGTTGACCTCGGTGTGGAAGACCTCGAAGCCGTACGTGGCACGGTAGAAGTCGACGGTCCTGTCAAGGTCGAAGCAGGCGATCCCGATGTGGTCGATACGCGTCAGCATTTCCCCAGTGCAGCGCCTCACCGCCTGGTTACGCAACGTGCGCACGGTCACACCCGCTGACCGGTGACCCGGGACCGTACCGCTCAGTACATTGGCGGTGGGCCCTTAACCCTCGTTAACTTCCCCCTCTGCACCTCGCGATCCGGGGGACACACCCCAGGAGCTCCGGGCTTCGGAGGGACCCTCAGGAAGGGATCTGAACTTCATGACTGGTACGGCAGCACGTACGTCCGGCACCTCCGTGATCGTCGCCGGGGCGCGCACCCCCATGGGGCGGCTGCTCGGCTCCCTCAAGTCCTTCTCGGGCGCAGACCTGGGCGGGTTCGCCATCAAGGCGGCGCTGGACCGTGCGGGGATCGGCGGCGACCAGGTCGAGTACGTGATCATGGGGCAGGTGCTCCAGGCCGGGGCGGGGCAGATCCCGGCGCGCCAGGCCGCCGTCAAGGCGGGCATTCCGATGAACGTGCCGGCACTGACCGTCAACAAGGTCTGCCTCTCCGGCCTGGACGCGATCGCGCTGGCCGACCAGCTCGTACGCGCGGGGGAGTTCGACATCGTGGTCGCCGGCGGCCAGGAGTCGATGACCAACGCCCCGCACCTGCTGCCGAAGTCCCGCGAGGGTTACAAGTACGGCGCCGTCCAGATGCTCGACGCCATGGCCCACGACGGGCTGACCGACTCCTTCGAGAACGTCGCCATGGGCGAGTCCACGGAGAAGCACAACACGCGGCTCGGCATCGCACGTCCCGAGCAGGACGAGATCGCGGCGCTGTCGCACCAGCGCGCCGCCGCCGCCCAGAAGAACGGCCTCTTCGACGCCGAGATCACGCCGGTCGAGATTCCGCAGCGCAAGGGCGACCCCGTGGTCTTCAGCCACGACGAGGGCATCCGGGGCGAGACCACCGCCGAGTCGCTGGGCAAGCTGCGCCCCGCCTTCGCGAAGGACGGGACCATCACCGCCGGTTCGGCCTCCCAGATCTCCGACGGCGCCGCAGCGGTCGTCGTCATGAGCAAGGCCAAGGCCGAGGAGCTGGGCCTGGAATGGCTCGCGGAGATCGGCGCGCACGGGAACGTCGCCGGACCGGACAACTCCCTCCAGTCGCAGCCCTCCAGGGCGATCCAGCACGCCTTGTCGAAGGAGGAGGGCGGGCTGAGCCCCGCCGATCTGGACCTGATCGAGATCAACGAGGCGTTCGCAGCCGTCGCCGTGCAGTCAATGAAGGACCTCGGTGTCAGCACCGAAAAGGTGAATGTGAACGGTGGCGCGATCGCCCTCGGCCACCCCATCGGCATGTCCGGCGCCCGTATCGTGCTCCACCTGGCGCTGGAACTGCGCCGCAGGGGCGGCGGAACCGGTGCCGCAGCGCTGTGCGGCGGGGGCGGACAGGGCGACGCGCTGGTGCTCCGGGTTCCCGGCAAGTAGGCGTTCGCCGGGCAGCTCCGGCAGCCGGGCCCACCTGTGGGCACCGGCCGCCGGGCCCCGGCCCGAGGTCCGCAGCACGAGAAGCGAGGAGCGCGACAGGCATGGCGGCAGACGTCCCCACGCTGGTGGAACAGGCGAGAGAGGGAAGGCCGAGGGCCGTGGCCCGGCTGATCTCCCTCGTGGAGGGGGCGTCGCCGCAGCTGCGCGAGGTCATGGCTGCGCTGGCTCCGCTCTGCGGCAACGCCTACGTCGTGGGCCTCACAGGATCGCCCGGAGTCGGCAAGTCCACGTCCACATCGGCGCTGGTCGGCGCGTACCGGCGGGCGGGGCGACGGGTGGGGATCCTCGCCGTCGACCCCTCGTCGCCTTTCTCGGGCGGTGCGCTGCTGGGCGACCGGGTGCGGATGGGCGAGCACGCCTCCGACCCCGGCGTCTACATCCGCTCCATGGCCACCCGCGGGCACCTGGGCGGTCTCGCCTGGGCGGCACCGCAGGCCGTCCGGGTACTGGACGCGGCAGGGTGCGACATCGTCCTCGTCGAGACGGTCGGTGTGGGCCAGAGCGAGGTGGAGATCGCGGCACAGGCAGACACGAGCGTCGTTCTCCTCGCACCGGGGATGGGGGACGGGATCCAGGCCGCCAAGGCGGGCATCCTCGAGATCGGTGACGTGTACGTCGTCAACAAGGCGGACCGGGAGGGTGCTGACGCCACGGTCCGCGAACTCAACCACATGCTGGGCCTCGGAGAGGCCCGGTCGCCGGGCGACTGGCGTCCGCCCATCGTCAAGACGGTCGCGGCACGGGGCGAGGGCGTGGACGAGGTCGTCGAGGCCCTGGAGAAGCACCGCGCGTGGATGGAGGAGCGCGGCGTACTCGCGGAGCGGCGGTCACGGCGCGCGGCGCACGAGATCGAGACGATCGCGGTGACGGCGCTCCGGGAGCGCATGGGGGAGCTGAGGGGCGGGCAGCGGCTCGACGCGTTGGCCGAGCGGGTCGTCGGCGGCTCCCTCGATCCGTACGCCGCCGCCGACGAGCTCGTCGCGGGGGTCGCGGGGGCCGCGGCGGGCCAGGCCCGAGGCGTGCAGGACTGAGGCGTGCGCACGCGAACGCGAGAGGCGCCGGGGCTTCGGCAGCCCCGGCGCCTTCGCGTTCGGAGGGTCCGGTCGCCGGACGGACGCCGCCGCCCGGCCGGTCAGTCTTCGTCGTTGTCGTTGTCGCTGTCGTTTTCGTCGTCGTTGTTGTCGTTGTCGCTGTCGTCCTTCTCGGCCCGGTCGTCGGCGTCGTCCTGGTCCTCGTCACCGTCGTCGTCCGACTTCTGCTGACCGATCTTGCCCGACTGCGCGTCCACGACCAGCTCGGAGTCCTTCTTGTCCTTGCCGGTCACCTCGACCTCCCACGCGCGGTCGCCGTCGTCGCCGAAGTCCACCGAGGTGACGGTGCCCTGGCCGGCGGCCTTCTCCGCCGCGTCGGCCGCGGAGACCTTCAGGCCGGAGGGGACGGTGTCGTCCGCGTCCTCCTCGCCGCCCTCGGCGTCGCCGAGCACCTTCCCTGTCCTGGCGTCGAGCGTGACCTCGTGGGACGAACCGCCCTCGGTGACGTCGACCTCCCAGACGGGGCCGTTCCTGCCCTCGTCCAGGTCGATACCCGTGACGGTGCCGGGCACGGCCTTCAGGGCTGCGGCTGCCGCTTCCGACGCGTCGACGCGAGCGGAGGCGGCCTCACGCTTGTCGTCGTCGCGGTCGTCGCGGTCGTCGCGGTCGTCGCGGTCGTCGCGGTCGTCGCGGTCGTCGCGGTCGTCCTTGTCGTCCTTGTCGTCCCGGTCCTGGACCTGGACGATGCCCGCGGAGCGCTGCTGCTCGCCGTCGTCCGCGAAGGCCGCGGCGGAGAGCGTGCCCGTGCCGATCAGGGCGGCGGCGGTGACCGTGGCGATGGCGATCTTGCGCTTCATGGTCGGTTCCTCCCGAGTGGGTTTCGATGTGTGTCCCACCGTGGAGGGCGGACCCTGAACGCAGCCTGAAGCCACCTGAAGATCACTTCAGGTGGGATGGGGGAGAGTGGACCCCATGCGCTTGCTGATCGTGGAGGACGAGCAGCGGCTCGCCCGGTCGCTCGCCAGGGGACTCACAGCCGAGGGCTTCGCCGTCGACGTCGTGCACGACGGAACCGAAGGGCTGCACCGGGCCTCCGAGGGCGAGTACGACCTGATCGTGCTCGACATCATGCTGCCCGGCATGAACGGCTACCGCGTCTGCGCCGCTCTGCGGGCCGCCGGTGACGAGACCCCCGTCCTGATGCTGACCGCCAAGGACGGCGAGTACGACGAGGCCGAGGGGCTGGACACCGGAGCCGACGACTACCTGACCAAGCCCTTCTCCTACGTCGTGCTGCTCGCCCGGGTACGGGCCCTGCTGCGCAGACGTACGCGCGGGGCGCGGACGGTGCTGCGGCTCGGCGCCCTGACCGTCGACCCGGGCAGCCGGCAGGTCACGGTGGGCGAGCGGCAGGTGGTGGTCACCGCGAAGGAGTTCGCGGTGCTCGAGCACCTCGCCGTGCGGGCGGGGGACGTCGCCTCGAAGTCGGAGATCCTGGAGCACGTCTGGGACTTCGCGTACGAGGGCGACGTCAACATCGTCGAGGTCTACATCAGCGCACTGCGCCGCAAGCTCGGCCCGGAGTGGATCGCCACGGTGCGCGGCGCCGGATACCGGCTGGTGGACGCCGGTGCGTAGGGGTTCGGTACGGACGCGAGCGGCGCTGGGCGCGACCCTCGTCGTGGCGGTCGCGCTGGTCGCGGCGGGCATCGCGGTGGTGGCGGTGCTGCGCGGCGGACTGGCCGACAACGCCCGGCTGCAGGCCGAGTCCAGGGCCCGCCAGGTCGCTGCGCAGGTCTCCGGCGCCGACGCACGGCAGGTGCGGGAGCTCGACGGGCTCGACGACGACACGGACGAACCGGTGCAGGTCGTCGCACCGGGCGGAAAGGTCCTCGGGGCGGGCGAGACGCTCCGGGGACGCGGCCCGATCGCCGGCTTCAACCGGGCCGAGGCCGACGACGCGGAGGACGCGGAGGACGCCGAGGTCGACGGCGACACCGAGGAGAAGACCCTCAGGCTCCCCGCGGACGAGGACACCTCGGAGACGGGCGAGTTCACCGTCGTCGCCGTGCAGACCCTCACACGGGACGGCACACCCGTCACGGTCTACGCGGGCTCCTCCCTCAAGGACCAGCAGGAAGCGGTCTCCTCCGTCACTCGGTCGATGCTCCTCGGACTGCCGGGTCTGCTGCTCGTCGTCGGGGGCGTGACGTGGCTGGTGACGAGGCGCGCCCTGCGTCCCGTCGAGAGCATCCGGAGGGAGATGGCCGGGATCACGGCCAGCACCGACCTCTCGCGGCGGGTCCCGGAACCGGACGCCCGTGACGAAGTGGCCCGCCTGGCCCGTACGACGAACGAGACACTCGCCGCTCTGGAGTCCTCCGTGGAGCGCCAGCGGCAGTTCGTCGCCGACGTGTCGCACGAGCTGCGCAGCCCCATCGCCTCCCTGCGTACGCAGCTCGAAGTGGGCGCGGCACACCCCGATCTGCTGGACGTCGACGGGGCGGTCGAGGACACCGTGCGGCTGCAGGACCTCGCGACCGACCTGCTGCTCCTGGCCCGCCTCGACGCCGGGGAGCGTCCGGGCGAAGGCCGTGTCGCGCTGGGCGCGCTCGTGCGGGAGGAGCTGGCGCAGCAGGAGCACGGGCCGCATCCCGTCCGGCTCGGGGAGACCGCGGAGGGTGAAGTCGCCGGGTCTCGGGGCCAGTTGACGCGCGTGGTGGTCAACCTGCTGCAGAACGCGCAGCGTCACGCCGCGTCGGAGGTGACGGTGACCGTACGCGAGACGGTGCGGGAGGGACGCCGCTGGATGGAGCTGGAGGTGTCCGACGACGGGCCCGGCGTCCCCGAGTCCGAACGGGAGCGGATCTTCGAGCGGTTCGTGCGGCTGGACGACGCCCGCAGCCGCGACGAGGGCGGCGCCGGCCTCGGACTCGCGATCGCCCGGGATGTGGCGACCCGGCACGGCGGGACGCTGAGCGTCGTCGAGGGCGCCCGTTTCGTGCTGCGTCTGCCGGCGGCGGAAGGCTGAACCCGCCGGGGAGGCCGGGGTCAGCACCCAAGGCGACCCGAGCGGCCGGACCGCCGCCGTCGGAGCGCTCGGCCCTGTCTGACAAATGGCGTCGTCCGCCGCAGGCGGTGCTCGCGACGGATGGTGCGTGCAGCCGCAAGGCGGAGGATCGTCCTCGTAGTGGGCTACTCGGTCGATGCGACAACGCTGGGGGCACCTCCCGCGAAGCGGGGGAGGATGTGCGTGCCAGTCGTCGCGAGCAAGGCGAGATTTGTCAGACAGGGCCTATAGGCGGCCCCGTTCGATGCGCAGTTTCTCCGCGACGGGCCGCAGGGTCTCGTAGAGGTGCTCCAGGTCCTCCGGCGACATCCGGTCGATGAAGTGGCGCCGGACCGAGGCGACGTGATGGGGGGCGACGCTGCGCATCGTGGCCCACCCCTCCTCGGTGAGTACGGCGAACAGGCCGCGCTTGTCCGACTCGCAGCTCTCCCGGCGGACAAGGTTCGCCTTCTGCATGCGGGTGATCTGGTGGGAGAGGCGGCTCTTGGACTGGAGCGTCGCGGCCGCGAGGTCGCTCATCCGCATCCGGTGCCCGTCGGACTCGGAGAGGTTGACCAGGATCTCGTAGTCGTTCATGGTCAGGCCGAACGGCTGGAGATCGCGCTCCAGCTGGTACATGAGCAGGCGGTTGACGTCCAGATGGATGCGCCACGCCCGCTGCTCGTCCTCGGTGAGCCAGCGGGTGCCGTTGTCGGGGTCCATACCAGGAGACTTTACCCAGGGCTTGTCCGAAGACCGTACGGATGTGCTCATAGCCCGAACCTTCTCTGGAGGCCGCCCAGCTGGCCGGGCAGCTGCGGAGTCCGGCCCCCCTGCTGCCCGCCGTGCGGGCCGCCGCCCGGTACGCCTTCCTCGTGCGGGACAGCACCCGTCGCCTGCTCGGCCATCAGCACCTCCGTGGACTGGATGAGCACTGTGCCCGCCCCGACGAACTCGAACTGGTGCTCCTCGCCGGAGGCTCCGCCGATGCCCGTCATGGCCCGGATGCCGCCGAGTACGCCCTTGAGGTAGCCGTGGTCGTAGTGGTGGCAGGGCGAGGGGCAGTCCGCCCAGCCGACGAGGGCCTGCGGGTCGACCCGCACGGGCGGCTCGACGAAGTGCACCTCGCCGTTGGAGGCGGCCACGAACTTGCCCGTTCCGATGAGCGTCAGGAAGCCCGGAATGATCGACTGCTTCAGGGACAGCGTCGGTTCGAACGCCAGCAGGTTGCCGGAGCGCACCGTGAGGTTGCCGTCCTCCAGGTCGTAGGAGTTGACATCGAAGGCGCGGTCGGCGAGCAGCATCTTGCCGCTGCCCTCGGCGACGACCCAGTCCGCGGCGTGCAGTGGTGAGTGGAAGCTGGTCGCGACGAGCCGGTCGAGGTGGCCGTGGCCCACGCCGTTGAAGTCGATCTGCCCGTAGTAGGCGATCATCTTGCCCTTCTGCAGGAACCACTGCCCGTTCAGGTCGACGCAGAAGGTGTAGCTGTTGACGTTGTCGTTCGACGGCAGCGTCCTGACGTCCAGGATCTGCGGTGCGGTGGTCACAGCTTCTCCTCACTTGCCTGTACGAACACGACGCCGTTCCCGGAGAGTTCGAGCTGGAAGGCCTCACCCGAGCCGCGGCCCACCATGTCCCGCCAACCCAGGGCGGTGGACAGCTTGTTGCGCACGTCGCCGTGGTGGGCCACATAGGCCTGCGGGTCGACGTGCACCGGACCGGCGGGGGTGACGGGCAGCTGGATGATGCCGCCGTGCGCCATGACCGCGACCGCGCCCTTGCCCTTCAGCGTCGTCGTGAACAGGCCCTGGCCGCTGACCTGTCCGCGCACCATGCCCATCACGCCGCCGTCCGAGCCGAGGAAGAGCGTGCCCTGCTCCAGCGTCCCGTCGAAGGCGAGCAGCCGGTCGGCCTCGACGCAGAGGGTGTCGCCGTCCAGGTTGATCACCTCGACGTGGTGACCGCCGTGCCCGAACATGACCGTTCCCTGGCCCTCGACGGTCATCAGCGGCGTCGCCTCGTTCGCCACGCGCCGCCCGATCATGTTCATCAGACCGCCCTGCCCGCCCTGCATGTTGGGCGTGAAGCGGACGTCGCCCTTGTAGGCGATCATGGCGCCGCGCTGGCTGAACATCCGCTGCCCCGGCATCACCTGGGCCTCGACCATCTTCGAGCCGATCTCGCGGAACGGCATCACACATCGCCCCCCAACGTGTTGCGCTCGCTGGGCTGCACGTAGACCAGCCCGTCGCCCTCGAAACGGATCTGGAAGGACTCCCCGGAGCCCTCGCCCATGAGGGTGCGGAAGTTCACACCGGTCTGGAAGTTCTGCCGGAGATCGCCCTGGTGCGCGATGTACGCCCCCGGGTCCACCTGCAGCGGCATGCCCTGGGTGACGCGCAGCACCACGGCGGTGCCCGCCGACATCAGGGCGGCCTGCCCGGTCCCCTCGATCGTGGTGGTGAACAGGCCGGTGCCCTGCGAGGCTCCGCGCAGACCGGTGAAGGTCGTGCCGGTGCGCAGACCCGCCTCCGCGCAGAGCAGGTTGCTGGCCTCGACGTGCAGGGTCTCGTTGTCGAGCCGGACCAGGTTGATGTCGCTCGCGCGGTCGGCGAAGTAGCACGTCCCCTGCCCCTTCACCTCCATGAGCGTCATCTGCTCGCCGGTGAGGCGCCGGGTCACCATCCCGCGCAGGCCCTCGCCGCCGCCGGACAGCTTCTTGAAGGCCATCTGGCCGTCGTAGGCGACCATCGACCCGTTCTTGGCCTTTACGGAGTCGCCGTTCATGGAGACGGCGAGCACTCTGGCGCTGTGAAGTCGGAACTGAGCCACGTGCGAAACCTACCCTGGGCTGGGCGGGTGAGGGCAGGGGCTGCCACAATGGCCAGCGCTTGTGCTTCCCTTCACAAACGATCGAGGATCTGCCGTGGCCATCCTGGAAAACCCCACCGGTCTCCCGCCGAAGTCGGTCTCCGCACTGCGCCGTCTCCGTCTGGTCTCGACCCCCGAGGCGATCTCCTTCCTGTTGCTGCTCGTCGCGTCCGTGCTGAAGCGGACGACCGAGTTCAACGCCGTGCCGGTCCTCGGAGCCGTGCACGGCGCGCTCTTCGTCCTCTACGTCCTGTTCTGGGCGGACGCCTGGAACAGGGTGCGGTGGCCGCTCGGCCGTGCGGCGCTGCTGTTCGTGCTCTCCGTGCTGCCCGCCGGCGGCTTCTTCGCCGACAGGCAGCTCAGGCGTGAGGGAGAGGCGGGCGTCATCGCCGCCCGCGCGCGCAAGGAGCAGAACGCGGGCGCGGCCGAGTCATGATCGTCGCCTTCTCCGTGACACCGATCGGTGTGGGTGAGGACGTGGGCGACTACGTCGCGGACGCCGTACGCGTCGTCCGCGACTCCGGTCTGCCGCACCGGACCGACGCCATGTTCACCTCCCTGGAAGGCGACTGGGACGCCTGCATGGAGGTCGTACGGAAGGCGGTGGCGGCCGTGGAGGAGCGCGCACCGCGCGTATCGCTCGTCCTCAAGGCCGACATCCGGCATGGCGTGACGGACGGACTCACCTCGAAGGTGGAGTCGGTCGAGCGTCACCTCTCGGGCTGAGCACCTTCCGTCACCTCCCGGACGGGGCGCCTCCGGAGAGGAGCGCGATGCCCAGCGCCGTGCGCTCGTAGAGCACTTGGTGGCGTACACGGCGCGAAGTCAGCAGCCCCGCGTCGCGGAGCGATGTGAGGTGCGCGGAGACCGACGACGGCGCGAGCTCCAGACGGGCGGCAAGCGCCGTCGTCGACGCCGGGTCGTCCAGCGCGCTCAGTACGGCTGCCCGGTTGGCCCCGAGCAGCCGCGCAAGTGCCTGTGCGGAACCGGCGGTGGGCCGCTGCCACAGGTTGCCCACGCCCCGCGCGGCGTAGATGACGGCCGGCTGCCAGGGCGGGGCGAAGCCGCTCACCACGTCCGGCCACACGAAGACGCTGGGCATCAGCAGCACCCCGCGTCCGCGCAACTCCTGCACCAGCAGCTCGCGGTAGCCGGTACGCACGGACAGGGTGCCCTCGCTCCACGACAGCCGGGGATGCAGATCCGCGAACAGCCGCTCCAGGCCCCCTTCCGCCAACTGCCGCGCGCGGTAGGCGATGTCGGCCTCCAGCAGGTCCCGCAGCCGCGGCCAGTCCGGGGCGATCAGCGCCCGCCAGGCCCGTTCGGTGAGGTCCGCCAGTTCCTGTACGGCACGGGCCGGGTCGTCCAGCATCGCCCGGCCGCGGGCGGACCGGGCGGCGCCGGGCGTGCTCGCGAGTGAGCGGACGAGTTCCGCGTGGGCCAGAGAGGGGTCGGTACCGCGGACGCGCTCCAACTCCTCCCCGAATCCGGCCGGAGCGCTGCCGGATTCGAGGGCGGGCGGGCCGAGGAAGTCCGGTGTGTAGCCCCCGTGCTGCGGCATCAGCAGCCAGAGAGGTGCGAGATCGATCCCGCTCACGGCGGAGTGGATCCTGCGGAGCCACGGCAGGTGGTAGCCGTGCCGCTCGGTGCGCCGCAGCGTACGCACGGCCTCGTGCGTCTCGCACAGCGGTGAGACGGCGAACCGGCAGCGCAGCAGGTCTTCGGTGCCGAACTGGAGATGCAGAGGCATGGCTTCTCCCTGATCCGTGATTCGGCCGGTGCCGAAAGAGTAGAGGTGCGCGGCGGGCCGCGACAGGCTCCCCGCATGCCGTCCCGTACCGGTCACGAAGACACCGCCGGCCCCCGGCCGCAGTCCGGTGGGCACCACGGGGGAGCCGGTCCCGTCCACCCCGGCAAGGGCTATCGGGCTGTGTTCCGGGTGCGGGAGTTCCGCTTCGTCTTCGCCGCCCACGTGCTCTCCCTGCTGGGGGGCGTCGTGTCCCATGTCGCCCTGCCGGTGCTGGTGTACACCGGCACCGGCTCTCCGCTGCTGTCCGCCCTCACCTTCGCGATGGGATTCCTTCCGCATGCGCTCGGCGGCGCACTGCTGGCACCGGTCGCCGAGCGGTTCCCGTCCCGTCCTGTGCTCGTCGGCTGCGATCTCGTCTGCGCGGCGTGCGTCGGGGCCATGCTGCTGCCGGGCATGCCGGTGGCCGGGCTGCTGGCGCTGCGGGCCGTGTCCGCCTTCGTGCAGCCGTTGTTCGCAGGGGTGAGGGCGGCCGGACTCGGCGAGTTCCTGGCGGGGGACACCTTCGTGCTCGGACGCTCGCTCATCAGGATCTCCGCGCAGGCCGCCCAGATCGCGGGCTTCGCCGCGGCAGGTCTGCTGCTGCTGGTGCTCAGCCCGCAGGGCGCGCTGCTGCTGACCGTGGGGGGATTCCTCGCATCCGCCGTCCTGCTGCGGCTGGGGACTTCCCCCGGGCGGGGCCGCGCCGGCCGGAACGCCGCCACGGGGCGGTCGCCGGCGGGCGGGCGGACACGCGGGGGAACCCGTGCTCTCCTCGCCGACCGCAAAATCCGGGGGCTTCTGGCACTGTGCTGGCTGCCGCCCGCCTTCGTCGTCGTCCCGGAGGGGCTGGCGGCGCCCTACGCCGCCGAGATCGGAGCCGGCCCCGTCGGAGTGGGGCTCCTGCTGGCGGCGATGCCGGTGGGCGGGGTCACAGCCGAACTGGCCGCCGGCGGACTGCTGAAGCCCGCGGCCCGTGAGCGGCTCGTGCTGCCGCTCGCCGGCAGTCTGCTGCTGCCCTTCCTGCTCTTCGCGCTGCGCCCCGGCCTGTTCCTCGCGCTGGGTGCGCTTCTCGCCGCGGGCATGGGCCTCGCGTACACCCTCGGTCTCGACCAGTGGTTCATCGATGCCGTGCCGGAGGAGCTGCGGGCCCGTGCCATGACCGTCATGTCGTCCGGCCTGATGACGGTGCAGGGCCTGGGCATGGCGGCCGGAGGCGTCGCCGCCGAATTCGCGCCGCCGCACTGGGTGGTCGTGGGTGCCGGGGTTCTCGGGACGGGTGCGGTCCTGGCGGCCGTACGTGCGGTGCGGGCGGCGCGGACCCTGCCGGGGAACCCGGTCGCCGCACGGCCCCGCGGCCGGACGGGACGGGCGTGACGCCGCGGGACGTCACGTGGCGGGCAGGGTCACCTCCCACGTGTCGGCGGCGAAGTGGAGCGTCATCCCGTGCGCGGTGTAGAGCCGCAGGGCGCCCGTCGCGTTCGCGGTGTCCACGCCGAGGCCGATCCTCTCCCGTCCGCGCGCGGCGTAGACGCCGAAGGCGTGCCGCAGGAGATGGCTCGCGAGGCCCCGGCCTCTGGCGGGCGCCCGGACGCCCAGGTTGCGGATCCAGGCCATGGCCGAGCGGTCGTCGCGTGTGAGGACCACGGCCACGTCGCCCAGGCCGTCCAGCGCGGCGATCCACACGAGCGACCAGTCCATGCCCTCTCCCAGATCGTGCAGCCACTCCTCGTAGCCGCGCGGATGGTGGCCGAAGTGATCGGCGAAGGTCTCCTCGACGAGTTCGTGGGCACGGCGGCGGTCCGACTCGTCCCGGCAGTCCCGGAGGGTCAGCCCGCCCGGGGCCGGGGGAGCGGTGTCCTCCGCGGCGGACAGCGGGCGCGTGAGGACGTTGTGGCGGCGTACGGTCCGCCACCCCCGCTCCCTCAGCTCGGCGGTGTCCACAGTGGTGGCGGCCGCCAGCGTGAGATGGACGACGGCATGATCCGCGCCGGTCCCCGCGGCGCTCTCCACGGCTCGCGCCTCCATCAGCCCGAGCAGTCGCCCGCCGGCACCCTGGTGTCCCGGCCGTACGTAGAGGTCGGTGTCGACGCGCTCGGCACTGGAGTCGTTCCACAGCAGGCCGTAGGCGACCAGTTCGCCGCCGTGGAACGCGAGCCACGAGTTCCGGGCCAGATCCGCCTGCGGGTGGCCGAGGTCGTTCGCGACCGTCCGCAGGTCGGTTTCCGGGGCGCCCGTCTCGGCGACGTCGACGGTGTTGAGCAGCTCGCATATGACGGGTGCGTCCCCGGGGACGGCCGGTCTCACCATGAGGGGCATGTGCATGCCGCCACCTTCGGGACGGCCCTGTGCGGGCACAACCGTTTTTCCCCGCCCCGCCCCGCTCGCCCCGCCCCGATCCGCTCCACCTCGCCCCGCGCGTGCCCGGCCGCCCGGGCCCGGGCCCGGGAAGCGCCCGCCTCGTGAGACGGCTATGGCCGGCATGTGAGCGCCCACTAGGGTCTATGGCGTGTCCAAGCCGCTCAGTCTGACCTTCGATCCCATCGCTCGCGCCGACGAGCTCTGGAAGCGACGGTGGGGGTCGGTCCCGTCCATGGCCGCGATCACCTCGATCATGCGTGCGCAGCAGATCCTGCTGGCCCAGGTCGACGCGGTGGTCAAGCCGTACGGGCTGACCTTCGCCCGCTACGAGGCGCTCGTGCTGCTGACGTTCTCGCGGGCGGGAGAGCTGCCGATGTCCAAGATCGGCGAGCGTCTGATGGTTCACCCCACCTCGGTCACCAACACGGTCGACCGGCTGCAGAAGTCGGGGCTCGTCGCCAAGCGCCCCAACCCCGACGACGGTCGCGGAACCCTCGCCTCCATCACCGGCAAGGGCCGCGAGGTGTGCGAGGCCGCGACGCGCGAGCTGATGGCCGTGGACTTCGGGCTGAGCGTGTACGACGCGGAGGAGTGCGGAGAGATCTTCTCGATGCTCAGGCCGCTCCGGATCTCCGCCGAGGACTTCACCGACGACGGCTCCTCGGAGGAGTAGGAAGCGGGGCTCGGCGCCGGGCGGCGTATGCCCGGGGTGCTGTGAGGCGATGCGGAACGCACCGCTACGCTCGTCCCATGAAGAAGTCCGTGCTGACCCGTTACCGGGTGATGGCCTACATCACCGCTGTGATGCTGCTCGTCCTGTGCACCTGCATGATCTTCAAGTACGGCTTCGGCACCGGCGAGGAGATCACCTTCATGGTCTCCCAGGCCCACGGGCTGCTGTACATCGTCTATCTGGTCTTCGCCTTCGACCTGGGCCAGAAGGCACGCTGGCCCTTCGGGAAGCTGCTCTGGGTGCTGGTCTCCGGGACGATCCCGACCGCTGCCTTCTTCGTCGAGCGCAAGGTCGTACGCGAGGTCATGCCGCTGGTCGAGGACGGCCGGGACGACCGCACCGCCCCCGCGAAGGCGTAACGCAGGCAGCCGCTCCGGCTCCGCTCCCGGCCGTCTCACCCGTCACTGCTGTTCAGCCCGTCCGCACGGCCCCTCGGTCGACAATTACTAGGACGTCCAAGTAAATTCGAGTGTATGGACGCACACGAGATTGAAGAGGGCCGGCGCCGCTGGCAGTCCCGGTACGACGCCGCCCGCAAGCGGGACGCCGACTTCACGACGCTCAGCGGCGACCCCGTCGACCCCGTGTACGGTCCGCGCCCCGGCGACACCGTGGAGGGCTTCGAGCGGATCGGCTGGCCCGGCGAGTATCCGTTCACGCGCGGTCTGTATCCGACCGGATACCGGGGCCGCACCTGGACCATCCGCCAGTTCGCGGGCTTCGGCAACGCCGAGCAGACCAACGAGCGTTACAAGATGATCCTGGAGGCGGGCGGCGGCGGCCTGTCCGTGGCCTTCGACATGCCGACGCTCATGGGGCGCGACTCCGACGACCCCCGCTCGCTCGGCGAGGTGGGACACTGCGGGGTTGCCATCGACTCCGCCGCCGACATGGACGTGCTCTTCTCCGGCATCCCCCTCGGCGACGTCACCACGTCGATGACGATCTCCGGTCCCGCGGTGCCCGTCTTCTGCATGTACCTCGTCGCTGCGGAACGGCAGGGCGTCGACCCGGGCGTGCTCAACGGCACTCTGCAGACGGACATCTTCAAGGAGTACATCGCACAGAAGGAGTGGCTCTTCCAGCCCGAGCCCCATCTGCGGCTGATCGGCGACCTGATGGAGCACTGCAGCCGCAACATCCCCGCCTACAAGCCGCTTTCGGTGTCCGGCTACCACATCCGGGAGGCGGGCTCCACGGCGGCACAGGAGCTGGCGTACACCCTGGCGGACGGCTTCGGCTACGTCGAACTCGGCCTCAGCCGCGGCCTGGACGTCGACACCTTCGCGCCCGGCCTGTCCTTCTTCTTCGACGCCCACGTCGACTTCTTCGAGGAGATCGCCAAGTTCCGTGCCGCACGCCGGATCTGGGCCCGCTGGATGCGCGACGAGTACGGGGCGGTGAGTGAGAAGGCGCAGTGGCTGCGCTTCCACACCCAGACAGCCGGCGTCTCGCTGACCGCGCAGCAGCCCTACAACAACGTCGTACGCACCGCCGTGGAGGCGCTGGCGGCCGTGCTGGGCGGCACCAACTCCCTCCACACCAACGCACTCGACGAGACGCTGGCCCTGCCCAGCGAGCAGGCCGCCGAGATCGCGCTGCGCACCCAGCAGGTGCTGATGGAGGAGACCGGCGTCACCAACGTCGCCGATCCGCTGGGCGGTTCGTGGTACGTCGAGGCGCTCACCGACCGCATCGAGGCCGACGCCGAGAAGATCTTCGAGCAGATCAAGGAGCGCGGACGCCGGGCGGTCCCGGACGGCAACCACCCCATCGGGCCGATCACTTCGGGCATCCTGCGCGGCATCGAGGACGGCTGGTTCACCGGCGAGATCGCCGAGGCCGCGTTCACGTACCAGCGTGCGCTGGAGAAGGAGGACAAGAAGGTCGTCGGCGTCAACTGCCACCACGGCTCGGTCACCGGCGACCTGGAGATCCTGCGGGTGAGCCACGAGGTGGAGCACGACCAGGTACGCGCACTGGGCGGCCGCCGCGAGAAGCGCGACGACGCAGCCGTCTCCGCGGCGCTCGGCAGGATGATGGAGGCGGCGCGCGGCGAGGCCAACATGATCGAGCCGATGCTCGACGCGGTACGGGCCGAGGCCACCCTCGGCGAGATCTGCGGCGCGCTGCGGGACGAGTGGGGCGTGTACACGGAGCCGCCGGTCTTCTGACCCGACGGTTCCGTCCTTCCACGGCCGGCTCCCCGCCGTGCCCGGCAGTTGCGCTGTCCGTCAGAATGGCGGCCGGCAACTGCCCCGTACCTTGAGGAGCCGGCCATGAGGGAGCCACCGGGCGGCTCCGTGGAGGGACAGCCGCAACTGCGGCGGGAGCTGGGCGTTCCGGACGCCGTCGTGGTCGGCCTCGGGGCGATGCTCGGCGCCGGGATCTTCGCCGTGCTCGCGCCCGCCTCCGGCGCCGCAGGGTCCGGCCTGCTGTGGGGTCTGGCGGCTGCTGCCGTGGTGGCCTACTGCAACGCGACGTCCTCCGCGCGGCTGGCCGCGCGGTATCCGGCCGCGGGCGGTACGTACGTCTACGGCCGGGAGCGGCTCGGAGAGTTCTGGGGCTACCTCGCGGGATGCGCCTTCGTCGTCGGCAAGACGGCCTCGTGCGCGGCGATGGCGCTGACCGTCGGCTCCTACGCCTGGCCCGGCGAGATGCACGCGGTGGCCTGCGGAGTCGTGGTCGCCGTGACTGCCGTGAACTATGCGGGAGTTCAGAAGTCCGCCTGGTTCATCCGTGCCGTCGTCGCCGTCGTCCTCGCCGTGCTCGCGGCGGTCGTGGTCGCCTCGCTCGCCTCCGGACGGGCGGACGCGGCACGGATCGGCGGCGGCCCGGACGCCGGCTTCACGGGAATACTCCAGGCGGCCGGCCTGCTCTTCTTCGCCTTCGCCGGGTACGCCCGCATCACCACGCTCGGCGAGGAGGTGCGCGACCCGGCGCGCACCATTCCCCGGGCCGTTCCCCTCGCGCTGGGCATCGCGCTCGGCGTCTACGTCGCCGTCGCCGTCACGGCCCTGGCGATGCTGGGACCCGCGGGACTCGCGCGTACGGCCGCGCCGCTCAGCGACGCGGCCGCCGCTGCCGGAGTGCCCGGTCTGGCGCAGACCGTGCGCGCCGGTGCCGTGGTCGCCGCCCTCGGTGCGTTGCTCGCCCTCGTCCTGGGCGTCTCACGGACGGTGATGGCGATGGCCCGGGACGGGCATCTGCCGCGGGCGCTGGCGGCCGTGCACCCGCGCTTCCGGGTGCCGCACCGCGCCGACCTCGTCGTCGGGGCGGCAGTGGCCGTACTGGCGGCCACGGCGGACGTGCGGGGTGCGATCGCCTTCTCGTCCTTCGGAGTGCTGGTCTACTACGCGATCGCCAACGCCTCGGCGTGGACGCTCACTTCGGCCGAAGGCCGCCGTCGCCGCGTCGTCCCCGCCGTGGGACTGGCCGGGTGCCTGGCGCTGGCCTTCGCCCTCCCTCTGCCGGCGGTCCTCGCGGGGAGCGCCGTACTGGCCGCCCTCGGAGCCGTCCACGGACTGCGGCGCGCTCTGGCGGCGGACCGCCGCTGAGGACGGCGCGAGACGGCGGGGCTGCGCGAGACGGCGAGACGGCGGGAACGGCCGAACGGGGGACGGCGGGGGCGCGGGCTCCTCAGGCGGAGCCGTCCTGGTAGCCGCCCTCGGAGCCGCCCTCGCCGCGGCCGCGGGGCGCGGACGCAGCGACCAGGCCGTGCAGCAGAAGCGTCGTGAACGCCTCCGCCCACTGCTCGTCCACCGGTTCGGCACTGACGAGCGTGCGGTGCACCACCGCTCCCGCGATGACGTCGAAGATCAGATCGACCAGCCGCTCGTTCTCCTCCGAACTGGCGGCGTCCGGCGGCAGTTCCCCGCGCGCCTGGGCCCGTTCGCGCCCCTGCAGGACGAGGTGCTTCTGCCGGTCGACGATCGCTTCCCTGATGTGTTCCCGCAGCAGCGGGTCATGGGTGGACTCGGCGACGACGGCCATGAGGGAGGCGTTGGTCTCGGGGCGCTGAAGCATCCTGGCGAAGGAGATCACCACGCCCTCGATGTCTCCCCGCAGGCTGCCCCGGTCCGGCAGCTCCAGCTCGTCGAAGAGGGCGGCGACCGCGTGCACGACGAGTTCGCCCTTGTTCGGCCAGCGCCGGTAGAGGGTGGTTTTCGCCACTCCGGCGCGCGCGGCGACGTACCCCATCGTGAGCTTGCCCCACCCGACCTCGACGAGCGCCGCACGGGTCGCGTCCATGATGGCGGCGTCGGCCTGGGCGCTGCGCGGCCTGCCGACGCGGCGGGGTGTGGGGGCGGGGGACGGCATGGCGCCAGACCATATCGGCCCGAATGCCGCGGGGAACAACGGGTGCCTCCCCGCGGGGGCTTGCGTCACCAGGGGGCGCAAGGGATACGCTACGGAACGTATCGGAACGGGGAACTTCCGGTGCGACGACCAGCGGCCGGGTGGGGACTCGGCACACAGTACTGCGGGAAAGGGGGAGACTGGACCCATGCAGCCACGCAACATGTCCATGAGCGGAGCGGTCGACCTCTCCGCGGTGAAGGCGGCCGGAGAGGCCAAGCAGAAGGCGGAGCAGGCAAGGGCCGCTGCCGCCGAACGGGGCGGAGCCGACGCCCCGGTGAGTCTGGTGATCGATGTCGACGAGGCGGGCTTCGAGGCGGAGGTGCTCCAGCGTTCCGCCGAGGTGCCCGTGGTCATCGACTTCTGGGCCGAGTGGTGCGAGCCGTGCAAGCAGCTCTCGCCGGTGCTGGAGCGGCTGACGCGGGAGTACGCCGGGCGCGTGCTGCTCGCGAAGATCGACGCCGACAAGAACCAGATGCTGATGCAGCAGTTCGGCGTGCAGGGCATCCCCGCGGTGTTCGCCGTGGTCGCCGGGCAGGCGCTGCCGCTCTTCCAGGGGGCGGCCCCGGAGGCGCAGATCCGCCAGACCCTCGACCAGTTGATCCAGGTCTCCGAGGAGCGCTTCGGCATCACCGGTCTGCAGGGAGTCGCCGGCGACGACGCGGAGCAGCCGGCCCAGGCGCCCGAGGCGCCGGAGGACCCGGCACTCGTCGCGGCTCAGCAGGCCCTGGACGCGGGTGATTTGAACGGCGCGGTCCAGGCGTACCAGAACGTGCTGACGGGAGACCCCGGCAACGTCGAGGCCCGGGTCGGCCTGGCCATGGCCGAACTTCTGCGCCGCGTGCAGGGGCTCGACGCGCAGCAGGTGCGCAAGGACGCGGCGGACCGTCCCGGTGACGTCGAGGCTCAACTGCGTGCGGCGGACCTGGACATGGCGGGCGGTCACGTCGAGGACGCGTTCGGACGTCTTGTGGAGACGGTGAAGAGGACTTCGGGAGACGACCGGGAAGCTGCACGTGTGCGCCTGTTGGACCTGTTCGAGGTGATTGGCGCCGAAGACCCGCGGGTAGTCACTGCGCGTAGCGCACTGGCTCGCGTGCTGTTCTGAGCGGCGCGCAGGTTCACATACGCACCGTCACGACACATTGTTTTAGCGACAACAGCGGCTGTGTTTTACCAAACTTTGGTAAACGCAGTCGCTGTTACTCGTAGTAAGTGATGAGGCGGTCTTTGGCCGTTGATGTCCGGGTTGATTCCAGGTCACGTGCCCGGGGGGTGACGACCCTGTGTGTCTGCTCTATGCTGATCGGCCGCCGTCCAGTTATCTGGCCGTTACTCGCTGGTAACGCACCCCCTTGTGCGCAGCCTTCGGATGGACCACGATCGGCCAAGCTCGGTCCATTGCCCGCAGCCCGGCAACCATTCGGCGCACCGCAGGCATTGGATCCCCACCGAGCAGACCGGCAAGCAAGCTTGAGCCCCATCCAGTACCACCGCCGGTCTTCCGGGCAGGGGGGTCTCCGCCGAACTGGCAGAGCCTGTCCGAACAAAGCAGGTTGCGCGTGAGCGTGGCCAGTGGTTGTCGCTCGGGGGTGATCGCCGACAGCTCGGACGTGACGTACTCCGTACGTCTGTCGATGACGGCGCTCTCCTTCCCGAGGACGTAGCACTTCTCCCATCCCAGGTCAGGGAGCGGGCCGTTTCAGGAGCGGCTCGTCCAGGCCGGAGATGTACGTCCGAGAAGGAGGAAAGTCATGGAGTCCCTGGCTCGTGGCGGGACCAGATGGAAGCGGTTCGCCGTCGTCATGGTGCCGAGTGTCGCTGCGACCGCAGCGATCGGTGTCGCTCTCTCGCAGGGTGCGCTGGCGGCATCGTTCAGCGTTTCGGGGCAGCAGTTCAAGATTGCTGCCGACAAGCTCGAAGGCACCGGGTTCGTTCAGTACGGAGCCGTCGACTCGACGAAGGCCGGTAAGAAGCCCGTCGCGGTTGTCGGTTTCAACTCGGCGAAGATCAGGAACCTTTGCCAGTCCGTCGTCGTGCCGGTACCGGCCTTCGGCGACGTGACGATGAAGCTGGGCGCCGGCGCTGCCGGCGGCCCGGAGGTCGAGGCGAAGAAGCTCTACGTCGACGCCGACGACATAGCCGCCAATGCGACGTTCAAGAACGTCGACATCGGCGTCGCCGCGGACGAGACCACGAAGGGTCCCGGTCCGAACAAGGGCGACAAGTACCTGCCCGGCTCGTTCGCGCAGCAGGCCGACACGGCGACATTCACGGATGTCAAGCAGCGTGCCTGGGCGACGACCGCCGGCACGTTCAAGCTCAGCGGGCTGAAGATGGCCGTGAAGAAGGGCAAGAACGAGTGCTACTGACGGGCACTCACTGACCGCACGAGTGCGGAGCGGCTGCTCCTTGCCGCTCCGCGCCCGTCCGGTCGGCTCCACCAACGCAAGCTTTGTGCCAGTCCCGAGGAGCTGTACGACATGAGCGCCGAGACGCGACAAAGGCCGACTTCCGGATTTGGCCAGAAGCGCAGTTCGTTCCGGGAGTGGCGTGGACAGCGCCCGTTCTGGGGCGGGTTGCTGACCCTCCTCGCCGGTATCCCCATCATGTACATCCCGTACCAGAACTTCACGCTGGGTTCGCTGACCATCCGGATGTCCACGACGGCGGGCGCCGGCTCGCTGATCATCGGCGTGCTGCTGGTCGTACTCGGGCTGACGATGTGGTTCCAGCCGCAGTCGCGGGTCTTCGCCGGAATCGCGGCGATTCTGCTGTCCCTGGTTTCGCTGGTCGTGTCGAACGTCGGCGCTTTCATGATCGGGTTCCTGCTGGGACTGCTCGGCGGTGCGCTGGGCGTCGCATGGGCCCCGGGGAAGCCGCCGGCCAAGCGTGAGACCGCCGCAGACGGACCCCAGGGCGCGGGCACGACGGACACGACGGAGCAGGGGCTCCCCAGCTCCGCCCACTCCTCGGCGTCCGGTTCGGCAGGTGTGGAGGGCAAGGAGGCGGGCTCGGGCACAGGCCTCACGGGCACGGCCCAGGACGACCTTTCAGTCTTTGGAACGGCTCCCTCGTCCGGAGCCGATGCGAACCACGGGAACGGGAGGCACCGTGCCGGGTGACGAGGTGCATGAGGAGGCGGGTACGTCGGCGCAAGGAGCGCCCGACGCCGGCCGCGGGAGAACCGGACCGCGCCACGCGGCTCCGAGGAAGCCGCTGCTGACCCGTCTGCATGTCCCCGCGGGCAAGGCGATAGCCATCGCGGCGATGCCGTCCGCGGTCCTTATGGGCATGGGGCTCACCCCCCAGCTGGCCAATGCCAAGCCGCTGCCCAAGAACCCCTTCAAGCCCGGCCCTTGCGTCTCTCAGCCCGACAAGGACGCGGAGGACGAGAAGAAGGACGAGGCCGGGAAGGGCGAAGCAGGCGGCGAGCAGGGCCAGGACGGCTCCGGCGACTCCGCCGGGGACGGCGCCGGCACCGACGAGCCCGGTTCGGGCTCCGGTTCCGGGCCCGAGAAGCCTGAACCCGAACCGTCCGAGCCTCCCTCGTCCGGTGGCGGAAGCGGCGGAAGCGGCGGCGGTTCCGAGGAGCCCGAGCCCTCTCCGAGCCCGTCGGACCCCGAGGAGGGCGACGACGAGGAAGAGGAAGAGGACGACGGTGGTTTCCTCGGCGGCATCGGGGATGCGATCGGCGACATCCTGAGCCCGGAGGAGAAGAAGGAGAAGGCCGAGCAGGAGGAACAGGAGGAGAAGGAGGCGGAGGAGAAGGCTTCCAGCCCTGCGCCGTCCGACTCGGGTTCCTCCTCGTCCAAGTCCGGCTCCGAGCCCGCCGACGACACAGTCGGCAAGGTGGGCGACGGCCTGAAGGACACGGCCGACAAGCTGGGCGAGACCGCCGGCGACGCCGCTCAGGGCGCCGAGGACGGGCTCTCCGGCGACAAGGCGGAGTCCCAGAAGGCGGGCAAGGACGGCAAGAAGGCGTTCCCCTGCGTCGAGGCGAAGAAGGACCCGGGCGAGGACGAGCAGACCCCTGCCACGCTGCCCAACGACCCGTGGACGCTCGAGGCGAGCTCTCTCGGGCTGCACGGCCTCGACTACAAGGGCGTCGTCAACCTCCGTACCGCGAACGGCAAGACGAAGCAGGCCCTGAAGTTCACGGCCAAGAGCGTGGACATCGGCGACCTGCACCAGATCGTCGACGCTCCGGACGGCACCAGGTACCACGTCCGGGCGGCCAAGGGCTCGACGTCCACCATCCGCGACGGCCAGGTGACGATGTACACGGAGCGGCTCAAGGGCAACCTCTTCGGGCTGATCCCGATCACCTTCGACCCGGAGCACCCGCCGCCGCTGAACATCCCGGAGGCGTACTTCACCAACGTCGAGGTCAAGCAGGCCGGCCAGTTCGGCGGCAACCTGACCGTACCGGGGCTGAGTCAGAGCATCGACTGAGCCGAACGCCGGCGGCACCGCCGCACCGCACCGCACAGGAGGGCCCGCGACCTCGGTCAAGAGGTCGCGGGCCCTCCTGTGCGGTGTCCCTGCTCCCGAACGCCTCCGCGCCGCGGGCTCGCGGCGCGGAGGCGGCGTGTCAGTCCTGGGTGCCGCCGAGGTGGTGCACCCGCACCATGTTGGTGGTGCCCGGTACGCCGGGCGGTGAGCCCGCGGTGATGAGCATGGTGTCTCCGGCGTCGTAGCGCTGGAGCTTCAGCAGCTCGGCGTCGACGAGTTCGACCATCTCGTCGGTGTGCTCCACGTGCGGCACGACGTAGGTCTCGACGCCCCAGCTGAGCGTGAGCTGGTTGCGCGTCTCGGGCTCGGTGGTGAAGGCGAGGATCGGCTGGCAGGCCCGGTAGCGGGAGAGGCGCCGCGCCGTGTCCCCGGACTTGGTGAACGCCACCAGGGCCTTCCCGTTGAGGAAGTCCGCCATCTCCGCGGCTGCGCGCGCCACCGAACCGCCCTGTGTACGGGGCTTCTTGCCGGGCACGAGCGGCTGAAGACCGCGGCTGAGCAGCTCCTCCTCGGCCGCCTCGACGATCTTCGACATCGTCTTGACGGTCTCGACCGGGAACTGCCCCACCGAGGACTCGGCGGAGAGCATCACCGCGTCCGCCCCGTCGAGGATCGCGTTGGCCACGTCGGACGCCTCGGCGCGCGTGGGGCGGGAGTTGGTGATCATCGACTCCATCATCTGCGTCGCCACGATCACCGGCTTGGCGTTGCGGCGGCACATCTCGATCAGGCGCTTCTGCACCATCGGCACCCGCTCCAGCGGATACTCCACCGCGAGGTCGCCGCGGGCGACCATCACCCCGTCGAAGGCCATGACGACCGCTTCCATGTTCGCCACCGCCTGAGGCTTCTCCACCTTGGCGATCAGCGGCACCCGGCGCCCGACCTCGTCCATGATGCGGTGCACGTCGCGTACGTCGGTGGCGTCCCGCACGAAGGAGAGCGCGACCATGTCGCAGCCCATCCGCAGGGCGAACTTCAGGTCCTCGACGTCCTTGTCGGACAGTGCGGGGACGTTCACGGCCGCGCCCGGCAGATTGATCCCCTTGTGGTCGGAGATCACGCCGCCCTCGATGACGATGGTGCGTACGTGGGGTCCGTCGACCTCGGTCACCTGGAGGGCGACGTTCCCGTCGTTGATCAGGATCGGGTCGCCCTTGGCGACGTCGCCCGTCAGGCCCTTGTAGGTGGTGCCGCAGATCGTCTTGTCGCCCGGGACGTCCTCGGTGGTGATCGTGAACTCTTCGCCGCGGATCAGCTCGACGGGCCCCTCGGCGAAGGTCTCCAGACGGATCTTCGGACCCTGGAGGTCGGCGAGGACGCCGACCGCCCTGCCGGTCTCCTCGGCGGCCTTGCGGACGCGGTCGTACCGCTCCTCGTGCTCCGGGTGGGACCCGTGGCTCATGTTGAAGCGGGCCACGTTCATGCCGGCCTCGATCAGCGTCTTCAGCTGGTCGTAGGAGTCGACGGCAGGGCCCAGGGTGCAGACGATTTTGGAACGGCGCATGGGGCGATCCTAACGGTTTGTTCAAACGCGGAACGTATCGGGGGTGAAGTGGATCACGTGGTCATCCGGTTTGGCGCGGCTCCCTGCCGGTGACCAGCGCGTACGTCTGGCGTGCGATCTCCAGCTCCTCGTCGGTCGGTACGACGGCCGCCGCGACCCGCGCGTCCCGGGAGGAGATCAGCCGGGCACCGTCGGCGGCCGGTCCCTCCGCTTCGTTCGCGGCCGGGTCGACAGCCAGACCGAGCCCCTCGAGGCCGGCGAGCGCGGCCTCGCGTACCGGAGGCGAATTCTCGCCCACTCCCGCGGTGAAGGCCACGGCGTCGACGCGGCCGAGCACCGCGTAGTACGCCCCGATGTACTTCTTGATCCGGTGGATGTAGATGTCGAAGGCGAGTTGCGCGCGCTCGTCCCCCTCCTCGATACGGCGGCGGATCTCCCTCATGTCGTTGTCCCCGCACAGCCCGACGAGCCCGCTCCGCTTGTTCAGCAGCTCGTCGACCTCGTCCACCGTCATGCCCGCCACCCTCACCAGGTGGAAGACCACGGCCGGGTCGAGGTCCCCGGAGCGGGTACCCATCACCAGGCCCTCGAGCGGGGTCAGCCCCATCGAGGTGTCCACACACCGGCCCCCCTCCACCGCGGAGACGGAGGCGCCGTTGCCCAGATGCAGCACGATCACGTTGACCTCCGACGGGTCCTTGCCGAGCAGCTCGGCGGTCCGGCGGGACACGTACGCGTGCGAGGTGCCGTGGAAGCCGTACCGCCGCACCCGGTGCTCGTCCGCGGTCCCGACGTCGATGGCGTAGCGGGCGGCGTGCTCCGGCATCGTCGTGTGGAAGGTGGTGTCGAAGACCGCGACCTGCGGCAGCCCGGGGCTGAGGGTCTGCGCGGTGGTGATCCCCGTGAGGTTGGCCGGGTTGTGCAGCGGTGCGACCGGCACGAGCCGGCGGATCTCCGCGAGCACGTCGTCGTCGACGAGCGTGGGACGCGTGAACCACTGTCCGCCGTGCACGACCCGGTGCCCGATCGCGGCCAGCCCGGGCGAGTCCAGGCCGAGCCCGTCGGCCGCCAGCTCCTCCGCGGCTGCCCGCAGCGCGGCCTCGTGGTCCGCGAACTCCTCCACGCGTTCCCGGCGTTCACCTTCCGAAGCCACGGGGCTCCCGCGCCGCAGGCAGACGTGCGTCAGCCGCGACTGATTCTCACCGATGCGCTCCACGAGGCCGACGGCCAGTCTCGACTCGTCGGTCATCTCCAGCAGCTGGTACTTCACCGACGAGGAGCCGGAGTTGAGTACGAGGACACGGGTGGCGGTCACAGGCGGGCTCTGCTTTCTGGAAGTGGACGGGCGGCTGCGGACACCGGACGGGACGCCCGTGGTGACAGGCAGGTGACAGGCAGGTTCACCGCCGGGCCGACGCTGGCAGGGTCACCGCCGGGCCGGCGCTGGCAGGGTCACCGCCGGGCCGGCGCACTGTTCTGCTGTGCCTGTACGGCGGTGATCGCCACGGTGTTGACGATGTCGGAGACCATCGCACCACGCGAGAGATCGTTCACCGGCTTGCGGAGCCCCTGCAGGACGGGACCCACGGCCACGGCCCCGGCCGAACGCTGCACCGCCTTGTAGGTGTTGTTGCCGGTGTTGAGGTCCGGGAAGACCAGCACGGTCGCCCTGCCCGCCACCTTTGAGCCGGGCAGCTTGGCCGCCGCGACGGACGGGTCCACGGCCGCGTCGTACTGCACGGGGCCCTCCACCAGCAGCTCCGGCCGCCACCGCCGTACGAGGCCGGTCGCCTCCCGCACCTTGTCGACGTCCGCACCGGAGCCCGAGGTGCCAGTCGAGTACGACAGCATCGCGATCCGGGGCTCCACGCCGAACTGCTGCGCCGTCGTCGCCGACTGCACCGCGATGTCGGCGAGCTGCCGCGCGTCCGGGTCGGGTACCACCGCGCAGTCGCCGTACACGAGCACACGGTCGGCCAGGCACATGAAGAAGACCGAGGAGACGGTCGACGCGTCCTCACGTGTCTTGATCACTTCGAAGGCCGGACGGATCGTCGCCGCAGTGGAGTGGGCGGCGCCGGAGACCATGCCGTCCGCGAGGCCCTCGCGCACCATGAGCGTCCCGAAGTAGGACACGTCCGCGACGACGTCGTGAGCGAGCTCGAAGGTGACTCCCTTGTGGCGGCGGAGCTCCGCGTACACCTCGGCGAAGCGCTCCCGGAGCGGCGAGGTCTGCGGGTCCACGATCCGGGCCGAAGCCTGCGAGGCAGGCGGCAGCTCGTCGTCGCCGAGGAGGGCCAGGTCCACGCCCAGCTCGGCCGCGCGCTTGCGGACGGCGTCCGGCTCGCCCAGCAGCGTCAGATCGCAGATGTCGCGCCTGAGCAGCACCTCCGCGGCCCGCAGCACCCGCTCCTCGCCGCCCTCCGGCAGGACGATGTGACGCCGGTCCGAGCGGGACCGTTCGACGAGCTCCCGCTCGAACATCATCGGCGTGACCCGCTCGCCCCGCTCGACGGCGAGCTGCTGCGTCAACTGCGCTGTGTCCACGTGCCGTTCGAACAGGCCGAGGGCGACCTCCGCCTTGCGCGGCGTCGCCGCCGTGAGCCTGCCCTCCAGCCCGAAGAGCTCCGCCGCCGTCGGGAACGAGCCGCCGGGGACGGCCAGTACGGGCGTACTGGGGGCGAGACGGCTCGCCAGCGCCATGGTCTGTGCCCCCGGCCGCTCGCCGAGAGTGAGCACCACACCCGCGATGGCGGGGGAGCCGGCCGCGTGGGCGGCCAGCGCCCCGACGACCAGGTCGGCCCGGTCCCCCGGCGTGATCACCATGCAGCCCTCGGTCAGGGCGGGCAGGAACACCGGCAGGTGAGCGCCGCCGAAGACGAAGTCGCGGACGTCACGTCCCAGTGCCTCCGGGGCGCCCAGCAGCAGCTCCGCGCCCAGCTTGTCCCGCACCTGGGCGACGGTCGGTGCCGACAGGGCAGGCTCTTCCGGCAGTACGTACACCGGTTCGGGCAGCTGTCCGGCGAGCAGCCGGGACGTCTCCCGCGCTTCGGACTCGCGTACCCGGTTGGCGATCATCGCCACGACGTGGGAGCCGAGAGACGCGAAGGCGTGGCGGGCGTTCCGCACCTCCGAGGCCAGGGACTCGGCGCTCTGGCCCCTGCCCGACACGACGGGCAGCACGGGCGCCCCGAACTCGTTGGCCAGCCGCGCGTTGAGGGCAAGCTCCGCGGGGAGCTGGGTGTCGGCGTAGTCCGTTCCGAGGACGAGCACCGCCTCGTGGCCCGCGGCGACCGCGTGGAAGCGCTCCACGAGGCGGGAGACCAGCTCGTCCTCCCCCTTCTCCGCCTGGAGCGCCGCGCCCTCCTCGTAGCTCATGCCGAAGACGGTCTCCGGGGGCTGGGTGAGGCGGTACCGGCTGCGCAGCAGCTCGTAGAGGCGCTCGCCGGACGGAGTGCCCTCGTGCACCAGCGGGCGGAAGATCCCCACCCGGTCCACCTGCCTGGTCAGGAGTTCCATGACTCCCAGCTCGACGACCTGGCGGCCGTCGCCGCGGCCGATTCCGGTCACGTACACGCTGCGCGTCACGGGTGGTCAACCTCTCGTCGCTGGACGGGCGGCCGGGGGAGCCGGCCGTGGAATAGTGGGTTCCCGGAGGGATTCCCTGCATTCCGCACGGAGAACGCCCGCCCGCGTTCGGGCGTGCCCGGCGCGGCCGGGCCGCCGGCGGTGATCGCCGAGGCGGAGGCGCGGTGCGGACCGAGGGGGTCCGGTGGGCGGACGGGCAGTGCGGCCCGCGTTCAACACATGAAACACTCCCTCTCGGCTCCTTTCAGGACCGAGCAGCCCGGCGGCCCGTACCACGCGGGTCACTCACCGACCAGGAGATAGAACCCCCATGCGCATCGGAGTCCTCACGGCAGGCGGCGACTGCCCCGGTCTGAACGCCGTGATCCGTTCCGTCGTCCACCGGGCCGTGCACGACCGCGGTGACGAAGTCATCGGCTTCGAAGACGGATTCACGGGGCTCCTCGACGGCCGCCACCGCCCGCTCGACACGAACGACGTCGCCGGCATCCTCGCCCGCGGCGGCACCATCCTCGGCTCCGCGCGGCTCGAGCGGGACAGGCTCCGTGAGGCCTGCGACAACTCCGAGGAGCTCATCGACCGCCTCGGCCTGGACGCGCTCATCCCCATCGGCGGTGAAGGCACGCTCACCGCGGCGCGGATGCTCGCGGACGCGGGACTGCCCGTCGTCGGCGTTCCCAAGACCATCGACAACGACATCTCCGCGACCGACCGCACCTTCGGCTTCGACACGGCCGTCGGCGTCGCGACCGAGGCCATGGACCGGCTGAAGACCACCGCCGAGTCGCACCAGCGCGTCATGGTCGTCGAGGTCATGGGACGGCACGCCGGCTGGATCGCCCTGGAGGCGGGCATGGCGGCCGGCGCGCACGGAATCTGCATCCCGGAGCGGCCCTTCGAGGTCGACGACCTGGTGAAGATGGTCGAGGAGCGCTTCGCCCGCGAGAAGAAGTTCGCACTGATCTGCGTCGCCGAGGGCGCTCATCCCGCCCAGGGGTCGATGCCCTACGAGAAGGGCGTCATCGACCAGTACGGGCACGAGCGCTTCGTCGGCATCGGCAACCGCCTGGCCAGCGAGCTGGAACACCGCCTCGGCAAGGAGGCCAAGCCGGTCATACTCGGGCACGTGCAGCGGGGCGGCACACCCACCGCGTACGACCGGGTGCTCGCCACCCGCTTCGGCTGGCACGCCGTCGAGGCGGCGCACCGAGGGGACTTCGGGCAGATGACGGCGCTGCGCGGCACCGAGATCGTCATGACGCCGCTGGCGAACGCGGTGAGCGAGCTGAAGCGTGTGCCGCAGGACCGCATGGACGAGGCCGAGTCGGTCTACTGACCGCAGGCGGGGGCGTCGGGCGGGGCGGCACCGGGGCGCCGGAGAATGGAGCGCATGCCGATCGGACCAGGCGATTTCGAGCTGACGATGGACGAACTGCGGGCCGTGGCCCGCTACGCGGCCGAGAGCGCACAAGAAGTCCTCGGCTTCTTCGAGGACGCTCATCCCGAGGACGCGCGGCCCCGCACCGCCGTCGAGGCTGCATGGACCTTCGCGAACGGCGCTCCACGGACGAAGCTCCAGCGCGTCGCCTCGCTGGACGCGCACCGCGCTGCAAGAGCCGCCGCCGGCGAAGCCGCCGGTCATGCTGCGCGTGCTGCGGGCGACGCGGCATCCGCCGCGTACCTGCACCCCCTTGCGAAGGCGACCCAGGTCGGCCACATCCTGCGCGCGACCGCAAGCGCGGCGCGGGCGGCCGAGCTGCGCGCCGGCGACGACCCCGCCGTGGGAGACGCGGTGATCCGGCAGGCGCGTCGGCGCGCCACGCCTGTGCTCATCGACGTTCTCGGCCGGTATCCCCTCGCCCCCACGGGAAAGAGCCGCGTCGCGCACCTGATGAAGGCCCTGGACAGCTCATTGCGGACGCCGTAGCGCAGACCGCCCGGCGCCCGGACTGGCGCTCGTCGCCGGCGTGGTCAGCCCTTGACCGCACCGCCGAGGGTGAAGCCGCCGCCCAGGCGCTTGGAGATGAGGATGTAGAGCAGCAGCACCGGCGTGGAGTACAGGATCGAGAAGGCGGCCAGCTCGCCGTAGGCGATGGAACCGAAGTTGCCGAAGAAGGTGAAGATGCTGACGGACGCGGGGAGTTGCTCCGGGCTGATGAGGAGCATGAAGGGGACGAAGAAGTTGCCCCACATCATGATGAAGCTGTAGACCGTGACGACCGAGAATCCGGGGCCCATCAGCGGGAGGATCACCCTGACCAGCGCCTGCAGCCAGCTTGCGCCGTCCGTCCACGCGGCCTCTTCGAGCGCCACCGGTACGCCGTCCATGAAGTTCTTCATCAGCCAGATGGCGAACGGCAGTTGGGACGTGGCGAGGAAGAACGACGTGCCGTGCATCGTGTCGATGAGGTTCGTCTGCACGAACAGGCCGTAGACAGGCACCATGACGGCCGTGATGGGCAGGCAGGTCGTGAAGAGGATCGTCAGCAGGTACGGGCGGGCGAAGCGGGCCCGGTAGCGGGAGAGCGGATAGGCCGCGAGGGCCGCTCCGGTGACCGTCATCAGTGTGGCGCCGCCGCACAGCAGCAGGCTGTTGAGCATCGGCGTGAAGGTGATCTCGTCCGTCAGCACGGCCGAGAAGTTGTCCGTGGTGAGGGAGCCGGGCGGGCTCACGGTCATCCCGGGGTCCTTGTCCACCGAGGCGAACAGCAGCCACAGCAGCGGCAGTACGAAGGACGCGACGATGACGAGCAGCCCGAGGTCGGCTGCGAGCCGCTGCCGCGCGGGCCTGCTGAGCGTGCGGCCGGAGGACGGCCGGCGGCCGGTGCCCGTGGCCGGGCGGCCCGGGTTCCCGGCCGTGCCGGGGACGGAGTCGTGGATCGCGGTCATCGCTCGCCTCAGACCTCCTCGCGCATCAGGCGCAGATAGACGACCGAGAAGAGCGCGCCGACCACGAGCAGGAGCAGCGCCACCGCGGTGCCGTAACCGATGAGGGACTTGTTGAACGCCTGGTCGTACATGAAGATCGGCAGGGTTTCGCTGCGGCCCCCGGGGCCGCCGCGGGTCATCGCCCAGATCAGCCCGAACACCGAGAGCGTCTGCAGGGTGTTGAGCATCAGGTTGGTGCCGATGGAGCGGCGGATCATCGGCAGCGTGATGTGCCACAGCCGCTGCCACGCGCCCGCGCCGTCGACCTCGGCGGATTCGGTGACCTCCTTGGGGATCTCCGAGAGCGCCGCCGAGTAGACGAGCATGGAGAAGGCCGTTCCCCGCCAGACGTTGGCGAAGGAGACCGCGAGGATGGGCAGCGTGTACAGCCAGTTCTGGGACGGCAGATGCAGGAAGTCGAGGACGGCGTTGAGCGTCCCCTCCTTGTTGAAGAACGTGTAGAGCAGGAAGCCCGCCACGATCTCCGGCAGCACCCAGGCACTGATGACGACCGCGCCTGTTACGGACCGGACGACCTTCGACGAGCGTGCCATCAGCGCCGCCAGCGTCAGGCCGAGGGTGTTCTGCCCGAGGATGCTGGAGATGAGGGTGAAGACCAGGGTCAGGACGACGGCGTTGACGAACTTCGCGTCGCTGAAGGCCCGTTCGAAGTTGTCGAGGCCCACGAAGGACGCCGATGCCTGGCCCGTCAGCTGCATGTCGGTGAACGCGATGTAGACGCAGTACGCGATCGGCCCGGCCAGGAACAGCAGGAGCAGGACGGTGGCGGGGGCGATCGGCAGCCAGCGCAGGGCGCGCGTACCTCTGCCGCGCGGATCGCGGGTGATGCCGTCGCCCCCGCCGGGGCGTCCCTTGCTGACGGGCGAGGCGAGTCCGGTGGTGCTCACTTCGTCGTGACCGCTCCGTCGGTGATCGAATCGAGTTGCTCGTCATAGGACTTGGCGGCTTCGCCGACGGATCCGTCGCCCGTCGTCACCGTCTCCATGGCCTCGGTGATCGCGGTGGAGACCTGCGGGTAGACGGGCAGCGCGGGACGGTACTGGCTGTGCTCGACGCGGTCGGTGAAGAACTTGATGCCGGGCAGCGAGTTCAGGTACCGCTCCTCCGCGGCGACGTCCTTGCGTACGGCGATCTGCGAGCCGCGCACGCACCACTCGACGGCGTTCTTCTTGGTCTGGAAGGTCTTGATCATCTCCCAGGCCAGGTCGGGGTTCTGCGACTTGGCGGGGACGGACCACGTCCAGCCGCCGGACATGCTGACCTCGCCCGGCGCCTCGCCGTTCTGCGTCGGCATCGGCGCCATGCCCATGGTCTCGTCCCATTCGGGCCACGGGCTGCCGCCGGTCTTGATCCAGTTGTTGCTGAGGAAGGAGCCGTCGATGCCGATGGCCAGCTTCCCCTTGGGGAAGAGGTCGGTGCCGACCTTGGTCTGGATGTTGGGGTTGAGGGCCGCGTCGACATCGGGGCCGAGGCCGTCTCCGTAAACTGTCTCGACGAACTTCAGGCTGTCCTTGAAGCCCTTGCTGCCCTTGACCCACTTCTTCGACTTCTTGTCGTACAGCGGGTCTTCGCCCGTGCCGTAGAGCAGCATCTCGAAGCCCTGCATGGCGGCTGCCTCGCCCGCGGCCTTGCCGGTGAAGACGTTCAGCGGGATCTTGCCGGGCACTTCCTTCTTGACCGTACGGGCCGCGTCGAGCACCTCGTCCCAGGTCTTGGGCTTCCAGTCCTCCGGCAGCCCGGCCTGCTTGAAGATCTTCTTGTTGAACCAGATGGCCCGGGTGTCGGTTCCGTCCGGCACGCCGTACGTCTTGCCGTCCTCGGCCTTGGCGGCGGTCTTGGCGCTCGGCTCGAACTGGTCCCAGGTCTTCCACTTCTTGAGCTTGTCGTCGAGCGGCCGCAGATAACCGCTCTTGATGTCGGAGTTGATGAGGAAGGTGTCCTCGTAGACAAGGTCGGGCGCGGTCTTGGGCGAGCGCATCATCTGCTGGATCTTGGAGTAGTAGTCCTGCTGCGATGCCTGGATCGGGATGATCTCGACCTTCTTGCCCTTGTTCTTCTTCTCGAACTCCTCGGCCACGTCCTTGACGTAGTCGTCCCGCACCGTGACCTTCTTGTCGGTGTCCTTGGGGAAGGCGATCTTGATCGTGTCGGGGTCGCTCCCGGAGCCCCCGCCGCAGGCGGTGAGGGTGCCTGCGGCGAGGACTGCGGCGATGCTGAGTGCCAGCGGGGTGGCGGGGCGCACGGACATGACGGGCCTGACCTCCTTGGGCCACGGCCCGGCGGCCCTGAGGGGCCGCAGGCCGCGTCGGACGGCTTTGTCCGTACAATCACCCGCCCGTCGTGTTCAGGTCAATGGCCGTGCAGACACGCAGTTCAACACCGTGACAACGTTGTTATCAACGCCGTCGGCGGCCTGATCCGTCCCGTCCGCCCGCGGGCGACGCTGCGCGCCTCAACCCGTGTACTCCGCAAGGATTTTGGAGAATTCCCACGGCTGCTGGTCGACTCCGCTGCACGAATCCGCACCGCCTCCGGTGCAGGGGCGGTCCCGGTTGACCGACCAGAAACTCGCCCGCGCCAGGTGGTGTTCCTTCGCGTAGTCGACCATCGACCGGAAGTCGGCAGGGGAGACGGATTCGCCCTGCACGTCCGTGATTCCGTTCATCGAGGAGAAGCCGGCCTTGCGGTAGGCCTCTTCGGTGGAGATGCCGTACGCCGCGCCCACCGTCTGCGCGAGCCCGTCCACCGCGGACCTGGTCGCGGCGGCCAGGTCGGTGGTGCCGTCGCCGAAGTCGAAGGGCATGACGGTCCAGCCGTCCACGTCCAGTCCGGCGTCGGCGCCCTTCTGGATGAGGTCCTTTCCGTTGGCGTTGGGGCCCTGGGTGGTGGTTCCGAAGGTCAGATAGACCTTGATGCCCTCGTTGCCGTCCTTGACGATCTTCAGTGCGTCGATGACGCGCTGCCGGGCCTCCGCGCTCTCGAACTCGGTGGATTCGATGTCGACGTCGACGGACTTCAGTCCGTAGGCGTCGATCACCTTCTGGTACGCGCCGGCCAACTCCTCCGCGCTGGAGCACACTTCGCCCAGCTTGCTGCCGCTCCAGCCGCCGATGGAGGGAGTGATGTCCCCGCCGGCGGCCTGCACCGCCTTGATGGTCTGCTCGTCCTGGCCGCCGGCCAGCGGCCTGCTGCCGTCCCAGGCGGGTGAACAGCCGCCGTCGGACAGGATGAAGGCCATGGTGAGCTGCGTGAGGCCCGTCTCCTCCATCAGATCCACGGCGTTCGGCGGGTTGTCCCAACCGAGGTAGAGGTAGGGGCCGTTGAGGCCGCTCGGAGCGGCGGCCGCCGGTTCCGGTGCCGGCTTCGCGGACGGGCGCGGCGAGTCCTCGTCCGGAGCGGCCTGCGCCTGGCCGGCGAGGGCGCACGAGGCCACGAGGGCCGCGGTCAGGGCGAGGCCGAGGCGGCTGCGCCTACGCGGAGTGGTCGGCGCACTGCGCTGTGTGGTGGTGTGGGGGCGCACGTCAAGCTCCCGTCTTCGGGGTGGGGAAAGGGACTTGGGTCATGCGGAAACGCGTGGTGGTGCGGCTCGCACGCTAGCGCGGGAACATTGGTCCAGACAATAAGAAGGTAAGGAAAGGTTCCAGTCGATCAGATCCGTGCGCCCCAAGAGTGGGTTCGACCGGCCGCGGAGGGGGCGCGCAGAGCGGCCACTTGTCCTGCGGAGGCGGTCTGGCGTGGCGGTGGCAGCGGCCATAGCATCGCTGCCCATGCCTGCCGACGAGCCCACGATCCTTGCCACTTCGGGCGGTCACCGTCTCGGAGGGCGCACCATGGTGGAGTTCGACGCCCTCGTGCACCACGCCGTCGACCTGTCCGGTGCGCACGGCCGTCGCCCGCGCATCCTGTACGTCGGCACGGCCATCGGCGACGCGGAGCACTTCACCGCCCGCATGACGGAAGCCGCCCGCGTCGCGGGGTTCGACCTGACGCCGCTGCATCTCTTCCCGATGCCCAACGTCGAGGACGTGGAAGGCACCGTCCTCGGGCAGGACGTCGTGTGGGTGATGGGCGGCTCGGTCGCGAACCTGCTCGCGGTGTGGCGCGTCCACGGTCTCGACGCCGTCTTCCGACGCGCCTGGCAGGAGGGAGTGGTGCTCAGCGGCGTCAGCGCCGGTTCGATCTGCTGGTTCGAGGGCGGCACCACCGACTCCTTCGGTCCCGAACTGCGGCCGCTGACCGACGCGTTGGGCTACCTCCCGTACGGCAACGGCGTCCACTACGACAGTCACGAGGGACGCCGTCCGCTCGTACACCGGCTCGTCGCGGACGGAACCCTGCCCGAGACGCACTGCACCGACGACGGAGTGGGCCTCGTCTACCGCGGCACCCGGCTCGTCGAAGCCGTCTCGGAGACGGCAGGCAAGGGCGCCTACGTCGTCGTACGGGAGAACGGCTCGGCCGTCGAGGAGCGCATCGAGCCGCGCCTGCTGCCAGGGCCGTGACGCCGGGGACGCGTGCCGTTCAGTCCCGCCAGCGGTAGCACAGCTCAGGGCGCCCCACGTGTCCGTACTGCGGCCTGCGGTCCGCCGTCCCGCCCTCGAGGAGGTGCTCCAGATAGCGCCGTGCGGTGATCCGGTTGACGCCGAGCCGGTCCGCCGCGGCACTCGCCGTCAGCCCCGACCCGCCGGCGTCGCGCAGCGCCTGCGTCACCGCGTCCAGCGTCGCGGCACTCAGCCCCTTGGGCAGCGTGGGAACTTCGGGGGCGGTACGGAGCACGGACAGCGCCCTGTCCACCTCGGCCTGGCTGCCCGCCTCTCCGCCGGCGCCGGCCGTCGTGCTGCGGAACTGCGCGTACCGCCGCAACCGGTCGCGCAGGGTCGGGAAGGTGAAGGGCTTCAGCACGTGCTGTACGACGCCCAGCGAGACGCCCTCCCTGATGACGGTCAGATCGCGTGCCGACGTCACAGCGAAGACATCCGTCGTACGGCCAGCGGTACGCAACGCCCGCAGCAGCGCCATGCCGTGCCCGTCGGGGAGGTAGAGGTCGAGCAGGATCAGGTCGACGGGCAGCCGCTCCAGCGAGCGCAGTGCCTCCGCGCGGGAGTGCACGACGGCGGCCACCGCGAAGCCGGGGACGCGGGAGACGTAGAGGGCGTGCGCGTCGGCGGCCAGCGGATCGTCCTCGACGACGAGGACCTGGATCGGCTGCGGGGCGCCGGACTCGCTCATCCGTCCTCCTGGAGCGGCAGCCGCACCACGAACTCGGCCCCGCCCTCCGCCGAGGTGCCGACGTGGACCGTTCCTCCGCGCCGGTTCACCGTCTGACGGACCAGGGCGAGACCGAGTCCCTGCCCGCGGTCGCCGCCGGTGACGGGCTTGGTGGACCAGCCGCGCTCGAAGACGGCCTCGGCGTCCTCGGCGGGTATGCCGGGGCCGGTGTCGGTGACGCGCAGGAGCAGCGTGGTCCCCCCGCCGGCGCCGGACTCGCTGCGTACGGCGACCCGCACGCGCGGGGTGCCGGCGGCGGGGCGGGGGAGCGTTGCGAGCGTCTCGGGACGTCCGGAGCCGTCCACCGCTGGGACTGCGGCAGGCCGGGACAGCGGACCGGGCTCCTGCTCCGTCGTCCGCGGGCCGTGGCCGGGTGCGTCCGCGGGGCCGTGCGCAGGTCCGCTGGACGCCGCCGCGTCGACGGCGTTGTCGATGAGGTTGCCGAGGACGGTGACGAGATCGCGGTGCGGGAGCCCCGGCGGCAGCAGCCCGTCGCCGATGTGGCTGTCCGGTGTGAGCGACAGCTCCACGCCCCGCTCGTTCGCCTGCGCCGCCTTGCCGAGCAGCAGCGCTGCCAGGACCGGCTCGGCCACGGCCGCCACGACCTCGTCGGTGAGGGCCTGGGCCAGCTGAAGCTCCTCGGTGGCGAAGTCCAGCGCCTCGTCCGTACGTCCCAGCTCGATCAGCGAGATCACGGTGTGCAGCCTGTTCGCGGACTCGTGGGCCTGGGAGCGCAGCGCCTCGGCGAAGCCGCGTACCGAGTCCAGCTCGCCCGCCAGCGACTGGATCTCCGTGTGGTCGCGGAGGGTCACCACGGTGCCGCGCTGCTCGCCGCCGTCCACGGGGGAGGTGTTGACGACGACCACCCGGTCCCCGGTGAGGTGCACCTCGTCCACCCGGGGCTCCCCGGAGAGCAGCGCCCCTGTCAGAGCAGGCGGCAGGCCGAGTTCCGCGACGCTGAGCCCCACGGCGCCGGCGCCGCTCCCGGCTCCGGCCCGCCGCCCGGCTCCGGGCTTGTCCCGGTCGAGGCCCAGCAGCTCGCGCGCCCCGTCGTTCACGAGGGCCACGCGTTTCTGTCCGTCCAGCATCAGCAGCCCCTCGCGCACGGCGTGCAGCACCGCCTGGTGGTAGTCGTGCATGCGGCTCAGCTCCGCGGCGTTCATGCCGTGCGTGTGCCGCCGCAGCCGCGCGTTGATCACGTACGTGCCGAGGCCGCCCAGCGCCAGTGCGCCCCCGGCGACGCAGAGCAGGACCGTCAACTGCCGCTGCAGCTCCGCCGTGATGGTCTTCACCGCGATGCCCGCGCTGACGAGTCCCACCACGCGGCCCTCGTCCCACACCGGGGTCACCACGCGGACGGACGGGCCGAGCGTCCCGGTGTAGGTCTCGTGGAAGGTACGGCCCCGCGCCGCCTCCCCGATGTGACCCACGAAGCGCCCGCCGATCCGGGACGAGTCGGGGTGCGTCCAGCGCACGCCGTCCGTGTTCATGATGGTGACGAAGGTGACGCCCGTGTCGTGCCGGACCCGCTCCGCGTACGGCTGGAGCTGCTCCTCGGGGCGGGGGGTGCGTATCGCCTCCAGCACGGAGGGGGAGTTCGCCGTCGCCTTGGCCGTCGCGGCGGCCCGCTGCCGCGCCGACTCCTCCGCCTGTACACGGTCCGTGACGTAGGCGAACACGGCGCATCCCGCCACCAGCACGGTCACGAGAACGACCTGCATGACGAAGAGCTGGCCGGCCAGGCTTCGTGGCCGCCGGGGCGGACGGGGAGCGCGCATGCGGCAAGTCTGCCTTGGGGAATTTCCGTGCACGTAATGCACGCAACCGTGACGGCCGTCACTGCGGGGTGCATAGTCGCCGGGACCCGGCAGCGACTCCGAGGGAGTCCGAGCCGTTCAGGCCCGGTCCACAACCGGTCATCACCGGCTTGCGTCCGGCCTGTACCGGCTCACAACCGGTCGTAGTGAGTCAGAGCCGCAGTGGAAACGCAAACGAGGAGCCCGACGTGTCCCAGCAGCCACCTCCGCACCAGGAGCCGCCCGCCCGGACGAAGCGGGACCGCACCAAGTACCTGTACCTGGCCGTGATCGGCGCCGTCCTGCTCGGTGTGATCGTCGGCTTCGCCGCGCCCGGTGTGGCCAAGGAGCTCAAGCCCGTGGGCGAAGGCTTCGTCAACCTCATCAAGATGATGATCTCCCCGGTCATCTTCTGCACCATCGTGCTGGGTGTGGGGTCGGTCCGTAAGGCCGCGAAGGTCGGAGCCGTCGGCGGACTGGCCCTCGGCTACTTCATGGTGATGTCGACCGTGGCGCTCGGGATCGGGCTGGTCGTCGGCAACATGCTCGACCCGGGCAGCGGCCTGCAGCTCACCGAGGCGGCCAAGGAGGCCGGCGCCGCGGAGGCGGGCGGCAGCGAGACCACGACCGAGTTCCTGCTCGGCATCATCCCGACCACGCTGGTCTCCGCCTTCACCGAGGGCGAGGTCCTGCAGACGCTGATGGTCGCCCTGCTCGTCGGGTTCGCACTGCAGGCGATGGGACGAGCGGGGGAGCCGGTGCTGCGCGGCATCGGGCACATCCAGAAGCTCGTGTTCCGTGTGCTCGCGATGGTCATGTGGGCCGCACCCGTCGGCGCGTTCGGCGCCATCGCGGCCGTGGTCGGCGAGACGGGTCTGGACGCCCTCAAGGCGCTCGCCGTCATCATGATCGGCTTCTACGTGACCTGCGCGATCTTCGTCTTCGTGGTGCTGGGCATCCTGCTCCAGGCGGTCTCCGGGGTGAACATCTTCGCGCTGCTGAAGTACCTGGGCCGGGAGTTCCTGCTGATCCTCTCGACCTCCTCCTCGGAGTCCGCGCTGCCGCGCCTCATCGCGAAGATGGAGCACATGGGCGTCAGCAGGCCCGTCGTCGGCATCACCGTCCCCACCGGGTACTCCTTCAACCTGGACGGGACGGCCATCTACCTGACCATGGCCTCCCTCTTCATCGCCGAGGCGATGGGAGACCCGCTCTCCGTAGGCCAGCAGATCTCCCTGCTGATCTTCATGGTCATCGCCTCCAAGGGCGCTGCGGGTGTCACCGGGGCCGGGCTCGCGACCCTTGCCGGCGGCCTCCAGTCCCACCGGCCCGAACTGGTCGACGGAGTCGGCCTGATCGTCGGGATCGACCGCTTCATGAGCGAGGCGCGCGCCCTCACCAACTTCGCGGGCAACTCCGTCGCCACGGTCCTCATCGGGACCTGGACCAAGGAGATCGACCAGGGGCGGGTCAGGCAGGTGCTCGCCGGTGAGCTGCCCTTCGACGAGACGACTCTCCTCGACGACGACCACCCCGGGGACGGCTCCGACGCCAAGGTCCCCGAGCAGTCCGCCGGCGAACCGGAGAAGGTCTCCACCCGGAAGCCGGGGAGCTGACCGGCTGACGCGGATCCCCGCTCGTCCGACGAGAACACCACGCGGCCGCGGCCGCACCCCCGTCCCGTGCGGGAGTGCGGCCGCGGCCGCATGATCGGAGGGTGGACCCTCGGTATCCCCGCGAACGGAACGTCGACCGCCGCCGGCTGCTCGCCGCCGCGGCGCCGGCCGCCGCGGCCCTGCTGGCCGCCTGCTCGGACTCCGCCCCGGCCCCCCGGCGTCCGGGACGGAGACGCCGGGGCCGCCCGCGTGCCCTCGTGTACCGCGGTCCCGCCGTCTGCCCCGGCTGTGCCGAGTCCGCCGCCGCCCTGCTGCGCGGCGCGCCGCGGCCGTGCGCGGTGACGTACTGCGGGCCGCGGGAGCGCGTCCCGCTCTCGGCGGACTCCCTGGCCGACGCGGAGGTCTACGTCCAGGCCGGGGGACCCGACGACGTGGACGGCGCGTGGACGGAGGTGCGGGGCAGCGCCCGCGCCGTGCGGGAGTGGGTCCGCGCAGGCGGCCGCTACCTGGGGTTCTGCATGGGCGGTTATCTGGCGGGGAGCGATCCGGGGTTCGGGCTGCTGCCGGGGGACACGGACGCGTACACGACCACGCCGGGCGCCTCCGTCCGTACGTCGCGCGACACGGTGATCGCAGTGCGCTGGAGGGGGCGCGAGCGGCACATGTACTTCCAGGACGGTCCGTACTTCGATCTGCGGAAGGGCGCGGACGCGACCGTGCTCGCGACCTACGGGAACGGCACCGTCGCCGCCCTGGTCGCTCCGTTCGGCGAGGGACGGGTCGGGGTCTCGGGGCCTCACCCGGAGGCCGACCGTTCCTGGTACGACGAAGCCGGGCTGAGCAACCCCGACGGCGTTCGGCTCGACCTCGGCCACGACCTCGTCGAGGTCACGACCGCGGCGTCCGGCCGCCGTTGAGCCGACGGCCGGACGCCCGCTGTCGCCTCACCGCCCGGAGGCAGCCCCCGCGTGCGGACGCAGCCAGACGGTCGTCAGCGGCGGAAGCGTGAGGGTGACCGACGCCGGACGCCCGTGTGCCCGAACGGTTTCCGCGGGCAGGGGCCCGGAGTCGGTCGTGCCGCTGCCGCCGTAGCGCGGGTCGTCGGTGCTGAGGATCTCCGTCCAGGCCGAATGGGCGTCGGGCACGCCCAGCCGGTACCCGGGGCGGGGCACCGGCGAGAAGTTGCAGACGGCGATCAGCGGGTCTCCGCCGCCGTCGAAGCGGAGGAACGCGAAGACGTTCTCCGTGTCCGGTCCGCCCGTACCGTCGTGGATCCAGGCGAACCCGGACGGCTGCGTGTCGAGCTGCCACAGCGCCGGGGTGCGCAGGTACTCCTCGTTGAGGTCGCGCACCAGATTGCGCACGCCGCGGTGGCGAGGCTCGGCGGGGGACGAGGGGTCGAGGAGCCACCAGCCGGGGCCGTGGGTCTCCGACCACTCCGTCGTCTGGGCGAACTCCTCTCCCATGAAGAGCAGTTGCTTGCCGGGATGGGCCCACATGAAGGCGAGGAACGCCCGGTGGTTCGCGAACCGTTCCGACCGGTCGCCGGGCATCCTGGAGACCAGCGGCCCCTTGCCGGACGTGAGTTGGGTGTGCGGTACCGGCAGCAGGTGGTTCTCGGCATAGGCCGAGGTCATGGAGGAGGTCAGCTCCGCGTGGTGACTGGAGCGCCGGCCGGGTTCTCTGCCCACGTACGTCAGAGAACCGCGCATCCAGCCCGTGTTCCAGGTGAAGTCGAAGCCGAGCCCGCCGTATCCGCTCTCGCCCGCGTGGTGCGTGGCCCGCGTCACGCCGTCCCAGGCTGTGGACACCTCCGCGACGGTCATCAGGCCGGGGCACCGGTGGTGCAGGAGGGCGTTCATCTCCTGCAGCAGCGAGACCGCCCCGGGGTCGGGGGAGCCGGGTACGAGCAGGGAGGCGACGCCGTCGACGCGGATGCCGTCGAGGTGGAACGTCTCGCACCAGTAGACGGCGCTGCTCACCAGGAAGTTGCGCAACAGGGCCTGCGCGGCCCCCCGGGGCCGCGCGACGGGAGACGCATGCACCCAGTCCATGATCACACCGACGCCGGCGCGGTGCAGCGCGTCGACGAGGCACTTGAGGTCGTCGGGGTCGCCCAGCCGCGCGTCCGGGGCGAAGAGGCCCTGGACGCCGAGGCCCGGCGAGCCGGTGGCGCGGGGCTCGGCGCACGGCATCAGCTCGACGTGCGTGAACCCCAGGTCCCTTACGTAAGCGGGCAGTTGCTGCGCAAGTTCGCGGCAGGTCAGCCCAGGCCGCCACGAGGGAAGATGCACCTCGTAGACGGACACGGGTGCGGCCTGCGTCCGTCCCGCGCTGCGCCGGTCCAGCCAGTCCCCGTCGCGCCACCTGTGGGCGGAGGTGTGGACCACGGAGGCGTCGCCGGGCGGCACTTCGGCAGCCCTGGCCATCGGGTCCCCGAAGACGACGCGCGAGCCGTCCTCGCACACCGCCTCGAACTTGTAGACGTCGCCGTCCCCGACGCCCGGCAGGAACAGCTCCCACACGCCCGAGGACCCCAGCGCCCTCATCGAAGTGGCCCTGCCGTCCCAGCAGTTGAAGTCGCCGACGATGCGGACCCCGCGCACCTCCGGCGCCCACACCGTGAACCGGGTGCCCGTCACGCCGCGGTGCGTCATGGTGCGCGCTCCGAGGGCCTGCCACAGCTGTCCGTGCCGTCCCTCGCCGGTCAGCCGCGCGTCCAACTCGCCGAGTGCGGGCGGGAAGCGGTACGGGTCGGCGACGCGGGACGCTTCCCCGCCAGTGGTCCCCCCGTACGCGACGAGCAACTCGTACTCCGGGAACTCGCCCGCGGGCACGGCCACTTCACTTGCGAAGAGCCCGTCCCCCTCGTCGTGCAGCCGCGCCCGCAGGCCGCCACCGCCACTGTCACCGTCACCGTCACCGTCGACGACGGTGACGGAGCGCGCGGAGGGCTGGAACGTCCTGAACCGGACCCTGCCGTCCGGCACGGTACGCGCGCCGAGCACGGAATGCGGATCGCGGTGGGTGCCTTCGAGGAGCTGCCGGCGGTCCTCCGCGGGGAGCGCGGGTGCGGGGCGTACCGATTCCGGTGCCGTGCCCGGCGACGGCTCACCCCCGGCCGCCGCCCAGCGCGCCGCCCCACTGGAACGGCTCGTGCGCACGCGGTGCGGAGCGGGGGTCGGGGGAGCATGTGCGGGGAGCGGCGGCAGCGTACCCGGCGGGTTCACCGGGGGAGTGCCTCGCCGCCTCCTGGACGGTCCGCGTCTCACCGGCGTCCCGCCGGGGCGGCCCACCGGTACCGCCATCGGGCCGGTCAAGGCGCCCAGCGACCGGCCCGAAAGGCGGTCGCCGCTCGGTCCGCCGCCGTCACCGGCCAGAAAGGTGGCGGGGACGGGGGGCTGCGATCGCCCTGGACGGTCGGGTGACTGAGGCACGGTCACGGTCGGAACCTCCTGTAGACGTCATTCGACGGTTGACGGGGCGGCAAGCAGCCCGGCGGGCAGGCCCGGACACGGTGCGGGGACGAGCGCAGTCGGGGAGATCGGGGAGATCGGTTGCGGCCGGTCCCGGGCGTCCTCCGGGTGCTGTCCGGGGCGGAGGTGCAGGCCGGTCCTCAAGAGCGGTGCGGGCGAGGGACCTTCGCGACATGGCGCCCGGCGTCCTTTCCCCGACGGTATGGAAACCACGAAGATTGTCCCGAATTAGGACTGCGTCTGTCCGGCTGTGCCGGGACGTGTCGGGGATCTTCACCCGGGTCCGGACCGGGTCCGGACCGGGACCGGACCCGGGACCGGTGGCGCACCGGACCGGCGCGAGGAGGGACCGGGGCCGCGGACGGGAAGAGGGACGGCCACCTGCAGCAGGGGGCCGTCCCGTCCCCGCGTTCCGGGGCCGCAGCCCCGAGCCGGCGGCGGCGCCGCCTCTCCGGCCCTCTCAGGGCCGGAGCGTGAAGATGTGCGCAGCGGGGGAGTCGCCCCCCACTTCGAGACGCACGTGGTTCTCCCTGCCCCAGCGGAAGGTGGCGCCGGTGAGCTCGTCGCGTACGGGGAACGTCTCGGCTCCGGTGGCCTGCGCAGAGCGGAGACCGAACGCGGACAGGCTCTCCTCCTCCAACGTGACTGTCGTCTCACGCGTGTTGTGCGGGTCGAGATTGACCACGACGACGATCGTGTCGGCCTGCGGCCGGTCGCAGTGCTTGGAGAACGCGATGACGTCCGGGCTGTCGCAGTGGTGGAAGCGGAGCGAGCGCAGCTGCTGCAGCGCCGGGTGGCGGCGGCGCAGCATGTTGAGCTTCCCGATGAGCGGTGCGATGGACTCCCCCGCTGCCTCCGCGGACTCCCAGTCACGGGGGCGGAGTTCGTACTTCTCCGAGTGCAGGTACTCCTCGCTGCCGGGGCGTGCCGCGGTCGCTTCGCACAACTCGTAACCCGCGTAGAGCCCCCAGGAGGGCGAGAGCGTCGCGGCCAGCACGGCGCGGGTGAGGAACGCGGGGCGTCCGCCGTCCTGGAGGTAGGCGCTCAGGACGTCGGGGGTGTTGACGAAGAAGTTGGGCCGCAGGTAGTTGGCCGTCTCGCCCGACAACTCCGTGAGGTGGTGCGTCAGTTCCTGCTTCTTGTTCCGCCAGGTGAAGGGGGTGCAGGACTGCTGGAAGCCGGCCTTCGCGAGAGTGCGCATCACCGCGGGCCGGGTGAAGGCACCGGCGAGGAAGAGAACGTCCGGATCGGAGCGGTTGATGTCGCCGACGACCTTCTCCCAGAAGGTCACGGGCTTGGCGTGCGCGTCGTCGATGCGGAAGATGCGCACTCCGCGCGCCATCCACAGGCGCAGCAGCCGCACCGTCTCACGCACCAGGGCCCCGTACGCGTCGGGGCCCTGGTCGAAGGAGAGCGGATGGACGTCCTGATGGACGGGGGGCGGGTCCCCGGCGTGGACGGTCGTGCCGTCGGGGCCGTGCGGGAACCACTCGGGGTGCTCCTTGATCCACGGATGGTCCGGCGAGCACTGAAGCGCGAAGTCGAGGGCCACCTCCATGCCGAGGGAACGGGCACGCTCCACGAAGTACGCGAAGTCCTCCGCGGTCCCGAGGTCCGGGTGCACGGCCTCGTGCCCTCCGGCCGGCGAACCGACCGCCCACGGGGAACCCACGCCGTGCGGACCCGCCGACATCGCGTTGCCGGGACCCTTGCGGGACGTCTCGCCGATGGGATGCACCGGCGGCAGGCACACGACGTCGAAGCCCATCTCCGCGACGGCGTCCAGCCGGCGGGCGGCCGTGCGGAACGTACCGGAGACGGGCGGTTCGTCCTCCGTCCCGGGGAGCACCGCACCCTCCGAGCGGGGGAAGAGGCCGTACCAGGAGCTGAACCGGGCCCGCTCACGCTCCACCTGGAGCGCCATCGGACGTGTGGCGGTGACGAGCTCACGCAGCGGACAGCGGTCCAGAACGGCCAGTACCTGCGGCGTCAGAGCGGCGGACAGGCGGGAGGCGACGGGGCGGTTGCCGTCGCGCAGTGCCCCGGCCGCGGCGAGCAGCGTGTCCCGGCCGGCGCTCCTCGGCACCTGCCGTGCCGCGCGTTCGTGCAGGAGGGCGCCCTCTTCCAGGGTCTCCTCGGCGTCGGTGCCTGCCGGGACCTTGATCCTGGCGTGGTCCCGCCAGGTCGCGATCGGGTCGGCCCACGCCTCCACGGCGTAGGTCCATCTCCCCTCCCGGTCGGGTGTGATCTCTGCTCCCCAGCGGTCGGTGCCGGGTTCCAGCTCGCGCATGGGAGTCCAGGGGCCGCAGCGGCCGGTGGAGTCCCGCAGTACGACGTTGGCGCCGATCACGCCCGGGCCTTCGCGGAAGACCGTCGCCGAGACGAGGAAGGACTCGCCCGGTACGGCTTTGGCGGGATGGCGTCCGCAGTCGACGAGAGGCCGGACGTCGAGGACGGGGATGCGACCGATCATGTCTTCACCTGGGTGCATTGCGGAAGATGGGCGGCCTGCGTGGATCGCAGACTCCGCCTGTTCTATCTGTTCCGCCTGCTGCTTCCCCGTTGCAGACATGGGCGTTGGGGGCCGCGTTCACCCGGCCGGGCCTGAACGGACGGACACGTGGCGACGGGCGGCCGGGCCGCACGCCGAACCGGCGAGCCCGGCCACGCGTGTCCGCCGTCGGCTCAGTCGCGGTGCAGCCTCACCGGGAACGACTGGAGGTCGTTCTGCGTGAGCACCGGCTGGTTGAGGATCTCCCCGACCGGTACGGCCAGTTGCAGGTCCGGGAAGCGGGAGAAGAGCGCCGGGAGGGCGATGCCCGCCTCCAGCCGGGACAGGGCCGCGCCGGGGCAGATGTGCGGTCCGTGACCGAACGTCATGTGACGGTTCGGCGAGGGGCGGGCGACGTCGAACTCGTCCGCGTCGGGGCCGTGTTGATCGGTGTCGCGGCCGATGGCGCGATAGGAGACGACCAGGCCCTCGCCCTTGCGGACGACGCCCTCGCCCACCTCGACGTCCTCGGTGGCGAAACGCATCAGCAGATGCGTCGAGGGGGTGTCCCAGCGCAGCGTCTCCTCGATGACGGCGTCCCAGCCGACTTCTCCGTCCAGGACCATGCGCAGCTGGTCGGGGTGGGTGAGCAGCGCCCGTACGGCGTTGAGGATCAGGCCGATCGTCGTCTCGTGCCCTGCCGCGACCATCGCCTTCAGGTTGCCGACGACCTCCTCCTCGGTGAGGGGTTCGCCGCCCTGGTCCGCGAGGATGAGCGCACTGGTCAGATCGTCGGAGGGTTCGGCTGTCCGGGCCCTGACCATGTCCGTGAAGATGCCGTCGAGTTCGTCGATGACCGCGAGCCGCTCGTCCTGCGGGGTCAGCATCGAGAAGAACGCCTTGTAGAGGGTGTGCAGCCGCGGATGCAGAGCGGGGTCCACGCCCATCAGCTCGCTGATCACCGACATCGGCAGCGGCAGCGCGAACACGGACTTCAGATCCACCGCGTCGTAGGCGCCCTTGCCGGCCAGCTCGTCCAGCAGCCGGTGGGTGATCCTCTCGATGACCGGACGCATGGCTTCGAGGCGTCGCGGGGTGATGGCCTGCGCGGTCTTCGTACGCAGCCGCCGGTGCTCTGCGCCGTCCACGGTGAACATCGAACGGCCCGCGTCGATCATGCCGATCAGCGGCCATTCCTCGGTCACTTCGCCCGTCCGGTACAGCGTCCACTGGTTGATGTCCTTCACCAGACGCGGGTCCGTCAGCAGGCGGCGCGCCTCGGCATGGCGGGTGACGGACCAGGCCGGGACGCCCATCAGTTCGATGCGGACGAGCGGGCCGGACTCACGGAGCCGGCGCGTCTCCTCGTCCAGGTTCCGCACCATGGGGTCGATGACGATCGGGCACTGCGCGGCCGGGGCACCGCTCGGCGCGGCCCCGGCCTGCTCATGGTGCGCCGGTGAGGGGGGTGTGGGAGCGCTCATCGTGTGCCTTTGATGGGAGGGGTGGGGGAGAAGTGCACAGGCAGGGCCGTCACCCCCTGCTGGAACGCGGAGGGCCGCCTGGTCAGGGACTCGGGGGGAACGGTGAGGTCGATCTCCGGCAGCCTGTCGAGGAGGACTTCGATGCCGACCCTGACGATGGTCTCGGCGATCTCCTGCGCCTGGAACGGGCACTGGAACTCGCCGTGGCTGAAGGCGAAGTGGGCACTGTTGCCGCCCCGCAGGCCGGTGTCCGCCCCCTCCGAGGTGACGTGCACCTTGGGGTCGGCGTTGGCGCCGGCGAGGCCGAGGAGCAGCAGGTCACCGGCGCGGATGTGCTGTCCGGCGAGCCATGAGTCCCAGGCCGCCCAGCGTCCGGGAAGGATCTGGGTGGGCGTCTCCTCCCAGAGCACCTCGTTCATGGCCTCGGGGATGCTGCGACGGCCGCCGGTCAGCGAGGCGGCGAACCGGTCGTCGGTCAGCATCAGACGGACCGAGTTGCCGATCCAGTCGGAGGTCGGGAGGTGGCCTGCGGCGGTGATCGCCATCAGGTCCAGCGCGTACTCCTCGTCGGTGAACGGCTCCGGGTAGGCCATCATCCAGGAGGTGACGTCCGGGCCGGGCTGGGCCCGCTTGGCCGCCACCAGCTCGTTCATCATTCTGCCGAACGTCGTGAAGCCCTCCAGCGCGTCTGCACCGCCGTCGGCCAGGGCGCTCATCGCCTTGCTGAGGACGGGCGACTCCTCGTCGGTGAAGCCGAGGATGCGGGCGAGCACCAGGAGGGGCAGCGGCTTGGCGTACTCGGTGATGATGTCCGCCTCGCCGCGAGAGCAGAAGCCGTCGAGCAGCCGGTCGGCCAACTCCTCGCAGTGCTTGTTCAGTTCGAGGGGACTGATGTTCTCCATGGCGCTCTGCACCATCTCGAGGTGCCGCCTGTGCTCGTCCCCGACGGTGTAGTAGATGGACGGGCGCCGCTCGCCGATCATCGGCCGCAGCGGCCAGTCCTCGGGAAGGTTGTCCCACTGGTTCCACAGGCCCGAGTCGCGGGGGAAGGCCGCCGAGTCGCTCGTGACCTGGTACATCTCCTGGTACCCGATGACGAGCCAGGCCGGGATGCCGGCGGGCAGCACCACCGGTACGACGGGACCGTGGTCGCGCCGCATCTCGCGGTACAGCTCGGTCGGGGCCGTCTCGAAGCGGGGGCCGAACAGCGGTACGGCGTCGGAGTGCGCGGGGCACTGGGGCGGCGGGGTGCTCCCCGCGCCGAGGGCGTCTTGATACGCCGTCACGACACAAACCTTCCATGTGGGGGATCGCGACCTATTGCGTACGCGGGAACTGGAACAGCGTGACCGGAGTACGGTTCCAGCGACGCGGCGTGAGGGAGCTGGTCAGGAACCCACCGCGTGTGCGCCGTCACGCTCGTCCGCACCAGGGGCGAGCGTGCCCTGGGCCCGGTCGGGCCCGACCCTTGCTCTCCGTTCACCTCCGCATTTGCTGCCTGGCGCGCTACTTCAGCGCCTGCGAAGTCGCGCCGCCGGACGCACAGATGACCCTGCCGTCCCGCCTGCCCCCCTGGGCACCAGAAGCTTAGAGCTGAGTGCGGAGCGGGTCGAGAGCGGGAGCAGGTCCATTCACCTGGGCATCCACTTCGGGGGCGTCGGGCGCCAGATGTGTCGGACTCGTGCCGGATGTGCGGGCCGGCGCGTACCGCGGGACGGCACGCCACCCGGAGCGCGGACTGCCGGGCGTGCGGGCGCCGGCGGTACGAGAGCGTGACGACACACCGACGGGGCGGGTGCCGCAGCGCTGGTTCGCGCGCGACGCCCGCCCCGTCGGTGTGCGACGGTGCCTCAGGCAGACCGGGAGCTGTGTGGACCCCCGGCTACCGTGCGGCGGTCATCCGGTCACTTGACGGCGACGGCCGTCCAGGCGGCCTCGACCGCCTTGGTCTCGGCGCTGTCGGCGCCGAAGAGGTCGTTGGACGCCTTGACGGTCGCCTCACGGGCCGCCTTGTAGTCCGTGTTCTCGGTCATGTTCTCGGTCAGCGCCTTGAACCAGATCTCCTGGGCCTTGGTGATGCCGATGCCCTCGATGGTGGAGCCGTCGGAGGTCGGCGAGTCGTACTCGACGCCGTTCTTCTCGGACTTGCCGCTGCCCATGGACATCAGGAAGAACCAGTGGTTGGCGATGCCGGACGAGTAGTGCACGTCCACGTCACCGGCCTGGTCGCTCCACTCGTCGAGCGAGTTGCCGTCCTTGCTCGGCTTGTCCATGTAACGGAGCGGCGTGCCGTCACCGTTGATGTCGATCTCCTCGCCGACGAGGAAGTCGGCGACGTCCTCCTTGTTCTCCGGGGCGTGGAACTCGGTCGCCGCCGCGAAGATGTCGGAGGTGGCCTCGTTCAGGCCGCCGGACTCGCCCGCGTAGACCAGACCCGCGGTCGTGGAGGTGACGCCGTGCGACATCTCGTGGGCCGCGACGTCGAGCGAGGTGAGCGGGGCCTTGTTGCCCTCGCCGTCGCCGTAGGTCATGCAGAAGCAGCTGTCGTCCCAGAAGGCGTTGACGTAGTTGTCGCCGTAGTGGACGCGGCTGGGCGCACCCTTGCCGTCACCGGCGATGCCTTCGCGCTTGAAGACGTCCTTGAAGAAGTCCCAGGTCTGCATGGCGCCGTAGTGCGCGTCCACAGCCGCGGTCTGGGCGTCCTCGGGCTTGCCGGTGCCCCACTTGTTGTCCTCGTCGGTGAAGTCCTTGCCGTCACCGCTCTCGCCGTTCTCCAGGTTCGTGGTCTTGCTGCCGCCCCTGGAGGCGTCGCTCAGCGTGAACTTGCCGTCCGCGCCGTCCGTGGTGAGCTGGACCTCGCCGCTGTACATGCTGGCGCCGGTGCCGTCCGCCTCGTGGATGCCCTGGAACTCGAAAATCTTCTTGCCGGTCTTCGCGTCCGTGATGACGTGCAGCTGGTTCGGGGCGCCGGACTTCTGCGTGCCGCCCTCGACCGTCTCCCAGGCCAGCACCGGCTTGCCCTCGAGCGCGAAGACGACCTGGCGCGGGGCCTTGCTGCCCTTGGCCTTCGGCGTGGCCGGCTTCGCGGAGGCCTTCACACCCTTGGTGGACACGGCGACGTCGGCCTTGGTGCCCTTGGTGACGCCGGTGTGCTCACCGGACTTCGACTTGTGCACGACGAGGTCGCCGCCGAGGACGGGCATGCCGTCGAAGGTGCGCGCGTAACGGACGTGCGTGGCGCCGTCCTTGTTCTTGACGACGTCCTTGACGCGCAGCTCCTCCTTGGAGCCCAGGCCGAGGGCCTTGGCGTCGGCGGCCTTCACCTTGGCGGTGTCGGCCTTCTTGATGAGAGCGGTCTTCTGGGCCGCGGACAGCTTCATGGCCGTGGCACCGGCACGCATGCCGGAGTCCTCGGCGGACGAACCGGCCGTAGCGGTACCCGCGGTGATACCCGCCACGAGGAGTGCGGCGGTTGCTGCGAACGCGGATATCCGCTGCTGCTTGGTGAGGGACTTCACGGAGTGGCTCCTTCTGCCGTGGGGGCCGGACGGCTGCGTCGGCTGCCGCCCGGGCAGAACTGTGGAACTTGGGTTACGAATAGGCGTGCGTCACTCGAACGCGCGAGTAACAAGAGCAGCCTGCCATCGAGCACGTGTGCATGTCACCGTTTCGGGCAGAGAGTGTTCACAGCTTGACCAGAACTTTGTCCGCTGAGTCGAAGCCCGTCTCCGGATAACGGACGTACCTGACCTGGGAATTGGTACTTCCCCAGGTCGCGTGCCCGCGAGGTGGTCCAAACCTGTGGCGGTCACGGTGGCCCCCTACGGCACTCCCTGCACGAGACTTTCACGCCACGCCTCGTGCAGACCGGCGAACCTGCCGTTTCCGGCGATGAGTTCCGCCGGCGGTCCGTCCTCCACGATCCGCCCCTCCTCCATCACGAGGACCCGGTCGGCGACCAGGACCGTGGAGAGCCGGTGCGCCACCACCACGGCCGTGCGCCCTCGCAGAACCGTCAGCATCGCCTGCTGCACGGCGCGTTCTCCCGGTACGTCCAGCGAAGAGGTCGCCTCGTCCAGGATGAGCACCGCGGGGTCGGCGAGCAGCGCACGCGCGAACGCCACCAACTGCCGCTGCCCCGCGGAGATGCGGCCGCCGCGCTTGCGTACGTCGGTGTCGTAGCCATCGGGCAGCGAGACGACGAAGTCGTGGGCGCCGAGGGCCTTCGCCGCCTTCTCGATCTCCGAACGCGTCGCGTCGGGACGGCCGATGGCGATGTTCTCCGCCACGGTGCCGGAGAAGAGGAAGGCCTCCTGGGTGACCATCACGACGCTGCGGCGCAGCTCGGCGGCGTCCAGATCGCGCAGGTCCACGCCGTCGAGGAGGACGTGCCCGCGGGTGGGATCGTAGAAGCGGGCGAGGAGCTTGGCGAGGGTGGACTTGCCCGCGCCCGTGGCGCCGACGACGGCTACGGTCTGCCCGGCGGGCAGCGTCAGATCGAAGGCGGGAAGCACTTCGCCGCCCGTGCGGTAGCCGAAGGCCACCCGGTCGAAGACGACTTCACGTCCCTGCCCGCCGCTGCGGCGGGCAGGAAGCCCGCGGGGTGCGGCCGGTTCCGGCACGGCCGGCCGCTGGGCCAGGAGACCTGCGATCTTCTCGAGCGAAGCCGCCGCGGACTGCCAGGAGTTGAGGAACATCCCGAGCCGGTCGATCGGGTCGTAGAGCCGGCGCAGATACAGCGCGGACGCGGCGAGCACGCCGAGCGCGAGCTCGCCGGAGGCGACGCGGTGGGCACCCCACAGCACCATGGCGGCGAGCGCGGCGTTCGCGGTGAACCGGGAGAGGACGACGTAGCGCGCCATCTCCAGCAGAGCGTCGCCGTTGGCCTGCCGGTGCACTCCGTTGAGCCGTGCGAACGACTCGTCGTTCGCACGCTCACGGCGGAAGGACTGGACCGGGCGGATGCCGTTGACGGTCTCGGCGAACTTGACGATGACGGAAGCCATGGCCGTCGACTTGTTCCGGTACACGCGAACGGAGCGGCGCTGGAAGTCGCGTACGAGCAGCGCCAGCGGCACGAAGCTCGCGACGGCGGCGGTTCCCAGCCCGATGTCCAGCCAGAGCAGCATCCCCAGGATGTAGATGACGGAGAGCACGACGGCCATGAGCTCCTGAAGCCCCTCGTCGAGGAGTTCGCGAAGCGCCTCGACGTCGGTGGTGGAGCGTGAGATGAGACGGCCCGAGGTGTAGCGGTCGTGGAAGTCGACGTCGAGCGCCTGGGCGTGACGGTAGATCCGGCCCCTCAGCTCCATCAGCACCCGCTGGTTCACGCGGGCCGCGGCCACGATGAACGCGAACTGGAGCCGTCCGGAGGCGAGCGCACAGCCGAGATACGCGACGCCCACGGCGACGAGCGGACCGCTCTCGCCCCGGCGCAGCGCGGGGACGGCGTGGTCGATCGCGAAGGCGACGAGGAGCGGGCCGGCCTGCACGGCGGCCTGCTGGAGCAGCAGCAGGAGCGCCGCCACCGCCACTCGCCGGCGGCGGGGACGCAGCAGGGAGGCGAGGAGGGAGCGTGCGGCGTGCGGCGGTGCGGGAAGGACGTCGCTGTCGAAGACGTCCGCCTCGGGGGGCTGTGGGGGACCGGTGGCCGCCTCGCCGCCCGCGCCGTCCTCCGCACGTGCCTGCCCGCGCTTCCCTCCGCCGTCCGGTCCGCTCCCGCCGTCCGGTGCGTCCGGGGTGTCCGGGGCTCCCGGGCCGTGCGGTCGGCGTCCGGCCGATGCTGCGGCGTTCCCCTCCTCCGGGTCCTCTTCGCGTTCCACCGGCCGCAGTGTGCCCGTCAACTCGGCTCCCCCTCACACCTGTTCCGGTCGCCGGCGCCGAGGCCGCCGCCGAGCTCGCCACCCCCGGTTCCGTCGCCGGTTCCGTCGCCGGCCCCGCCGTTCTCGCGGCCCCCGCCGGACCTTCCGTCCCCGCCGGACCTTCCGTCCCCGCCGTTCATGCCGTCCCCGCCGGTCATGCCCGCCGTACGCTCGCCCGTCATCAGATGCCGGTACTCGGCGCTGCGCTCCAGCAGTTCGTGGTGCGTCCCCACAGCGGTGACGCGTCCTCCCGACAGCAGCGCCACGCGGTCCGCGAGCTGCACGGTCGACGGCCGGTGCGCGACGACGAGAGCGGTGGTCGTCGCCAGCACCTGACGCAGCGCGGCCTCCACGGCCGCCTCCGTGTGCACGTCGAGAGCGGAGAGCGGATCGTCCAGCACGAGGAAGGCCGGCTGCCCCACCACCGCACGGGCGAGGGCGAGCCGTTGCCGCTGCCCGCCGGAGAGGCTCAGGCCCTGCTCCCCGACCTGGGTGTCCGCGCCGTGCGGCAGGGCACCGACGAACTCCGCCGCCTGCGAGACGCGCAGCGCGCCCCGGAGGTCGGCCCGCTCCTCGGGACGCCCGGCGTGCGGGGACCCGCCGCCGGGAGCTCCCGCCGCGCCGTACGTCCCCGCCGCCCGCGGCTCCGGCACGCCCGCGTCCTCAGCAGGGGCCGAACTGCCCGCCCCCATCAGCACGTTCTCCGCGACGCTCGCCGAGAAGAGAGTCGGTTCCTCGAACGCCACGGCCACGCGGGAGCGCAGCTCGGCCCGGCCGAGGGTGGCGATGTCGTCACCGTCGAGGGTGATGCGTCCGGCTGTCGTCTCGTGCAGACGCGGGACGAGTGCGGTGAGGGTCGTCTTGCCGCTGCCCGTCGCGCCGACGAGCGCCATCGTCTCGCCGGGGCGCACGTGCAGGTCGACTCCGTCCAGGACGGGCGGGCTGCCGGGAGGCGCGTCGGGGTAGCGGAAGCGGACGCCCTCGAACCGGAGTCCGTCCCCGCGCCCGGCGGGGCCCGGCCCCTCCTCGCCGCTCGCCTCGCGGAGCACGTCCGGCGGGACCGGCTCGTCCATGACCTCGAAGAAGCGGTCGGTCGCCGTCGCCGACTCGTTGCTCATCGCCAGCAGGAAACCGAAGGAGTCGACGGGCCAGCGCAGGGTCAGCGCCGTGGAGACGAAGGCGACCAGGGTGCCCGCCGACAGTTCTCCGTCCGACACCTGCACCGTGCCGAGCACCAGTGCCGCACCGATCGCGATCTCCGGCAGCGTCATGATCAGCGCCCAGATCCCGGCCAGCAGGCGCGCCTTGCGCAGCTCCGTGTCGAGCAGCCGTCCGGAGAGTGCGCGGAAGGCCCGCGCCTGACTGCGGTGCCGTCCGAATCCCTTGATGATGCGGATGCCCAGGACGGCTTCCTCGACGACGGTCGTGAGATCCCCGATCTGGTCCTGCGCCTTACGGGCGGCGAGCGCGTAGCGCTTCTCGAAGACCGTGCACAGCATCACCAGCGGAATGACCGGACCGAGGATGACCAGCCCGAGCGTCCACTCCTGCGCGAGCAGCACGACGCAACCCACCACCACGGTCACGCTGTTGACCAGCAGGAAGGTGACCCCGAAGGCCAGGAACATCCGCAGCAGCTGAAGGTCCGTCGTGGCCCTGGAGAGCAACTGCCCGCTCGGCCACCGGTCGTGGAAGGCGACGGGCAGCCGCTGAAGACGGCCGTATATGTCGGCCCGCATCGCGGCCTCCACGCCCGCCAGCGGACGGGCGTTCAGCCACCGCCGCAGTCCGAAGAGCGCGGCCTCCAGCACGCCGACAGCCAGCAGGAGTGCCCCGCCCAGCCACACACCGGCGGTGTCCCGCTCCGCCACGGGGCCGTCGACGAGCCACTTCAGTACGAGCGGGACGACCAGGCCGGTGCAGGAGCCGAGGATCGCCACGAACGCGGCTGCGGACAACCGTGCCCGCACGGGCCGGACGTACGGCCACAGGCGCAGCAGCGAACGCACCGTGGACCTGTTGCCCTGCCCTGTGCCGCCGCGGTCCTCTGCACCCGCACCGTCCCCTGTGCCCCCGCGGTCCTCTGCACCCGCACCGTCCCCTGTGCCGCCCACGCCGTCCCCCGTGCCGCTCACCGTTCCGCCGCTCGTGCCGTCCGCGGTTTCCGCACAGCTAGGGCACGTCGTTTGGATCTTCGCGGGCTCGCGACGCCCGGCCCGCCCATCTGCTGCGTTGTCGGAGCCGCCCGAGTACGCCCAGTACGAGGGCGATCCTCCGCCTGGCATCTGGACGCACCGGACGCCGCTCGCCGACCCACGAAGATCCAAACGACGCACCCTCGTCCCGTCACCGGCAGTCATCGAAGGTGAGACTACGGTCGGGCGCTCATGTCCTTCACCTGCTTTTTGTCGCGGCCGAGTCGGTCCTCGCCCGGCGGCCGTCCACACGCGATGCTTCCGGCACAGGGGCCTCTCGCGCACCCGCGTGAGCGATTCGTTTCCCATGCGGCGGCGGGTCGTTGGTCTCCTTACGGACGAACTTCACGGGGAGTGCGGACATGGAACGGGTGGGGCGGGCGGTGCGGTCAGGCAACACGGCATCGGTGTGGAGAGGCGGGCTGCGCGCATGCGCGTTCGGTCTGCTGGGTGCACTGGGCGCTCTGGTGTCGGGCTGCGGCACGTTCGTCGAGACGCGTACTCCCGCGCAGGTCATCAAGGTGACGCCCGCCGACGGCGCCAAGCGCGTGGAGGCGGGCGAGAAGCTCCGGGTGTCGGTGGTGGACGGCACGCTGAAGCGGGTGCGGGTCACGCTGCGGAGCAAGGGCGCCCGGCACGGACTGCCCGGCCGCGTCTCGGCCGACGGCCGCACCTGGCTGCCCCAGGCGTCCCACCGCCGGCTGAAACTCGGCAGCAAGTACGCCGTCGACGTGGTCGCCGAGGACGCCGACGGCCGACGCTCGGCACGTCACACCACGTTCACCACCAAGCCGCAGCCCCGCCGCGTCATCGGCTTCTTCACGCCCGAGCACCGGCAGACCGTCGGCACGGGCATGATCCTCTCGATCAAGTTCAACCGTCCGATCGAGGAGCGGGCCGCTGTCGAGCGTGCCGTCCGTGTCACCGCGAAGCCTTCGGTGCGTGTCGCGCCGCACTGGTTCGGCAACTCCCGACTCGACTTCCGCCCGGCGGAGTTCTGGAAACCGGGCACCCGCGTCACCCTCGATCTGCGGCTGCGGGGCGTGCGGGTGGCACCGTCCGTGTACGGGGTGCAGCGCAAGCGCGTCCATTTCACCGTCGGGCGAGACCAGCGCACAGTCGTGGACGCCGGCCGCCACATGATGACGGTGCAGCGGGACGGCGCAGTGGTGAGCCGGGTGCCCGTCACAGCGGGATCGTCGAAGAACCGCACGTACGAGGGCCACATGGTCATCAGCGAGAAGTTCGACGTGACGCGCATGAACGCCCGGACCGTCGGCTTCGGCGGCGAGTACGACATCGAGGACGTACCGCACGCGATGCGGCTCACCGAGAGCGGCACCTTTCTGCACGGCAACTACTGGGCTCCCAGGCGCACTTTCGGCAGGGCCAACGTCAGTCACGGATGCATCGGGCTGCACGACAAGAAGGGCGGGGACCCGCGCAGCGCCGCGGGGGCCTTCTACCGCAGCTCGCTGGTCGGGGACGTGGTCACGGTCAGGAACTCCGGTGAGCGTACGGTCGCGCCCGGCAACGGCCTCAGCGGCTGGAACATGCAGTGGCGGGAGTGGACTGCCGGGTCCGCGCTGGACTGACGGCTGGACCGGCACCATCGGTCCGGCCGTCGGTCCAGCCGTCGGATCGGCAGCTGGATCGGCAGCCGGACCGGCACCCGACGTGGCCTGCACTGTCGGCACCGGCCTCGCGGAACGCCGGCGGCCGCCCGGACGCTGCGGTCCGTCAAGATCATGGGGGTGCACGGGAAATCGCGACGGAACAGTGACAATCGCGGGGATCCCCTCGCCAGCACGGTGTGATTATCTAGCGGCGGAGAGTTGTATTTCGCGTCGGGGGTGCACGCCGAGTGGTGCGCGAGCAGCCGTGCGAGGGGAGTAGCCCGCTGTGGATCTGAAGGCCGTCGCCAAGGACGTCAAGGAAAAGCTGAACCCGGAGGCGATACGGGGGGACAGCAGGGCCCAGCTCATAGGCGGGTCGGCAGTAGGACTGGTGGTGCTCGCCGTGGTGCTGCTGCTGACCCTCACCACCTGCGGGGGTGCGGGCAGCGGGTCGGGCGAGCAGGGTGCGGGCAAGGACGACAGCGACAAGCCCTCGCAGGCGGTTCTCGACATATCCCCCAAGGACGGCGCGGACGGTGTGGGGACCGACGGGGCGCTGAAGATCGAGGCGTCCAAGGGCAAGCTCGTGAAGGTCCGGGTCGAGGACTCCGACGGCAACGAGATCAAGGGCAGGATCGCGGAGCGGGGCACCTCCTGGCTGCCGGCCACCCACCTGGCCACCGACACCAAGTACTCCGTCGAGGCGCTCGCGAAGGACTCCGAGGGGCGGGAGAAGACGAAGCGCGCACGCTTCACCACCCTCAAGCCCGACAGCACGTTCATAGGCCGCTTCACACCGGAGGACGGCGACAAGGTGGGCGTGGGGATGCCCGTCTCGATCAACTTCAATCACGCGATCAAGGACCGTAAGGCTGTCGAGAAGGCGATATCCGTGACCGCCGACCCCGGGGTCGAGGTCGAGGGCCACTGGTTCGGCGACAGCCGCCTGGACTTCCGTCCGGAGGAGTACTGGAAGGCCGGCACGAAGGTCGAACTCGATCTGAACCTGGACGGTGTGGAGGGCTTCGACGGCGTCTACGGCACCCAGGACAAGTCCGTGAACTTCGAGATCGGGCGCAGCCAGGTCAGTGTCGTGGACGCGAAGAAGAAGCAGATGACCGTCACCCGGGACGGCAAGGAGATCAAGAAGGTGGACATCACCTCCGGCAGCCCGGAGAACCCCACCTACAACGGCCGCATGGTGATCAGCGAGCGCCACAAGGTGACGCGGATGGACGGCCGCACCGTCGGCTTCGGACGCGACGAGGACAACGGCGGGTACGACATCAAGGACGTGCCGCACGCCATGCGCCTGTCCACCTCCGGCACCTTCATCCACGGCAACTACTGGCTGCCGCAGTCCGCATTCGGCTCGACGAACGGCAGCCACGGCTGCGTCGGACTGTTCGACAAGAAGGGCGGCGGCGACAAGGGGACGCCCGGCGCCTGGTTCTTCAACGAGTCGATCGTCGGCGACGTCGTGGAGATCAAGAACTCCAAGGACAAGACGATCCAGCCCGACAACGGCCTCAACGGCTGGAACATGGACTGGGACGAGTGGAAGGCGGAGCAGGACTAGGTTCTGCCCCGACCCGACCCGACCCTACCTGCCCCGCCCGCCCGCGGTGGCGCCACGAGGGTCACCGGCCCCCGGTGCTGTGAGGAACGGCACCGGGGGCCGCACGCGTAACGGCCGTTAACCTTCCCCCATGACTGTGAATCTCGAAGTCGCCGAAGGCGTCGGCACGATCCGCCTGGACCGTCCCCCGATGAACGCCCTGGACGTCGCCACCCAGGACCGGCTGCGTGAGCTCGCCGAGGAGGTGTCCGTACGCGAGGACGTACGAGCCGTGGTCGTCTACGGCGGGGAGAAGGTCTTCGCGGCGGGGGCGGACATCAAGGAGATGCAGGCCATGGACCATGCGGCCATGGTGTCGCGGTCCAAGGGCCTGCAGGACTCCTTCACCGCTGTGGCCCGTATCCCCAAGCCCGTCGTGGCCGCCGTCACCGGCTACGCACTGGGCGGCGGCTGCGAGTTGGCGCTCTGCGCGGACATCCGCATCGCCGGTGAGCGGGCGAAGCTCGGCCAGCCGGAGATCCTGCTCGGTCTGATCCCCGGTGCGGGCGGCACCCAGCGGCTCTCCCGCCTGGTGGGACCCGCCAAGGCCAAGGACCTCATCTTCACCGGGCGTCAGGTCAAGGCGCCGGAGGCGCTGCAGATGGGGCTCGTCGACCGGGTCGTGCCGGACGAGGAGGTCTACGCCCAGGCGGCGGCGTGGGCGGCGCAGCTGGCGGCCGGACCGGCGATGGCGCTGCGTGCCGCCAAGGAGTCCGTCGATGTGGGTCTGGAGACGGACATCGACACGGGTCTCGCCGTCGAACGGAACTGGTTCGCCGGACTGTTCGCCACGGAGGACCGGGCGACGGGCATGCGCAGCTTCGTCGAGGAGGGCCCGGGCAAGGCCAAGTTCCGCTGACCTTCCGGGGCTTCGGCCGGCGTCCTTCCGTCCGGGCGAGGCGGGGCTACCCGCAGAAGCACTCCTTACACCAGCGAGTGGGTGCGCACGTCCCCTCCCGCGTGCGCCCCACCTTGTGGGGGAATGGACAGAAACTCGGCCGGGCACGGGACACGCCGCCTCCGCCGGCCCGTCGTGATCATGCCGGCTTGCGTGTCGTCGCTGGTCGCCGAGGTTCTGGTCCGCCGGGGAAGGTGGCGCGACGTCAAGTGGCCGATGCCCCGGAGGAGTTGGTTCCGCAATTGGGAATCTGAGGTAACAGCCCCACGACTCCCCAGCTCCCGCCATGATGGTGGCCATGGCGGGACAGGGAGAAGTGGCGAGCGTGACCGAGCGAGTGCCAGAAGTCCCGGGTGAACCGACGAACGACGACTTTGCGAACAGCGTCCTCGATCTCGTCGGTGACCCGACGATCGAAGAGGTGCGGCTGCCCAACCGCCCCGAATCCGCCCGTTGCGCGCGCGAGATGGCCCGCACCGTGACGGAGTCGCACTGGGGCCTTCCCGGCGCCCTCGTCGACGACGCCGTACTGCTGGTGTCCGAACTCGTCGGCAACGCCGTACGTCACACCGGCGCGCACGTCTTCGGGCTGCGGATGATGAGACGCCGCGGCTGGATCCGCGTCGAGGTGCGCGACCCCTCCCGCGGCCTGCCCTGCCTCCTGCCTGTGCACGGCCTCGACACCAGCGGACGGGGGCTGTTCCTCGTCGACACGCTCTCCGACCGCTGGGGGGTCGACCTGCTTCCGCGCGGGAAGACGACGTGGTTCGAGATGAGGATCACCACTCCCTGACGTCCTGTCACCTTTGTGTACGACCACCCGGGTAGTGCCTTCCGAGAGTGCTACTGTGCGCCGCTGAACGCGAGTTACCGGCGCGCGGCGCCACCGGGGGCAGCGCTGTGCCAGACAGAGATACGGGGACGGATGACTGTGCAGTACCGGTACGCGAGAGCGAAGCGGCCGCTCCTTTGCACGACGTTGCTGACTCTCGCCCTTCTCACGGGATGCGGCGGGGAGTCCGGCAGCGGAACCGGGAACGAGAAGTCCGCGAACGGGACGGGCAGGACCGCGGGCGGCAAGGACGACTCGTCGGAGGCGGGGAGTTCGCCGTCCTCGCCGGCGGCCGACGGCAAGGACACGGGCGCCTGCCGCGACGCGCAGTGCGAGGTATTGGTCACCGCGGGCGACGTGCTGCGGCCCCAGGCTTCGTACGGCATCCAGCAGTTCACCGTCGAGCAGATCAGAAAGGGAGTCGTCTCCTGGCGGACGGTCTTCACCACCGGCTCCGCCTCGATGCAGACACGCGGTTCGTCCCTCTCCTCGACCAGCTGCACGGGTGGCGAGTGCAACGGCCGGCTCGGCAGGGCGGTGGGCAGGCTCGAGACGGACAAGGTCATCATCGATTTCAGCTTGATCGACGACGACAGCGCCGTGGCGAAGCTGACACCGAAGAGGTAGCGGCAGCGGCCTTCCGCCACTGCCGTTCCGGCACGGCGGCCGCCAGGACGCCCGGCGCCCGCAGCCGTCCGTCAGGCCGCAGCGGGCGCTCCGGCCGCTCCCGTCCGGGTGGTTGTCCGAGCGCACCGGCCGGGTGACGCACGAGGACGCACGGCGGTAGTCGGTTCCGTCAGCCGGCACGCGGCGCGTTGACGGCGGAGCCCGGCGACGACCGGCACACTCGACGACCTGGACGGTGGGACGCCCGGCGAGGTGGAGTCGCCCCGTACGGCGTCGTCGCCCCGCCGAAACGGCAGCGGGGAGCCGGGCGGCCGCGCACCTGCGGAGCCGGCGGCCTGCGAAGAGGAGAGGAGCAGCTCCACATGAGGATCGAGTCCGCGGAGACCGTCGTCACCAGCCCGGGACGCAACTTCGTCACGCTGCGCGTGGTGACCGCCGACGGGCTCACCGGTCTGGGCGACGCCACTCTCAACGGCCGGGAACTGGCCGTCGCCTCCTATCTCCGCGACCATGTGGCGCCGCTGCTGACCGGGCGGGACGCCCGGAACATCGAGGACACCTGGCAGTACCTCTACCGCGGCGCGTACTGGCGGCGCGGCCCCGTCACCATGGCTGCGATCGCCGCCGTCGACACCGCGCTGTGGGACATCAAGGCCAAGGCGGCCGGGATGCCGCTCTACCAGCTGCTGGGCGGCGCGAGCCGGCGCGGTGCGCTCGCATACGGACACGCATCGGGCCGCGACGTCCCCGAACTCCTCGACTCCGTCCGGGCGCACCTGGCGGACGGTTACCGCGCCATCCGCGTGCAGACGGGCATTCCCGGGCTCGACTCGGTCTACGGGGTGGCGGCCTCCGCCGCCGGCTCCGGCGAGCGCTACGACTACGAGCCCGCGCGCCGCACGGCGGGCGGCCCGGTCCTGCCGGTGGAGGAGACGTGGGACACCCGTGCGTACCTGCGCCATGTGCCGAGCGTCTTCGAGGCCGTGCGCGAGGAGTTCGGGCCGGAGCTGCCGCTGCTGCACGACGGGCACCACCGGATGACGCCGATCCAGGCGGCGAAGCTGGGCAAGTCCCTCGAACCGTACGACCTGTTCTGGCTGGAGGACGCGACTCCGGGCGAGGACCAGGCGGCGCTGCGGCTGATCCGTCAGCACACCACGACGCCGCTGGCCATCGGCGAGGTCTTCAACTCGGTGCACGACTACACCACGCTGCTCGCGGAGCGGCTGATCGACTACGTACGCTCCGCGGTCACCCACACCGGGGGCGTCACCGCCATGAAGAAACTGCTGGACCTCGCCGCCGTGTACGGGGTCCGCTCCGGCATGCACGGCCCGACGGACATCTCCCCCGTCGGCATGGCGGCGCAGCTGCATCTCGACCTGGCGGTGCACAACTTCGGCATCCAGGAGTACATGCGCCACTCGCCGGAGTCCCTGGAGGTCTTCCGCACCTCCTGGACCTTCGACGAGGGCCTGCTGCATCCGTCCGACGCCCCCGGCCTGGGAGTCGACCTCGACCTGGACGCCGCGGGCCGCTTCCCGTACGAGCCGGCGTACCTGCCCGTGAACCGGCTTGCGGACGGCACCGTCCACGACTGGTGAACCGGGCGTCGGGCCCGGTTCACCAGTCGGGGCGGCCGACTGCGGTCGAGCGGAGGGGAGTTCAGCGCTTCCTGTACTCGGCGCCGACCTTCTCCGCCTCCCGCTGCCCCTTGCGCAGCGCGGCCCCGACACTCTGCTCGCCCGCGATCGCCGCGCTCAGCTCCTCGGACACTTTGTCCCCCAGCGTCGTGAACTCGGGAACGCCGACGAACTGGATGCCGGGTGCGGGACGTTCCTGCACCCCGGGGTCGCGCGGATCGGCGTTGCTGATGGCCTTCTCGGTCTCCTCGTCGAACGCGCCCGCGGCCTTCTTGTACTCGGGCCTGTCGAACGTCGACCGGCGCTTGCCCGCGGGCACGTTGGCCCAGCCGAACTCCCGGCCGACCAGCGCCTCGTACTCCTTGCTGGAGGCCCACGAGATGAACTTCCACGCGTCGTCGGACTTCTCCGAGGACTTCTGGATGCCCCATGCCCAGGTGTAGAGCCAGCCCGAGGAGCGGGTCTTCTCGACGGGAGCCGGTACGTACCCCATCTTGCCCTTGACGGGTGAGGTGTCGGCCTCCAGGGAACCGGCGCCGGCGGTCGCGTCGTACCACATGGCGGACTTGCCGCGTTTCATGTTGCTCAGGCAGTCGGCGTAGCCGGTACGGGACGCGTCCGGCTCCCCGTACCGGCGTACGAGACCGACGTAGAACTCCGCGGCCTCCCTGAATCCGGGGGACGTCAGCCGGGCGTTCCAGCGTTCGTCGAACCAGGTGCCGCCGAAGGTGTTCACGACCGTGGTGAACGGGGCGGTCATCTCACCCCAGCCGGGAAGCCCACGCAGGCAGATGCCGGTCATGCCCGTCTCCGGGCGGTCGGCCTTCTCGGCCAGTTCGGCGACGTCCTGCCAGGTGGGGTCGGCGGGCATCTTCAGGCCCAGCTGTGCGAAGACGTCCTTGCGGTACATCAGGAAGGAGGATTCGCCGTAGAACGGTTCTGCGTAGAGCTTGCCGTCCCTGCCGCTGAGGGAGAGCTGCAGCGGGAGCAGGATGTCGGACTGGTTGAAGGCACGGTCCCGGGCGATGTACGAGTCGAGCGGTTTCAGCCAGCCTCGGTCGGCGTAGGTCCGCGTCTCGTAGTTGCTGACGGTGGCGACGTCGTAGCGGCCGGACTGGTTCGCGAAGTCCCTGTATATGTGCTTCCGTACCTCGTTCTCGGGCAGCGGTGTGAAGTCGACCTCGATGCCGGTCTTCTTCGTGAAGTACCGGGCGGTGAGCTTCTCCAGCTCCAGCATCTGCGGGTTGTCGACCATCAGGACCCGGATGACTCTCTCGTCAGGGGAGTCGTCGTCCAGGCCGCACGCGGTGAGCAGGCCGGCGAGGACGACGGCCGCCGCCGCGCTCCGTGCTGCTCTTCCTCCGAGTAAGGACATATCCACCGCTCTCCTCGTCGTGATCGTTCCGCGGTCCCGCGAGGGCGTCCGGCGGCTGCCCGGGTGCGGGATGCCAGGCCGTGCGGAGAGTTCTACAAGCCCGAACGCGGCGTGATCTGGCCCGGATCGCCCTCAATCGTGCCTGCTTCTGCCCGCTCCGGACTGCTTCGCCTCCGCTCCGACCTGTGTACAACTCCCTGACGGCGCTGAACAGTTGCCCGACCACGCTGCTGCAGTTGCCCGTCGGCGGTCCGACGGGCCGTCCGCGGCGGAACCGGCGTGACTGGCTGATAAGAGCGGTCGCGCCGCCCCGCGGCCGGACCTGAGCGGCGCCTCGTGCGGCGGCCTCCCGTATGCGGTGCATGCCTCTCATCCGGACGCCGTCCAGGGCGTCAACCGGCCGAGGACGTACGGGCGTCGGCGGCATGCACCGGCCGGAGGGCGCCGGCCGTGAGACCCGCGGGGGAGGAGCACCCGGAGGAGCTGCCGACGACAGGTGCCGTCTGCCGCGCACGCCTGCCGTGATAGACCAGCGCCGGCGGCAGGTTGCCCCACACGGTGCGTCCTGCGACCACCTCCTCGAACGCCTCGTGGAGCATCCGCCGGAAGCGCAGAGCCGGTGCGAGACGTCTCGCGTGCACATAGCCGAACGTGGTGAAGGCGCCCTCCGGCGCGAGTACCCGGCTGATCGCCGAGAGGGTCTCGGACTGCACGTCCTTGGGGAAGGAGGCCCAGGGCAGCCCGCTGACGACGACGTCTGCCCTGTCGTGACCGTGCTCGGCGAGCAGCTGCGGCAGCTGTGCGGCCTGTGCGTTGAGCACGTCGACACCCGGGAAGCGCTCGCTGAGCCTCTCGGCGAGCTGCGGGTTGATCTCTATCGCGAGGTGCCGGCCGCGCCCGCGCAGCTGCTCCTGGATGGTGCCGGTGAACGCTCCCGTGCCGGGGCCAAGCTCCACCACCACGGGATCCCCGCGTTCCGGTACGGGGGCCGTCACCGCTTCGGCGAGTCTGCGGGAGCTCGGGGCCACTGCGCCGGTGTCGATGGGCGACCGCAGGAATTCGCGGAGCATGGTGCCGGTCTCGCTCGTCAAGCTCATAGCCTCTCGGGATCGTTCGTCGGTGGCGTTCCGGGAGTCTGGCTGGGCGCACAATCCCTGGCGAGACGGCCGGCCCGCGCGCAGCCCGCAGCAGTTGCAGGACGACGGCGCGGAGCGGCCCAGTGCGCTTGCGGGCACCACCGTACCTACGGTCCGGGGGCCCACGAAGACGGGTCGCAGTACGGAGACGAGACCCACACGCACCCCCCTCCGGTCGCCGTCGCGACTGCTGCTCCGGCCCCCGGTCCGGCTTCCGCTTTCCGGCTGCCGGGCAGCGGCGGGAGCAGGCGGGGCGCCGTCCCGTGACGGCGCCGTCAGCGCAGGAGCAGTTGCAGCCCGCCCAGCACGGTGGCTCCGATCACGAGCCGCTCGAACAGCACCTGATCGATACGGTCCACGCACAGCTCCCCCACGACTGCGCCCGGCAGGACGAAGAGGGCGAGTGCGGCGTCCAGCAGCAGGGAAGGGCCGTCGATGAGACCCGGACCGGCGCTGAAGGGCACCTTGACCACGTTGACGATGAGGAAGAACCAGGCGGCGGTGCCGAGGAAGCCGAGTTTCGCGAACCCGCCGTCGAGGACCGGCCCGCTCGGGGACGCGGCTCCTACGCGGACGCGGGCTGCCGCTCCACCGCGACCAGGGCGGCGTCGTCCCCGAGGCGCCCGCCGACGTGGGCGAGCAGGTCGCGCTTCAGATGGTGCAGAAGCGCCTCGACGTGGCAGTCCGTCCAGCTCTGCATGCGCTCGGCGAGCGGATAGAAGGTTCCGGCGGAATCGCGGGCCTCGGTGACGCCGTCCGTGTACAGCAGCACCTTGTCCCCGGCTTCGAGCGTGAACTCCTCCACGTGGTAATGCGGGGTGGCCAGTTCGCCGAGTCCCATCGGAGGCGCGGGCCGGCGGGCTTCGACGGTGGAGACTCGGCCGTCGCGCACCACGAGGGGCGGAGGGTGGCCGCAGTCGACCATGCGGACGGTGTCGTCCTCGTCGGGGATGTCGAGGATCGCAGCGGTGATGAAGCTTTCACCGGATCTGCCGCCGTCGTCCTTGTCGCTGAGGTTCCACGTGACGCTCCCGTTGAGGTGGGCCGCCAGAGCATCGAGCGGTGCCTGGCGGGGCCCGGCGAGGTGGAACGCGTCGAGCAGCAGCGCGGCGTCCCCGACGGTCGGCATGCCCTTCCCGCGGGCGTCGCCGATCAGCAGGCGGGTGCCGGTGCTGGTGCGTTCCACGGCGTAGACGTCGCCGCCGATCTGGGCCTCGGCCTCGGCGGCGAGGTACAGGGAGGCGACCCGGAGGGGGCCGATCTTCTTCGGCAGGGGCCGGAGGATGAGGCGCTGGGCGGTCTCGGAGATATGCCGGACCTGCCTGAGCTCCCGGTTCCGCCGCTCCCGCAGCACGCAGAACAGGACGAGGCTGGCGCCGACCAGGACCAGGGCGACGATCTGCGCCTGGTGGTTGGCGGAGAAGAGTTCGTCCTTGTCGCGCAGCAGCGCGATGATCACCTGCGCCGCCACCGCGAGGACCGCGACGAGGGCGGTCGTGCGAGGTCCCCCGAAGGCTGGAGTGATCGCGGGTGCCGCGATCAGCAGGGGACCCAGGTGGATGTGAGGTGGCGCGAGGACGTCGACCACCACGACGGTCATCAGCAGTGCGACCGGGAGGAGCACCATCGCCGGACTCGCCCGGAGGGACCGGCGGAGATCAACGAACCGTTGCGCCATACCTCTTCTGTACACCGCCGGTGACGGGGGCGCACCGTGAGGCCGGAGCACCCGCGGGCCCGGCTCTCCGGGGCCGGTGTCCGGCCCGGACGCCCGCGGTGCCCGGCCCCGGCCCGGTGCTGTCACTCCGGCCCGGCGCTGTCACCCGGCCCGCCCCTCGGCCCGGCCGCCGCTCAGGCCTCCGGCTTGCGGCAGGTGACGGTCACCATGGGGGCCTGCTCGCTGTACTCGGCCCCCGCCCAGTCGCTGAAGCGGCCCTCGGGGACGAGCCCGGCACGGCGTGCGTACGCGTCGATCTCCTCCGGGGCCGTCAGCCGTGACAACTCCGACCCGATCCGGTTGCGACCGTCCTCGTACCAGATGTGCGAGCAGTGCCACAGGTCGTCCCCCAGCAGGGTGGAGTGCGTCTCCAGACCGGTGTCGGGCTGCGGGAACGGCACGAAGAAGCTCGTGCGCCTGCGGCCTTCGTGCAGCGCGAGCACGGCGGGCTTGTTGTGGGTCTCGATCACCAGCAGACCGCCGGGCGTGAGCATGTCGGAGGCCCGCTGAAGCACCTTCTGCTGATCCTCAGGGCTGGTGATCATGGAGAGGGTCGCACAGACGACGTAGACGAGCCCGAACTGCTCGTCGCTCACCCACTCCCTGATGTCGGCGTGCACCGGCACCACGAGTGACGCGTCGGGGTCGGCCTCCAGACCGGCCAGCATCTCGGGGGAGGAGTCGACGCCGGTCACCTTCCCCACGTGCCTGGACACCGGTACGGCGATGCGCCCCGTGCCCACGCCGAGCTCGCAGGTGCCCGCGTCCGGGTCCGGGTGCAGGGCGGCGAGCTGGGCCGCGGAGTCCGCCGCGGACTCGTCCTTGGGGAAGAGCCGGTCGTACCAGCCCTCGAACTGCGCTCCGTACCCGACGTCCGCTACGTCCTCTGCCATGCGCAATACCTTCTCTTCCGGCTCTTCCGGCTCTTGCGGTTCTTCTGGCTCTTCCGGCTCTTCCGAAGCAGGCGGGGCGCGCGTTCCGTGTGTCCCCGACGGGGGGCGGGGGACCCGGGCACGCGCGCCCCTGTTCCCGAGGAACCGCCGGTCAACGCGCCAGCGCGGGGCTGGGGACCGGGTCCATCGGGGTATAGGGGGAGATGAACATCATCTCCGGCTCCTCGCTCATGTCGTAGCCGGTGGAGCGGGCGAAGGCGAACTGGAATCCCTTCACGCGCCCGCCGTCCCCGGATTCACGGATCTCGCGGCGGAGATAGCCCACCAGCGTGCGGTACGAGGGCAGCTTCGTCAGCATCTGGAACCCCTCTTGGAGGAAGCGGACGAGCTCGTCACCGACGTCGAAGATCGACTTGCCGAGTCGGCGGTCGGGGAACCAGAACGCTTGCAGCAGGGTGCGTTCCGGGTTCAGCGGGAGCTGAATCCACTCCGAGGTCTCGTCGTCGACCGAGAGCGTCCGGTAGAGGAGGTGGGAGTCGTGAACCCCCGGATTGGGTGCGAAGAAGCGCCAGTTGGGGACGACACTCAGCGCGTCCCTGGACCGCATGCGGTCGAAGAGCTTGTTCGGGTGCTGTGCGATCACCGTGGTGGCGAGCATGGCGGCACCGGCGAGACGCCATCCGGCGCCGGGCCCCTGCACTGCTTTCCTCAGCGTGGTCGTGATGCTCACTGGACGGCCTCCTGCTGCTGGTCCGAGGTCTCGACGCTCCCGGCTGCGAATCGGGCGATCGCCCTCGCCGCACGGATCGCGTGGTCGGCAGTGGTGAGGATCCCGTCGTGCGTCGCACCCTCGACGACGAGCGACTGCGCGCCGTTCACATGCGCCTTTGCCAACTCGTCGTGCATGAGGAGCTGTTGGGGGTCACTGTCCACGGTGCCCTGTGCGGAGATCACAAGACCCCGGCCCGGTGTCGGCGGGAGGTCGCCCCGGAAACTGCGGAAGTCCTCCTCCAGGGCCGCCCATTCACGTGCCGCGGCCGACCACAGCCTGCTGTCGGCGTACTGCGCGAACGCGCTGTCGCCCGCGTACTTCGGCAGCTGATGGACCCAGTGGGGGCGTTCGAGCAGGGCGCCCGTCCCCAAGCGCAGGAACCACGTCATGTGCGTGAACAGCTTCCGCAGCATTGCCGCGCTCTCCGACTGCTGGGCGGAGCGGTTGAGTTCGGCCGGATGGGAGGAGTCCAGGTAGACCACGCCCTCCAGTTGGTCGCCGAGCAGCGGTGCCGCGCGCCGTACGAGTTCTCCTCCGAGCGAGTGGCCGGCCAGGATGACCTTCCGCTCCTCGCCCACCGTGGCACGCACGAGGTCCACCAGATCGTCGACGGATTCCCGCAGACGGTACGGACCTTCGGCGTTGCGGGAGGAACCCGCGTAGCCGGCACGGGCGTACGAGACCAGTCCCAGTTCGGTCTCGGTCGCCAGGTTGCCGGTTATCCAGGCGAAGTGCTCCGGTGTGGCGGACAGCCCCGCCTCGAAGACGACCACCGGCTGTCCGGCCTCTCCATGGGTGTGCACCCGGTACTGGAGGGTGTTGCCGGAACGGGCAGTGTGCTTGCGGCTGTCGGGAGGTCCGTCGATGACGGCGGTACGGCGCTGCGCGGCGAAGAGCACGGCCCTGGCCCCGGCCACGGCGAGTGCGGCTGCGAACAGGGGGAGTATCCGGTCGTCGCGTTTGGCTCCCACGGGATGGGATTTCGGGACGGCCGTGTACGCGACGAGCGGGTGCATCGAGGTGAAGGCGGTGAGGAACCGTCCGAGCCCCATCAGGTAGGCGTTGGCCCCGTGGAAGAGGACCGCCGACCCGATCACGGGACGGATGAGGCGGCCGCCGAAGGCGTAGAGGACGGGGAACCCGCATTCCAGGGCGAGCACCGAGTGCGTGAGGTACTTCGCCGTCCTCGGGTGCCTCTGCGTCCAGGCCCACATGCCCTCGTGTCCGTAGGTGCGCGTCCGCATGATGCCCGGCAGTGCTGAACCGTCGCGCCATGCCGGGCCGAAGAGCTTCACCCAGCCCGAGATGGAGTAGGAGAGGCAGGACTGGAGGGCGACATACCACGCCAGGGCGTCCTTGGCCTCCTCGGAGCGCACGAGCCGCGCCGCGCCGGTAGCGCCCTGCACGGTGAGGGAGACCTGGTCGGTTCCGTCGGTGCCGAAGATGTGACGGGGGTAGATGAGCATGCCGCTGACCGAAAGGTACAGATTGGCCGCTCCGCGCCATCGGTGGTTGCCGGGGAGAAGCAGGGATGCGGCCACCGCGGCACGGCTGGCGTGGATTGCGGTGGTGGCACGGGGCTCGGACACCGCGTCGAAGACCTTGCGCAGAAGGGGGTTGCTGCTCCGCCGGCTGCCCCGGAGGATCGCCCAGTCGTTCATTCCTCCGGGGAGGATCTGCTTCCGCTGGGTGAGGTATTCGAGCGAGGAGTTGAGGGTGGTGAGAGCACCGAGACGTTCGGAGAGTCCGATGGCCCGGTCCCGCTCCATACTCGGGCTCTTCAGCACGGTTTGTGCAATGCGGCGCAAAGGCCTCAGGTTTCTTCGCATGTTCTGCGTCCCCTTGGTGTGAATTCAGCGGTGGCGGGGTGAAGATCCCAAGGTCGCTTGCGGTGGCGTCGCGTCCCCTTCCGGGCGGTGCCGGGAGGGCGGGGCCCGGCTTTCGCGTGGCCGTCGCGTCTCTGCCGGAGTTCAGCCCATGCCGATCGGTGCGCATACGTGCTCGGGCGGGCGCCTCACCGGTGCCAAACGACCCCGATTTGCGGCGGTATTCTCCTGCGGGTGGGGCCTGTGTGCACTTCGACTGCACACAGGCCCCTGGATGTCACATCAAAGCCGGGCTCTCAGGAGAGCCGGCCCAGCGGCATCCGCTCAGCCGTTGGCCTGGGCGAACGTGTAGCCGCCGACGAACGCGGCGACGGCGACGGCCGGGGTCGCCAGCACCGGGGTCTGGCCCGCGACGACCTGACCCTTGTCGGTCTCCGACAGCTTCTCCTCGGCCTTCACGATGATCTCGCGCATAGCGATCGCTCCTTGTGTGAGAGAAAGACGTTGCTTTACCCCGGCCCCCGTGATGTCACGCGAACGAGAGGGATCCCGGCGCCAGTTACCCCTACCACCGGTAACGAGTGACGCCGGTCACGGAGTGGATGAAAGCAGCACGGAACCGGGGTGCGTATGACGTGGATCACAGCACGAACGGACAGGTCTATTCCACTTGCCTGACGTCGGTCACACGTCGCGTATGACAGGTGTCAGGGTGCTCCATGAGTCAACTCATGCCTTGAGCATGGGATTTGAGGTTGCGGCGAGCGCGCCTGAGTGCCTCGCAGGCGTGAATGTGACTGACGCCACAGCCCCGGATGTGCCTCCGAGCTCATAAGTGGACAATCCTGTTCCGCTTAACTGGCAGATGTCATAGGCCCGTTGTGACATTCGGCAGGGCGATTGATGACCCTCCTCACCTGCCACCCCCGACTCGCTGGCAAGAATGTGTTGCGTGAAAACCACGGAGACTGAGTACGCGTCACGAGCCCGGATCGCGGGGCGAGGGGCCGGTACGGAAAGAAGGCGGCAGGTGGTTCCGCGGGTGACCGCGGTGCCGTCGAACCCACCCTCCCCACCGGGCCCTTCCTCGCTTGCGGCGGCGAAATCCGGGAGTCCTCCGCTCCTTTCGGCGGGAACCCCGTAGCGCCTCTCCCGCGCTCTCCCGTGTTTTCACGGCGCGTCCGGGGATGGGCGCGCCGGCGCGAAACCCGGTGCCGACCGGGTTGTGAGTTCCGTCCCCACCGGCCAGGGGACGGCACGATCCCGGCTGGAATCGCGAGGCCGCGATGCCGTAGGACCGCATCGCAGGATCCGGGTCCAGCCCTCTCATCGCATCGCTCCTGCTCCCCACTCCGACAAGGACTGAGCTGTGGCAATACGAGTCCTGCTGGCCGACGACGAGAACATGATCCTGGGGGCCCTCTCGGCCCTGCTCTCCCTCGAGGACGACATAGAGGTGGTGGCCCAGGCCGAGGACGGCACGAAGGCATTCGACCTCGCCTGCATACACAGTCCCGACGTGTGCGTCCTGGACCTGCACATGCCCGGCAAGGACGGCATCACCGTCACCCGCGACCTGCAGCGCGCCGTGCCCGGCACCCGCTGCATGGTGCTCACATCCCACGCGGCACCCGGTTATCTCAAGCAGGCCCTCCAGGCGGGGGCAAGGGGCTTCGTGCCGAAGACGACCTCCGCGCAGCAGCTCGCGGGCATCATCCGGGAGGTGCACCTCGGCGCCCAGTACGTCGATCCGGGCATGGCGGCGGACGCGCTCTCCTCGGGGGACTCCCCGCTGACCCGGCGTGAGGCGGACATCCTGGGCCTCGCCGCCGACGGGGCGCCCATCTGCGAGATCGCGCAGCGTGCTGCCCTGCGGCCGGGAACCGTACGCAACTACCTGTCGGACATCATGGGGAAGCTGAACGTGGCCAACAGGCACGAAGCCGTGCACGTGGCCCGCCGCTTCGGCTGGATCTGAGGCCCCGGCCCGCCGGCGGGCAGCGCCTCTGCCCCGGCCCGCCGGCGAGCCGGGGCACCCCGCATCCAGCCGGAGCGCCGCGCCGCCTCAGCACTCGATGACGTTGACGGCGAGCCCGCCCCGCGCCGTCTCCTTGTACTTGACCTTCATGTCGGCGCCGGTGGCCTTCATGGTCTTGATGGCCTTGTCCAGGGAGACGTGGTGGCGGCCGTCGCCGCGGAGCGACATACGGGCCGCGGTGACGGCCTTCACCGCCGCCATGCCGTTCCGTTCGATGCAGGGGATCTGGACGAGGCCGCCGATGGGGTCGCAGGTCAGGCCGAGGTTGTGCTCCATGCCGATCTCCGCGGCGTTCTCCACCTTCTCGGGGCCGCCGCCCAGCACCTCGGCCAGGCCGCCGGCCGCCATCGAGCAGGCGGAGCCGACCTCGCCCTGGCAGCCGACCTCGGCGCCCGAGATCGACGCGTTCTCCTTGAACAGCAGCCCGATCGCCCCCGCGGCCAGCAGGAAGCGGACGATGCCGTCCTCGTCGGCCCCCGGCACGAACTCGGTGTAGTAGTGCAGCACTGCCGGGATGATGCCCGCCGCACCGTTCGTCGGGGCGGTCACGACCCGGCCGCCCGCCGCGTTCTCCTCGTTCACCGCCATCGCGTAGAGCGTCAGCCACTCCATGGCGTGGACCTCGCGGCTGCCCTCGGCGCGCAGCTGCCGGGCGGCCGTGGCTGCCCTGCGGCGTACCTTCAGCCCGCCCGGCAGGATGCCCTCCCGGGTGAGGCCGCGCGCCACGCACGCCTGCATGACCCGCCAGATCTCGAGGAGATCGGCGCGGATCTGCTCCTCCGAGCGCCACGCCTTCTCGTTCTCCAGCATCAGCCCCGAGATGGACAGGCCCGTCTCCCGGGTCAGGCGGAGCAGTTCGTCGCCCGTACGGAACGGATGGCGCAACCCGGTGTCGTCGAGCTTGATGGGGCTGGCGGCGCCGTCGCCCTCGTCGAGCACGGACTCGTCGACGACGAAGCCGCCGCCCACCGAGTAGTAGGTCTTCTCCAGCAGCAGGCTGCCGGAGGCGTCGTGGGCGAAGAGCTTCATCCCGTTGGCGTGGTACGGCAGCGACTTGCGCCTGTGCAGGACCAGTTGGGACTGCTCGTCGAAGGCGATCTCGTGGGCGTCCCCTATGTCGGCGGCCAGCAGCCGCAGCCGCTTCGAGGAGCGGACGGCCTCCACCCGCCCGTCGGCGGACTCCACGTCGACGTCCCGCGGGGTCTCGCCCTCGAGCCCGAGAAGCACGGCCTTGGCGGTGCCGTGCCCGTGCCCCGTCGCACCGAGCGACCCGAACAGCTCCGCCCGTACGGACGCCGTGTGTGCCAGGACGCCCTCGTTCTTCAGACGCCGGGCGAACATGCGGGCTGCGCGCATCGGACCGACCGTGTGCGAACTGGACGGGCCGATGCCGATGGAGAAGAGGTCGAAGACGGAGATCGCCATGGCGGCGGCCTCCTTTCCTTGCGTGCGGTTCGGTGCGGTGGAGGAGGCCCCGGCGGGGACCGCCGGGACGGCGGGGGAGTGGCCGGGGCCGCCTCCGTCACAGGCCGGGGGGGGGCGCCGCGGCGGAATGCCGACGGCGTGCCCTCCGGCTGCGGTGCCGCGACGCGACGCCGCGTGGTGACGTTCGGTCACCCGTTCCCGGCTACTTGCCCAGCCCGGGGTAGAGCGGGTGCTTGTCCGCGAGAGCCGTGACGCGTGCGCTCAGCGACTTCGCCTTGTCCTCGTCGAAGGCGGGAAGCAGCGCCTCGGCGATGATGTCGGCGACCTCCCGGAAATCCTCCTCCTGGAAGCCGCGGGTCGCCAGCGCGGGCGTACCGATGCGCAGACCCGAGGTGACCATGGGCGGACGGGGGTCGTTGGGGACCGCGTTCCGGTTGACCGTGATGCCGATCTCGTGCAGCCGGTCCTCCGCCTGCTGGCCGTCCAGTTCGCTGTTGCGCAGGTCGACGAGGACGAGGTGGACGTCCGTGCCGCCGGAGAGCACGGAGACGCCGGCGTCGACCGCGTCCTGCTTCAGCAGCCGCTCGGCGAGCAGCCGGGCGCCGTCCAGGGTGCGCTGCTGGCGCTCCTTGAACTCGTCGGTCGCCGCGATCTTGAACGAGACGGCCTTCGCCGCGATGACGTGCTCCAGCGGGCCGCCCTGCTGGCCGGGGAAGACCGCGCTGTTGATCTTCTTCGCGTACTCCTTCTTGGAGAGGATCACACCGCCGCGCGGGCCGCCGAGCGTCTTGTGCGTCGTGGTGGTGACGACGTCCGCGTAGGGCACGGGCGAGGGGTGCAGCCCGGCTGCGACCAGACCGGCGAAGTGCGCCATGTCGACCATCAGCAGCGCGCCGACCTCGTCCGCGATGCGGCGGAAGGCGGCGAAGTCGAGCTGACGCGGGTACGCCGACCAGCCGGCGATGATCATCTGCGGGCGGTGCTCGCGGGCCAGGCGCTCCACCTCGGCCATGTCGACCCGGCTGCTCTCCTCGTCGACGCGGTACGCGACCACGTTGTAGAGCTTGCCGGAGAAGTTGATCTTCATGCCGTGCGTGAGGTGCCCGCCGTGCGCCAGGTCCAGACCCATGATCGTGTCGCCCGGCTTGAGCAGCGCGAACATCGCTGCGGCGTTGGCCGAGGCGCCCGAGTGCGGCTGCACGTTCGCGGCTTCGGCGCCGAAGAGGGCCTTGATGCGCTCACGGGCGATGTTCTCGATGACGTCGACGTGTTCGCAGCCGCCGTAGTAGCGGCGGCCCGGGTAGCCCTCGGCGTACTTGTTGGTGAGGACCGAGCCCTGGGCCTCGAGGGAGGCCACCGGAGCGAAGTTCTCCGAGGCGATCATCTCGAGAGTGGACTGCTGGCGGTGGAGTTCGGCGTCGACTGCGGCGGCGACGTCCGGGTCCACCTCGTGGAGAGAGCTGTTCAGAAGCGACATGGAACCATCCCTGGTGGCGGGCCGGGCAGGCACTTGGCGGGCACTTGGGGCACTGAGCGGGCTGTGGGCGGGCTGTGAGCGGAGGAGGGCAGGCCGGCGGAGCGGTCCGCGGGGATCAGCCGCCCGAGGTGAAGGCGGTGTACTCCTCGGCGGAGAGCAGCCCGTCCGGCTCGTCCGAGATCTTGACCTTGAACAGCCAGCCGCCTTCGAAGGGTGCGGAGTTGACCAGGGCCGGGTCGTCCACCACGTCCTGGTTGATCTCGGTGATCTCACCGGAGACGGGGGCGTACAGATCGCTCACCGACTTCGTCGACTCCAGTTCACCGCAGGGCTCGCCCGCCGTGACGGACTCGCCGGCCTCGGGGAGCTGGACGAAGACGACATCGCCGAGGGCGTCGGCGGCGTGCGAGGTGATGCCGACCGTCGAGACGCCGTCCTCGGCGGCCGACAGCCACTCGTGCTCCTTGCTGTAACGCAGCTGCTGGGGGTTGCTCATAGTGCGATTCTCCTGGATGTGAAGGGGACGGAGGAAAACAGTCTTGGTCAGTGGGACGGGCGCCGCGCACAGGTCCGTACGGCCTGCCGCACGCACCACGCATCCGGCACGGGCACGGGGATGATCCTTCCCACCCGTCGCTGCGGCCACGACACCCGGCACTGTGGGATCGGCGACTCCCGTCCGCAGGGCGGAACCGGGACTCAGCGCTGCCGCTTGTAGAAGGGGAGCGCCACGACCTCGTACGGCTCGTGCTTGCCGCGGATGTCCACCGCGACGCCGCCGGTGCCGGGCTCGGCGTGCGCCGGGTCGACGTAGGCGATGGCGACCGGCTTGCCGAGAGTCGGCGAGGGGGCGCCGGAGGTCACCTCGCCGATGACCGAACCGTCCGCGGCGGAGACCACGGCGTACCCGGCACGCGGTACGCGGCGTCCCTCCGCGATGAGTCCCACCAGCTTCCGCGGGGGAGCCTCCTCGGCGCGCGCGGCGGCGGCCTCCAGGGGCTCGCGTCCGACGAACGCGCCGTCGTTGGTGGTCTTCTCGAACTTCACGATGCGGCCGAGCCCGGCGTCGAAGGGCGTTGTCGCCGTGGACAGTTCGTGTCCGTACAGCGGCATGCCGGCCTCCAGGCGGAGGGTGTCCCGGCAGCTCAGCCCGCACGGCACAAGCCCGGCCGGGGCGCCCGCCTCGGTGAGCGCCTCCCACACCGCGACTGCGTCGTCGGGTGAGACGAACAGCTCGAAGCCGTCCTCGCCGGTGTAGCCGGTGCGGGCGACGAGCGCGTCGCGTCCGGCGACGGTGCCCGGCAGGCCCGCGTAGTACTTCAGGCCGTCGAGGTCGGCGTCGGTGAGCGTCTTCAGGATGCCGGCGGCCTCCGGGCCCTGGACGGCGATGAGCGCGTACGCGTCGCGGTCGTCCCGCACGGTCGCGTCGAAGCCCGTGCTGCGCTCGCGCAGCGCGTCGAGCACCACCTGGGAGTTGGCGGCGTTCGCCACGACCATGTACCGCTGCTCACCGGTCCGGTAGACGATCAGGTCGTCGAGGATGCCGCCCCGCTCGTTGCAGATCATCGTGTAGCGGGCGCGGCCCTCGGACAGCTTCGAGAGGTTGCCCACCAGGGCGTAGTCCAGCAACTCGCCCGCCTGCGGGCCTTCGAGGGTGATCTCGCCCATGTGGGAGAGGTCGAAGAGCCCTGCGCGGGTGCGTACGGCGACGTGCTCGTCACGTTCGCTGCCGTAGCGCAGCGGCATGTCCCAGCCTGCGAAGTCCGTCATCGTCGCGCCGAGCGCGCGGTGAGTGGCGTCCAGGGCGGTGGTGCGGGGGCGGTCGCTCGCGGTGGTTCCGCCGGTGTCGCTCATGTCAGGCTCCCGTGACTCGGTGACGCGGATGTCCTCCCCATCTGTCATCGGAACCTGAGAGGTTCGCCACGAGCCCTGAACAGGGTGGTGGCTTGCACCTTGGGTGGAGCCGCACCGGGGCGGCCCGCTTTTCAGATCTGCCTCGTCCTGCGCGGTAATCGGTGCCTGAGAGATTCAAGGGAGGACTTGCTCCTTCGGCGCCCCGGCGGACCCGCGTCGCTGCGCGCGGCCGGGAACTCTCCCGCGTGGATTCAAACGGCCGGTATGCAGTTGGCCTGCACATCATGGCATGGCACCGCAGACGCGTCGACGGTGCGGACAACGGGGAGAACAGCGGGGGAGCGGGCGAGGTCCGGCGGCGGGCGCCGAACGGACACGGACAGGGGCAATCGCCGCCTTGATGCGCATTACCGTTTCTTGACACTCTCGGAGACGAGCCGCCGTACGGCGGCGTTATTCGGGGAGGGCGATCAGGTGGGCAGCCTGCGCAGTACGTACGCGACGGTGACGGGCTGGGGATACTCCCAGCCCGGCTCCCGGCAGGAGCGGACCGTCTCCGCCACGAAGATGTCCACGCCGGTCGTCCGGCACGATCTGCGCGGCACTGCGGCCAGACGGACACTGCGCTTCCCCACGGGCGACAGGGTGGTGGTCTCCGGCCTCCCAGGAAGCGGTAAATCGACGCTGATCCGCCGCGTCGTCGCCGTGGCCGACACGGTCCGCCGCATCGACTCCCAGGACGCTCGGGAGCGGTGGTCGGCGCTGCTGCCCCGCTGGCTGCCCTACGCCGTCTACCGGCCGCTGGTGCGTCTCGCGCACTACGCGGGGCTGCGCGGCGCGCTCGTCTCCGGGGCGAGCGTCGTTGTGCACGACTGCGGAAGCCAGAGCTGGGTGCGCAACTGGCTGGGCAGGGACTCGCGCCGGCGCGGCCGGGCCATGCACCTCGTCCTGCTCGACGTACCGCCCTCCGCCGCGCTGGCCGGTCAGGCCCAGCGGGGACGACGGGTGTCCGACTACGCCTTCCTGCGGCACCGCAGGGCCGTCCGGCAGCTCCTCGCCGACGCGGAGGCCGGGCGCCTGCCGCGCGGATGCGCGTCCGTGGTGCTGCTGGACCGGGAAGCGGCGGCGGCCCTGCGGGGCGTGGCCTTCGAATAGAGCGACCGACGGACGAACAGGGCGACCAACGGACGAACAGAGCGACCGACGGAGCACCGAGGCGTCCGGTGTGCGACCGCTGAACGGCGGTTTCCGCGTGCCGGACCCGATGCGCCCGGCCGCCCCACCGTCCCGCTGGACGGGCGGGACGGCCGGGCGCATCCGAGTGCCGGCACGGCTGCGGCGTTCAGTCCAGCAGGGGGGAGAGCAGCCTCCCCGTGAACAGCCGCACGCCGTCTGCGCCGTCCATGCCGTCTGCGCCGTCCAGGTCATCCAGGTCGGAGTCCTCGTCCGAAGTGGCCCGGCCGTCGGGCGCGGTGGCGAGAAGCTTCACCGTCTCCCTCGCCAGCCGGCGGGCCTCCGCGCGGCTCTGCCGTGCGTCGCCGCCCCGGGAGGTCTCCAGCAGCGCCTCGGCGCGGTCCTCCAGCGCGGTGAGGGCCGCGCCGTCCCGGTTCCCGCCGCGCAGCCGCAGCTCCGCCAGCGCCTCCTGTACGTCCTCGGCGTGCTCCGCGGAGTCCTCCCGGGAGAGGCGTCCGCCCGGTGACTCCTGGACGTCCTCGAGCAGGTCGCCGACCTCGTCGACGAGACCGTCGTACCGCTCCAGACGGTCGGAGGAGAGGGTCTGACGGTCGATCAGCGTCGTCGTCACCGCGGACCTCGGCGAAGCGCCGTCCGCGGACCGGGGGGAGGACTTCTCCGACCCGCTCTGCTCCGCGACGAGTCCGAGGTCCTTCATGGCTGCCGTGTTGACCGCTTCGAGCTGCCCGAGCAGCGCCTTCGACGCCGCGGTGCGCGCCTTCGCGTCGTCACGGGGACGGTCGGCCAGCCGCTGCACCGAGGTCTGGAACCCCTCCGTGGCGCCGGTGATGTGGACGACCTTCGTGCTCCTGCGCTGCTGCACCTCGCCCGTGGCCGGAAGAGTCCGCGCGGTACGCGCCCTGGCCACGGCGTCCCGGACGCGGCGCAGCTGCGAGTCCAGCTGCTGCCGCTGCTCGCGCGACATCTCCACGTCGTCGTTCTGGACCGTCGAGCCGGTCAGGTCGGAGAGCCGGCCGAGGCCGCCCAGTGCGCGGATCTGCAGTACGTGGATGTGGTCCGTGTCGTGGTGCGCGGACGTGGCGCCCCGGCTGCTGGAAGGGGCGGTCGGGGCGTTGTCCGTGGCGGCGGCGGCCGGGCCGGCCAGGCCGGCGGCCAGGGATCCCGAGAGCGCGAGGGTGAGTGCGGCGGATGCCGCGTTGGTGGCGCGCATGGAGCAGTTCCTCCCGTGGGCGATGCAAGTCGATGGGACGGTGACCACGATTCGCAGGCCCGTCGCACTGTGCAACCGGAGAGTGGCCATACGTGAACGGGCCCCGCCGTACAAGGGCCGCGGACCCTCCGCGAGAGGGCTTCCGGCGTCCTCACCCGCCGCGTCCGGACAGGTCGGGCCCTCTCGCAACAGCTCCCTGTGACCGAGGCGTTCGACTGCTCATCTAGGGTTGCCGCCATGACCATTCCGCAGCAGTACGGACCGGGCCACGGCGGAGGCTGGCCCGGCAACGAGCTGGAGGAAACCCTCGCGGCCTCCCTCGACGTGCCCAACGCGGGCGCCCGGCTGCTGGAAGTGCTCGCCCGCAGCAGCGTCTGGGTGCCCCTGCCCGAGGGCGGCGGCCCCGCGAGCCCCGCTCTCGACCTGCCGACCGTCGAGCTGGACGGGGCTCCGTACGTCCCCGTCTTCAGCTCCGAGCAGCAGTTCCTGCACGTGGTCGGCGGCCACATGTCCTTCACGGTGGCGCCCGCGCGGGAGTTCGCCCGCGGCCTGCCGCCCCAGGTGGGCATCGCCGTGAACCCGGAGGGCACGGTCGGGATGCCTCTGCCGCCCGAGGCGGTCGCGGAGCTGTGCGCCAACACCCCCAACGAGCAGGCGTCCTGGGGCGTGGCCCGGGGTGCCCGGGTGCGGCTCTTCGAGCCGGACTGGCAGGACGAACCGGTGGACTTCCTCGGTGCGGCGGCAGGCGAGTTCTCGATGCTGCCCGCCGTCAGGACCGCACGGCGCGCCCTGGCGAGCACCGAGGGCGACGCCCCGGCGCTCTTCGTCGGCATCGAACTCGACCACCTCGACCCCGAGATCCGCCAGTCCGCGCACGAGGCGCTGGGCCGCGCCCTGGGACGTGTCCCGGTGGGGTGGCTGGTGCAGCTGGTGCTGCTGGACGCGGCGCAGGATCCGGTCGTGGAGTGGATGCGCCAGTGCGTGCGCCCCTTCTACACGCGGGCCTGACGCCCCCGCACGCCGGCCGGGAACGGGGCTCTCGCACCTGAGGTGTAGCGCTCCGGGACGAGGCGTGATGTCGGTCCCTGCTCGTAAGCTGGTTTGATGACGGGGACAACGGGGAGGGCCGCGCGTGCGTGCCCGGAGCAGATCATCGAGCAGGACCGCTTCCCGGCCGGCCGTGCAGGCACGGCGTCCGGGCAGGGCGGCAGCGGAGAAAGGGCGGCCAGGTGAGCGCGGGTGCAGGCCTCGAGCAGCTGCTGGGGCAGGTGACGCCGGGGAGGTACGAGACCTACGAGTCGCTGCTCGACGCGCTCGCCGACAGTCAGGTGTGGATGCTGCTCTGGAACGGCCGGCCGGGCTCCCCCGACGCCCAGTACGGGAACATGGAGGTCGGGGGGTACGGCTACGCGCCGTGCGTGACCTCGCCTCAGGAGCTGGCCGCCTCCGGCTGGGACCGCGCGCACGAGGTGGTCCCGGGCCGTGAGATCGCCGCGGCCCTCTTCCCCGAGCGGTGGGGGATCTGGCTCAATCCGCACGCCCCTGGCGGCGGTGTCGGCGTGCCGTGGCTCGACCTGCGCCGCGTCGCCATGGGCCTCGACCAGCTGCCCGCCGGGCCGCTGCGCATCACCGAACCGAGCCTGGACATCGCCCAGTTCTACGCCCTGCTCAGCCAGAACGCGCACCGCACGCCCGCTGTGCGCTCGCTGCGCCGCTGCTGGGTGCAGCCCGCGCTCGGCGCCGCGTATCTCGCGATCGGCCTTGACCTGTACGACACGGGGCGTCAGGCCGTGGAATCGGCCCAGCAGATGATGCGCGAGTCGGTCGCCGCCGTTCCCGACGGGCTGCCCGTGTCGAGCGTCGCGATGTCGGACGACTACGACCCGGTGGCGATGTGGCTGCGCCGCAACAGCCGGCCGTTCTTCGACCGCGACGTCCCCGCGGCCCACGCCGCGCAGCAGGCCGGTCCGGGTCAGGGCTACGGCTATCCGCGTCCGTACTGAGCGCGCCGGGCCGGGAGTCGGTACGGCGCGCTCAGTCCTGAGCTCGCAATGGGCGCGCGCCGTCCTGAGCGCGTCCGCGCGGTGTCCGTGCCGCAAGTGAACGTGCGGGCGGGTACCCGAGCGTCCCGACCTCCGTTCCCCGTGCCTCCCGGGGCCCCAACGCGGCGCGCCCCGGGCCCAATTCGGACGGGACCGGAACGACGGTCGACTGCCTTGCCGCGTGGGGCGCGTGAGGGGCCCGTCGGACGAGCAGCCGACGCGCGTAGAGCCGACGGACGGGTGAGAACCCGCAGGTGGGCAGGGCTGCACGTCGGCCGCTTCGGCTCCGATAGTCGCCAGCTTCCGTTCGTATAACGGAACCTGACGCGTCACATCACAGTTAGGCATCCTTTCCCCAGGGGGACTGGCGGGTGATCGCGGGGCCGATGAAGACTCCCGACCGTTGAGGCCGATGGCCTTCTGTAGGCACTGCTTGCGAACTGGCCGCTACAGCGGCGGGCGTGGCCGGTCACCGCCGGCCGAGAGAGGGTCCCCCACGATGACGGCACCACTGCACGACACGTCCGCGGAAACCGCGCCCGTCGATCCTGCTCTCGGTGACGGCTCCACCGACAAGGCGATCGAAGGCAGGTCTCTCGGACGGATCGCGTGGAACCGTCTGAAGCGCGACAAACTGGCGCTCACCGGCGGCATCGTGGTCCTGGTGCTCATAGCGGTGGCGGTCTTCGCGCCGCTGATCGTGGGCCTGCTGGGCCACCCGCCGGACCAGCACCACGAGGACAAGATCGACCCGCTCTTCCAGACGCCCATCGGAGCGCTGGGCGGCATCAGCGGCGAGCACCTGCTGGGCATCGAGCCGAGCACCGGCCGGGACATCTTCAGCCGCATCGTCTACGGCGCCCGCGTCTCGCTGCTCGTCGGCTTCCTCTCCGCCATGGTCGCGGTCGTCGTCGGCACCGTACTGGGCGCTCTCGCGGGCTACTTCGGGGGCTGGCTCGACGCCGCGATCAGCCGCGTGATGGACATGCTGCTGGCCTTTCCGCAGTTGCTCTTCATCATCTCGCTGATCTCCGTGGTGCCCAACCAGATGTTCGGGCTGACGGGCACGGGCGTGCGGCTGACCGTGATGATCCTCGTGATCGGCTTCTTCGGCTGGCCCTACATCGGACGGATCGTCCGCGGCCAGACCCTCTCCCTCCGCGAACGGGAGTACGTGGAAGCGGCCCGCAGCCTCGGCGCGGGGCGGCGCTACATCCTCTTCAAGGAGCTGCTGCCGAACCTGATCGCGCCGATCACCGTGTACACGACGCTGATGATTCCCACCAACATCCTCACCGAGGCCGCGCTCAGCTTCCTCGGTGTGGGCGTCAAGCCGCCGACCGCTTCGTGGGGGCAGATGCTCTCCCAGGCCGTGCGCTACTACGAGGCGGATCCGATGTTCATGGTGGTGCCGGGTGTGGCCATCTTCATCACCGTTCTCTCCTTCAACCTCTTCGGCGACGGTGTGCGTGACGCGCTGGACCCCAAGGGGACACGTTGACCCCCCACCCACAGGGCCGGAAGGTCCTGACCCCCGGGCCCTGCGCAGCCGTGCGGGCCGTGACCAACACGGAGGATTCGAGATCGTGACAACCCAACGCACATCGAGGCGCAGAATCGCCGCGTCGGCCGTCGCGGTCGCGGCGCTGCTGTCCACCGCCGCCTGCGGCGGCGGCAGCGACAGTGACGGTGAGGGCAAGGCCCCCGGTTACAACGCGGCCAACGGCAAGCTGGCCAATGCGTCCGACAAAAAGGGCGGCACGCTGAAGTTCATCGGTACCCAGGACGCCGACTCCTGGGACACCACGCGTGGCTACTACGGCTTCGCCTGGGACTTCATGCGCTACTACAGCCGCACGCTCATCACGAGCAAGCCGGCCCCGGGCAAGGAGTCCTCGGAGCTGGTCCCGGACCTGGCCAAGGCGAAGGCCAAGATCTCCGACGACGGCAAGACCTACGAGTACGAGCTGCGCGACGGCATCACCTGGGAGGACGGCAAGCCCGTCACCTCCAAGGACATCAAGTACGGCATCGAGCGCCAGTGGGCGCAGGACGTGCTGTCCGGTGGTCCCATCTACCTCAAGGACGTGCTCGACCCGGACGAGAAGTACAAGGGCCCCTACAAGGACAAGTCCAAGGACAAGCTCGGCCTGGACGCCATCGAGACGCCGAGCGACGACAAGATCATCTTCCATCTGCCCAAGCGCAACGGTGACTTCGAGCAGATGCTCGCGATGCCGTCGGCCTCGCCGGTGCGCCAGGACAAGGACACCAAGTCCAAGTACGGCCTGAAGCCCTTCTCCAACGGCCCGTACAAGTTCGAGTCGTACACGCCGAACAAGAAGCTGTCGCTGGTCCGCAACCCGGAGTGGAAGAAGTCCTCGGACAACATCCGCAAGGCCCTGCCGGACAAGATCACGCTCACGCTGCTGACGAACGCCGACGAGATGGACAAGCGTCTCATCAACGGCGACTACGACCTGGACATCAACGCCACCGGCATGGAGGCGGCGGGTCGTCAGACAGCCCTGAAGGAGCACAAGGGCAACATCGACAACCCGAGCACCGGCTACATCCGCTACGCGGTCTTCCCGCAGACGGTGAAGCCGTTCGACAACATCCACTGCCGCAAGGCGATGATCTACGGATCGGACCACAAGTCGATCCAGAACGCGCGCGGCGGCCCGCTCGCCGGCGGTGACATCGGCACGAACATGCTGCCGAAGCTGGTGCCCGGCTCGGACCTGAAGTTCGACCCGTACGGCATCGCCAAGAACGAGGGCGCGCCGAACGTGGCGAAGGCCAAGGCCGAACTGAAGAAGTGCGGCAAGCCGAACGGCTTCAAGACCACCATCGCCGTCCGCAACAACAAGCAGGTCGAGGTCGCTTCGGCCGAGGCCATGCAGGCGTCGCTGAAGAAGATCGGCATCGAGGCCGAGGTCGACGAGTACGACGGCGCGCAGACGACCGGCATCATCGGCAACCCCGAGGTCGTCAAGAAGAAGAACTACGGGATCATCATCATGGGTTGGGGCCCGGACTTCCCGTCCGGTCAGGGTTACGGCATGCCGCTGTGGCACAGCAAGTACATCCTGGACAACGGCAACAACAACTACGCCATGATCGACGACCCGAAGATCGACAAGATGTTCGCCGACGCGATCGCGGAACTCGACCAGGACAAGGCCGCGGAGAAGTACGCCGCCATCAACGCCGAGGTCATGAAGGGCGCTTACTACCTGCCCTTCACGTTCGAGAAGAACATCATCTGGCGCTCCAGCCGTCTGACGAACGTCGCCACCACCGACGCGTTCAGCGGCAGGTACGACTACGCCACGCTCGGTGTCAAGTGACCGTCCGACCGCTCCGCCGGCGCACCCGCCGCTAGGCACGAAGGGCAGGTGAGGGCCTCAGCGTGGGTCCGGCGAACTCCCCGGTGAACCCGGGGAGTTCGCCGGCCGCGCCGGGCCGGAAGCAGTGCTCACATATCTCATCAGGCGGCTGTTCGCCGTCGTAGTGATGCTCGCCGTCGTCATGCTGGCGGTGTTCGGCATCTTCTTCCTCATCCCGGAGTGGACCGGGGTCGACCCGGCGACGATGTTCGCCGGCAAGCAGTCGGACGCGGCCGCGCTGGAGGGCATCCGGCAGAAGCTCGGACTGGACGACCCGATCCTCGTCCAGCTCTTCGACTTCTTCAGGGGCATCATCGCGGGCCGCGACTACGTCAGTGCCGGGGACACGCTCCACTGTTCCGCGCCGTGCTTCGGCTACTCCTTCAAGACCGAGCAGGCGATCTGGCCCGTGCTGGCCGACCGTCTTCCGGTCACCCTGCAGCTGGCCGCCGGTGCCGCTGTCATCTGGCTGGTCATCGGCCTCACCGCGGGTGTCGTCTCCGCGCTGCGCCGCGGCACCGTCTGGGACCGCGTGACGATGAGTCTCGCCCTCGGCGGCGTCTCGCTGCCGATCTACTTCACCGGCCTGCTGTCGCTGGCGATCTTCTCCTACGGGCTGGGGCTGGTCAGCAACGAGTACACGCCGATGGCGGAGAGCTTCCCCGACTGGTTCAGCGGGATGATCCTCCCCTGGCTGACCCTCGCGTTCCTCTTCGGCGCCATGTACGCCCGGCTCACCCGCGCCACGATGCTGGAGGTGATGGGCGAGGACTACATCCGCACCGCCCGCGCCAAGGGCGTACGGGAGGCGGTCGTGATCCGCAAGCACGCCATGCGCTCCACCATGACCCCCGTCATCACCCTCCTCGGTGTCGACCTGGGTGCGCTGATGGGCGGTGCGATCCTGACCGAGACGACGTTCAGCCTGCCCGGTCTGGGCCAGGCCGTACTGAAGGCGATCAGCGAGAAGGACCTGCCGCTGATCCTCGGCGTCACCCTGATCACCGCCTCGGCCGTCGTCGTCGCGAACCTCATCGTGGACCTGCTGTACGGCGTGATCGACCCCCGAGTGAGGCTCGCATGACGGAACTGCACAAGACCGGTGCCGCTGCGGTCGGTGAGCCCGCGGCGGACGCCCGTCCCCCACGCTCCTTCCTGGAAGTACGCGACCTGAAGGTCCACTTCCCCACCGAGGACGGGATGGTGAAGTCCGTCGACGGTCTCTCCTTCCAGCTGGAGAAGGGCAAGACGCTCGGCATCGTCGGCGAGTCCGGCTCCGGCAAGTCGGTGACGTCGCTCGGCATCATGGGCCTGCACACCGTCGGCCAGTACGGGCGGAAGAAGGCGCAGCTGTCGGGCGAGATCTGGCTCGACGGCCAGGAGTTGCTGAGCAGCGAGCCGGACCGGGTGCGCAAGCTGCGCGGCCGGGAGATGGCGATGATCTTCCAGGACCCCCTCTCGGCGCTGCACCCGTACTTCACCATCGGCCATCAGATCGTCGAGGCGTACCGGGTCCACCACGACGTCGACAAGAAGACGGCCAAGAAGCGTGCCGTCGAACTCCTCGACCGGGTCGGCATCCCCCAGCCCGACCAGCGCGTCAACAGCTACCCGCACGAGTTCTCCGGCGGTATGCGGCAGCGGGCGATGATCGCCATGTCGCTCGTCAACAACCCCGAGCTGCTGATCGCGGACGAGCCGACGACCGCGCTCGACGTGACCGTGCAGGCGCAGATCCTGGACCTCATCCGCGATCTGCAGAAGGAGTTCGGCTCCGCGGTGATCATCATCACCCACGACCTCGGCGTCGTCGCCGAGCTCGCCGACGACATCCTGGTGATGTACGGCGGACGCTGCGTGGAGTACGGCACCGCCGAGCAGGTCTTCTACGAGCCGCAACACCCGTACACATGGGGCCTGCTGGGCTCGATGCCGCGCATCGACCGGGACCAGACCGAACGTCTCATCCCGGTCAAGGGCTCCCCGCCCAGCCTGATCAACATCCCCGACGGCTGCGCCTTCAACCCGCGCTGCCCGTACGCGGACGTGCCCAAGGGCAATGTCAGCCGCACCCGACGCCCCGAACTGCGCGACGTGGGCGGCGGCCACCAGTCCGCGTGCCACATGGACACGGCGGACCGGGAGCGGATCTGGAACGAAGAGATCGCGCCGAAGCTGTGAGTGAGGACGAGCAGATGACGATCCCATCCCAGCAGCAGGCGTCCGACGCGGTGCTGACGAAAGCCGATCCCGAGCCCGGTGAGGCGCTGCTGAGGGTCTCCGGCCTGAAGAAGCACTTCCCGATCACCAAGGGCCTGCTCAAGCGTCAGGTCGGCGCCGTCAAGGCGGTCGACGGCATCGACTTCGACGTACGGGCGGGGGAGACCCTCGGCGTCGTCGGCGAGTCCGGCTGCGGCAAGTCGACCATGGGCCGCCTCATCACGCGGCTGCTGGAGCCGAGCGCCGGCACCATCGAGTTCGAGGGACGGGACATCACGCACCTCGGCGTTGCGGGGATGCGCCCGATGCGGCGCGACGTCCAGATGATCTTCCAGGACCCGTACTCGTCGCTGAACCCGCGGCACACCGTCGGCGCCATCGTCAGCGCTCCGTTCAAGCTGCAGGGCGTCGAGCCCGAGGGCGGTGTGAAGAAGGAGGTCCAGCGGCTTCTGGACCTGGTCGGGCTCAACCCCGAGCACTACAACCGCTATCCGCACGAGTTCTCGGGCGGGCAGCGGCAGCGCATCGGCATCGCCAGGGCGCTGGCACTCAACCCGAAGCTGGTCGTCGCGGACGAGCCGGTCTCCGCGCTGGACGTCTCGATCCAGGCGCAGGTCATCAACCTGCTCGACGACCTGCAGGACGAACTCGGCCTGACGTACGTGATCATCGCGCACGACCTGTCGGTCATCCGGCACGTCTCCGACCGCATCGCCGTCATGTACCTGGGCAAGATCGTGGAGCTGACCGACCGGCAGTCGCTCTACGCGTCGCCGATGCACCCGTACACCCGGGCGCTGCTCTCCGCCGTACCCGTGCCCGACCCCGGCCGCCGGGCGCAGGGCGGACGCGAGCGGATCCTGCTGCAGGGCGACGTGCCCTCGCCGATCAAGCCGCCGAGCGGCTGCCGCTTCCACACCAGGTGCTGGAAGGCGACCCAGATCTGCAAGACCCAGGAGCCGCCGCTCGTCGCCCTGGCCGAAGGTCACGAAGCGGCCTGCCACCACCCGGAGAACGCGCCGGACCAGCACCCGGAGGACGCTCAGCCGCTGGCGGGCTGAACCGCGGGCCGAGCGTCCGGGTCCGGACCCGGACCGGAAGGACGCCGGAAGGGCGGCTGCCGTGGCGCAGCCGCCCTTCCGTCTGCCTTGTGCGTGTTGTCGCGCTCACGCGGTACTGCCGTGAGCCGTGCCGGCTCAGTACGCGGAGTTCACGTTGTCCATGGAGCCGTACTTGTCGGCCGCGTAGTTGCAGGCGGCGACGATGTTGGCGACCGGGTCGGTGACCTCGTGCTTCGTCCCCTCGACGTGGTAGGCGTCGAAGGTCGGCTGGATCGTCTGGAGCAGACCCTTGGAGGGGGTGCCCTTCTTGGCGTTGATGTCCCAGTCGTTGACGGCGTTCGGGTCGCCGCCGGATTCACGGATGATGTTCTTCTTGATCCCGTGGTACGAGCCGGGGATGCCCTCCTCCTTCATGATGGAGCGGGCCTGCTTGATCCAGCCGTCCAGGTTGTCGGCCTTGGTGGCCCGGTCGGCGGCGCGGCTGGCGCCCCTGTCGGCACGGACCTCCTCGGCCTTGTTCTCCTGCTCGGCCTTGACCTCGGCCTTGGCCCTGGCCTCGGACTTGACCTTGGCCTCTGCCTTGGGCTCTGCCTCTGCCTTGGGCTCGCTCTTCTGCCCGGCCTCGGCATCCTTGCCCTGGTAGGCCTTGGTCTGGTGGCCCGCGCTGGCGCCGGCCAGCTGCAGGGGCCTGGTGTCGTTCGCGTGGTCACCCTTCGTCGCCGCGGCGGGCTTCTTGCCCGCGTCCGCGCTCGCCGAGTGCCCCGCGACCGGCTTGGCGGGACTTCGGCCGGCGTCGCCGCCGTCCGAGCCGGGAGCGATGCCGGCGGTCAGTGCCGTGATGCCTGCGGCCGCGGCGAGGCCGATGGTCGTGGTCTTCTGCTTCCGGTTCAGGCGGGTGTAAGCGGAACTACGCATGGAGGAGCAAATACCTTTCGCTTGCCGTGTGTCGCGGGAAGGCCGGAACGGCTGTGGCGCCGAGTTCTGGTCCCCGGCGAATGCGACGCTGGCATTGGTAAAAGCCCACTCGGCACAAGTCCAAATAAGGGATGTACTAACGGGCATGGTCGTACGGAGTCGGGCGAGCGGAACGAGACGCCCGATTCGGGCATTGGGGGCGGGGCGGGATACTAAGAGAACTACTAAGAGAAGTGGTATGTGACGTGGCTCCTATGTGCCGCCTCACATTCCAGCGGCTCCGGATCGACGTGCTGTAACGACTCGTACACGCGAATGTGGGGCGTGTGCGGCGCCCTTCGCGGGGGTCGGACCGCCGGTTCCGGTGCGGGTGCCGAGTGGGAGTGCCGCAGTCCCGTACCTGCCGTCTCCGGCCGCCGGTGCGCCCGTGACAATGGGCCGGTGAACCACCAGCTACTCGATCCGGATCTGCAGCACTGGCTCGACCTCGTCGGAATCTTCGTCTTCGCCATATCCGGGGCGCTGCTCGCCGTGCGCAAGAACTTCGACGTCTTCGGAATGGCCGTGCTCGCCGAGGTCACAGGGCTGGGCGGCGGGCTTTTCCGGGACGTGGTGATCGGGGCGGTGCCGCCTGCCGCGTTCACCGACGCCGGCTACTTCCACGCCCCGCTCATCGCGACGGTCCTGGTCTTCTTCCTGCACCCGCACGTGGAGCGCATCAACAAGGCGGTGAATGTCTTCGACGCGGCGGGGCTGGGCCTTTTCTGCGTCGTGGGGACGGTCAAGGCGCACGAGTACGGGCTGGGGCTCTTCGCCTCGGCCGTGCTCGGCCTGGCCACGGCGGCGGGTGGCGGCGTGCTGCGGGACGTCCTGGCGAACGAGGTGCCGTCGCTGCTGCGCTGGGACCGCGATCTCTACGCGGTGCCGGCGATCGTCGGAGCCACCGTCACCGCGCTGCTGCTGGACGCCGGGGCACTCGACGCGACGACGATGACGCTGGCCGCCGCTCTCGCGTTCGCGGTGCGGCTGCTGGCCATGCGCTTCGGCTGGCGCGCTCCGCGGGCCTGGCACCGGCGCTCGCAGGTCGAGGACGCGGAGCCCACCACCTGACGTGGGCTCCGCGTCCTCGGCCTTCCCCGTCAACCGGGCTGTGGCCTGCGTTCCCTGTGGCGTGAGGACGCCAGGGGGCGACCATACCCGCTGGTAACTTCTCCGTGTACGGTACTCGCATGTCCGACACCTGCACCGAAGCCACCCTCAGCGAGTTCGACCGGGACACCGCCGTGAGGCTGCGCGAACCCGGTGTCCACGACGTGAACCTCTCCCCGGGCTGGGCCATCGGCCACGCCCTCAACGGCGGCTACCTGCTCGCCGTCCTCGGCCGCGCGCTCGGTGAGGCCCTGCCGCACCCCGACCCCTTCACGATCACCGCGCACTACCTCTCCGCGAGCACCCACGGCCCGGCCGTCGTCCGCACGCACACCGCGCGGACGGGACGTACGCTCTCCTCCGGCTCGGCGGGCCTCTTCCAGCCCGACGCCGACGGCAACGAGGTCGAACGCATCCGCGTCCTCGCCACCTACGGCGACCTGGACACGGTCACGGACGACGTGCGTACCAGCGCCGAGCCGCCGGCCATGCCGCCCCGTGAGCAGTGCTTCAGCGCACACGACAACCCGGCAGGGCCGGACGCGGGCCCCGAGATGGGCAAGCGACTCGATCTCCGGCTCGACCCCGCCACCTGCGGCTGGGCGGTCGGAGCGCCCAGCGGCCGCGGCGAGATGCGTGCCTGGTTCGGCCTCGCCGACGGCAGGGATGCGGACCCGCTCTCCCTGCTGATGGCCGTGGACGCCCTGCCGCCCACCGCGTTCGAGCTGGGTCTGAGCGGCTGGGTGCCCACCGTCGAACTCACCGTGCACGTCCGGGCCCGCCCTGCGCCCGGGCCCCTGCGGGTCTCCGTCACGACAGCCAACCTCGCGGGGGGCTTCCTGGAGGAGGACGTGGAGGTCTGGGACAGCGCCGACCGCCTCGTGGCCCAGTCCCGGCAGCTTGCGCGGGCGAAGGCCTGACGCGGCCGGAGCGCCCCTGGCAGGCGCCTCCGCCCGCACCGCGTCACGGACTCCTCGCGGGGACGGTCGGCTCCGCGCGCCCGGACGGGCCGGCGCCCGCGGCGGGGGAGTCCGGCGACGCCCCGGGCGCCCCGCCCGTAGGGGAGAGCTCGGCGGTGCGCGCCGGAGGGGCGTGCCCGGGCGGCTTCGCCCCTGAGTTCGCCTCGCTGCCGAAGAACCACCCCATGCCCGGCTCCAGCACCCAGCGGACGGTCCGCCGTACGGGCGCGGTGCACAGGCCCGTCATCGCGGCGCCCGCGAACACCGTGATGCCGATCCGCGCGAGCGGACTGCCGGTCCAGGCCGTCTCGTACCAGCCGAGGTGCTGGGAGAGCTGGACCGGGAAGATGTGCAGCAGGTAGGCGCAGAGCGTCCCCGCGCCCAGCGCCGTGAACCACGTGCGCCGCCGCGGCACCCAGGCCAGGAAGCACCCGGTCATCACCAGGGCGCAGGCGAAGGAGCCGAGCGTCATAAGTCCGCCCGCCCAGGCCGGGAGGCCCAGTCCCTGCGCGTCCTGGTCGTGCAGGAAGGGCGCGGCGGAGATGAACGGCACCGCCGCGTACGAGACGAGCAGAGCACAAACCGCGACGGGGAGTGCGAGCAGACGTACCGGACGCCGGCGGAGCGCATCGAAATGGTCCGGCCGCAGTTGCAGGCCCAGCACGAAGAAGGGGAGGAACTGCGCCACCCGCATCAGACTCAGGTCGTCGTCGATGCTGGGCGTGACGCTCGCCGCCACGCCCACGGCCACCGCGACGGGCAGCGGATGCCGCAGCACCTTCCACAGGGGGGTCGTCAGCCGCCACAGGAAGAGCGCGACGAGGAACCACAGGGCGAACCCCGGCTCCTGGTACCGCAGTTCACGGTCCGGGTCCGCGGTATGGCGGATGTGGAGCGCGTAGAGCGTCTGGAAGACGAGGTAGGGCACGAGGACGCCCGTGACCAGCCGCTTGATCTGCCGTGGCGTGCCCTCGAAACCGCGCGAGAGGTAGCCGGAGACGACGATGAACGCCGGCATGTGAAAGGTGTACAGCAGGTAGTAGAGGGCGCTGGCGACGCGGCTGTCGGCCGTCAGCGGCGCCCATGCGTGACCGACCGCGACGAGCACGATCGTCAGGTACTTCGCGTTGTCGAGGTACGGGTCGCGTCCGGGTCTTCGCCGGCCACTCCGCGCGGTCTGCTTCACCCGCACCCGGTGGTCCGGCGTTTCCGGCAACCCGGGTGCGGGAGGGGGAGATTCAGTGCGGAGCGGGGGCAGGGGCGCCCGCTCGACGGCGACCCGCGACATGGCCCGAACGGTAGGAGCGGGGCGCGTCGTGTGAAGTTTTTCTGTGGGAAGTCGCGTTTCCGGTTGGGCAGTCGGGGCGTTGCGGGTACCTTCCGCGGCGGCCTGTGGCCCTCCGGCAGGCGTCTTCGGCGCCCGTGATCCGGCCGCCCGTGTGCGGGCGTACGGACGGCCGTCTGTACGGGGCGTACGGTCAGCTGCGGAGGAAGTCCTGGAGCACCGCGGTGAGTCGGGCCGGTGCGTCCTCCTGGACCAGATGGCCGGCGCCCTCGATGAGCTGCAGTCCGGCGCCCGGAATCAGACCGGCCAGCCGGTGGGCCCGGTCGACGGGGATCCAGGTGTCGGCCGTCCCCCAGCAGATCAGCACCGGCAGCGCCAACTCCCCGTAACATCCCTCGATTTCGTCCGTCCAGCGCTGGTCGTTCTGGGCGATCTGCCGGTAGAAGGCGCCCTGCCCGTCCTTACCCAGCCACGGGGCGACGAGCTGGTCCAGCACCCTCGGGTGGAGTCCCGCTGCGCTTGCCGAGCCGACGTACTCCCGCACCAGCGCCTCATGCAGCGCGGGAGGCAGCTGCTCGAACACCCCGGCGTGACTGCCGAGCAACCGGTAGGACGGGGAGCCCCAGGGCGCCAGTGCCACGACGTCGACGAGTGCGAGCCGCGCATAGCTCGCACCGTGCAGCAGATGCGCGCGGAGCGCGACGCAGCCGCCGAAGTCGTGGGCCAGGACGGCCGGTTGGCGGCCCTCCCCGGTGCCGTCGTGATCGTGCGGGCCGTCCTGCCGCAGGCCGTCTTTGTGCAGGTCCCAGTGCCGCAGCAGCTCCGCGAAGATGCGCGCCTGAGCCGCGAGGGAGACGTCCTGGCCGTCGTACTTCTGCGAGGTTCCGTAACCCGGCATGTCCCACACGAAAACCCGGAAGCGCAGCGCGAGCGCGCGGGCGAGGCCGCGCCAGGTGTAGGAGGACCACGGCGTCCCGTGGAGCAGCACCACCGGCGGGCCGTCCTCCGGGCCGAGAACGCCCCAGCGGACGACGCCGGACGAGCTGTCGAAGGTGCGGTTCAGCGTGTCCGCCCAGTTGTCGCTCATCCGTCCAGTCTCGGTCACCTGGCCTCCTCCCGGTGACGCGGCACCGGTGGCCGGCTGTCTGCGTGCGAGTACGCGGCGTATGCGGACCGGGTGTCCGCCGCGGCATGAATTGCCCGCGCTCATCCGGTTACACGGTCGGTGGGAATCACAGGGCCGGCCGAGAGAAAGCGAGACAGCCGTGACCTATGCAGTGAAGAGCACGCTTCCGGACGACGACCTCAAGACCGTCGGCGAGGCCCTGCAGGGCGCCCTCGTCGACCTCGTCGACCTCTCACTCGTGGCCAAGCAGATCCACTGGAACGTGGTCGGGCCGCGCTTCCGCTCGATACACCTGCAGCTCGACGAGGTCGTCGAGACGGCCCGCAGCTACTCCGACAAGGTCGCCGAGCGTGCGTCCGCGCTCGGCCTGCCCCCGGACGGCCGTTCGTCCACGGTGTCCGCGGCGAGCAGCATCGAGCGGGTCAAGGAGGGCTGGCAGCCCGACGGCGAGGCGGTACGCACGATGGTCACCGCGCTCGAAGCGGTCATCGCCGGCTCCCGCGAACGCATGACGTCGGTGAGCGAGCCCGACCCGGTGACGGAGGACATCTTCATCCAGCTCACCGGCGACCTGGAGAAGCACCACTGGATGTTCCAGGCGGAGAACGGCAGTTGAGCAACCCTCGCGGGCCCCGCTGACGACGGGGTCCCCGGCGGCCACCGGGGCGCGATGCACAGCACCGCGCCCGGGTGGCCGCCTTCTCGCGCCACGGTGAGCGGGCCGTCCCGGGGGCCTCCCGTACAGCCCGTGACTTGCGTGAGAGCAACTTTCATTTGCGCAAGTTGCACGAATGCAAGTACCGTCGAACGACGTGTCGACGGTACGGGAGGCGACCTCGCTGTGAACGGGTTCGTGGGCAGGCGCAAAGAGCTCGGCTTCCTCGATGACCTGCTGGAGTCCGTGCGGACCGGAGGGCGGGGCGGCCGTCGGGGCCGGGCAGTGCTCATCCGGGGGCGCAGACGCGTGGGCAAGTCGCGGCTCGTCGAAGAGTTCCTGGAGCGCACAGGGCTTCCCCACGTCTTCTTCACCGCCGTGGGCGGCTCGAAGGAAGGGGACCTGGCGGGATTCACCGACGAGCTGGCCGCTTCCGCCCTCCCCGATGCCTCACGGTTCGCGGATTTCGCCACGCCGCAGACCTGGGACGCCGCTCTGGGGCTGCTCGCGGGCGCGCTCCCCGCGGACACGCCCAGCGTCGTCGTCATCGACGAGATGCCCTATCTCGTCCGTGCGGATCCGAGCTTCGAGGGCGCGCTGCAGAAGGCGTTCGACCGGACCCTGTCCAGGCTTCCCGTCCTGCTCGTCCTCATCGGCTCCGACCTGGCCACGATGGAACAGCTGAACACCTACGGGCGCCCCTTCTACCAGCGCGGCACCGAGATGGTCGTCCCGCCGCTCGACCCGGCCGAGGTCGGCGCGATGCTGGACCTGCCGCCCGCCGACGCCTTCGACGCCTACCTGGTCACCGGCGGGCTCCCGCTGATCCTCGAGGAGTGGCCGCAGGGCGCCGGCATGTGGGACTACCTGGAGGAGGCACTTCGCCGCCCCACGTCGGCCATGCTCGTCAGCGGCGAACGCACCCTGGCCGCCGAGTTCCCCCACGAAGCCCAGGCGCGGACGGTGCTCGGAGCCATCGGGCACGGAGAGCGGACCTTCACTCTCATCGGACGCGCGGCAGGCGGTCTCAATCCGGGCTCGGTGAAGCGCTCGCTGGAGCTGCTGACGGCCCGCCGCGTCGTGGCAGCCGACCTGCCGCTGTCCACCCGGCCCAGCCGCGGGACCCGCTACCGGATCGACGACCCGTACCTGCGTTTCTGGCTGTCGTTCCTCGGCCCGGGGATTCCGATGGTCGAGCGTGGTCGGGGCGACCGCGTCCTCGAAGCGGTCCGGGCCGGCTGGACGAGCTGGCGGGGCCGGGCCGTCGAGCCCGTGGTCCGCGAGGCGCTCTGGCGGCTCGGGGACGAGCAACTGCCGCCGGGCACCGATGCCGTCGGCGGGTACTGGACCCGCAGCAACGACCCGGAGATCGACATCGTCGGAGCCGACCGGGCGCCCATCGCCAAGAAGATCACGGTCGTCGGCTCCGTCAAGTGGCTGGAGAACAGGCCGTTCGACAACCGCGATCTCGCCCGGCTCGTCAAACACCGTTCCCAGCTGCCCGGCGCGGCCGAGACCACGCCGATGATCGCCGTGGCCAGGAGCGGGTGCACGGCGGAAGGCGTCCGTCACCTCACTCCGGCGGAGCTACTCAGCGCCTGGGCGTGATCCCGGCAGGCGAGCAGGCGGGGCCGAACAACTCCCGTTCGCGCAGCGAGCCTTGACGCCGACGCACAGGCGGGCGCAGCGGCGGGAGCCATGCCGGAGGCGCACCTGGTGACGGACGGTCACACCGGGGCTCAGGCGACGGCCAGGGGCGTGGGCGACGGGTCCTCGTCGTCGCACTGCGCCAGTTGGAGAAGCAGGTCTCCCACCGTTGCCTCCGGGCTGAGCCCCAGCTCCGAGATGGGACGTGTGCCGGGCAGGTCGCGCGAGGCGACCCCGATCAGCTTGAGTTCGCCTTCCCCGACACGCGTTGCCAGGAGCCCACCCACGTCGGCGGTGGCGATCTGCTCCAGAACCGTTCCGAGCTTGTCCGCGGGCAACGCGCACGCCACCACCAGCCGGCTCTGCTCCATGCGTGGCAATGCCGACACCGTCCGCATGACGGAGGCGTCCTGCAAGGCGCCGTGCAGGAGTTGAGCGGTGGCCACCCGTTCGTCGGTGCGGTCGTCCTGCGGAACGACCACGGCGACGACGGGCCTTCCCTCGTCCATGGCCTTCTGCCACTGGGGCAGCATCACGTCGATCGCGAGAGCTTCTTCCCGCAGCGGAACGTGCACGTCATCGCCCTCGCCGAGCGCTCTGAGCCACGCGTTGACCTCGCCCCAGCGCCACACCAGGGAACGACCCGCGGTCCCCTCCGGCTCCGGGAAGGGCGGGTGGCTCCGCCGCTCACCCTTGATCCATTGCAGGACGTTCTGACGGCTGCGGCCGGTCCGCTCGGCGATGTCCGCGACTCCGACCAGATCCGGGTCGAGCCGCAACAGCCGCACGGCCGGGAGCGCCCGGCGGAGACGGACGCTCAAGCGGTGTGCGGCGTCCACGGCGCCCGCGCCGTCGCCGGAGAGCGTCAGCAGCTGACGGCCCCTGTGCGAGGCGAGTAAGCCGTCGAACTCGTCGAAGACGACGCCGGAATCGAGGTCGCTCTCGGCCGAGACTCCCTCGACGACGAAGAGAAACTCGTAGTCCGTCATTCAAGCCCCCTGCTTGCCGTGCGCCCCTCAACGCCGATGTTTCTACGGGTAATTGATGGTCCATCAGGCAGTCACACCGGGCGGCGATGTGCGTGTGACGAACATCAGGCCACGCCGTTGCGGCAGGACCACCGTCAGACGCATCTGCCGGAGGACGGTACGAGCGCGGGTGTCCGCCCTCGGAGCACACGCGTCAGGATGCCGGACCGGGAGGCGACGGGGGAGGTCCGAAGGAGCCTCCCGGCGGGCCGGGGTTCTGCTGAGGCGGGTAGCCGTATCCCGGTCCGGACCCGGACGGGGGCGGTGAAGGCGGCGACGCCGGAGGGCCCTGCTGGTCCGCGGCACCTGGCTGCGGCGGGACCTGCGGCTGCGGCGGAGCGCCCGGCGGCGGACCGGACGGCTGCGGCGGTGCGTACGGATGAGGGGCGGACGACGGCTGGGGCGGCGCGTACGGCTGGGGCTGGGCCTGATGCTGCGGTGCTCCATAGGGTGCCGGGCCCGCACCGAACGGAGCCCCCTGCTGCATCGGCATCCCCTGCTGCATCGGCATCCCTTGCTGCATCGGGGCGCCCGGGTGCGTGGCCGCCCCCGGCTGTGCGGGTACGCCCGGCCGCAACGTCAGTACCAGCAGGGCCACTCCGCCCACCAGCGTGATCACCTCGTACGCGAAGCTGAAGTACGTGATCGCCGCCGTGCCGCCGGACTTCAGGAGCGTGCCGGAGGCGACCTGGTTCCACAGGCCGAGCAGCGCGGGGGGCAGTTCGGCGAGCACCACGCCCAGCGTGAAGCCGCGGGCGGAGAGACCCCGGGTGAGCGCGAGGACCGCGGCGGCTCCGCCGGCGGCGATCATCGTCAGCCATCCCCAGACCGCGGAGACTCCGAGGATCGCGTTCAGGCTCGTCGCCCCGGTGAAGGAGCGGACCCAGATCCCGGCGCCCGCCTCGGCGAACAGGTAGATGTTCCAGCCGATGTTGAAGAGCACCGTCAGCCCGAAGTAGACCGCGGCCACGGCTACGTGCGCGCCCACGGGCCGCTGCGGCGTCTCGCTGGGCAGAGGCGGTTCCGGGTACGGCGGCGCGGGCGGCTGCGGGGGCTGCATCCCGTAGGGCTGAGGCGCACCGAAGGGAGGTGCCTGGCCCGGCACGGCCGCCGTTCCCCACGGGCCGGGCTGAGCCTGCGTGCGCGGCCACGGCCGGATTCCCGCCAGCAGCACGACAGCCAGTGCGAGACAGAGGAGCGTGACGAGCAGGGAGGTGCCCGCGGCCGTGTTCCCGGCGCCGTCCGTCTCGAAGCTGCGGTCCAGGTAGAACGGATCGGTGCCGGAGTGCAGCATCACGTGCCAGATCACGGGCAGCCGGAAGGCGAAGGTGAGCGCCGCCGTGGACGCCAGCAGACCGCCGGCCGCCCAGGCCCCGGTGAACGCGGCGAACGTGGCGGCGAGCTGCAGCAGGAGCAGGCCGAGGTCCGTGGCGGACGTCGCGGGCAGTTCCACCGCGCTCGCCGTCCCGGTCGGGACGGCGCCCGTCCACACGTCCCACAGGTCGCCGGCGCCCAGTTCGGAGACGTCCCGCACCATCCAGAGCAGGGTGTGCAGCGCGAAGAGGAGGCTGAAGACGCCTCCTGTGACGCGTGCACCCTTTGTCAGAACCCGCACCTGTGGCATCCAGCCATCCCCCTTGCCCCCTTGGAATACGTCCGGACGCCCGGACGTTGTCGTCGGCTGTGCCCGGGCACGGCGCCCGTGAAGGCGTCGGACGGGCAACAACAGCCCGGCGGGAGCGTACTCCTGGACCCTGCTCCCGCACACGTCCGGGGCTCGCGCGCGCCCACGGGTGCGCAGAGCCCGTACCGCGCCGTACCCGTCTTGTCAGCCGCTCGTAGAATCGAGGCATCATGGCCCGCTCCGCCTACCTCGACCACGCTGCGACCACGCCCATGTTCCCCGAGGCGGTGCAGACGATGACCGCCCAGCTCGTCCTCGCCGGGAACGCCTCTTCGCTGCACGGTTCGGGGCGTCGCGCCCGGCGCACTGTGGAGGAGTCGCGGGAGGCGCTCGCCGCGTCGGTCGGGGCGCGTCCCAGCGAGGTCGTCTTCACGGCAGGGGGCACGGAGGCCGACAATCTCGCGGTGAAGGGCCTGTTCTGGTCCCGGCGCGACAGCGATCCGGCCCGTACGCGAATCCTGGCGAGCCCCGTCGAGCATCACGCCGTCCTGGACACCGTCCACTGGCTCGCCGACCACGAGGGCGCAGAAGTGGAGTGGCTGCCCGTGGACGCCCACGGGCGGGTGCACCCGGAGGCGCTGCGGGACGCGGTCGAGCGGGACCCGGCGAGCGTGGCGCTGGCCACCGTCATGTGGGCGAACAACGAGATCGGCACCGTCATGCCGGTGGCCCGGCTCGCCGAGGTCGCAGCCGAGTTCGACGTCCCGCTGCACGCGGACTCGGTGCAGGCCGTCGGCCAGACCGAGGTGGACTTCGCCGCGTCCGGACTGGCCGCGCTGACCCTGACCGGCCACAAGATCGGCGGTCCGTACGGGGTGGGAGCGCTGCTGCTGCGCCGGGAGCAGACGCCGGTGCCGCTGCTCCACGGCGGCGGGCAGGAGCGTGACGTACGGTCCGGGACGCTGGACGTTCCCGCGATCGCCGCCTTCGCGACGGCCGCCGAGCTCGCCGCCGAGCGCCGGCCGGATTTCGAGCGCGAGATCGGCGCCCTGCGGGACAAGCTGATCGAGCAGGTGCGCACGGCCGTGCCCGACGCCGTGCTCAACGGCGACCCGGACCCGGCGGGGCGGCTCCCCGGCAACGCGCACTTCTCCTTCCCGGGCTGCGAGGGCGACTCCTTGCTGCTCCTGCTGGACGCCCAGGGCATCGAGTGCTCGACGGGCTCCGCCTGTACGGCCGGGATCGCGCAGCCGAGCCATGTGCTCCTCGCGACGGGCTCGGACCCCGGGCTCGCGCGGGGGACGCTCCGGTTCTCCCTCGGACACACCTCCACCGAGGACGACGTGGAGGCCGTGGCCCAGGCCATCGGCCCGGCGGTCGAGCGGGCCCGCAGCGCGGGGCTGAGCTGAGAGATCCGGCGGGGCCGCGTGCCGCTGCGCGGGGTCGTCCTGCGATCAGACTCTGGACGTCCGGCCCGCAGTGCCGTTGACTGATGCGCCGACAGCGCGGCGAGCGCCGCACGATCCGCCGTACGCCCCGCACGTACGGCAGCACATACGGCCGGACGGCCCGGCGCGGGGCGGAGCGGGACGCACGGCCTCGCGCCCGCCGACCCGGAGCCCCGCCCCGGAGCCCCGGTCCGCCGCGTCGGTGCGTTCGGCGGTCGCACCCCCCGAGGAGGCCATCAGTGGTTGCCGGCGGTGAACTCCCCGGCCCGGCACGTCCGGCGGCGGGCGGAGGCCGGGACGACAGCGGCGACGGCGCGACGGCGTCCGCCGCCTCCGCGCTGCCCGCTTCCGTACGCGTCGGATACGGCCTGGGCTCCCTGTGCACCGGCACGTTCGCCACCGTCCCGGGGCTGCTGCTGCTCTACTACCTCACGAACGTCATGGCCGTACCCGCGGCCGCAGCGGGAGTGGCCCTCTTCCTGCCGAAGGCGTGGGACGTACTGATCAATCCTGTCGTCGGCGCACTCTCCGACCGCAGCCGGTTCCGCGGCGGCCCGCGCCGTCCGTTCCTGCTCGCCGGAGCGTGCACGCTGCCGCCGCTCTTCGCGCTCATCTTCGCCGCTCCGCCGCTGCGGGGCATGGCCGCGGCGGGATACGCGGCGCTTCTCTTCCTGCTCGCGGCGACCGCCTACGCCGTCTTCCAGGTCCCGTACGTGACGATGCCCGCGGAGATGACGGACGACTCCGAGGAACGCGGCAGGATCCTCGGCTGGCGCGTCGCCTTCCTCGGGGCGGCGATCCTGCTGTCCGGCGCGGTGGCGCCGGCGATCGCCCACGCGGGCGGCGACACACCGTCGAGCTACCGGCTGATGGGTCTCGCCGTGGCCGCGCTGCTCGCGGCCGGCATGTTCGGGGCGTGGTACGGGACGCGCAGGGCACCTTCGGTCGCGCGCAGCACCGCCGAGCCCTCTCTCCGGAGCCAACTGGCCGCGGCGCGCGGCAACCTGCCGTTCCTGTTCCTCGCCGGGATGTGGACCGCACAGGCGCTGGCGATCGGCGTGATGCTCGCGGGAGTGCAGTACTTCGCTACGTACGTCCTCGGCTCGGCGAGTGCCGTCACTCCGCTGTTCGCCTGCATGATCGGCCCGTTGGCGCTCGTCATGCCCCTGTGGAACCGGCTGGCACGCAGCCGGGGCGTCAAGTCGGCCCAGTTCTGGGCCTCTTCGCTCTTCCTCGCGGCGACGCTGGTGCTCACCGCGACACCGTGGGCGGGGACGTGGGCTGCTTACGGAGCGGTCGCCGCCGTCGGAATCGCCTACGGCGGGCTGCAGTTGCTGCCGCTGCGCATGCTCGCGGACAACCTGGCTGCCGACGCCGCCCGTACGGGACGTCAACGGGCCGCGACTTTCACCGGGTTGTGGACGGCGGCCGAGACGCTGGCCTTCGCCCTCGGGGCGGGTGCCTTCGCCGCGGTGCTGGCCGTCAGCGGCTTCCGGTCCTCCGAGGCCGGACACCAGGCGGCACAGCCCGGCTCCGCGGTCACCGGCATCACGCTGGGGATGAGTGTGCTGCCCGCCGCACTGGCGCTGGCCGGTCTGTGGCTGCTCCACCGCTACGAGGAGCCGGTGCCGCCGGCCACCACCGCGGGGTCTGCCCGTGCCGAAGCCTCTGCGCCTGCCCCGCCGCCGGCTCCCGCTTCCGCCCCGGCTCCGGCTCCTGCGCCCGCCCGCGGGACGGGGCCGCAAGCCGAGGGCTCCGACCGTACCGACACCCCGGAGGACGAGACCGACCGTGCCGAGTGAACCCGCACCCCACATACACAGCTCAGCCCCGGCCCCGGCCCCGGCCCCCACCCCGGCCCCGCCGCCGCACGCCGCGCTGCCCGACGGTCTGCCCGCGGCAGACGTGCTGGAGGAACTGCGCGCCCTGCGCGGCTCGGACGCCCCCACCCGCGGCGGCCGTACCTTCGCCTACGTCTACGACGCGGGCATCGAGGGCCTGGACGAGCTCGCCGCCGCCGCGTACTCGGCGTACGCCACCGTCAACGGCCTCGACATGACGGTCTTCCCGAGCGTCGCCCGGCTGGAGAACGATCTGATCCGCACCGCCTCCTCCCTGCTGGGCGCACCGGGCACGCAGGGCACCTTCACCAGCGGCGGTACGGAGAGCATCATGCTCGCGGTCAAGACGGCCCGCGATCACGCCCGAGCCGAACGGGGCGTCCGGCAGCCAGAGTTGGTGCTGCCCTCCACCGCGCACGCCGCCTTCCACAAGGCGGCGGCCTACCTCGGTGTGGAGCCCGTGGTCGTACCGGTGGACGGGCACACCTGCAAGGCCGACGCCGCAGCGATGGCCGCCGCCGTCACGGAACGGACCGCGCTGGTCGTCGCCTCCGCACCCTCCTACGCGCACGGCGTCATCGATCCGGTGGCCGACATCGCGGGCGCCGCCGCCGAACGGGGAGTGCTGTGCCATGTGGACGCCTGCATCGGCGGCTGGCTCCTGCCGTACCTGCGCCGTGCGGGACGGGAAGTGCCGCCCTTCGGGATGACGGTGCCGGGCGTCACCTCGCTCTCCGTCGACCTGCACAAGTACGGATACGCCGACAAGGGCGCGTCGGTGGTGCTGTACCGCGACGCCGAGCTGCGCCGCCACCAGTACTTCGCGCACGCCGGATGGCCCGGGTACCCCGTGGTCAACCCGACGGTTCAGGGCACGAAAGCGGCGGGACTGCTCGCACAGGCGTGGGCCGTGCTGCGGCACGTGGGGGAGGACGGCTACACCGAGCTGGCCCGGCAGGTCGCCGACGCCTCCGACCGGCTGCTCGCCGGGCTGCGCGCGATCCAGGACGTCCGGGTGCTGGGCGAACCGGAGGCGGGGCTCGTCGCGTTCACGCTCGCCGGGCCGGGGACCACCGCCGGCGGCGGGGACTTGAGCCTGCTGCTGCATCTCGCGGACGAGATGCGCCTGCGCGGCTGGTATCTCCAGCCGCAGCTCAGCTTCGAGGGCATGCCGCCCAATCTCCATCTGACGCTGACACCGGCCACCGTCGGCCAAGTCGACGCGCTGCTGGGCGACTTGGCCGAAGCGCTGACCGCGGCGCGTGCGCTGCCGCCGGTACAGGCCGATCCCGGCCTGGTCGAACTCGCCGCCGGGCTGGACGCGTCCGCGCTGGGACCCGACGAGGTCTCGGCCGTCCTGGCGTACGCGGGACTCGACGGCGGCACCGGTGCCGCTGCCGCACTGCCGCAGCGGATGGCGCCCGTACTGGTGCTGCTGGACGCGCTGCCGCAGGCCCTCAAGGAGCGGCTGCTCTCGGAGTTCGTGGGCTCGGTCTTCCGGATCTGACGAGGACGGCGGCGGCAACTCGTGCGGTGCCGCGCGGTACCCGTCGCCTTTCCGGAGCCCGTATGCGCGGGCGTTCCCTCTGCAACCGCCGGACTCCCGGTGACGTCCGGTCAGTTGACCGCAGACGCTGCTGCGTCGGGGGAGCCGTGCGTGACCGGCACGGCGACGGCGTGTGCGAACGACCGGGAACTCTCAGAGGGGAAGCATGAAACCGTTGCATCTCAAGGGCGCCGCCGCGCTCGCTGTGGCAGCCCTGGTGGGCGTCGGGTACCAGACGGCCTTCGCAGGCGAGCCGTCGCCGGGGAAGTCCGCTTCGGCCGGGCCCGCTTCGTCCGAGGCCGCCGCTGCCATGGACGTTGCGTACTACAGCGAGTCGCTGAACGCCGAACTGACCGACGTCGCCGCTGTCTCGAAGAACGAGGGATGGGCGATAGGCACCTCCCGCGAGGACGACGGTGGCGGCTCCCAGGAGATTCTGCTGCACCGCGCCGGCGGGAAGTGGGAGCAGAGCGAACTGCCGGAGGAGGCCGCGGACGCCTCGCTGAGCCAGATCGAGGGTTCGGGTCCGGACAACGTGTGGCTCTTCGGCCGGAAGGCCGACCAGTCCGGCTCGCTTGCGTTCCGGTGGAACGGCGAGAAGTGGCAGTCCATGCCCGCCCCGGCCTTCGAGGGCTCGCCGGCCGACCGCGGGGCAGCCGTCCTCGCAGCCGACGACGCCTGGGTCCTCGGCTCCGGCAAGAGCGCTCACCACTGGGACGGCACCAGGTGGACGGAGTCGCAACTCCCCGCCGACGCCGCCTCGTTGGCGGGCATCAGCTCGGACGACGTGTGGGCCGTCGGCTTCCGCGAGACCTCCGGGGACGGCGGCGGGCCGATGAGCCAGCCCGCGGCGATGCACTGGGACGGCAAGGAGTGGAAGCTGGAGAAGACTCCGGAGTACCACTTCCCCGACCCGGCGCCGCCGGAGGAGTCGGCGAGTCTCGACTCCGTCGTCGCCGTGTCCGGGGACGAGGTGTGGGCCGTGGGCCTGCACACCTTCAACCACGGAGAGGGCGGCCCGGAGCCGGAGGAGGAGAAGATCCTGCTGCGCTGGGACGGCGGCGAATGGCAGGAGGGCCCCGCCGACGCGGCCGGGAAGGCGTCGACGGAGCTCGCCCCGGACGGTGCGGGCGGACTGGTGCTGGGACGCTACTGGCACATGACGGCCGACGGCGACCTGCGCGAGATCCCCCGGCACAAGCCGGTTCCCGGCAGGTCGGGCCAGGTGGAAGAGGTCGACAAGAAGCAGCGGTTCTGGCCCGGCGAGACGGTTCACGTGCCCGGCACGAAGCAGGTGTGGAGCACAGGTGTGATCGAGCTCGGGGCGTACGGCGACGCCAACTTCCGCCGTGGCGCGATCCTGAGCTACGACGCGGAGTGAGCCACGACGCGGAGTGAACTGAGGCGCGCGGCAAGCCTGTCGAGGGGCCGTCCGGCAAATGCCGGGCGGCCCTTGCGCGTTGCCCGGGGCGGACGGAACATCCGGCGCACGTCCGGCGGACGTTCCGCCCGGCGGGGACGGAACGGAGAAAGGGGATTCCCACTCACTTTCCGTCAATGGCCCGTTGTGGCTGTGTGAATAACGGCGGCAGGACTCTACCCAGGGGTAGTAACGCGCATTAACGTTCCTCGCACGCTTGCCGCGTCTCACCCCCCACAGGAGATCCCGGTGATACCTTCCCGCGCTCCGTCCGTCAGATCCCGCCTCACGAGGGCCGCCGTCACGAGGGCCACCGTCACGAGGGCCACCGTCACGAGGGCCGCCGTCACCAAGGCCAAGGCCGCCGTCATCGGTGTGGCAGCCGCCGCATTGCTCGCCCCCCTCGCCGGCGGATCCGCGCCGGCCTTCGCGGCGGCGGCTGAGGAGAAGGCCGCAGCCGAAGCCGCCGCAGCAGCCGACGACCCGTGCCAGGGGCAGTGCAGCGACATCCTCCCGGCCGGCCAGAACGGGCACGCCACGCTCGCGGCGATCCTGCTGCACAAGACGATCGGCACCCGCCCCAAGCATTCGGCCGACCAACTGGCCCCGTACGACAACCTGTTGCACGACTACTCGGGGCTCACCGAGGAGCAGCTCTCCGACTACTTCAACGACGCCTCCTTCGGCGTCGCCGAAGACCAGGTGGAGAGCGTGAAGTCGCCCCGATCCGACGTCACCATCACCCGCGACAAGGCCACCGGCACCCCGCACATCAAGGGCACCACCCGCGAGGGCACCGAATTCGGGGCCGGATACGCCGCGGGCCAGGACCGGTTGTGGCTCATGGACATCCTCCGGCACGTGGGCCGCGGTGAGTTGTCCTCCTTCGCGGGGGGCGCCGAGGGCAACAGGTCGCTCGAGCAGAGTCTCTGGGCCGTGGCGCCGTACACCGAGAAGGACCTGGAGCAACAGGTCGAGCGGATCCGTGACTCGGGCGAGCGCGGGGCCCAGGCTTACGAGGACATCCAGAACTACGTCAGCGGCATCAACGAGTTCATCGACGACACGGTGGGCGCGCTGAACTATCCCGGCGAGTACGTACTGACCGGCCACGGATCGAAGATCGCCGACTTCAAGATCACTGACGTCGTGGCCATCGCGTCCGTCATCGGCTCGATCTTCGGCAACGGAGGCGGCGGCGAGGTCGGCAACGCGCTGGCCGAGCTGGCGTTCAAGAGCCAGTACGGAAAGGCGGAGGGCGAGAAGGCGTACGCCGCCTGGCGGGCCCAGAACGACACCGAAGCCACAACCACCGTGCAGGGCAAGGAATTTCCCTACGCGGAATCGCCCCGCGACCCCAAGGGCGTGGCGACTCCGGAAGCGGGATCGGTCACGGCCTTCGACCACTCCCAGAACGAGACCGGCACCGGCGGCAAGAAGTCCACCGGGAAGAGGAAGTCGGAAGGCGTGCTGCCGGCCGACCTGATCACGTCCAAGAAGGGCATGTCCAACGCCCTGATGGTCTCCGGCAAGCACACCGCGTCCGGCAATCCGATCGCCGTGTACGGACCGCAGACCGGCTACTACTCGCCACAGATCATGATGGTGCAGGAACTCGACGGGCCCGGCCTCCGCTCCCGCGGGGCGTCCTTCCCCGGTCTGAGCTTCTACGTCGAACTGGGCCGCGGCCTCGACTACTCGTGGAGCGCGACCTCGGCGAGCCAGGACATCACCGACACCTTCGCGGTCGAACTCTGCGAGGAGTCCGGTGAGGAACCCACCACCAACTCCCGCAGCTACATGCTCCGCGGCAAGTGCACGCCCTTCGAGACACTGACCAAGCACAACGAGTGGAAGCCGACGCTCGCCGACTCGACCGAAGCCGGTTCCTACGACCTGGTGAGCCTGCGGTCGGCGTACGGACTGGTCAGCCACACCGGCACGGTGAAGGGCAAGCCCGTCGCCTTCACGGCGCTCCGTTCCACCTACCACCACGACGCCGACTCGGTCATCGGCTTCCAGAAGTTCAACGACCCCTCGGCGATCACCTCGGCACGCAGCTTCCAGGAAGCCGCGCAGGACATCGGCTACACCTTCAACTGGTTCTACGCCGACGCCGAGCACACCGCGTACTACAACTCCGGTACGAACCCCGTGCGTTCGCCGGGTACCGATCCCGACAAGCCGATCCTCGCCGAGCCCGGGAACGAGTGGAAGGACTGGGACCCGACGCTCAACACCTCGGCCGTCACCCCGCCCGAGGAGCACCCGCACTCGGTCGACCAGGGCTATTACGTCAACTGGAACAACAAGCAGGCCAAGCGCTTCTCCGCAGGCTGGGGCAACGGCTCGGTGCACAGGGGCGACCTGCTGGACAAGCGGGTCTCCGCGCTCGTCGAGAAGGGCGGAGTGACTCGCACCGACCTCGTCAAGGCCATGGAGGAGGCGGCCGTCGCCGACCTGCGGGCGGAGAAGGTCCTCCCCGAACTCCTGGACGTCATCGGCTCCGGCGAGATCACCGACCCCCAGCAGGCCGCCGCGGTCGAGAAACTGCGCACCTGGGAGAAGTCCGGATCGCTGCGGCGCGAGGCAGCGAAGGACGACGGCGAGTACGAGCACGCGGAGGCCATCCGGACACTGGACGCCTGGTGGCCCCTGCTGGTCGAAGGCGAGTTCAAGCCCGTACTGGGTGAGGAGCTCTACAAGTCGCTCACCGGGCTCGCACCCGTGAACGAGTCACCCTCGGGCGGCCAGAACGGCGGCGGAGAAGGGGGAGGCGGAGTCGGCGCGAGCCAGCCGCACAAGGGCTCGGCGCTGCAGCACGGCTGGTGGTCCTTCGTCGAGAAGGACCTGCGCGCGGTGCAGGGCGAGGACGTCGCCTCGCCGCTGGACCGGCCCTACTGCGGCAAGGGCTCACTCGCCGAGTGCCGGAAGATGCTGCTGAGCACGCTGTCCGAGGCCGTCGCCACCCCCGCCGAGGAGACCTACCCCGGCGACAAGGAGTGCGACGCGGGCGACCAGGTGTGCGCCGACTCGATCGTGCACCGAGCCATGGGCGGCATCACCGCTCCGCGGATCGCCTGGCAGAACCGGCCCACGTATCAGCAGGTGGTCGAGTTCCCGTCCCGCCGCGCCGGGCGGTAGCCCCGCGCGCGGGCCCGCAGGCCGTGCCACCGCCACCGGACTCCGGACCGGCGGTGGCAGGGTCACCGGGCGCCGAGACCCCCGCGCGCCTCCCGCACGTAGCTCATGTAGCGCTTCCAGTCCCAGTGCGGACCGGGGTCGGTGTGGTCCGCGCCCGGGACCTCGTTGTGCCCGACGATGTGCTCGCGGTCGACCGGGATGTCGTACTTCTTGCAGATGCGGGCCGTCAGCCGGGCCGAGGAGCGGTACATCTCCTCCGTGAAGTTCTCCGGGCGGTCGACGAAGCCCTCGTGCTCGATGCCGATGCTCCGCTCGTTGTACGAGCGGTTCCCCGCGTGGTACGCGACGTCCAGCTCCCGCACCATCTGCACCGTCCGCCCGTCCCGGGCCCGCACCACGTAGTGGGTGGCCGAGGCGTGCAGGGGGTCGCGGAAGACCTTCACGGCAGTGGGGAAGTCGCTCTGCGTGACGTGGATGACCACGCGGTCGACGGTGTAGTCGGCGGGACGGTCGGCGAAGCGCAGGTTCGCCTCCGACGCGGCGATCCAGCGCACCCCCGGCTGGTCGACGTCCCCCTCCGTGCGCTGCTTGTCGATCCCCGGTACCCGCCACCACAGCCGGGACGTCTCGTCCCAGGTCAGCGCCCCTGCGGTGACCAGTGTCGCTGCGCCGCCGGATATGAGAAGGGTGCGCCGGGAGATCGAAGCCATACAGATCACAACGCATCCGGGGGCCGGGCTGGTTCCGGCCCCGGGGGACCACATGCCTCTCCGTGCGGGCTCCCGGGCGATTCCCTCTACCCTGGACGGGTTATGACTGACGCTTCCAGCAGCCCCACGTCCCCCGGCCGCGCCGCCCGTCCCCAGCCTCCGGCTGCGGCCCTCCCCCAGCCTCCGGCGGGGGACGCCCCCAGGCTGCGCGTGCTCGCCGCCATGTCCGGCGGTGTCGACTCCGCCGTCGCCGCCGCCCGCGCGGCCGAGGCGGGACACGACGTCACGGGTGTGCACCTGGCTCTCTCCGCCAACCCCAAGTCCTTCCGCACGGGTGCCCGCGGCTGCTGCACGATCGAGGACTCACGCGACGCCCGCCGCGCCGCCGACGTCATCGGTATCCCGTTCTACGTGTGGGATCTGGCCGAGCGCTTCCGTGAGGACGTCGTCGAGGACTTCGTCGCCGAGTACGAGGCGGGCCGTACGCCCAACCCCTGCCTGCGCTGCAACGAGAAGATCAAGTTCGCGGCCCTGCTGGACAAGGCGCTGGCCCTCGGCTTCGACGCGGTGTGCACCGGCCACTACGCGACCGTCGTCACACGCGACGACGGCACCCGCGAGCTGCACCGCGCCAGCGACGCCGCCAAGGACCAGAGCTATGTCCTGGGCGTTCTGGACGCCCGGCAGCTCGCCCACGCCATGTTCCCCCTCGGCGACACCCTCACCAGCAAGGACGAGATCCGCGCAGAGGCCGAACGCCGCGGTCTCGCCGTCGCGAAGAAGCCCGACAGCCACGACATCTGCTTCATCGCGGACGGCGACACCCAGGGCTTCCTCGCCGGCCGCCTCGGTACGGCCGAGGGCGACATCGTGGACGAGGAGGGCCGGAAGCTGGGCACCCACGAGGGCGCGTACGGCTTCACGATCGGCCAGCGCAAGGGCCTGCGCATCGGCCACCCCGCACCGGACGGCAAGCCCCGGTACGTCCTCGACATCTCACCTGTCGACAACACGGTCACCGTCGGCCCGGCCGCTTCGCTCGACGTCACCGGACTCACCGCGGTCAAGCCCCGCTGGTGCGGAGCGGCCCCCGACGGCCCCGGCACGTACACCGCCCAGCTCCGCGCCCACGGCGGCGAGACCGAAGTCACCGCCGAACCGGCCGAGGACGGGCAGGAGTTGCGGGTCCGCTTCACGGAACCGGTGCGCGGGGTCGCGCCGGGCCAGGCGATCGTCCTCTACGACGGCACCCGCGTGATCGGCTCGGCCACGATCGCCACGACGGAACGGGCCCGGACGGCGGGCGCGGTCAACGGCTGACGCGGGCCCGGCACGCCACGGGAACATCCAGACAACGCTTGCGAGTGACATTCGAGTGAACGCTGGCACTCCTCTGCTTACTGCAGGAAAGCCGACCGTCCGCTTTTTTCGCGGGGCATGACGCAACGCCGAATCCACTCACGTCGCGGCGCCCGGTCGTCGTAAGCGAGCATCACCAACGCCTGCGTGCCACCACGGCCACTTTGGCAAGGCGAACTACCGTATGCGCGCCCGGTCATCCGTTGCAACGACGCAAATCGGGGTAGGGCATCTCCCAAGTGCCGCCCGTCGCGGGCTTGATAGCGTCTCTGACAGGTTTAGGCAGTGGGACACTGTGGGCGCTGGACGGTTCTTTCGCATCGACACAGATCCGTCACGGAACCAGTTCCGAATATTCACGAGGGGCGATACATGGGGGGAAAGTTCAAGGCGGACACGGACCAGTTGGGGCAGTTCGTGAAATCCCTGGAGGGATGCGTCCGGGACCTCAACGAGGCACGGTCTGCCCTCAGTCACGTACGCGCTGATCAGATCGGTACCTCTGAACTGGATGAGGCGTGCGACGGGTTCCAGGAGCGATGGAAGTACGGGGCCGAGCAGACGAAAGAGATGATCGACGCCATTAGCGAAGGCGTGAAGGTCAGCAAGAAGAACTACCAAGAGGTCGAGGACGCGCTGGAGAAGACGCTCAAGGCCATTGAGCAGAAGTCCACTTCGGCAGGCAACAACGGGGGATAGAAACGATGGCTGCCAACCCATACCCGCACCTTGGATGGAACCCGGTACCTGGAGTACCCCAGGAAGTCGACAGGTTGCGGCAGAAGGTCACATCGGCGGCGTCTTCGCTGCGCAGCTGCCACAACCAGATCGAGAAGCTGCTCGGTGAGAGCAGCTACTGGGAAGGCGACGCGGCCGAGAAGTTCCGCGAAACGCTCGACGGGGACCTGCCGACGTACGTGAAGAACGCCGCTCGCTCGCTGGAGAAGGCGTCGGCGCAGCTGAAGAAGTGGGACGGGGAGCTTACTTCGAACCGGGATCTGGCACGGAAGTACGACGACGAGGCCGGAGAGAAGCAGAGCGCTGCAAAGAAGGCCAAGGCGCAGGTCGAGACTGCTGGGAAGCACCCCGACCTGAAGCTGGGCGGTAAGAACTACCCCAGCCAGGAGGAGGCCGACGCTGCGACGGAGCGGCTGCGCGCCGCCGAGCGTGAACTCGCCTCCGCTCAGGCCTCGTTGACCAAGGCGAACGAGTCGTACGACGACGTCATCGCCAAGGCCAGGAAGCTGGAAGCGCAACACGAGACCGAAGCGAAGGCGGTCGCGGAGAAGCTCAATGACGCCACCGACAAGCTGGCCCCCAAGTCTCCGCTGACCAAGATCCTTGAATCGATCTGGAACGGTATCAAGGACGCTGGCCAGTTCCTCCTGGACCATGCGGGGACCATCGGCGCTATCGCCGGCTTGCTCGCGCTCTTCCCAACCCCGCTGACCCCATTGTTTGCTGGCATCGCGATCGCTGCGAGCGCGGCGTCCATGGCCAAGAATGTCACCCACCCCGAGTTTCAGGACCAGTTGCTGGGCAAGGGGTCCGGCATGGATACGTTCAGCGCCTATGCCTCTCTGGCGGGTGACTTCGTGGGCATGGTCCCAGGAGGCAAGGTACTGGCCACCGCGGGACGAGAAGCAGCGCTTGCTATCCGCACAGCCGATGAAGCGGGTGAGGTCGTATCTCGGACGGGCACGTTCACGCGAGAGCTTGGCACCGTCCTGAGGTCGGAGACATCCGCACAAGGCGCGTGGGACGCTGCTGGGGAGAGCGCAAAAGGGTCTGCCAAGCTCATGGGGAGCATCTCGGCCAATGGTCTCAACGTAGGCGCAAACGTCATCTCCTCACTGGAAACCGAGGGAAAGTTGCCCGAAGACGGTGCTGGTCACAACGCCGCAGAGACAACCAAGGCTGCAGCAACGGCACACAGCATCGCGGAAATGGCGGGAATACTGTGACGCGCCATAGTCGTATGGAGAGTAGGCCCCTCACGACGACCGAAACATCATCGCCGAAACCCGCATTCTGGTACGGAATCCCGCACGGGTATCACTCTGTCGACCTGACTCCCTCAATTGCACAGCTTGGCTCTCTGATCGAGCAGGTGCGCGAGCTTCCCAGGGTGATGAGGGGGCAGGCAGAGGGGGTCCTGCGCTTCTACTCGAGTTTCGCCATTTCGATGAAGAGGCAGCATGTCCAGGTGTGCTTGGTCGGCATGCATCCGGACGGAAACGGCGGCTTCCCACTGTCGGTTCTTACCGTGTCGACTATCCCGGCACAGGGCACGAACGCTGAGATGGTCGTTGCCAACATGGCGGGGATCGGTGCTGCCGAACGCCCTGAAGATGGCATTGTCCCCCTGAGGCTTCCGTGTGGCACGGGTTTCCTCGCTGAACGGCAGCTGCGCACGACGGCGCCGGGTGGGTCGCCTGAGGGGGATGGCCGCCCTCTGACAGGCGTCGTCTGGCAGGGCACCGTGGCGGTTGCGGAGCCTGACCGGTCATCGGTCATCCTGCTCCAATTGGTGACGCCTGCTACCGACCAAGCCGACGACTACCGGGACATCCTCGTCGGAGTGGCGCACACGGTTACCTTCACCGACCCATATGCCGAGGGCTCGGGAAGAGTCTGCGATGGCGGTGGGCCAGAGGGGCACGCCGCCGAGGCAATACGAAACGACTTCGGATGAGCTCCGATTAATCGAATCTGGAGGAACGACCATGCCGGTGTCACCGGAGACGTCGCACGATGCGTTGGATCCGCATCAGGTACTTCGCCATAACTACGGCCTGTTTGCCCGTCGCTTGGGTCTGCGTGTAGGGATTTCGGGGTTCCTACTCGTATTGCCGCTGATCCTGGGCGCGCTGGGAGTTCCCAGCGCTTTCTTGTCTGCTGCTCCGGCAGCTATCGGTGTCATCGGACTCGGGTTTACTTTCGTCAACTTCAAGGGTCACCCCCTCCGGCTCCGCAAGTGCAGCAAGGTGCTGGACGCGTACCCCTTGGAGCCGGGAACGGTCACCCGGCTCGGTAAGCCCACGCAAACCCACAATCAGACCTTTTACACGCTGGACGTACGCCGAGGGGAAGGTGCGGAGGGTGGAAAGATGCGTGCGGTCGAACCCCAGGGGCTGAACAGGTGGCCCAAGGGAATGGAAGAAGGCGTGTACATGGCCGGGGACTTGGCGTTCGGCGGTGTGATCGTGGTGCCCGGCAGCAAGGCCCTGCTTCTCATGCGTCCCGAGCCTTGGGACGAGGCTGCGCCGAAGCGGAACGCCGCCGCACCCGACCGCATCGAGCGGGCCAGGCGGGCCGGGATCGAGTTGATCCCCTTCTAGCGGCAACAGGCTGGAAGTCCCGCCGCCGACGGTCAGTTGATGGCGGGCGCCAGGTCTGGGACGTCAACCACGCCCGGCCCGCTCGCAGTTGTGGGCCCGGAAGAGCCCCGGGCCCACAACTGCGAGGCAGAGATCAGGATCCGTACACCGACCCGCTGAAGACCTTTTCCAGCTTGTCGAACTCCTCCAGGCAGCGACCCGTGCCGATGGCGACGCAGCTCAGCGGGTCGTCGGCGACGAAGACGGGCATGCCCGTCTCCTTCGCCAGCCGGTCGTCCAGCCCGTGCAGCAGCGCGCCGCCGCCGGTGAGGACGATGCCGCGCTCCATGATGTCGCCGTACAGCTCCGGCGGGCAGGCGTCGAAGGCCGTGCGCACCGCATGGACGATGGCGGCGACGGGCTTCTCCGTGGCCTCCCGGATCGCCTCCTCGCTCAGCTCCACCGTCTTGGGCATGCCGGTCTCCTTGTCACGGCCGCGCACCGGTGCCGAAGTGCCGCTGCCCAGCGACATCTTGACGTCCTCGGCTGTGCGCTCGCCGACCGCCATCGAGTGATGCTGTTCGATGTAGGAGGCGATGGCGGCGTCCAGGGCGTCCCCCGCGACCCGCGCGGAGTGTGTGACGACCGTGCCGCCCAGGGAGATGATCGCCACCTCGGTGCTGCCGCCGCCGATGTCGACGACCATGGATCCGCGCGCTTCGTGCACCGGTAGCCCGGCACCGATCGCGGCCGCCATCGGCTCCTCGATGAGGTGGACGGAACGGGCACCCGCCCGTGCGGCGGTCTGGAGAACGGCCCGGCGCTCGACCCCGGTGACACCACTGGGCACGCAGACGACGACCCGGGGACCTCGGCCCCGCCCGACGCGTGCCGCGCGGATGAAGTGACGCAGCATGCCTTCGGTCGCCTCGAAGTCGGTGATGACGCCGCCCTTGAGGGGGCGGGTCGCGGTGATGGAGCCCGGAGTCCGGCCGACAGCCTGCTTGGCCTCTGTCCCCACGGCGAGCACCTTGCCCGTGCGTGACTCGACGGCCACGACGGAGGGTTCGTTGAGGATGATGCCGCGTCCGCGTGCGTAAACCAGCGTGTTGGCGGTGCCGAGGTCTATGCCGATGTCACGCGTGCTGAACGAGCTGCTCTTTGCCATGTGCTCTCGCCGTGTTAGGTGCGGGGGTGTGCCGAAATGTCTCGCTGCGCTTGCAGCATACCCAACTGTCCCGGTTTCAGGACAACTCGGCCCCCAGAAACCTGAGATCGCAAAGGCGCTGGTCGGAGCGGCTATTCGCATCGAACACGGGGCCGATCGTTCGGTTCGGTGGCATAGACCCCGGCGAGTCTGGATAGCTATGCGCTGGAGTCCGAGCGCGCGGTGCCCGTGACTGAAGCCTTGGCGTCCTGGGTCGGCCGCGCCGTAGGCCACCGTCTCAGCAACCGGAGGTTCCCCATTACCGCGCGACCGACGCAGGAATTCGGAGACAATCCCGTCGACGTCCGGGAGACCGGACATTACACGGAGGAATACGTCCCAAGTTTCGTGGACAAATGGGACTCTCTCATAGACTGGGAAAAGCGCTCACAGAGTGAGGGCAATTTCTTCATCGACCTGCTGCGAAAGCACGGCGTGAAGAGTGTACTCGACGTCGCCACCGGCACCGGATTCCACTCGGTGCGGCTTCTCGAGGCAGGGTTCGACGCTGTCAGCGCGGACGGCAGTGCCGACATGCTGTCGAAGGCGTTCAGGAACGGAATGGAGAACGGCGGCCACATTCTCCGGGTCGTCCAGGCGGACTGGCGATGGCTGAACCGGGACGTGCACGGGGAGTACGACGCCATCGTCTGCCTCGGCAACTCCTTCACGCACCTGTTCTCCGAACGTGACCGCCGCAAGGCACTCGCCGAGTTCTACGCGATGCTGAAGCACGACGGCGTTCTCATCCTGGACCAGCGCAACTACGACGCGATGCTGGACCGCGGATTCTCCAGCAAGCACACGTACTACTACTGCGGTGAGGACGTCGCAGTCGAACCGGAGTACCTGGACGAGGGGTTGTGCCGCATGCGCTACGACTTCTCCGACGGCTCGGAGTACCACCTCAACATGTATCCGCTGCGGAAGGACTACACCCGCAGGCTCATGAGCGAGGTGGGCTTCCAGCACATCGAGACGTACGGCGACTTCCAGCACACCTACCGTGAGGAACAGCCGGACTTCTTCGTGCACGTGGCCGAGAAGGAGTACCGCATGGACGAGGGTGAGAGCGCCTACTCGGCCGCTGTCAGCACCGCCCGCACGTACTACAACTCGGCCGACGCCGACGCCTTCTACCACTCGGTGTGGGGCGGCGAGGACATCCACATCGGCCTGTACGAGAGTTCCGCGGAGCCCATCGCGGACGCCAGCCGGCGCACCGTGCAGCGCATGGCCGACAAGCTCGGCCTCGACGAGTCCTCCGTCGTGCTCGACCTCGGTGCCGGGTACGGCGGTTCGGCCCGCTACGTGACCGAGACGTACGGCAGCCGCGTCATCGCGCTCAACCTGAGCGAGGTGGAGAACGAGCGGAACCGGCAGGAGAACGCCCGCCGCGGACTCACCGACAAGATCGAGGTGGTGGACGGCTCGTTCGAGAGCATTCCCTGCCCGGACGAGAGCGTCGACGTCGTCTGGTCGCAGGACGCGTTCCTGCACAGCGGCAACCGCCTCAGGGTCCTGGAGGAGATCGCCCGCGTACTGCGCCCGGGCGGGCAGCTCATCTTCACCGACCCCATGGCCGCGGACGGTACGTCCACGGGTGAGCTTCAGCCCATCCTGGACCGCATCCACCTCGACACGATGGGCTCGCCCGGCTTCTACCGGCGCGAGTTGGCCCGGCTCGGGTTCAGCCCGGCGAGCGAAGGCGGCTTCGAGGAGCACCGCGACCAACTCGTCAACCACTACGGCCGGGTGCTGGAGGAGACCGAACGACAGGAGGCCGAAGGGCTCGCCGGCAAGGTGAGCAGCGACTACCTCACGCAGATGAAGAAGGGGCTGAAGCACTGGGTGGAAGGCGGCACCGAACGCCGACTCACGTGGGGCATCTTTCACTTCAAGCGATGAGAAACGATTTTGCGGCGCCCTGAGGGCGTCGTCGGACGGCCCGTGCACACTCCGCTTTGCTGCAGACGCGTAGGCAGGACGCCGCGCGACCGCGCGCGTCAGGGGAGGCGCGGGCCGTCCCCCCGCGGCTCTTCGCGGTCCGGGCTCCGGCCGTCCTGTCCCGGAAGGGTGCCCCGGCTCCCTGCGGACCCCTGCTCCGGTGCCCGTGCCTGTGGAGGCTGCTGCGGCGGTCCCTGGCGTAAGGAGGACGGGAACTGCTGCAGCACGTCGCGGAACCGGTGCTCACCCGTACCCGGGACGGGCGGTATGCCGGAGGCCGGGCCCGCGGCGAGCAGCCTGCTCAGCCCCCGCCGCGTCGCGGCGACCACGACACGGTCGCCGCCCTGGAGCACGTAGCCGGGATGGAGGCGCCACTCCAGTTCGTTGGCGCCGGTCGCCGAGACGGACGACAGGTCCTGCCGCCGTTCGTCCTCGTCCGCGGTGTCCAGCGCGACGACGCGCCATGCCTCCGCCCGGAAGGCGGTGGCCACGGTGCGTCCCTCCAGCAGCGGGTTGCCGCGCACCTCGACGGTCGCGAAGACCAGCACGCGGCGGCCCACCGAGATCGCCCCCAGTACCTGGCGTCCCATCATGGCGCCGGCGAACGCGGGGGCGGCGAGCGCCGAGACGCTGCGGCTGCGGGTCTGCGCCGCCGGGTACGTGTCGCGCAGGGTGCGGTAGACCGTGGCGGCGAACTGGTCGTCGAACAGCCGCATCACGACGCGGAGTTCGGCCTTGATCTGGCGCGCGTTGAGTGAGGCCTCCAGATTGATGCCGTCGGTGCTGGTGAGCGCCAACAGGGCGCGGCTGCGTTTGATCTTGGCTTCCTCCAGCACGCCGTCGTCGGTGACGTCTGCGATGAGGGTGGGCACGCGCCGTCGGCGGGCGAGGGCTATTCCCCGCGCCTCCGGGTCCCGTTCGATGCACAGGACGGGGATGTTCAGCTCCAGTAGCCGCTCCAGGACGTGCTTGCCCACCTTCCCCAGGCCCACCAGCACCACATGGCCCGAGAGCCCGCGTGGCGGGTTCGGCAGCGCCGCCGCCTTGCGGAAGGCGCCGTAACTCTCCAGCACGACGGCGAGGAGCAGCGGCAGCAGCATCATCCCGGCGAGCGCGGCGAGCAGTTGGAGGATCTGCTCTCCGGCGGGCTTCTCCAGGTTGGGCTCGTTGATGGCGAAGACGTCGAGGAGCGTGACGTACCCGGCGTGCAGCGGGGTCTCGCCCGACATCGCCCAGCTGACGGTGGCGAGGGTGAGGACGACGGCCGTCATGGCGAGCAGCGAGTAGCGCAGCCGCCGCGAGAAGAGCTCCTTGAGAGCCAGCATCCGCGGCAGCCGCGGCCCGCGCACCGCACCGGCGCGGCCCCGCCGGGTGATGGCCTCCAGCACCACGGCGCCCCGCTCGGGCGACAGCCCGGCAAGGTCCTCCTCGTCGGGGAGGAGCACGGGGCCGTCGTGCGTACGGATGCGGTGACGCTCCCCGCGGTCTGCACGCGGGCCGGGTCCCGTGCCTCGTGCGGCGGCGTCTCCGTCTCCGGGGCGTTCTCCGGCAGCGTCCTGCCCGTCCGGCTCCGCCGTGCCGGCGGCCGCGCCCCCGGTGGGGCCGCCCACGCCGTCGCCGGTGCCGTCGTCGGTGCCGTCGGCCGGGTCCCGGGCTGTGTCTTCGGCGGAGTCGTCCACGCCCTCGTCCACGGAGCCACTGCCGCCGTCCTCTGCTGTGCCCTCCCCGTCCTCCGTGTCGTCGGTGGAGGGCAGGAGTGCGAGGGTGCACAGCGGGTTGCGGCGGTCGACCGTCCGCAGCGTGCGCTCCTTCGCCCGCAGCAGCAGCCCGTCCGCGTAGAGGATCTTGTCGCTGCCCACGACGGCCGCCGCGACGATGGACGGAGCCGCCGTGTCGGAGTCGGAGAGAACAGTCGTGGTGGCGTCGGCCATCGCCCCGCCGAGGACCGGGTCGGACGCCCTCGCTCCGCGGAGCCGGGCGGCGCGGTCGAGCAGGTCCGCCAGATAGCGGCCGAGGTTCTGGTTGAACATCCGGATGACCAGCCGGACTTGCGGGTTGAGCCGGCGCGCACGCAGCGCGATGTAGATGTTCAGCTGGTCGTCGCCGGAGGTGAGCGCCAGCGCGCTCGCCCGCTCGATTCCGGCGCTGATCAGCGCCGTGTCGTCGGGGACCCGGGCTTCGACAGCGTCCACGGAGAGTTCGCCCGCACCGACCAGTTCGGCGATCTGCGGGCCGTGGTTGCCGCCGCGCAGCGACGGCAGGACGACGGTCACGTGCTGCCCGTAGACCGTGGCCAGTTCCTTGCAGACCCGCTGTGCGAGAGCGTTGTCACCGCAGACGACCATGTGTCCGCGCAGGGCTCCGGGCTCTAGGCTGCTGTCCATGGCCGCCAAGGACAGTTCCCCCTTGAACATATGTGTCTTCTGCTCAGCCGCTGAACTCGACGCCGTCTACACGGAGTCGGCGCGCGAGTTCGCCGAGCTTATCGGCAGCCGCGGACACTCGCTGGTGTGGGGAGGATCGGACTCCGGACTGATGAAGGTCGTCGCCGACGGCGTCCAGCGGACCGGCGGACGGCTCGTGGGGATCTCCGTCGACTTCCTGCAGGGCCTGGCGCGGGAGAACGCGGACGAGATGGTCGTCACGGCGAACCTCGCCGAACGCAAGGCACAGCTCCTGGAGCGCGCGGACGCCTTCGTGGTCATGGTGGGCGGTACGGGGACGCTCGACGAGGCGACCGACATCCTGGAGCTGAAGAAGCACGGGCTGCACGCCAAGCCCGTGGTCCTGCTGAACACGGCGGGCTACTACGACGGTCTCCGCCAGCAGCTCGCCAGGATGGAGGCAGAGGGCTTCCTGCCCCTGCCGCTGGCCGAACTGGTCGCCTTCGCCGACGACGGCGTACGGGCACTCCAGCTGCTGGAGGCATGAGAGCGCCGCGGCCGGGGCCGGTCGCGGGCCCCCGCGGGCCGGGGGCGGAACCCGGGCCCACGGCGAGGGGCACCGCCGATCCGCCGACGGTGCCCCGTAGTCCGTGCCGCCGCTGTCACTTCCTGTTGTACAGGCGCATCGTGAGCGTGCCGAACACCGCGATGAGGACGCCGGACGCGATGAGCGTCCAGCTGATCTCGCCCCCGGGCCAGTCCCCGTCCATCAGGCCGCGGACCGCCGCGACGAGGTGCGTGACCGGGTTGACGTCGACGAACGCCTGCAACCAGCCCGGCATCGTGCTGGGCTCGACGAGGATGTTGCTGAGGAAGGTGAGAGGGAACAGCACCATCATGCTGACGCCCATCACCGACTTCTCCGTGCGCAGCAGCAGCCCGAACATCGTCCACAGCCACGAGAAGGCGAACGAGAAGACGACCAGCAGGGCGATCCCGGCGAGCACTCCCAGGAAGCCGCCGCCCGGCCGGAACCCCAGCACCAGCCCCACCGTCAGGATCACGACCGAGGCCATGGTGTACCGGAAGGCGTCGCCGAGCAGATAGCCGACCATCGGGGCGGGACGCCAGATCGGCAGCGTACGGAAGCGGTCGAACACCCCTTTCTCGATGTCCGTGTTGACCGAGACGCCGGTGTACATGGTGGTCATCACGACGCTCATCACCATGATGCCCGGCAGCAGGAACTGCAGGTACTCGGTCGTCGAACCCGCCAGCGCACCGCCGAAGAGGTACGTGAACATGAGCGTCATCATGATCGGGAACGCGGTCACGTCGAAGAGCTGCTCGGGCACGTGCTTGATCTTCAGCATCGCCCGCCAGCCGAAGGTGAGGCAGACGGACAGCGCACTGGGGCGCGGGGGTCTCGGTCCGGCGACGAGCACAGCGGCGAGGTCCTCCGGTCTCCCCTGCGACGACCGGCCTCTCTGCGGCGTACGCGCTGCGGAAGCGGTCATCGCGGCGGTCGCGGTGGTCGAGGCCGAGGAAGGCGAGGACGCCGTCGAGGCCGAGGACGCCGACGGAGAGGTCGCGGGTGTCGGGGCGGATGCGGGCGTGCTGCTCATGAGCGTGTCTCCTCGGCGGCGTGGCCGTTCTGCGAGCTGCGCGAGACAGGCGAGCGGCCGTCGGCCGGCTGGTCCTCGTCGTGCGCGGGGTGGTCGGTGAGGGCGAGGAAGACCTCGTCGAGGCTGGGCTGGCCCAGCGAGAAGTGGTCGACGGTGATACCGGAACGGGTGAGCTCCGCCAGCGCCAGCGCGGCCTGTTCGGCAGCTCCGCGCTCCGTGCCGCCTCCCTGTACGCGGGCAGTCAGCGCGACGGGGTCGGCCTCCGGCTGCACTTGGGCGGCGAGCGTCTGCGAGAGCACGTGCCGTGCCTCCTCCCGCTGACTGCCGTCGCGCAGGCGCAGATGGATGGAGCCCGCACCGACGGACGACTTCAACTGCCCCGGTGTGCCTTCGGCGATCACCCTGCCGTGGTCGATCACGGCGATACGGCCCGCGAGTTGGTCGGCCTCGTCCAGGTACTGCGTCGTGAGCAGCACCGTCGTGCCCTGTGCGACGACGGCACGCACGATGTCCCACACCTGGTTGCGGCTCCTGGGGTCCAGACCCGTGGTGGGCTCGTCCAGGAACAGCAGGTCGGGGGTGTTGAGGATGCTGGCCGCGATGTCGATGCGCCGCCGCATGCCCCCCGAGTACTGCTTCACCTGGCGTCCGGCGGCCTCCTCCAGCCCGAACGCCTCCAGCAGCTTCGCCGCGCGCTTGCGTGCGGACTGCTTGGAGTGGCCGAGCAGCCGGGCCAGCAGCACGAGGTTCTCGGTGCCCGTCAGGTCCTCGTCGACGGAGGCGTACTGCCCGGTGAGGCTGACCCGGGACCGTACGGCGTCCGCCTCGCGCAGCACGTCGTGCCCGAAGACGCGGGCCTCGCCGCCGTCCGGGCGCAGCAGGGTGGCCAGCATCTTCACGGCTGTCGTCTTGCCCGCGCCGTTGGGGCCGAGCACGCCGTAGACCGTGCCTGCGGGGACCCGCAGGTCGATGCCGTCGACGGCTCTGTTGTCACCGAAGACCTTCACCAGTCCTGACGTCTCGATCGCCGGACCGTCGTGCTGCCGCGGCGTGGTGTGCTTCGCGGTATCGGTACGCATCGCTGCCCTCCCTCTTTCTCGTCGTGATGTGCCGTGCGACGGTACGACGCGGCGCGTACAGAAGCCGCCGGCTCACAGCGGTCAGACCGGGCAGCCCGTGAAAATTCATCGGCGGCACGCCACCGGTTCGTGAGCGGGTTCGAACCTGCGCGACCATGGAGACATGGCAACCCATCTGATCACCGGTGCCGGGTCCGGCATCGGCGCCGCCGTCACGCGGCGGCTGCTCGACCGTGGCGACGAACTCTGGCTGCTGGCACGGGACGCCGGCCGGGCCAAGGAGTTCGAGGAGCGCTTCCGGGGCGTCCGTACGCTCGTCGGCGACCTCGCGGAGCCCGAACGCCTGTCGTGGGCGCTCGGCCACCAGGAACTGCCCGGTCATCTGGATTCCCTGCAGCACATCGCGGGAGTCGTGGAGCTCGGAGAGGTGGGCGAACTCACGGCGAAGGTATGGAGCAGCACTCTCGCGGCGAACCTGACCGCTCCCGCCGAGCTGACGCGGCTGCTGCTGCCGCAACTGCGTCTCGCCCGGGGACACGTCCTCTTCGTCAACTCCGGTGCCGGGCTTCGCGCCAATCCGCAGTGGTCCGCGTACGCCGCGAGCAAGCACGGGCTGAAGGCGCTCGCCGACGCGCTGCGGGCCGAGGAGAGCGGGCACGGCGTGCGCGTCACCTCCGTCTATCCCGGCCGCACCGCCACGCCCATGCAGGAGAAGGTGCACCGCCAGGAGGGCAGGGAGTACGACCCGGAACGCTGGATCCCCGCCGACGCCGTGGCCACGACCCTGCTGACCGCGCTGGACATGCCGCGCGGCACGGAGATCACCGACCTGACCGTGAAGCCGACCGCATGAGCACCACACCGCACGGAACGGACACCGGCACGGACACCCCCCGCACGGACGCCGGCACGGACTCGCCCGTCTCCGGCCGGACTTCGGCGCGCCTCCCGTGGGGCCCCGCCGCCGCCACCGGCATCGGTTCGATGCCCGGCGAGGACGCCCGTGAGGCGGCCCGTACGGTCACCGGCACCCTGGAGTCCCTCCCGTTCCTGCCGGAGCTGCCCGCGCGGGGCCCGGGAGCGGACATGACCGGCAGGACGGCCGGCCTGCTGGTGGAGCTCTACGCGCACCTCGAACCCAGCGGCTGGCGGCTCGGCGACCGGCCGGGACGCGACACCCGGCGGTCCCGCTCCTGGTTGAGGGAGGACCTCGACGCGCTGGAGGAGTTCACGCAGGGCTTCCAGGGAGCGCTGAAGGTCTCGGCCGTCGGCCCCTGGACGCTCGCGGCGACCCTGGAGCGGCGCAACGGACAGGCCGTGCTGGGGGACACCGGCGCGCGCCGCGACCTGGCCGCCTCCCTCACGGAGGGGCTGCTCGCCCATCTCGCGGACGTACGGCGCAGGGTGCCCGGCGCACAGCCCGTACTGCAGCTGGACGAACCGTCGTTGACGGCGGTGCTGCGCGGCCGCGTGCCCACCGCCAGCGGTTACCGCACTCACGCGGCCGTGGACAGGGCCGTGGTGGAGGGCACGCTGCGGGAGCTGGTCTCGGCCGTGCGGGTGCCGGTGGTGGTGCACTCGTGTGCGCCCGAGCCGCCTTTCGCGCTGCTGCGCAGGGCCGGGGTCACGGGGGTCGCCTTCGACGCCGCACTGCTCACCCAGCGTGAGGACGAAACGATCGGCGAGGCGGTCGAGGGAGGCACGGCGCTGTTCGCGGGTGCCGTACCCGGCGTCGCGCCGGCGTCGGGTGCGTTGTCAGACCCTGCCGGTAGCGTCAGTGGTGTCAGGTCGCTGTGGCGCAGGCTCGGGCTGGCCCCCGCACTCCTCACGGAGTCGGTGGTGGTCACTCCGGCGTGCGGGCTCGCGGGCGCTTCACCCGCGTATGCGAGCGCCGCGCTCGCCCACTGCGTCCGGGCCGCGAGATCCCTCGCTGACAACCCTGAGTAACGGGAGGACGAGACGGTGGCCGGGGAACAGCATTCGACAGTGCCCGCCGAGGCGCGTGAGAAGCATCAGCGGCTCGCGGAGCAGATCGAGGAGCACCGCTTCCGTTACTACGTGCGGGACGCACCCGTCGTCAGCGACGCCGAGTTCGACCGGCTGCTGCGCGAGCTGGAGGCCCTGGAGGCCGAGCACGCGGAGCTGGTGACGCCCGACTCCCCGACGCAGAGGGTCGCCGGGCGGTACGAGACGGAGTTCACGGAGGTCGCCCACCGCGAGCGGATGCTCTCGCTGGACAACGCGTTCGACGAGGCGGAGCTGACCGAGTGGGCGGACCGCGTCGCCCGTGAACTGGAGGGCGTGGAGCACCACTTCCTCTGCGAGCTCAAGATCGACGGTCTCGCCGTCAACCTCACCTACGAGCGGGGGCGGCTGACCCGCGCCGCCACCCGGGGGGACGGCCGCTCGGGCGAGGACATCACGCCCAACGTGCGCACCATCGCCGACATCCCCGAGCGGCTGAGCGGCGAGCGCATCCCGGATCTGGTCGAGGTCCGCGGCGAGGTCTTCTTCCCGATGGAGCGGTTCGAGGAGCTCAACGCCCGTCTGGTGGAGGCCGGTGACAAGCCGTTCGCCAATCCCCGCAACGCGGCGGCCGGTTCGCTCCGCCAGAAGGACCCGAAGGTCACCGCCACGCGTCCGCTGCACATGGTCGTGCACGGCATCGGCGCCCGTGAGGGCTTCGAGGTCGACACCCTGAGCCATGCGTACGACCTGCTGCGCGAGTGGGGCCTGCCGACCTCCACCCACACGAAGGTGGTCGACGGGCTCGACGGCGTCCGTGAGTTCATCGAGCACTACGGGGAGCACCGGCACTCCGTCGCGCACGAGATCGACGGCGTCGTGGTGAAGCTGGACGAGGTGCGCCTCCAGGGCCGCCTCGGCTCCACCTCCCGCGCCCCGCGGTGGGCCATCGCGTGGAAGTACGCGCCGGAGGAGGTGAACACCAGGCTGGTCGAGATCCGCGTCGGTGTCGGCCGCACGGGCCGGGTCACGCCGTACGCGGTGGTGGAGCCGGTGACGGTCGCCGGTTCCGAGGTCGAGTTCGCCACCCTCCACAACCAGGAGGTCGTGCGGTCCAAGGGCGTTCTCATCGGGGACACCGTGGTGCTGCGCAAGGCAGGGGACGTCATCCCGGAGATCCTGGGTCCCGTCACCGACCTGCGGGACGGCAGCGAGCGGGAGTTCGTGATGCCCGGGCACTGCCCGGACTGCGGGACGGAGCTGCGGCCCATGAAGGAGGGCGACATCGACCTCCGCTGTCCCAACGCCCGTTCGTGCCCTGCCCAGTTGAGGGAGCGGCTGTTCTATCTGGCGGGCCGCAAGAGCCTGGACATCGAGCACTTCGGCTACGTCGTCGCCACCGCCCTGACACAGCCCCTGGAGCCCTCGGAGCCGCCGTTGAAGGACGAGGGCGGGCTCTTCGACCTGAAGGCCGAGGATCTGCTGCCCATCAAGTCCTACGTCCTGGACCCCGACACGGGCCTGCCCAAGAGCGACCCGGAGACGGGCGAGGAGAAGGTCGTCACCCTCTTCGCCAATCAGAAGGGCGAGCCGCGGAAGAACACGCTGGCGATGCTGGAGAACATCCAGGCCGCCAAGGAGCGCCCGCTGGCCCGGATCATCACCGGTCTGTCGATCCGGCACGTCGGGCCCGTCGCGGCCGAGGCGCTGGCCCGGGAGTTCCGTTCACTGGACCGCATCGCGGAGGCGGACGAGGCGGAACTCGCCGCGACGGAGGGTGTCGGCCCCACCATCGCCGCCTCCTTGAAGGACTGGTTCGCGGAGGAATGGCACCGCGACATCGTCGAACGCTGGCGCGCGGCCGGCGTCCGCATGGAGGCAGAGGGCTCGGCAGAGGCCGGCCCGCGGCCCCTGGACGGGATCACCGTCGTCGTCACCGGGACCCTCGCCACGCTCACCCGGGACAGCGCGAAGGAGGCGCTGCAGCAGCGGGGCGCGAAGGTGACCGGGTCGGTCTCGAAGAAGACCGGGTTCGTGGTCGTCGGCGAGAGCCCGGGATCGAAATACGACAAGGCCGTCCAGCTGAGGGTGCCTATTTTGGACGATGACGGACTCGCCGTTCTGCTGGAGCAAGGGCCGGACGCGGCGCGCCAAGTGGCCGAAAAACACCCCGAATAGGGTGCTGAGGGCTCGTCAACTGTCCTCCCTTTTCTCGGTGTTGTGCGCGGGTCACAGGTGTCTCATGCGTTTACGCCAGGGTATGCACTCAGGAGCCGCACTGTTATCGGCCGTTGCTCCTGAAAGGGGCCGGATAAGCCGGGTCGCGCACAGCGAACCCCGGCCGATCGCTGCCCTGGCAGCGCTGTGCGGCCTACTGTTGATGTGTGTGCCTGGTTGGCGAGCAGGCACGGACGGCTGCGAGAGGGACGGGCATGCAGGAATTTCCTGGGGGCCACGGCCCCCCGTACTCCGGCCTGCCCGACGGCGCGGGCGGCAGTACGGGGTCCACGGCCGGAGCGGAGGACGTGCCGTGGGTGCAGCGCATCGCCGCGCTGAGGGTGCCCGGACTGCCGTTGCTCATCGCCGTCGGGGCGGGGGTGGCGCTGGGCGCGGGTGTCTTCCGCGTCCTGTCGCAAGGACACGCACTCTTCCCATCCGGGGTCGCAGGCTGGTCGTTGGCGGTGCTCACCGGCGTCATCGTCGGACATCTCGTCGCCCTCGGCCGTGACCGCTGGTGGGGCGGCACCGGTTCGGGCGCAGCGCTCACCCTCGCGATCCTGCTGCTCTACGGCTGGGTTCCCGCAGTCCTGGTGAGCCTGGCGGTCGTCGTGCTGGTCGGTGCGGCACGCCGGCACAGGTGGCGTCAGGCGGTGCTGCACGGTGCCGTGGACATCCTCGGCATCGGAGCGGCGGCCCTCGCGCTTGCGGCGTTCGGCGTGCATCCCTCCGTGGAGAACCCCTGGGAGCCCGAGAACTGGGGCTACTCGGCGCTGCCCGGCATCGTCCTCGCCGCCTGCGCCTATCTGGTGGCCACGCGCACCCTGCTGTGGTTCTCCTACACACCCCGCAAGACGGCGATGCTCACCGTGCTGCGCCGGTCCCTGCTCCGTCAGGGCCTGGTGGCGCTCGCGCTGCTGGGAATATCGCCGCTGATAGCCGTCGTCGCCGCTCACCGTCCGGTGCTGCTCCCGCTGTTCACGGTGCCGCTGATCGCACTGGACTCGACGCTGTGGATCGCGCGGGTACGGGCGGAGGAGGCACTGCGCGACCCGCTGACGGGACTTCCCAACCGCCAGTGGCTGCTGGAGCGCACCTGGTCGGCGCTGGAGGAGGCCGACCGTACCGAGGCTCGCGGCGCGCTCGTCCTCATCGACCTGGACCGCTTCCGCTCTGTCAACGACACCCTCGGCCATCTCGCGGGCGACAGGCTGCTGTTGAAGATCGCGGAGCGGTTGCGCGGAGCACTGCCGCGCGGGGCGGAGGCGGCGCGACTCGGCGGTGACGAGTTCGCCGTCCTGCTGCCGCTCGCCGACTCCACCACGAGCGCCATGCGCGCCGCCCGCACCCTGGTCTCCGCCCTCGGGTCCCCGCTGGACCTCGACGGCCTCACTCTCGTCCTGGAGGCGAGCGCGGGCGTCGCGGTCTTCCCCGAGCACGCGCGTGAAGCCGAAGGGCTGCTGCGCCGGGCCGACGTGGCCATGTACGAGGCGAAGCGCGACCGCACGGGCGTCGAGGTCTACGAGGCGACGCGCGACGGCAACACCCCCGACAGGCTGGGGCTCCTGGCCGATCTGCGGCGGGCCCTCGACGCGGGTGAGGTCGAGCTCCACTACCAGCCGAAGGTCCGCTTCGACGGTGTGGTCTCCGGTCTGGAGGCGCTCGTGCGCTGGGTGCACCCGGAACGCGGCCGGGTGCCCCCGGACGAGTTCATCGCCATCGCCGAGACGTCCGGACTGATGCCCCGCCTGACGGAGTACGTGCTGGAGACGGCTCTCGCGCAGGTCGCCCGCTGGCGAAAGGGCGGCCTGACCGTACCGGTCGCGGTGAACGTCTCACCGCGCGACGTGCACGCGCCGGGCTTCGCCGGGGCCGTCGCCGGGAGGCTCGCCCGGCACGGAGTCCCCGCCGGGGCCCTGCAGTTGGAGATCACCGAGCACGTGCTCCTGGAGGACCCGCAGCGCGCCGCCGACACCCTGGCCGCTCTGGCCGGGCACGGCGTGAAGATGTCGCTGGACGACTTCGGCACCGGCTACTCCTCGCTGGTGCACCTGCGGCGGCTCCCGGTGAGCGAGCTGAAGATCGACCGCTCGTTCGTCGCCCGCCTCGCGGTGGACGCGGAGGACGCGGAGATCGTCCGCTGCACGGTCGATCTGGCGCACTCACTCGGCCTGCTGGTCGTGGCCGAGGGCGTCGAGGACGACGAGACGTGGGAGCGCCTCCGGGACCTGGGCTGCGACGCCGTGCAGGGCTGGCTCGTCGCGGCGGCCATGCCCCCCGACGAGACGACGGCATGGCTGCGGGCGCGCGACGGTGTCCCGGACTCCTTGGAACGCGCCCGGCCGCAGGCCGAGTTGGAGTGCGGGTCCCCGCCGGCGACGGGTTCCACCTCGTCGCGGCACACGCCGGGCCCCTCAGGGGGTGCACCCCGCTCGTCGGGACCGCAGTCCCCGGGCCCGACCCAGTCCCACGACGCGAACCGTCCAACAGGCTGGCAACCAGTCCAGTAGCGCGCGCCGATCGTCATACTGCGGCCCGGCAGACGCCCTCGCGACCGTCTGCCGGGCCGCAGCGCGCACCGGGCCACCGCACTCCGGCCGGGGCGCCGCCGCGCGGCCTCCGGACTGTCCGGCAGGCGGCGGCGCACGCGCTGACCTGCGGAGCTCCCGCCGAACCGGACGCCGGCAGGTCCCCGGACGCACCGCTGCACCGGTCGCGCCGAGCCGCACCGCGGTCCTCCCGTCCGGCTCGGCACCGCCCGCGTGTGCCCGGCGGCACGGGCAACGGCACGGGAGCCATAGGATTGGGGCGGAAAATCCAACACTCACCCAGAGGACCGCTGCATGCCTGGCATCTCGCGCGAGGAAGTCGCCCACCTCGCCCGGCTGGCGCGCCTGGAGCTGAAGGACGAAGAGCTCGATCACTTCGCCGGACAGCTCGACGACATCATCGGCGCGGTCGCCGCCGTGTCCGATGTCGCCGACGAGGACGTACCGCCGACCTCCCATCCGCTGCCGCTCACCAACGTCATGCGCCCGGACGCCGTGCGTCCCGGGCTGACCCCCGAGCAGGCGCTCTCCGGCGCCCCGGCGCAGGAGCAGCAGCGTTTCAAGGTGCCGCAGATCCTCGGGGAGGACTGATCGCGATGGCCGATCTGACCAGACTGACCGCCGCGGAGACCGCGGAGCGGATCGCGAGCGGCGCCGTCAGCGCCGTCGAGGTCACCGAAGCGCACCTCGCGCGGATCGACGCCGTGGACGAGAAGGTGCACGCCTTCCTCCACGTCGACCGCGAGGGCGCATTGGCGAAGGCCCGTGAGGTCGACGGGAAGCGGGCCCGCGGCGAGCAGCTCGGCCCCCTGGCCGGTGTGCCGCTGGCGCTGAAGGACATCTTCACCACCGAGGGCGTGCCCACGACCGCGGGTTCGAAGATCCTCGAGGGCTGGATCCCGCCGTACGACGCGACCGTGACGCGGAGGCTCAAGGAAGCGGACGTCGTCATCCTCGGCAAGACCAACATGGACGAGTTCGCCATGGGGTCCTCGACGGAGAACAGCGCCTACGGCCCGACCGGCAACCCCTGGGACCTGACCCGCGTTCCGGGCGGCTCCGGGGGCGGTTCCTCCGCCGCGATCACCGCCTACGAGGCGGCGCTCGCCATCGGCACCGACACCGGCGGTTCCATCCGCCAGCCCGCCGCCGTCACCGGCACCGTGGGCGTCAAGCCGACGTACGGCGGGGTCTCGAGGTACGGCATGGTCGCCTTCTCCTCGTCGCTCGACCAGGCCGGGCCGTGCGCCCGCACGGTGCTGGACGCGGCGCTGCTGCACTCCGTGATCGCCGGCCACGACGAGCTGGACTCGACCTCCATCGACCGGCCCGTCCCGGACGTGGTCGCCGCCGCGCGCAACGGAAGCGTCGACGGCCTGCGTGTGGGCGTCGTGACGGAGTTCCGCGGAGAGGGCTACCAGGCAGGTGTGCTCCAGCGCGTCGACGAGACCGTGGAGTTGCTGCGGGAGCTCGGCGCCGAGATCGTCGAGGTGTCCTGCCCTTCGTTCACGAAGGCGCTGGCCGCCTACTACCTGATCGCACCCTCGGAGTGCTCGTCCAACCTCGCCCGCTTCGACGCCATGCGCTACGGCCTGCGCGTGGGCGACGACGGCGCGCACTCCGCGGAGGAGGTCACCGCGCTCACCCGCGCGGAAGGCTTCGGGGACGAGGTCAAGCGCCGGATCATGCTGGGCACGTACGCCCTCAGCTCCGGCTACTACGACGCGTACTACGGCTCGGCGCAGAAGGTGCGCACGCTCATCACCCGCGACTTCGAGCGGGCCTTCTCCCAGGTGGACGTGCTTGTCTCGCCGACCACGCCGACCACGGCCTTCCCGCTCGGCGAGCGTGCCGACGACCCGATGGCCATGTACCTCGCCGACCTGTGCACCATCCCGGCCAACCTGGCCGGCAACGCCGCCATGTCCGTTCCGTGCGGCCTGGCTCCGGAGGACGGCCTCCCGGTGGGGCTGCAGATCATCGCTCCGGCCATGGCCGACGACCGTCTCTACCGTGTCGGTGCGGCGCTCGAAGCCGCCCACCAGGCACGTTGGGGTCACCCGCTGCTCGAGGAGGCACCGTCGTTGTGAGTGGAAACCTGCAGAAGGCCAAAGGGTTCAAGAAGTCCAGGATCGGCATGTACGTGTCCATCGCCGGCTCCCTGTTCGGTGCGGTCAGCACCATCAAGCGCGGCCGGGAGGCCAAGCGCGAAGGCGACACGCTCCAGCTGATCGACGTGGCCGTGTCCGCGGCGGGCATCGTCACGGGCGTCGCGCTCCTCGTGCGGGAGCTGCGGCAGCTCGACATCGACGATGTCCTCGGGGACGACTGAGAGGCAATTTCCGTGACCGTCACTGAACTGGTGCCTTACGAGGACGCGTTGGCGTCCTACGACCCCGTCATGGGCCTGGAGGTCCACGTCGAGCTCGGCACCCGTACGAAGATGTTCTGCGGCTGTTCGACGACGCTCGGCGCGGACGCCAACAGCCAGACCTGCCCGACCTGTCTCGGGCTGCCCGGCGCGCTGCCGGTCGTCAACGCGAGCGGCGTCGAGTCGGCGATCCGTATCGGCCTCGCGCTCAACTGCCGTATCGCGGAGTGGTGTCGCTTCGCCCGGAAGAACTACTTCTATCCGGACATGCCGAAGAACTTCCAGACCTCCCAGTACGACGAGCCCATCGCCTTCGACGGCTATCTCGACGTGCAGCTGGAGGACGGCGAGGTCTTCCGTGTCGCAATCGAGCGCGCGCACATGGAGGAGGACACCGGCAAGTCGACGCACATCGGCGGCGCCACCGGCCGCATCCACGGTGCCTCGCACTCCCTGCTCGACTACAACCGCGCCGGCATCCCGCTGATCGAGATCGTCACCAAGCCGATCGAGGGCGCGGGCGAGCGCGCTCCCGAGGTCGCCAAGGCGTACGTCGCCGAACTGCGGGAGCTCATCAAGGCGTTGGGCGTCTCCGAGGCCCGCATGGAGATGGGCCAGATGCGCTGCGACGTCAACCTTTCGCTGCGTCCCCGGGGTCAGGAGACCTTCGGTACGCGCAGTGAGACGAAGAACGTCAACTCGCTGCGCAGCGTCGAGCGGGCCGCCCGGTTCGAGATCCAGCGGCACGCCGCGGTGCTCGACGCGGGCGAGAAGATCGTCCAGGAGACCCGGCACTTCCACGAGGACGACGGCAGCACCACGTCGGGGCGCGTGAAGGAAGAGGCGGAGGACTACCGCTACTTCCCCGAGCCGGACCTGGTTCCGGTGGCCCCGTCCCGTGAGTGGGTCGAGGAACTGCGCGCCGGGCTGCCCGAGTTGCCGCGTGTGCGCCGCAACCGGCTGCGTGAGGAGTGGGGCATCTCGCAGCACGAGATGCAGTCCGTGCTCAACGCGGGCGCTGTCGGCCTCATCGTCGCCACGGTCGACGCGGGTGCCCCGGCCGACCAGGCGCGAAAGTGGTGGATGGGCGAACTGGCCCGCCGCGCCAACGAGACCGGCGCCGACCTCGCCGACCTGCCGATCGGTCCGAAGGAGGTCGCCCGCGTCTGCGAACTGGTCCAGGAGGGCTCGCTCAACGACAAGCTGGCGCGTCAGACGATCGAGGGCGTGCTGGACGGCGAGGGGACGCCCGACGAGGTCGTCGAGAAGCGCGGGCTGAAGGTCGTCTCCGACGAGGGTGCGCTGGGCGCGGCCGTGGACGAGGCGATCGCCGCGAACGGCGACGTCGCCGAGAAGATCCGTGGCGGCAAGGTGCAGGCCGCGGGCGCTCTGGTGGGCGCCGTCATGAAGGCGACCAGGGGGCAGGCGGACGCGGCGCGCGTGCGGGAGCTGATCCTGGAGAAGCTGGGCGTCGAAGGCTGAGAGCCGGTCCGGGCCCGGCTCCGCCGAGTGGGGCCCGGCACCGGCAGGACAGGACAAGACAGGACAGGAGCCGGGGGCGGTCCCACGCGGGCCGCCCCCGGCTCCTGCCGTGTGACCGCCCACGCCTCTCGTCACCCGGTGTGACCTGCTGGTATGCGGTGCTGCCCTGCCTGTGTGGTCCTGGACACAAAGCTGGCCAAGGATCTTCGTCAGGTGTCACGCTGCAAGGACGGTCACATCACGACGGCATCACGACCGCCTCGTCACCGCCGCGCTCGGCACCGCAAGGACAACCCGAACCGGGTGATCGAGCCCCCGCCACCTGGGAAGGTCGAAGCACATATGACGGCTCTCGCCCGCTGGTGCCTGCGCCGCCGTCTCGCCGTCGTGCTGCTGTGGTGCGCCGTACTCGTGGGTGTGGGTACGTCGGCGCTGGTGGCCGGGTCCGGGTACTCCAACAAGTACGACGTGCCGGGCACCGAGACCGCCCGCGCGAGCACCCTGCTCAGCGAGGCATTCCCCGACCGCGCAGGCGACAGCGACACCATCGTGTGGCACACGGACTCGGGCAGCGGGGCGGACGACGCCACCGACAGCGTCCGCGACACCGAAGTCAGAGAACGGATGGACCGGGCTCTCGACGGCATCGCGGACCTGCCCGGGGTCCGGACCGTCACCAGCCCCTACAGCCAGGCGGTCGAGCCTCCCCCGGAACCCGGACAGCAGGGACACGAGGAGCGCATCAGCCGCGACGGACACACCGCTTACGCCACCGTCACGTTCGACTCCTCAGTCGAGGACGTCGAGAAGAAGGACGTACAGGCCGTCGTCGACACCGCCAAGAAGGCGGGCGGAGACGTGAAGGGCCTCCAGGTCGAACTGGGCGGTCCGGGCGTCGCCCTCACCGAGGAGCAGGGCGGCCACCTGAGCGAAGCGGTCGGCATCGCCGTGGCGGCGGTGGTGCTGCTGCTCGCCTTCGGATCCTTCGCGGCGATGCTGCTGCCGCTGGTCACCGCCCTGGTCAGCGTCGGCACGGCCATCCTCGGCATCGGCCTGCTCAGCCACGTGATGACGATCGCCGACTTCGCGCCCATGCTGGGGACGCTGATCGGGCTGGGTGTCGGCATCGACTACGCCCTGTTCATCGTCACGCGGCACCGGCGCGGGCTGAAAGAGGGGCTGCCTGTCGAGGAGGCGGCCGAGCGGGCCCTCGCCTCGGCCGGGCGTGCGGTCGTCTTCGCAGGTGTCACCGTGTGCATCGCCCTGCTGGGCATGCTCGTGCTGCGGCTGGACTTCCTCAACGGCGTCGCCGTCGCCGCCTCACTGACCGTGGTCCTGGCGGTGCTGGCGTCGGTGACGCTGGTGCCGGCGCTGCTCGGCGTGATCGGCATGCGGGCGCTCAGCAGACGCGAACGCAGGCGGCTGGACGCCAACGGGCCCGAGCTGCCGGCCGGGACGGGTGAGCCGGGCGAGCGGGACGGTCCCGGTGAGCCGCGGCGTGCGGGAGTCACTCCCCGCGCCGCGCCGGCCGGAGCCGCAGCACGCTGGTCGGCTTTCGTGGCGCGCCATCCCCGGCTGCTGGGCGGCTTCGCCGCAGCGGTGATGGTGGTGCTGGCCGTCCCGGTCACCGGGCTGCAACTGGGCACGTCCGACCAGGGGAACAACCCCACGACCTCGACCAGCCGCCAGGCCTACGACCTGCTCGCGGAGGGCTTCGGGCCCGGCACGAACGGTCCGCTGACCCTGGTTGCCGAGATCGACGGCGCCGCGGCGAAACTCGCCTTCGAGGAACTCCCCGCAGAACTGCGCGACGTCGAGGGCGTGGCCCACGCCTCGGGCGGCGAACTGAGCGGCAGCGGCAGTACGGGCGTGATCACGGTCGTCCCCGACAGCGCACCTCAGGCGCAGGAGACGTCCCAGCTCGTCGAGCACCTGCGTACGGACGTGCTTCCGGAGGCGTCCGACTCCAGCTCTCTCGAGGTCCGCGTCGGCGGCGTGACGGCAGCCCACGACGACTTCGCCGACGTGATTCTCGGCAAGCTCCCGCTGTTCGTGGGGATCGTCGTCTCGCTGGGCTGTGTGCTGCTGCTGCTCGCGTTCCGCAGCATCGGGATTCCGCTCAAGGCTGCGCTGATGAACGTCCTGGCGGTGGCCGCCGCCTGCGGAGTCGTCGTCGCCGTCTTCCAGTGGGGGTGGGGGAGCGGCCTGCTGGGACTGGGCGGGCCCGGGCCCGTCGAGCCGTTCCTGCCCGTGATCATGGTCTCGGTGCTCTTCGGGCTGTCGATGGACTATCAGGTCTTCCTCGTCAGCCGCATGTACGAGGAGTGGCGGCAGACGGGAGACAACTGCAGAGCGGTACGCGTCGGACTGGCCGAGACGGGACGGGTGATCAACTCCGCCGCCGTGATCATGATTGCGGTCTTCGGCGCGTTCGTGCTCAGCGGCGACAGGATCATCGCCATGTTCGGCATCGGGCTCGCGGCGGCCGTCGCACTGGACGCCTTCGTCCTCCGTACGCTGCTCGTCCCGGCACTGATGCACATGCTCGGCGGTGCGAACTGGTGGCTTCCCGCCTGGCTCGAACGCCGCCTCCCGCGCCTGAGCATCGAGCCCGAGCAGGTACCCGTCCCGGAACCCGGGCAGGTGCCCGCGCCGGCACCGGAACCGGTGCCGGAACCGGTCGGTGGCGGAGCCCACGCCGCACTGCCCGGACCGCGCCGCGGAGCTCTCATCGGACTCTCAGAATCGACCCCTACGGTGACGCCCCATGGCTACCGAGACAACGAAGACTGAGAAGACCGAAGAGACCGCTACCGCGCCGGAAACCGAGCGCGAAAAGGTCACGGGCGTGGGGTCGACCGGCCCCGAGGCCACCGATACCGAGGACGCCGCTGTGGCGAAGGACGCCGTCGAGGCCGAGGACGACTCACCTCACGTCGAGGACGACGACCCCGGCGTGGACGCCGTCGAGCCCGCCACCGCTGTACGCGGCGGTTTCGGCGCCGGCGCGGCAGCCGTCGTCAGCGCCGGACTGGGCCTGTGCTCCCTGACGGGTACTTCGCTGAGCGAGATGCTGCGTGAGCGCAAGCAGATGATCGGTCAGATCGAGGCCAGCTCGCAGCCCCCGACCGGAGGCGGCGGCGGGGCCGACCAGATCACGGCGCTCTACGGGGCCCCCTGGCACGCGTCCGCCCTCTTCAACGGTGTCTTCGCACTGCTCGCCGTCGTCGTCGGCGGCATTCTTCTGGCCCTGGTCAGCAAGCGTGCCGACACCGGCTCGTGGGTGAAGGCCGTGGCACTGGGCGGGCTCATCCTGGGCATCATCGGCCTGGTCGTCGCGGGCGGCATGTACCTGGATCTCTTCGCATCCCAGCCCGAGGTTCCGGGTCAGCCTTCCTGACGCCGGCGCCGCATGCCGGACGTGCCCCCGCAGCGGGCGCGCCCCGCCGTGCGGCCTCTCCGCGTACGGCCCGTGAGCGGGCCGGGGAAACGCATCGGCGGTGAACCCGCCGGAGGCGCGTCCTCGTCCCGCTCACGGGCCGTTTCCGCGTGCCTGCCGGACGGACGTCCGGCCGTGTCATGTGTCGGACGGGGACCGGATGAGAATCGGCGGAGAGTCCGATGAGAAGCCTCTGAGACCGTGTTCTACGTGGTGAGCGCGGTGGTTGGTGCGCTTGCCACCGCCCCGTCGGGCGGTCTCCCCGGGCGGGCCCCGGGCTGGTCGACCGCGTGGGTGACGGGCGCTCGCGGACCCGGGATGGCAGTGCCTGCGTCACCGGGTTCAGGCTCACAGCGACGCAGTCTCCGATGCGGTCACCCATGCGAACCCGTCCGGGTCGGTGAACGGACCGGCATCGCTGCCGATCGTGAGCCGGTGCGATCCGGTGCCGTCGGCTGAGACGCCGACGAGCTTGGCCAGGCCACCGCGCTTGTACAGCGCCAGCTTGACGGGACCCGGCCCGGTGGCGAACTCGACGTACTTGCTGCCGAAGCTCTTCGCCACGGCAAAGCCCCGGTCGACGTAGAACCGCTTGCTCCCGGCCACGTCCGCGACTCCCAGCAGGAGCACGATCTCGTCGATCTGCCGAGTCGCCGGGGCCTTGTCCTTCTTCGACGACGATGCGACCTGCCAGATCGTCCCGTCCGGGGCCTGTACGACGCCCCCGTAGCCCCAGAGCGACTTGGCGGCGGGCTTCAGCGTCGCGGCGCCGGCGTCCACGGCGGCGCCGACGAGGGCGTTGACGTCGGCCGGCTGGGACACCACGAGCGACAGCGTGAACCCGCGGAAGCCGGTCGTCGGTGTCTCCGAGGCCTGCAGGCGGATCTGGCTGCCCAGGCCGAAGGCGGTGGTGTAGAAGCGGTTGGCGGCGGTGGGGTCGGCCACCTCGAGGGTGACTGATTCGATGGAAGTCATGACATGACGCTAGCTACGGCTCCGGGACGTGCGCTTCTCGAATCCTGACCGGAACCGGAACCGGAACCAGAACGAGGACCAGGGCCAGAACCAGAACCAGAACCGGAACCAGGACCTGGGCCGGGGTCGCCCCCGCCTCACCACGCAGCGCACGGTCTAAGGCACTCGGCGGCACGGCTGAGGAGTGCCCGCCCCGCGCCCTAAGGCTCCCGGGCACCCCAGGACCGGGCAGTTGCCCGATGTGCGGAAGCCCGTCGAGGACGAAGGTGGAGGAAAGAGAAACGGCCGCTCGAACAGGCCGTTCAGCCACTGCCGGGGAGTCCGGAATGATCTACAGCCACGAAGCCGCACTGCTGCGCATCGCCGACCTGCGCCACCAGGCGGCGGCCGAGCGCAGGGCGCGCAAGTACCAGGAGATGAGCCGGGCCCAGGAGCGCCGGGAGGAGGCCGGGAGCAGCGCCCGCAGGGCACGGCGCAAGTGGTCCGCCGCCGCGTGAGGACGGAGCCGGCGCCGTCCGCCGCGGTCCCACATGGGATACCGGGGGCGAAATCACCTGCCGCGATGTCGGCGCTCGGTGTCATGCTGGGCGACGTGTCCGTCGACTCCACTGTCAGTCCCGTCCTCGTCGGCCGTCAGGACGAGCTGCGGCTGCTCCGAGAGGCGCTCGCCCGCGCCGACGCGGGCGAGCCGCAGGCCGTGCTCCTCGGAGGCGAGGCCGGGGTCGGCAAGACCCGGCTGCTGGAGGAGTTCCTGGGCCTCGCCCGCGCCGCCGGAGCCACCACGGCGGTCGGCGGATGTCTGGAACTCGGCGCGGACGGGCTGCCGTTCGCGCCCTTCGCCACAGCGCTGCGCGGTCTGCACCGCTCGCTGGGCGGCGCGGAGCTGGCATCGGCCGCCTGCGGCAGGGAGGCGGAGCTGGCGCGGCTGCTGCCCGATCTGGCGCCGCCGCCGGGCAGTCCGGAGGCAGCGCGGGCCGAGGCGTACGACGAGGAGGACGGCCGCGCCCGGCTCTTCGAGCTGACCGCGCAACTGCTGGAACGGCTGGCCACGGGCCGTACGGTCGTGCTGGCCCTGGAGGACCTGCACTGGGCGGACCGCTCGACCCGTGAACTGCTCGGCTACCTCTACCGGTCGGTGCAGACGTCGCGCCTGCTCGTGCTCGCGACCTACCGCGCCGACGACATCCACCGGCGCCATCCGCTGCGTCCCTTCCTCGCCGAGGTCGACAGGCTGCGCACGGTGCGCCGCGTCGAACTGCCCAGGCTGAGCCGTACCGAGGTGCACGCCCAGATCGCAGCCATCCAGGGCGTCCCCGAACCCGACCCCGAGCAGGCGCGGATCATCTTCGAACGCTCCGACGGCAATCCCTTCTTCGTCGAGGAGCTCACGGCCAACTGCGCGACCTGCGGCATCAGCGACTCCCTCCGCGACTTGCTGCTGGTCCGCGTCGAGGGGCTGCCCGAGTCCGTACAGGGGGTGCTGCGGACCGCCGCCCAGGCCGGATCGGCCGTCGAGCACGCGCTGCTGGCCGCTGTGTGCGAGATGCCCGAGGCGGAGCTGCTGGAGGCCCTGCGCCTGGCCGTCGGGGCGAACGTCCTTCAGCCCACCGCCGACGGGGACGGCTACCGCTTCCGGCACGCCCTGCTGCGGGAAGCCGTCAGCGAGGATCTGCTCCCGGGCGAGGGAGCCGCCCTCAACCGCCGCTACGCGCAGGCTCTCGAAGCCCAGCCCGGGCTCGTACGGGCCGAGCAGTGCACGACCCGTCTCGCGCATCACTGGTACCACGGCCGGGACGCCTCTCGGGCGCTGCCCGTCGTCCTCGCCGCAGCCGTCGAGGCCCGTCGCCGGCACGCCTTCTCGGAGCAGCACCAACTGCTGGAGCGCGCCATCGAGTTGTGGCACGAGGTCCCGGAGGACGTACGGGCGCGGCTGCGGCCCGTCGACGAGGCCGAGGTCTATCCGAGCTGTGCGGACCGGCAGGAGGCCGAGTCGCTGCGGTTCATGGACGTACTGGCCGAAGCGGTGGTGGCCGCGCGCACCGGCGGCGACGTGGAGCGGGCGTACGCGCTGACCAAACGCGCCCTCGACCTGCTGGACGAGGACGAGGAACCGCTGCGTGCGGCGTGGTTCTGGGTCAAGCGCTCCAAGCTCGTCGAGGCGTCGGGCCGCGGGGACGGCTGGGACGAGATCGGCCGGGCGCAGGAGCTGGTGCGCGGGCTGGCGCCGTCGGCCGTGCACGCGGAGGTCCTGGCGAGCGCGGCCGGCTGGGGCATGATGCACCGGCCCGGCGCGGAGGCCATGAGCACCGCGGTCCGGGCGGTCGAGCTGGCCCGAGTCGTCGGGGCGACCACGATCGAACTGCAGGCGCGTACCACCCTCGGCATACTGACGGCCGAGGCGGGCGACCTCGACGCGGGCATCGCCGAGATGCGGCGGGCACGCGAACAGGCTCTGGCGGCGGGGGCGTTCGGCGTCGTCGGACGTGCCGACATCAACATCGCCACCGAGCTGGAGTCGATGGGGCGCTCCAGCGAAGCGGTGGCCGAGGCGGCCCGCGCGGTCGAGGTGGCCGTGGCGCACGGGCGGCCCGAGCTGTGCTCCTTCGCGCTCGGCTGTCAGGCCGAGTCGCTCTACGCCTCGGGGGACTGGGCGGAAGCCGCCCGGCTCAGCGACGAGGCGGCGGTCACGGCCCGGTCGGTGGACAGCCGTGGCTGGGCCGCCCTGCTGAAGGCCCAGATCCTGCTGGGCCGGGGCGAATCGGCCGCGGCGGAAGCGGCTCTCGACGCGGCCCGCGAGGTGATGGGCAGCTTCGCGGCATCGCCGCATGTCGCCGTCCAGCTCCGCCACGGTGCGCTGCTGCTGGCCGCCGGACGGGGTGAACTCGGCGCCGCGCGGGCGGAGTTGCGAGGCGCGCTGCAGGCCGGCTTCCCGCCCGGGACCCACCGCTACGCGTGGCCGCTGCTGCACGCGGCAGCGGCGCACGAGTCGACGCTGCGCGGCCTGCCTGCCGCCGAGGCGGGACGGCCCGAACTCCTGGCTGAACTGCGCACGGCCGTACGCCGCCTGCCGCACCCCGCGCCCGTGTGGCAGGCCTACTCCCTGCTGGTGCGAGCCGAACTCGGTCGTGCGCACGGGCAGACCGATCCCGCGGCGTGGGAGGCGGCTGCGGACGCATTCGCAGCGCAGGAGCGTCCGTACCAGCTGGCGCAGGCCCGGCAGCGCTGGGCGGAGTCGCTGTTGAGCGCGGCCGCGCAGGGCGAGGACGGGCATCCGCGGGCGGCCCGTGCCGAGGCGCGCGCGGAGCGGGACCACGCGCGGGAACTGCTCGTCGCGGCGCACGCGGAGGCGGTGCGGCTCGGCGCCCGGCCGCTGCGTCTGGAGGTCGAACAGCTGGCGGTGCGCACGAGGTTGCCGTTGCAGGCCGCCGTGCGTGGCAGCACCGAGGACGAAGGCCCTGTGCGTACGGTCCGGGTGGCCGCGGGCTCCGACGCGGGTCCGGCCTCCGGTGCTGCACCCGGGGCCCGGGGAGGACGGGGCGCCGCCGGCGGCGCCCCGGAGGTGCACGGGCGTGGCCAGGCGGCGGAGGCGTTCGGGCTCACGCCGCGCGAGCAGGACGTGCTCCGGCTGGTGGCCGCAGGGCGCAGCAACCGGCAGATCGCGGAAGAGCTGTTCATCTCGCCCAAGACGGCCAGCGTGCACGTCTCCAACATCCTGGCGAAGCTCGGGGTTGCCGGCCGCGGTGAGGCGGCTGCCATGGCCTACCGGCTGCGGCTGCTCAGCGAGTCGGACGCGTCGCCGGCGGCGGGCTGAAGGCGGGGCGGCGAGACCGGCCGATCCTGCGTGCGCCCGGTCCGCGTGCGGGCGGCGGCAGTCCGTTTTCCGGTCAGGGCGAGGCGTGACCGCCGCAGTCGCTCCGGTGCACAGCCCGCCCGTCCCTCCGGGCCCGCTCCGGTGCTCAGTCCGGCAGGTCGTCGTCCTCGGGGCCGTCCGTCTCGGCTTCCTCCGCCGTCTTCGGACGCGCCGGCAGCACCGCGTGCTGGTCCTCCAGCGAGATGACGATCTTGCCCGAGCCGAGGTCGACCGGCCCGCAGCCCGGCTGGTGCGTGCCCTCCAGGACGTAGGTGTGCTCCAGCCGCTGCTTCTCCTGCTCCACATGCTGCTGGCCGGGGAGGAAGACGTTGCCGGCGATGTCCATCAGTGACTCCCGTTGTCGTCGTGCTCCGTCGGCAGCCGTTGCTTCGGCGGGCGGATCACGACCTGCCCGGAGGTGAGGTTGACCGGTCCTCGGCCGGGGTCGGTGCTGCCCTCGTCGACCCGGGTGTGCTCCTGCCGCCTGCGTTCGTCCTCGGTGTGCCGGCGCCCCGGCGAGAAGAGCTCCTCGATCAGGTTGAACATGGAACCTCCGCTCGACCTGGCGCCTCACCGCACGGCTCAGCTCACCTTCAGCTTCAGGATACGGTCATCGCCCTTTTCGGGTGTTCCCCTGCCGTCCGTCTCGCTCGTGACGAGCCACAGCCCGTCATTGCCGTCGGAGACGACCGTGCGGAGCCGCCCGTACTCGCCGTCGAGGAACGCCTGCGGTTTCGCGGCGGGCTCCGTGCCCTTCAGCGGGATGCGCCACAGACGTTCACCGCGGAGCCCGGCCATCCACACCGAACCCTCCGCCACGGCGGCGCCGCTGGGGGAGGCGTCCGCGGTCCTCCACTGCTCGACCGGGTCGACGAATCCTGACCCGCCCGTCTTGCCCTCGGCGTCCGGCCACCCGTAGTTCTGCCCCGGCCGGATGAGGTTCAGTTCGTCCCAGGTGTTCTGGCCGAACTCGCTCGCCCACAGCCGCTTCTCCCCGTCCCAGTCCAGGCCCTGCACGTTGCGGTGGCCCCAGGAGTAGACGACGGAATCGGTGTCGGGATTGCCCTGGCCGGGCGGCTCTCCGTCCGGGGTCATCCGCAGGATCTTGCCGCCCAGCGACTTCTTGTCCTGGGAGAGTCCGCCTTCGCCGGATTCGCCGGTGCCCGCGTAGAGCATCTTGTCCGGACCGAACGCGATCCGGCCGCCGTTGTGGATCTGGCCCCTGGGGATGCCCTTGATGATCGTGTCAGGGGCCCCGAGCTGGTCGCCCTGCGGCTTGTCCGGGTCGTAGAGCATCCGCACGATGCGGTTGTCGGACGCGGTGGTCAGGTAGGCGTAGACCGTCTCGGTGTTGTCGGGCGGCACCGCGATGCCCAGCAGCCCGCCCTCGCCTCCCGCTGCGACGCCGGGGACGGAGCCGAGTTCGGTCTTCTTCCCGCTGCGGCCGTCGACCCGGTAGATCTTGCCGATGTCGCGGGTGGAGACGAGCAGGTCCCCGCCCGGCAGCGGGGCCAGCCCCCACGGCGCCTTCAGCCCGGTGGCGACCGTACGCTCCACCTTCACCGAGCCCTCCGCCGGCGCCCCGGAGGCCGTATCGCCCGGCCCCGGCTCCTTGCTCGACGACGCGGAGGGGGAGCGCTCCTCCGACGGTGTGCCGGAGTCGTCGGAGCAGCCCGCGGCCAGGACGGCCAGCACGGCCAGCCCGGCTCCGGCTACGGACGGCAGATAACGGCTTCGCACGGTCGGTGCCTCCCGGTGTCGGTGACTGCTCCCGTCACAATCTGATCAGCTCGCTCAGCACACCACATCCGTGGCCGGCCGTGGGGGCCATACCGGTTTCCCGCACACTCCGCGCGGTCTGCCGGGCGCGGCCGCCTCCCGAGGGGCTGCCACGCCGTCGGAGAGCTACTCCCAGGAGCCCTTCGCGGACGGCAGGGAACTCAGCTCCGCGACGTCTCCCGGAGTGAGTACGAGGTCGGCGGCCCTCCCGTTCTCCATGGCCCAGCGTTCCTTCTTGGTGCCCGGCACGGGGACCACGTTCCGTCCCAGGGACAGCAGCCAGGCCAGCGCGACCTGCGCCGGCGTCACACTCCCGCCGTGGCGTTCCGCCACCCGGCGGAGGCCGGCCACGACCGGCTGGTTGGCCGCCATCATCTCGGCCGTGAAACGGGGATGGCGGGCCCGTACGTCGTCCGGCTCGAAGCCGCCGCCGGTGGTGAGCGTCCCGCTCAGGTAGCCGTTCCCCAGCGGCATCGCCGCGATGAAGCCCACGCCCCGTGCCGTGCACCAGGGCAGCAGCGTCTCGAGCGCCTCCCGCGACCAGACCGAGAGTTCGGCCTGCACACCGCTCACGGGGAAGACCTGCTGGACGCGCTCCAGTTGCCTGATCGTCGAATCGTGTATGCCGCCGCCCGTGCTGCGGGTGCGGTGGTCGGCCCGCGCTCCCACGGCGCAGAAGCCGAGCGCGCGCACCTTGCCCGCCGTGACGAGCTCCGCCATGGCGCCCCAGGTCTCCTCCACGGGCACCTCCGGGTCGGCCCGGTGGAGCTGGTAGAGGTCGATGACGTCCGTCTGCAGCCGCCGCAGCGAGGCGTCGCAGGCTCTCCTGACGTAGCCGGGACGGCCGTTGGCGACGAGGTGCTGCTCGCCCACGAGCAGTCCGCACTTCGTCGAGACGAAGGCGTCGTGGCGCCGCTCCTTGAGCGCGCGCCCGATCAGCAGCTCGTTGGTGAACGGGCCGTACATGTCGGCCGTGTCCAGCAGCGTCATGCCGCGGTCCAGAGCGGTGTGCACCGTGCGCAGGGACTCTTCGCCGCGCTGCTCCGACGTGGAGTACGCCCAGGTCATCGGCATGCAGCCGAGCCCGACCGCACCCACTTCGAGCGCTGCCGCACCGATTGTCCTGCGCTCCACCTGGACGGACTCCCCTCTGCCGGGCACCCAAACTAGCGCCTGCCGCCGACAGCTTCCGACGAGGCTCCGGCCCCCCGCCCGCGGGTCTGCACCCAGTGCTGCGACCGGGAAGGTTCGCCGGCCACAGCACTAGCCTCTGACCATGGCCTCCTCACGGACAACTCCCGCAACGGACGTCTGGCTGCCCATTCCGCCCGCGCAGATCGACGGGCTGCCGGACACCTTCACCTACCACTTCTGGGACGGCGACGAGGAGTTCCCCGCCGACCCCGCGGACTGCGGCTTCTACGTCGTCCCCTACATGAAGGGCAAGGCGGTCTCGGTACGGCCGCTCGCGCAGATGACGAGTCTGCGGGTCGTCCAGACCCTCACGGCGGGCATAGACCACGTCCTCGACGCCGTCCCGGACCTTCCCGCGGAAACGCTGCTGTGCAACGCCCGCGGGGTGCACGACGCCTCCACGGCCGAACTCGCCCTCGTCCTCACCCTGGCCGCACTGCGTCAACTCCCGCAGTTCGTACGGGCGCAGGACGCCGGGGAGTGGTGCCCGGGCGTCCACGAGGCGCTCGCCGACAAGACCGTCCTCATCGTCGGACACGGAGCGATCGGAGCAGCCGTCGAGGAGCGGCTGGTCCCCTTCGAGGTGGCAGAGGTGCTGCGGGTGGCCCGCAGCGCACGCACCGTCGCGCGCGGGCCTGTTCACGCGCTGGGAAGCCTCCCGGAGCTGCTGCCGCGGGCGGACGTGGTGATCCTGTGCACCCCGCTCACCGACGAGACCCGCGGCCTCGCCGGAGCCGGCTTCCTCTCCGGCATGAAGGACGGCGCCCTGCTGGTGAACGTGGCGCGGGGAGGTGTGGTGGACACCGGATCCCTGCTGGGGGAGCTGGAGTCGGGACGCCTGAGGGCCGCCCTCGACGTCACCGATCCCGAGCCGCTGCCCGCCGGACACCCCCTCTGGCACGCCCCGAACACGTTGATCACGCCGCACGTCGGCGGCCCCACGTCGGCCTTTCTGCCGCGCGCCAAGCGGCTGTTGAGCAGTCAGCTGAACCGCTGGGCGGCCGGTGAACCGCTGGAGCACACGGTCGTCGTGGCCGGGTGAACGGAGGGGCGCGAGAGGTGCCGGAGGAGTCCTGAGACGGCTCCCGCGGTGACGTCGGCGGGGCGGGCAGAGCTTCCCAAGGGCCCCTGAAAACACGGAAAAACACTCTCCGGATGCGTACGAACGCTCGCTGTGTCCGCAAAGCCGCAGGTCGTCACGTTCTGTATCTGGCCTATGTCCCTCTGTGACGGTTTGGTGTATCGTCCGAGAGGGGGGCGAACCCGGATACGAGGGGGCGACGGGCGGATGCGCAGCCAATTGACGAACTGCCGGGGGGCACGGCAGCTGACCCCGCAGACGAGTTCTCAGCGACCGGTCCCGGGCGCGGGCTCCGCGGCCGGCATTTCAGGATGCGAGCAGGGCGTCGGCGGGAACCGGAGCCACGAGAGGCCCGCGGGTGCCCGGAGGGCGTCGTGAGTGCGGGCGGAGCGGCCCCGGGGAAGGGCCCGCTCGTGGCCGCCCGGGCGTGCACGCCGGCGTACGCACCGCCTCTCGCCGGTGGCGGAGAGCTGCGTGAAGGCGGCAGGCCGGGGGGAGTTGCGGGTGCCGGTAGCACGCGCCGCAGCGCACGGGCGGCCGGCGGCCCTGCCGCACAGCCGAAGGCGGGCACGCGGGCAGGCAGCGGCGCAGCTGGCGGAACGGAGACAGGTGCGGGGCCCGGCGTGCTGCCTCAGCTCGTTCTCGTCCTCCTCTGCGGCGGTTACGCGTTCGGGGCCGCCCTCGGCTGGGGTTCGGGCCAAGTGGCGCTCATCATGGGCGACTTCGGGCTCAGCGCCGCCGGCGTGCTCGCGGCGGTCTCCTGCGTCTGGTACGCCCGGGCGCACCGAGGCACGCAACTGGGCCCCGCCTGGCTCATGTTCGGCCTTTCGTCCCTGATGGCGGCGGCCGGCAACGCCGTATGGGGGTGGTACGAGGTGGTGCTGCACCAGCCGGTGCCCCGCCCGTCCGCCGCCGACTACTGCTTCCTGCTCTTCGCGCCGCCCGCCATCATCGGTCTGCTCGTGCTGGCCAAGAGGCCCGTCACCAAGGCCGGTTGGGTCTGCCTGGGGCTGGACTCCTGGCTCATCGGCGGTTCGCTGCTCACCATCTCGTGGTCGCTGGCGCTCGCCCACACCGCGTACTGGGAGGGCGACTCCGTGGCGCGCGCCGCGCTCAGCCTGGCCTACCCGCTGCTGGACATCGTGCTGGTGAGCATGGTCCTCGGTCTGCACTTCAAGCGTTCCGCCGCGCACCGCTCGGCGATCAACACCGCCATCGGCGCCCTCGCTCTGACCGTCCTGTGCGACGCGCTGTTCAGCTCGCCCCTGCTCCAGGAGCACTACAGCTCGGGGCAGTTGCTCGACGCGGGCTGGTTCGCCGGTTCCCTTCTGCTCGCGTACGCCCCGTGGGTGGGCCGCGGAGAGATCGAACCCGTCCAGGACGAGCGGATCTCGGGCCGGGGCCTCAAGGACGGCGGCCCGGGGGCTGCCTCCGCCGTCCGTGCCGAGAGGGCCGAGTGGGAGATAATCCGCGACCGTCCGAACCGTCCCATCGGGGGTTCGCTCGCTGCGCTCACTCCCTATCTGGCCGCCGCCGTCTGCACGTTGGGCATCCTCTACAACGCGGTGGCCGGCCGGGAGATCGACGGCATCGTCCTCTTCACGGCCTGCACCGTCGTGCTGGCCCTGCTCGTCCGGCAGGGAATCATGCTGCTGGACAACATCAACCTCACCCAGGAACTGGCCCAGAAGGAGAGCCACTTCCGCTCCTTGGTCCAGGGGTCCAGCGACGTCATCATGATCGCCTCCCCGACAGGGGTGCTGCGCTACGTCTCGCCCGCCGCGACAGGCGTCTACGGCCGGGACGGTGATGCCCTCATCGGCTCCGAACTGGCCTCTCTCATCCACCCCGAGGACCTCGCCCGCGTACTGCACGAGCTGCGCCGCTTCCTCGCCTCGTCGACGGAGCAGGAACCGTCGACCCGGATCGAATGCCGTTTCAGGCACGGCGACGGGCACTGGCTGAATGTCGAGTCGACGGTCAACCGGTACCGCAGCGGCCTCATCTTCAACAGCCGGGACGTGACCGAACGAGTGCGGCTGCAGGCGCAGTTGCAGCACAACGCGTCCCACGACCCGCTCACCGACCTGCCCAACCGCGCGCTGTTCACCGAACGGGTGCGCAAGGCCCTCGTCGGACGGCGCGGCGGGGACAGCGAACACGCGGTTCTCTACATCGACCTGGACGGCTTCAAGGCGGTCAACGACAGCGTCGGTCACCAGGCCGGCGACGAGCTCCTCGTCGCCGCCGCCCGCCGCCTCCAGGAGTCGGTGCGGGCGGGGGACACGGCAGCCCGGCTGGGCGGTGACGAGTTCGCGGTGCTCATCCTCGGGGACGGCAATCCCAGCACCCACGCGGACGCCGAACGCGAACTGCGCATCCACGAGATCGCCGACCGCCTGCGCGTGACGCTCTCGGAGCCCTACCGCGTCGAGGGCAAGGAGGTCCGCGTCGCCGCGTCCATCGGGATCGCCTTCGCGGAGCCCGGTATCACCCCGACGGCGCTCATGCGCAACGCCGACCTCGCGATGTACCGCGCCAAGCAGGCGGGCAAGGCCCGTGTGGAGCTGTACGCCCCGCACATGCAGACCCAGCCGCAGCCGGGCGCGGCCAAGCGTGCCCAGCTGTCCACCCGGCTGCGCGCCGCCCTGCGGGACGGCGAGTTCACCCTCCTCCACCAGCCGGTCGTCGAGCTCTCCAGCGGCAAGGTGACCGCTGTCGCGGCTCAGCCGCGCTGGGGCTCCGCGCAGGGCATGCTCTCCACGCCGGCCGAATTCCTGAGCAGCGCCGGCGGTGCCGTAGCTCTCCCTGCGGCAGGAGCGGGCAGCGGCCCTCCGTTACCCGGCCGGTCCGTGGGGCAGCTCCGGGAGGCGGAGGAGGCGGCCACCGAGAGAGTGGCCGAGGTGAGCCGGTGGCTGCTCGAGCAGGCCGTGCAGCAGGCACACGCCCGGCATCTCGCCGGATTCCCCGTCCCCGTCTCTGTGCGGCTCCCCGCGAGCCGTCTCACGGACCGGTCGGTGAGCCTCAGCTCCGTCGAGAGCCTGCTCACCCGGTACGAACTGCAGGCAGGCTCATTGATCGTGGAGCTCTCGGACACCGACAGACGTGCCTCGCTCGACGAACTGGAGGCGACGCTGAGTGCGCTGCGCCGCCTCGGGGTGAGCATCGCGCTCGACGGCTTCGGCGGCGGTCCTCTCGCCGTCTCGGCTCTGCGGCGGCTGCCCATAGACCTCGTACGGCTCGACCGGGTCCTCGTGGACGGCCTCGCGGAGTCCCCACGTCAGCGGAAGATCACCACGGGGCTGCTCCGGATGGCCGGCGATCTCGGGCTCACCACGGTCGCGGAGGGTGTCGATCTGCCCGAACAGGCGGTCAGGCTGCGGGAGATGGGGTGCAGCCACGGTCAGGGCGCGCTGTTCTCCGGCCCGTTGGACGAGCACCGCTTGCGTCACGCACTGTCCCGCGGAAGCTACGCCATGCCGGAGTCCCACAGGGCCCGCGGCACCGGCCACGGGCGTACGGGTGGAGTGCGCGCCGGAGGCGTGACGGGCGCCAGGAACGGCGTCGCAGGAGGAGGCAGGGGGCCGGCGGGCCCGACGGGCTCCGGCCGTACGGGCGAGGACCAGCGGCGCGGGAGCCGCTCGGTCGTCGTCGCCGGAGCCCTGCCCGTGCGGATGCAGGAACGCCGGGAGACGATGCCGCCGTGGCTGGTCTCGGGTGGCGCCCGGGACGGAGCGGAGGGTGCGGCACAGCCCTCACCACCGTGTTCGCATGCTGAGACGCGCGTCCCACCCACTTGACACGGAATGTGTGCCGGGGGGAAGGTCTGTGCCATGCGCACCCGAATTCTCGTACTTGGAAAGCGCGTCGCCTGACCAGGTCCGCATCACCGACCTGGCGACCTCAGCGACGCGCTCCCCCTCGCTTGCCTCACGGCACGAGGGGTTTTTTGTTGCACAAGCACCGGAGCCACAGGCTCCGCCCACGCACCGACAGCACGAACCGAGCGTCAACCCTCACCTCTGAGAAGAGATCACCGATGACCGAGCAGGCCACCGGGGCCCCGAAACCGCAGCCGCGGGCCCGTACCGTCGGACAGCAGCAGGCTGCGCCCGTCGAGATGACTGGCGCCCAGTCCCTCATCCGTTCTCTCGAGGAGTCCGGTACCGACACGGTATTCGGCATTCCCGGCGGTGCGATCCTTCCGGCCTACGACCCGATGATGGACTCCGCCCGGGTCCGGCACGTGCTGGTGCGGCACGAGCAGGGCGCGGGCCACGCGGCCACCGGGTACGCGCAGGCCACCGGCAAGGTCGGCGTCTGCATGGCGACCTCCGGGCCCGGCGCCACCAACCTCGTCACACCCCTCGCCGACGCGCACATGGACTCGGTCCCGCTGGTCGCGATCACCGGCCAGGTCGCCTCGGGCGCGATCGGCACCGACGCCTTCCAGGAAGCCGACATCTGCGGCATCTCCATGCCCGTCACGAAGCACAACTTCCTGGTCACCGACCCGGACGAGATCCCGCGCACCATCGCCGAGGCGTTCCACATCGCCTCGACGGGACGTCCCGGACCGGTCGTGGTCGACATCGCCAAGGATGCGCTGCAGGGACGTACGACGTTCAGCTGGCCGCCCGTCCCGGACCTGCCCGGCTACCGCCCGGTGACCAAGCCGCACGCCAAGCAGATCCGCGAGGCGGCGAAGCTGCTCGCAGAGGCCCGCCGTCCCGTGCTCTACGTCGGGGGAGGCGTCATCAAGGCGCAGGCCACGGCGGAACTGCGGATCCTCGCCGAGCTGACCAAGGCGCCGGTGACGACCACGCTGATGGCGATCGGCTCGTTCCCCGACAGCCACCCGCAGCATCTGGGGATGCCCGGCATGCACGGCAGTGTCGCTGCCGTCACCTCGCTGCAGAAGGCCGATCTGATCATCGCCCTCGGAGCGCGTTTCGACGACCGCGTGACAGGCAAGCTGGACTCGTTCGCGCCGCTTGCCAAGATCGTCCACGCGGACATCGACCCGGCGGAGATCGGCAAGAACCGCGCCGCGGACGTCCCCATCGTCGGTGACGCCCGCGAGGTCATCGCGGACCTGGTCGTCGCCGTCCAGAACGAGCTGGGGACAGCGGCCCCGGCGGAAGGCGCCGACGCCTACTCAGCCGCCCGCGCCGGCTACCAGGACTGGTGGACGCAGCTGAACCGGTGGCGGGAGACCTATCCGCTCGGTTACGACCTGCCGGAGGACGGCTCCCTCTCCCCGCAGCAGGTCATCCAGCGCATCGGCCGGCTGGCCCCGGACGACACCGTCTACGCGGCGGGCGTGGGCCAGCACCAGATGTGGGCCGCCCACTTCATCGACTACGAGAAGCCGGCGACCTGGCTCAACTCCGGCGGCCTGGGCACCATGGGCTATGCCGTCCCCGCCGCGCTGGGCGCGAAGGTGGGCAGGCCGCAGAGCACTGTGTGGGCCATCGACGGCGACGGCTGCTTCCAGATGACGAACCAGGAGCTGGCGACAGCGGCCCTCAACGGCGTGCCGATCAAGGTCGCGATCATCAACAACGGCGCGCTCGGCATGGTCCGCCAGTGGCAGACGCTCTTCTACAACCAGCGCTACTCCAACACCAAGCTGCACTCCGGCCCCGGCGGCGACACCGGCGAGGGGACGTCGAACAAGGGCACCCGATGCCCGGACTTCGTGAAGCTGGCCGAGGCGATGGGCTGCGTCGGCATCCGCTGCGAGGACCCCGACGAGCTGGATTCGGTGATCGAGAAGGCCAACGCCATCAACGACCGTCCCGTCGTCGTCGACTTCATCGTCCACGAGGACGCGATGGTCTGGCCGATGGTCGCGGCAGGCACCTCCAACGACGAGGTCATGGCGGCGCGCGGGGTGCGTCCCGACTTCGGTGACAGCGACGACTAGCGAAGACCGAGCCCGGGAGAAGCAAGAAAGATGTCCAAGCACACACTCTCCGTCCTGGTGGAGAACACCCCAGGCATCCTGGCCCGGATCGCCTCGCTGTTCTCCCGCCGCGGCTTCAACATCGACTCGCTCGCGGTCGGCGTGACCGAGCATCCCGAGATCTCCCGCATCACCATCGTGGTGAACGTGGAGGACCTGCCGCTGGAGCAGGTCACGAAGCAGCTCAACAAACTCGTCAACGTTCTCAAGATCGTTGAGCTGGACCCGGCCTCGGCCGTCCAGCGTGAACTCGTTCTGGTGAAGGTCCGGGCCGACAACGAGACCCGCTCCCAGATCGTCGAGATCGTGTCCCTCTTCCGCGCCAAGACCGTGGATGTCTCGCCGGAGGCCGTCACCATCGAAGCCACCGGCAGCAGCGACAAGCTCGACGCCATGCTCAAGATGCTGGAGCCGTACGGCATCAAGGAGCTGGTGCAGTCGGGGACCATCGCCGTTGGGCGCGGATCCCGCTCCATCACCGACCGGAGCCTGCGCGCACTCGACCGCTCGGCCTGAGCGGCGGGCGGGCGGCGACCCCTCCCTCACCGCACTGCCCGGCCGCAATAGGTTGGGCGGAGCACCCCCCTTTGAACCACCCGGGGAGCACCCCGGATCCCGAACGAGGAGATTTCCCAAGTGGCCGAGCTGTTCTACGACGACGACGCCGACCTGTCCATCATCCAGGGCCGCAAGGTGGCGGTTCTCGGCTTCGGCAGCCAGGGTCACGCCCACGCGCTGTCGCTGCGCGATTCCGGCGTCGACGTGCGGGTGGGCCTGCACGAGGGCTCCACGTCACGTGCGAAGGCCGAGGAGCAGGGCCTGAAGGTGACCACGCCCGCCGAGGCCTCCGCGGAAGCCGACGTGATCATGGTCCTGGTTCCGGACCCCCTCCAGGCCAAGGTGTACGAGGAGTCCGTAGCCCCGAACCTGAAGGACGGCGACGCCCTCTTCTTCGGACACGGGCTCAACATCCGGTACGGCTTCATCAAGCCTCCGTCCAACATCGACGTCTGCATGGTCGCCCCGAAGGGGCCCGGCCACTTGGTGCGCCGTCAGTTCGAGGAAGGACGCGGCGTGCCGTGCATCGCGGCCGTCGAACAGGACGCGACGGGCGACGCGTTCGCCCTGACGCTCTCCTACGCGAAGGGCATCGGCGGCACGCGTGCGGGTGTCATCAAGACCACGTTCACCGAGGAGACCGAGACGGACCTCTTCGGTGAGCAGGCGGTCCTCTGCGGCGGTACGTCCGCGCTGGTCAAGGCGGGCTTCGAGACGCTCGTCGAGGCGGGATACCAGCCGGAGATCGCGTACTTCGAGTGCCTCCACGAGCTGAAGCTGATCGTGGACCTGATGTACGAGGGCGGCCTGGAGAAGATGCGCTGGTCGGTCTCCGAGACCGCCGAGTGGGGCGACTACGTCAGCGGCCCGCGCATCATCAACGACGGTGTCAAGGCCGAGATGCGCAAGCTGCTCGACGACATCCAGGACGGCAGCTTCGCCAACAACTGGATGAAGGAGTACAACGCAGGGCTTCCGAAGTACAACGAGTACAAGAAGGCAGCCAACGACCACCTGCTGGAGACGACGGGTCGCAAGCTCCGCAAGCTGATGAGCTGGGTCGACGAGGAGGCGTGAGCCCCCTCGCGGTGAGCGCCCCGGCGCTCTCCGCCCGGTGAGGACCCGTGCCGCCCCGCTCCCTCCACGAGGGAGCGGGGCGGTCGTCCTGCGGGCCGCGGGTCCAGGAGACCGCCCGCCTCGTCCACGACCGGACACCTGCCGGTGGAGCTGAGCTGGACGGGGTCGCCCCAGGAGGGCGGCAGTCGGCGTGGGTGCCTCGCTCCGCACTCAGCCCTGGGGTCGCGGCACCCCGCTGATGAGCTCCACCAGCGCTGCCGGGGCCTTGTCGGGGGAGCCGGCGTCGTACGGGGGCTGCGGGTCGTACTCGATCATCAGCTGCACGGCCTGCGCGTGCTCGTCCCCGGCGATCCTCCCCGCGAGCGTGAGCCCCATGTCGATCCCGGCGGACACCCCGGCCGCCGTGACGTACTTCCCGTCGAAGACGACGCGTTGACGCGTGGGCTCCGCGCCGAACGTCTTCAGCTGCTCCAGGGTAGTCCAGTGCGACGTCGCACGGCGGCCGTCCAGCAGGCCCGCCGCGCCGAGCAGCAGCGATCCCGTGCACACCGAGACCGTCCAGGTGCTGGTGGTGTCGACCGTGCGGAGCCAGTCGAGGACGGTCTCGTTCCGCAGGTCGGGTTCCGGGCCGCCGGGGACGACCACGATGTCCGGGCTCGTGACTTCGGTGAGGGAACTCTCCGCCACCAGCGGGAGGCTGCGGCTGTCGTCCAGCACGGGACCGGGCCGCTCGGCGACGAAGACGGTCTCCGCACCGGGCAGCGGCCCCAGCGTCTGGTAGGGGCCTACGGCGTCGAGAACGGTGCAGTTGTCGTAGAGGAGGATCGCGATCTGCATGTCGGCCCTTTCGGAGAACGGTCGGAGAACGGTCGGCGAGCGGTCGGAGGGATGCGTTCGGAGGGATGCGTTCGGAGAGGGGCTGATGTGCCGGGACGTCAGGACGTCCGAACTCGGGGGTGCGCGGGGGCGGGAAGGCGGCCGGGCGCCGCCGGCGGTCATCCGTCCGGCGGCCGGAAACGGCGCCGGTAGTCGGCGGGCGCCGACCCCAGCCCTTTGACGAAGGCACGGCGCATCCCCTCCGGGGTGCCGTAACCGCAGGCGCGTGAGATCTCCGCGATGCTGCGGGAGCTCTCCTCCAGGAGCCTGCGTGCCTGGTCCAGACGGACCCGGTCGACGTAGCGGCCGGGTGTCGTGCCGGTCTCGTCCTGGAAGACGCGGGCGAAGTGCCGCGGGGAGAGCCGGACGCGATGGGCGAGCGCGGTGACGGACAGATCGTCCTCGGGATGCTCGACGATCCACTGCTGGAGCTCGCGCAGCGGCTCACGCCGGGCGGTCTGGGCGGCCAGCTGGGCGCTGAACTGCGCCTGGTTTCCCGGGCGGTGCAGGAAGACCACCAGATGCCGGGCGACTTCGAGCGCGACGTCCCGTCCGAGGTCCTCCTCGACCAGCGCGAGGGCCAGGTCGATGCCCGCCGTCACACCGGCGGAGGTGGCGACGTGACCGTCGCGGATGTAGATCGGGTCCGGGTCGACCTCCGTCTCCGGGTGACGGCGGGCGAGCGTACGGCTGTAGGCCCAGTGAGTCGTCGCCCGGCGCCCGCGCAGCAGCCCCGCTTCCGCGAGCAGCATCGCACCGGTGCACACGGAGACCAGGCGCCGGGCGTGGGGAGCCTGCGCGCGCAGCCAGTCGACGAGCCGGGGGTCCGGCGTGCGGGTGCCGTGGCCGCCCGGCACCAGAAGGGTGTGCGGTGCGCGGACGTCGTCGAGCGAGAGATCGGGGACGAGCGTGAGGCCGCTGGAGGTGCGGACCGGACCGCCGTCCGGCGACGCGGTACGCAGCCGGTAGGCGCCGGGATCGCCGGCGGAGAGGCAGGCGCCGGCGAAGACTTCGACGGGCCCCGTCACGTCGAGGCTCTGCACGCCGTCGAAGACCACCACCAGCACGTCTTCGCTGCTTCTGCGGGGCTGCCCGGTCACGGATCCGATTCTTCAGCCGGCCACCGATGTCCGCAATGACGAAGTTCCCACCCTTCCTGCCATGGGAGCGGCGGTGCGGCTGCCGCGGGCTCTCTGCACGGTTCGCGCCTGCCCGCCTGGGGAGGATGCCTGCGGTGAGGCGGCCGTACGCCGCAACGACGTCCGACAGGAGCAGGCATGACCGGCGTGGGGCGCCCCGCTCACGGCGAACCCTCCGACGCCCGGCTCGGGGAGCTCGTGTCCCGGCTGAGCCTCGAGGAGCGCGTGCGCGTGCTCACGGGTGCGACCGCGTGGACGCTGCCTCCGCTGCCCGCCGTCGGGCTCCGCCCCGTCACCGTCTCCGACGGGCCGATCGGTGTGCGCGGCAGGGGCACGGCCCCCACCACCTCGGCGCAGCTGCCCGCGCCCTCGGCGCTCGCCGCGACGTGGGACGAGCACCTGCTGGACGAACTGGGCACGCTCATGGCCGCCGAAGCACGCGCCAAGAGCGCCGACGTGGTGCTCGCGCCCGTGGTCAACCTCCAGCGCACGCCCCTCGGGGGACGGCACTTCGAATGCTTCTCCGAGGACCCGCTGCTCAGCGGCCGGCTGGCCGTCGCGTACGTCTCGGCCCTCCAGCGGCAGGGGGTGGGCGCCTGTGTGAAGCACTTCGTCGCCAACGACTCCGAGACCCGACGGACCGTCTGTCGCTCGCGGTTGAGCGCTCGCACGCTGCGCGAGGTGTATCTCGCCCCCTTCGAACGGGTCGTGAAGGACGCCGGGGTGTGGATGCTCATGGCGGCCTACAACGGACTCGAGGTGGGGTCTCCCGGGGACCGCCGGGGACCAGGGGAAGGGACGGAGGCCGCCCCCGCGACGGAGCACCGCTGGCTGCTGCGTGAACTCCTCAAGGACGAATGGGACTTCGACGGTGTCGTGGTCAGCGACTGGCTGGCGGCGAAGAGCACTGTCGCGTCGGCGCGCAACGGGCTGGATCTGGTCATGCCGGGCCCCGGCGGTCCCTGGGGCCCCGCGCTGCTGGAGGCCGTACGGTCCGGCGAGGTTCCGCGGGAGGACGTCGACGACAAGGTGCGCCGCATCCTCCGGCTGGCGGGCCGCGTCGGCGCCCTCGCCGGGACGGAGTGTGCCCCGGCAGAGGCTCGGGAGGCGGCGGGCACCGCGGCGAGCTCCGGGAACGAAACCCCGGCCGCCGAACGGCGGTTGGAGACCGCGTCCGGGAACACGCCCGCCACCCGCGCCCTGCTGCGCCGTGCCGCTGCCCGGGCCACCGTCGTACTGCGCAACGAGGGGCGGTTGCTGCCGCTCGCGCCCGGCACCGCCCGCATCGCACTGATCGGCGCCAACGCGCTGGAGCCGTTCGTGCAGGGCGGTGGCAGCGCGCACGTCACGGCGCCGTACGTCAGCAGCCCGCTGGACGCCCTGCGGGAGGCGTTCCCGTCCGCGGCCGTCACAGCACATCGCGGCGGACGCACTCTGCGCCATGCTCCCTTCATGGAGCAGGCCGCGGCGGTCGGCGGGGAGGTCACCCTGACCGTTCTCGGCGCGGGGGAGCGGCAGTTGGAGACGCGCACTGTCCCTCTCCCCTGGGACGGTTCGGTGCGCCGGCTGCCCGAGGGTGCCGTCTCCGTACGGGTGGAGGCCCGGGTCGGGCTCCACGAACCCGGGGAGCACCTACTGGAGGTCGCTCCGGTGGGCGCACACCGGATCGAGATCGACGGCTCCCTGCTCAGCGAGAGCACACGGCGCGTGGCGGAGGACGCGCTCCTCGACTCGTCGGCGAATCACCCGCGCGGCCACGTGCGGAGGATCGAAGTGCCGGAATTGACGGCAGTTGAGGATCTCTGCGGTGGTCCAGGTGGTCGACGTCGGGTCGTTCGGGCGCTTCGCCCGTCTCGAACTGCGCCATCTGCCGCCCGAGCCGGGGCCCGATGCCGAGATCGCGGAGGCCGTGCGGGCGGCCTCGGAGGCGGATGCCGCTGTCGTGGTGGTCGGCACCGACCACGAGACCGAGTCCGAGGGCTGGGACCGGGAGAGTCTCGAACTCCCCGGGCGCCAGTGCGAGTTGGTGCGTCGCGTCGCCGGAGCCAACCCGCGCACCGTGGTCGTGGTCAATGCGGGAGCCCCCGTCCTGCTGCCGTGGCTGGACTCGCCGGAGGTTCCCGCCACGCTGTGGTGGTGGCTGCCCGGACAGGAGGCGGGCACGTCGCTCGCCGACGTGCTCAGCGGGGCGTGCGAGCCCTCCGGGCGGCTGCCGTGGACGCTTCCCGCCTCCCACGAGGACGTGCCCGTGCCGGACGGCGTACCGCGCGGCGGCGTCATCGACTACGCCGAGGCTCTCGACGTCGGGCACCGCGGCTGGGACCGCCTCGGCCGCACGCCTGCCCGCGAGTTCGGCTACGGACTGGGTTACGCGGACTGGTCCTACGGCCGCCCCCGGACCTCCCCCTGGCGGGACGGCGAGCCCCTGGAGGTGACGGTTCCGCTGCGGAACACCGGTCCCCACCGGTCCCGGGAGGTCGTGCAGCTCTACCTGGAGGCTCCGGAGGGCGCGGCGGGCGGCCCGGCCGGGGAGGACCCGCAGCGGCCGGTGCGCTGGCTCGCCGGGTTCGCCGTCGTCGAAGCCGCACCCGGCGCGGCGGTGAGCGCCGACGTCCGCGTGGAACCGCGCGCCTTCCAGGTGTGGGACGAAGCGGCGCACGCCTGGAGGACCCCCGCAGGCGACTACCGCCTGCTGGTCGCGCATTCCAGCCGTGACGTCCGGGGGGAGGTGACCGTGCCCGTACGTGTGGAGGCGTGAAGGTGCACAGGGGGCGCAGGAACGATCTCGTGACGCCCCCTGAGAGCGTCCCGCCCCGCGACGGGCGCCGCCGCCTCCCGCTCCCGGGAGGCGGAGGCCGCCGGAGGCCGGGCCGTGCATCCCGGCTGCCGTGATCCCGTGACGCCGGCCGGCCGTCCGGGACATGATCGATTACCGGGAGGGGAAGCCCCCACCTGGCGTGGCTGGCTACACTGCACGCACAAGCCAAGCGCGCCACAGGCTCACAGCGTCGTGCGTCTGCCCTGCGCCCGCGGGGATGACCCCCTCCACCGTCTACGGCCGTCGGGACGCGGCCGTTGTTCCCCGCCGCCTGCCCGCGGTGAGGATGATCTGCCAGACTGGAGACCACGTGAGCAAGCCCGTAGTACTGATCGCCGAAGAGCTCTCGCCCGCCACCGTCGACGCTCTCGGACCGGACTTCGAGATCCGCAGCTGCAACGGAGCCGACCGGGACGAACTTCTCACCGCCATCGCCGACGTGGACGCGATCCTCGTGCGTTCCGCCACGAAGGTCGACGCCGAGGCCGTCGCCGCGGCCCGCAAGCTCAAGGTGGTGGCCCGGGCGGGGGTCGGGCTCGACAACGTCGACGTCCCCGCCGCCACCAAGGCCGGCGTCATGGTCGTCAACGCGCCCACGTCCAACATCGTCACCGCCGCCGAACTCGCCTGCGGCCTGCTGATCGCCAGCGCGCGGAACATCCCGCAGGCCAACTCCGCGCTGAAGAACGGCGAGTGGAAGCGGAGCAAGTACTCAGGCGTCGAGCTGAGCGAGAAGACACTCGGCGTCGTCGGCCTCGGCCGCATCGGCGTGCTGGTCGCCCAGCGGATGTCCGCGTTCGGGATGAAGGTCGTCGCGTACGACCCCTTCGTGCAGCCCGCCCGCGCCGCGCAGATGGGTGTGAAGCTGCTCTCCCTGGACGAACTGCTGGAGACCTCGGACTTCATCACCGTCCACCTCCCCAAGACGCCGGAGACCCTCGGCCTGATCGGCGACGACGCCCTGCACAAGGTCAAGCCGGGCGTCCGCATCATCAACGCGGCCCGCGGCGGCATCGTCGACGAGGCGGCGCTGGCCTCCGCGCTCAAGGAGGGCCGCGTCGCGGGCGCCGGCCTCGACGTCTACGCGAGCGAGCCGTGCACCGACTCCCCGCTCTTCGAGTTCGATCAGGTCGTGTGCACTCCGCACCTGGGCGCCTCCACCGGCGAGGCCCAGGAGAAGGCGGGCATCGCCGTCGCCAGGTCGGTGCGGCTGGCGCTGGCCGGTGAACTCGTGCCGGACGCGGTCAACGTCCAGGGCGGAGTCATCGCCGAGGACGTGCGTCCGGCGCTGCCGCTGGCCGAGGGCCTCGGCAGGATCTTCACCGCCCTCGCCGGGGAGGTCGCGGTGCGGCTGGACGTGGAGGTGTACGGCGAGATCACGCAGCACGATGTGAAGGTGCTCGAACTCTCCGCTCTCAAGGGTGTCTTCGAGGACGTCGTCGACGACACGGTCAGCTACGTCAACGCTCCGCTCTTCGCCCAGGAGCGCGGTGTCGAGGTCCGGCTCACCACTTCCAGCGAGTCGCCCGAGCACCGCAACGTGGTGACCGTGCGGGGCACGCTCAGCAGCGGTGAGGAGGTGTCGGTCTCCGGCACCCTGGCCGGGCCGAAGCACCTGCAGAAGATCGTCGCCGTCGGCGAGCACGACGTGGACCTGGCGCTCGCCGAGCACATGGCCTTCTTCCGCTACGCCGACCGTCCGGGCGTGGTCGGCACCGTCGGGCGCATCCTCGGCGAGGCCGGCATCAACATCGCCGGCATGCAGGTCGGCCGGGCGACGGCGGGCGGTGACGCGCTGGTCGCGCTGACCGTCGACGACAACATCCCCGCCCCGGTACTCACGGAGATCAAGGGCGAGATCGGTGCGACGTCCGCCCGCAGTGTGGACCTCACCGACTGAGCAGCGCCCACCTGACGCACCCCCTGCGGGCAGTGGAAGCGTGCCCGGACCGCCGATGAGACGTGGTCCGGGCACGGCGCGTCTCCGCCGGCAGCCGATCCGGTCCGCGAGGGCCGGCAGGAGCCCGGAAGTCAGCTCGGGAAGCGAGCCCGGGAAATGAGCCTGGACGTGAACCGGGAGAGAGGACCTGCCGTGACCGTCGAACGTCCGTCGCCTCCGCTCGCAGCGGGAGAGCGCGAGACGCTGCGTGCCTGTCTCGACTTCCACCGGGCGACGCTCGCGTGGAAGTGCGAGGGGCTGACGGACGAGGAACTGCGCCGTCAGTCGATGCCACCCTCGACGCTGTCGCTGCTCGGACTCGTCCGGCACATGGCGGAGGTCGAGCGGGCCTGGTTCCGGCGGACGGTCAACCGTGAGGACATCCCTCTCCTCTGGTCGGAGGAGGGCGACTACCAGGAGGCGTACGAGGCGAGCGGGTCCACGCGCGCCGAGGCCTTCGAAGCGTGGCAGGCAGAGGTCGACCACGCCCGCCGCATCGAGCGGGAGGCCGCGTCGCTCGATGTGACCGCACACCAGGCCAGGTGGGGCGAGGACGTCTCCCTGCGGCTCGTCATGCTCCACCTGATCCACGAGTACGCCCGCCACAACGGCCACGCCGATCTCCTGCGCGAGGGCATCGACGGCACTGTCGGAGCCTGACGGCCGCGCCGCCCGGCCCGGTCCGGCCCCCGGCGGTCCGCCCCCGGTGGTCCCGGCGCAGTGCTTCGAGCATCGACCCGTAGTGCGCGGCGCGCAGGATGTCTTCGACGACGACGTGGTAGCCGTGGTCGAGCGCGTAGTGGGCGACGGTGCCGACGAGACCGATGTTCGCGCCGTCAGGGGTGTCCCTCTCGCGGAGCACGACCCGCCGTAGATCGTCCTGGGCGACCAGGGCGAGGCCTCGTCCGTACCGTGCGCGCACCTCGGCGGCGACCGAGGACTTTCCCGATGCGGAGTTGCCGCGGAGCACGATCAGCCGAGTCGTCGCCCAACCCACCGTCATCCGCGGGACCTTACCCGCACCGGCCGCCGGGGAAGTTCAGCTCCCCGGGGGCGTCCACACGTACGGCGTCATCGTGGTGACCGCCCGGAAGCCCAGCCGCGTCAGCACGGGGCGGCTGTCGCCGGTGGCCTCCACCTGCAGGTACCGCACGCCCCGTTCGGCGGCCATCCTCGCCCGGACGGCGACGAGACTCCGGTAGAGACCCCGGCCCCGCCACTCGGGCACTGTCGTACCGCCCCGCAGACCTGCGTGACCGGCCTCTCCCGAGAGCAACATCCACGCGGCGCAGACGATCCGCCCGCCGGTCTCGGCGGTCAGCACGACGGTGTCGTCCGGCGCCGCCGCCGTCCGTTCCGTCAGCATGCCGGCCAGCCAGCCGAGGTCGCTGCCCCAGATCTCGGACTCCATGGCGGCGATCCGGCGCATGTCGTGCTCGCCGGTGACGCGGCGCACCACGACCCCCTCCGGAAGGACCGGTTCCGTCACCATCTCGGAGGCTTGCCCGAGGAGGACCGTCCGGCTCTCCCCGGGCACGAAGCCCGCTGCCCGCAGGCGCTCGGGCAGTTCGGGCGGCTCGTCGTGCCGGTGCGCACGCCACTCGACGGACTCGCCGCGCTCCGCGAACCGGTCGCGTTGCCGGGCGACGAGGCGATCCAGCGCGGCGCCGCGCACGCCCATGTCGCGCGGCGTGAAGACGAAGCCGCGGAACTGGCCGACGGTACGGACCACGGGGCCGTCCTGTTCGAGCACGGCCCCGGGCAGCGGCTCCGGGGGCGCTCCGCGCATCCGCTCGTCGTAGAGCGCCAGTAACGCGTCATCGCTGTCCGTCACACCACCGACGCTACGCTCCGGCCCCGGCCGGTCCCCCGGGGTTTCCGGAATCCCGGGCACAGCTCCGGACGGTCCGCCTGCCCGGAGCCCGGGAGTTCCGCACCGGGACGAGAGGGACGCGTGCTCCCGGACGAGCGCCGCACGGGCCTCGGGCGACGCAGGGCCTCGGGCGACGCAGGGCCCCGGCGACGCGCGGGCTCGGCGGCCCTCACAACCGCGCCGCCTTCAGAGCCATGTGCAGCAGGAGGCGTGACGCGCCGTCGTCGAGATCGAGGGCGGTGAGCGCTTCGACGCGCGAGAGGCGGTAGTAGAGCGTCTGACGGTGGATGCCGAGCGCCGACGCGGTACGGCCCGCCTGTCCCGCGTGATCGAGGAACACCTCGGCCGTACGGGCCAGTTCGGCATGCGCGGGGCTCAGCAGGGCCTGTACGGCGGGCTCGTCGCCGACGTCCGCCGACAGCCGGGTGAGCAGCCGGTACGGACCGATCGCGTCCCATTCGGCCACGGGACCAAGGCGTCCCTCCGCGTGCGCGGCACGCGCCGCGGCCACCGCCTCGCACCACGCGGGCAGCAGCTCGGCGAGGCCGCGGCGCGGGGCGCTGATGCCGGCGGCGGCCGGCTGACGGGGCACCCGGAGCAGCCGCTCCGCGGTCGTACGGACGGAATCACGGCCCTGCACGGAGCGCAGCCGCACCACAGCGGCCAGGACGGGCCCGGCAGGGGGACCGCCGTCACCGTCACCGTCACCGTCACCGTCACCGTCACCGTCACCGATGCCGGTGCCGGGACCTGCCCGTACCTCCGCACGGGACGTCTCCCGGCGGCGCTCGGCGTTCCGCGACCGGCGTGGTACCGGCCCGGCGGGGAGCACGCACCGGGCCACCACGTGGGGTGGTACGTGGGCGGCAGCAGCGTCCGGGCCTGCGGACCCGTCCGTCCGCCAGGGCGTCACCGCCAGCAGAGCCAGCGGGCCGGCGGCAGCAGGGCCGATGAGCTCCCGCAGTTCGGCGGCGGCAGCGGCGCGCTCCTCACCACTCGGTCCCGGCGGCGCCCCCCGTCCCGGCTCCGGCCCACCGCGTCCCGGCGCCGCCACCGCCCCGGTGCCCGGTCCCTCCTCACCGCCGAGCAGCAGCGCCCGCAGCAGCTCACCGGTGCGCGCCTCCGTGCGTGCCTCCGCCGCCAGCAGCTCGCCGATGCGCGCCGCCACCGTCATGGCGGGGGTCATGCGCGGGTCGGCGAGGTCGAGCCTGCCGTCGTCGATCAGCCAGATGTAGCCGTGGACGACGCCCCCGTACCGCACCGGCAGGCAGATCCGGCCGTGCAGGACGCCCGCCGACGGTTCCGGGTGGATGCGTACGGGGGCTGTCGCCCTGGTGATGCCGAAGCTCTCGAACCACGCGCGCACGTCGGCCGTCGAGCCGCGGCCCAGGATCGAGCGGGTGCGGACGGGGTCCAGGGCGGGCTCGTCGCCCTCGCCGTGGCTCTCGTGCGCACCGAATGCGATCAGCGCGAAGTCGCGGCCCTCCAGCGTGGCGGGAGTGCCGAGCAGGGCGGAGACCTCGTCGATGAGCGCCTGGTAGTCCTCGCGCATGGCCGCTCCGCTGTTCATCTGCTCGTGCCGCAGGCCCGCCGGTCCCCGTGGTTCGCCGGTGGGCTTGCCCGTGCGCCGCCTCCCCGGATGCGGCTCTCCCCATTCTCGTACAGATGTCTGAGATCTGGGACACGGATGCGTGACAGCTGTCGATGGCGGCTGTACAGAGCGATCCTTAGATTCAGGGTGGCTCCGACGCGCCCCCGGCCCACCGCGCACACGGTCTGCCCCGGACGCCAGGAGCGTGCAGAAGAACGCCAGTGGAGGTGCCCGTGTTCGGACCAGTGCTCCTCGCCGCCTCGCGCAGCGACGGCATCCGCCGTCTCGTCTCGACCGCGCCGGTCACCCGCCCCGTGGTGAACCGTTTCGTGGCAGGTGAGCAGCTCGACCCCTGCCTCCAGGCCGTACGTTCGCTGACCGGACGCGGCCTCCAGGTCACCCTCGACCACCTCGGCGAGGACACCACGGACCGCACGGAGGCGCTGCGCAACCGCGACGCGTACCTCGCCCTCGCCCAGGCGCTCGCGGAGGAGGGCCTGGGGACGCGGGCGGAGATGTCCGTGAAGCTGTCCGCGTTCGGGCAGGCGCTCCCGGGGGGCCACGACGTCGCCCTGGCGAACGCCCGGCCCGTCGTCGAGGCCGCGGCCGAGGCGGGGACGACAGTGACACTGGACATGGAGGCGCACCACACGGTCGACTCCACCCTCGCCGTCCTGGCCGAGCTGCGTACCGGCCACCCGCAGACCGGCGCAGTCCTGCAGTCCTGTCTCTTCCGCACCGAGGAGGACGCGGTCGCCCTCTCCGGCGAAGGCTCGCGCGTACGGTTGGTGAAGGGGGCGTACAACGAGCCGGCGGCGGTCGCCCACCAGAGGAAGGCGGACGTGGATCGCGCCTACGTCCGCTGCCTGAAGATCCTCATGTCCGGCAAGGGCTATCCCATGGTCGGATCGCACGACCCGCGGATGGTCGCCATAGCGCAGGAACTGGCACGGCGACTCGGACGCAAGCACGACGAGTTCGAGTTCCAGATGCTCTACGGCATCCGGGACGCCGAGCAGCAGCGGCTGGCCGCCGAGGGCCACCGTGTGCGCGTATACGTCCCCTACGGAACGGACTGGTACGCATACTTCATGCGGCGCCTCGCAGAGCGCCCGGCCAATCTCGGCTTCTTCCTCCGCTCGCTCGCCACCCGCGGCTGACCGGCTGAAGAACACTGACAGTGCCCTCGTACGAAGGAGAGACGGCAGCCATGGACGCTGTGACCCAGGTCCCCGCCCCGTACAACGAGCCGGTGCACACCTACGCACCCGGTTCCCCCGAGCGTGCCCGCCTGGAGCGAAAGCTCAAGGAGCTCGCAGAGAACCCCGTCGACCTGCCCATGACGATCAACGGGCAGAAGCGGATGGGGGGCGGCGAACGCTTCGACGTCGTCCAGCCGCACAACCACAGCAAGGTGATCGGCACCTACGCCAACGCCACCCGCCAGGATGCGCAGGAGGCAGTCGACGCCGCTCTGGCCGCTGCGCCCGCCTGGCGTGCGATGTCCTTCGACGACCGTGCCGCGATCATCCTCAAGGCCGCCGAACTGCTCTCCGGCCCCTGGCGGGAGACGATCGCCGCCTCGACGATGCTCGGCCAGTCCAAGACGGTCCAGCAGGCGGAGATCGACGCCCCGTGCGAACTGATCGACTTCTGGCGCTTCAACGTGCACTTCGCGCGTGAACTCCTGGAGGAGCAGCCGCCCATGCAGCCGAAGGGCGTGTGGAACCGGCTGGACCACCGTCCGCTGGAGGGCTTCGTCTACGCGATCACGCCTTTCAACTTCACCGCCATCGCCGGCAACCTGCCCACCGCGCCCGCGCTGATGGGCAACGTGGTCGTCTGGAAGCCGTCCCCGACGCAGACCCACTCCGCCGTGCTGCTCATGGAGCTGCTGGAGGAGGCCGGACTGCCCAAGGGCGTGATCAACCTCGTCACGGGCGACGGCAAGGAGGTCTCCGAGGTGGCGCTGCCCCACCCGGACCTGGCGGGCGTGCACTTCACCGGCTCGACCAGGACCTTCAAGCACCTGTGGAAGGCGGTCGGCGAGAACATCGACCGCTACAAGTCCTACCCGCGCGTCGTCGGTGAGACGGGCGGCAAGGACTTCATCGTCGCCCACCCGACCGCCGACGCGGCGGTGCTGAAGACGGCCATGGTGCGCGGTGCCTTCGAGTACCAGGGTCAGAAGTGCTCGGCGGCGTCCCGCGCCTACATCCCGCGTTCGCTGTGGGACGGCGGCCTGAAGGACGAACTCGTCGCGGAGACCGAGGGGTTGGCGATGGGGGACGTCAGCGACCTGTCGAACTTCATCGGTGCCGTCATCGACGACCGTGCCTTCGCCAAGAACAAGGCCGCTATCGACCGGGCGAAGCAGGACCCCAGCTGCGAGATCCTCGTCGGCGGCGAATACGACGACTCCGTCGGCTGGTTCGTGCAGCCGACCGTCATCGCCTGCACCGACCCGGAGAACGAGGTCTTCTCCGAGGAGTACTTCGGCCCGATCCTCGCCGTGCACGTCTACGAGGACGACACGTGGGCGACGATGCTGGAGCAGATGGAGTCCGTCGCCGCCTACGCCCTCACCGGCGCCGTACTGGCCCGTGACCGGGCCGCGTTGGCGGAGGCGAGCGACAAACTCCGCTTCGCCGCGGGCAACTTCTACCTCAACGACCGGCCGACCGGCTCCATCGTCGGCCAGCAGCCCTTCGGCGGCGCGCGGGCCTCCGGCACCAACGACAAGGCGGGTTCGAAGTTCAACCTGCTGCGGTGGATGTCGCCCCGCGCCATCAAGGAGACCCAGGTGGCGCCGACCGACTACCGCTACCCGCACATGGGCTGACCCCGACGCCGCGGACCGGTCCACGGACCGTCCTGCGACGCCCGGCCCGCGACGGCCCGGTGCCCTCCCGCGCGGAGGGGGCCGGGCCGTCGCGCCGTGGTGCCGGGACGTCGCGCCGGCCGGCTTCCGTCAACTCCCTGCTAACGTCCGGCACATGCCGATCCGTGCTGTGCTGTGGGACGTCGACGACACTCTTTTCGACTACACCGGCTCGGACCGCGCGGGCGCCCTCCGGCACATCGAGGCAGAGCGTCTGCTGTCGCGTCATCCCTCGCCGGAAGCCGCCCTGGCACGCTGGCGGGAGGTGATGGAGGAGCAGTTCGCGCGCTTCGTCGGCGGAGAACTGGGCTTCCTGGAGCACCGCAGGGAACGGGCCCGGGCCTTCCTCGGAACGGCCCTCTCCGACGCCGAGGCGGACGCCTGGTTCGGGCGCTACATCGCCCTGTACGAGCAGGCCTGGACGCTCTTCCCCGACGCGGTCCCCGCGCTGGACGCGCTGACGCCCCGCTACCGGCACGGCGTGCTCTCCAACTCCTCCTCCGCCGTGCAGGAGCGCAAGCTGCGCCGTCTCGGCATCAGGGGGCGGATGGAGGCGCTGCTCTGCGCGGACGAAATCGGCCATGCCAAGCCCGCTCGCGAGGCGTTCCGCGCCGGTTGCGCGGCGCTGGGGCTCCCGCCGCAGGAAGTCGCCTACGTCGGGGACAGGTACGACATCGACGCCCGCGCCGCCGACGAGGCAGGTCTGCACGGGATCTGGCTCGACCGCACGGGGACAGCGGGGACAGCGGGGACAGCCGAGTGCACCGGCACGGGCGCGGAGGAGGCGGCGGGGGCGGGAGGGCATCCGGACGGGCGCGCCACGGCGGTCCCGGGGACCACTGCCGTGGTCAGGCGCATCACGGGCCTCGGTGAGCTGCCCTCGCTCCTCGCAGACCTTCCGTAACGCGGCGGGTGGCCTGAACCGAGTGGTCTTCGTCTCAGATAGTAGGAAGACCAACTATTTGGCGAGACAACACTGACCTCCGGCTCTACCTTTGTGGAAGCCGAACGTCTCGCTCATCCAGCGACCGGCGGACGAGGCAACGGTGCGCTCACGCAGGCGACCCCTGCTGCACCCTCACGCCCCCGCCCCTTCCGGCGTCATCGACCCCCCACTCTTCTTCGATCTGTTTGTGCAGAAGGAGTTGCTGATCATGGATGAGACTGCCCGCCGCCGCGTGCGGCACGCCGCCCGCACGAAGCGTGACACCGACCGCAAGAACGCCGCAGCCGCGCTGCAGCGCGCGCTCGACCGTCGCGACAACGGCG